>CAZNJD010000024.1:0-4479 GCA_964573285.1 uncultured Sulfurovum sp. | reverse complement strand
CAAATCAATATATCATTTATCCATCCTGAATATACAAGTCAAACTTGCAATAGATGTGGTTCTATTAGTAGAAAAAACAGAAAAACACAAGAGGAGTTTAGATGTATTGAGTGTGGTCATATAGATAATGCTGATTTCAATTCAGCTTGTAATATTAGAGATAGGCTACTCTTAGATGTTCTAAGAGTTAAATTTTTAAATATTAATAATTTCTCAGAATATAAGACTAAAGATTTAAAAAAAGAATCTATAAAATATATTCTTGAAGGTTATTACAGGGTCGCTTGACTATAACTTTTTTTTATAATTAGTTATAGTTACAGCTAGAACATTGTTTATTTTGTGCTAGTTTTAGTGACTCTATTTAATGAATTAAAAAATAAAAAGGAAAACAGTGAAACAGTTAATACAAAGTTTTAAAACAGGAGAGTTGGGACTATTTGAAGTCCCTGCTCCCATATGTCAAGCAAATGGTATATTAGTAGAGACAAGTGTCAGTTTAGTTAGTGCAGGTACAGAAAAAATGTTGGTAGATTTTGCCAAAAAATCAATATTATCAAAAGCTAAAGATAGACCAGATTTAGTTAGACAGGTTGTTGGTAAGATGAAAAAAGAGGGTATCAAAAATACACTTGAAAAGGTATTTACGAAATTAGATACACCAATTCCACTAGGATATAGTTTAGCAGGAAAAGTAATTGAAGTTGGTTCAAATATAAGTGGTATTAATATTGGAGATAGAGTCGCTTGTGGTGGGGCAGGATATGCTAACCATAGTGAGATAAATTATGTACCCAAAAATTTAATGGTTAAAATTCCTAATGATGTAGATGATATTGATGCCTCTTTTGTAACAGTTGGTGCAATTGCTCTGCAAGGTATTCGTCAATGTGAACCAAAACTTGGTGAGAAAATTGCTGTTATTGGATTAGGACTTTTAGGGCAATTGAGTGTTCAATTACTTAAAGCAAATGGATGTAAAGTCATAGGTAGTGATGTTGACCCTGATAAAATAGCACTAGCAGATAGTTTAGGTGCTGATGAGGTTTGTCATGCCAGAGATTTGATTAAAAAAGCCAATGAGTTTACCAATGGATATGGAGTTGATGCAGTAGTTATAACAGCTTCAACTTCATCAAATCAGCCAACTATAGATGCTGCCCAAATTTCAAGAATGAGAGGACGGGTTATTTTTGTAGGAATGGTTGGTATGGATATTCCACGAAATGAGTACTATAAAAAAGAGATAGATATTCGTCTTTCTATGGCATATGGTCCAGGGAGATATGACCTTAAATATGAAGAGAAAGGGATTGATTATCCTTATGATTTAGTTAGATGGACAGAACAGCGAAATTTTGAAGCTTTTTTGGGATTGATAGAAGAGGGAAAAATTAATCTCAAAGCATTATTAACACATTCGTATGATTTTGATGATGCTATGAGAGCTTATGATTTATTGGAAGGGAAAATCCAAGAGAAGTATCTAGGTATAGTTCTTAAATATAAAGGAAATCTTGATTTAGATAAACATAAGATAGTTAAACGAACTAATAGACTCATTGGTAGTACTACTGTTAATATTGGATTAATTGGAGCAGGGAATTTTACTAAATCTGTTATTTTACCAAATCTCAAAAAGGTTAGTGGATATGAATTGGTAGGTCTATGTACGGCTACAGGTGTGAGTGCAGAGGGAACAGGTAAAAAATATGATTTTAAATATATCACGACAAATAGTGATGAGATATTTACTAATAGTGATATTAATTCTATCTTTATTACAACTCAACATAATCAACATGCTCCTTTGGTGATAAAAGCGATAGAGAATAAAAAACACTGTTTTGTGGAGAAGCCATTGTGTATATATGAAGAGGAGTTAGAAAAAATTTATGAACTTTATAGTGGTGATAGTATTGTACAAGTTGGATTTAATAGACGATTTTCACCTATGATAGAGGAGATGAAAAGACAATTAAATGGAGTAGTCTCTATAAACTATAGAATTAATGCAGGAGTAATTCCTAAAAGTGTATGGATACAAGATATAGATATAGGAGGAGGGCGAATTATCGGTGAAGTCTGTCATTTTATTGATACGAGTAGTTATTTAATTGGTAGTCAAGTGGTATCTGTTTATGCCACTACTATTAAAAAAAGTGACCAATCTATTCCAGATGAAGATAATGTTAATATTATACTCAATTATGCTAATGGTAGTGTAGCCACAATTTCCTATTATGCTTATGGAGATAGTACTATGCCAAAAGAGTATATAGAGGTATTTTCTAATGGTATAAGTATGGAGATGCATGATTTTAGGGAGTTAATTATCTATAGTGGAGGAAAAATTCATAGAAGTAAGTCTGCTAATCAAGACAAAGGTTTCCAAAATGAGCTTAAAGCTTTTCAAAATGCTGTAAAAAGAGGAGTTCCTGCCATATCTTTTGAGTCTATTTATAATACAACAAAAACCACATTTAAGATTTTAAAATCTATAAAAAAAGGTGAATTAATTAATGTTTAATAAAATTTTAAGATTTTTTAATACTATTAAATTTCTAAAATTAAAACAGATAAATTATAGATTATACTATTTGATTAGGTCAAAATTTAGAAAAGTAGTAGGGATAAAACCTCTGCTTTCTATAAATTCATATACATATCCATTGCAATTACAAAATAGCATACATATTATAGATACTTATTTAGGAGATAACTCTTTTTGTTTTTTGAACTTATTAAAAAAATTTGAAAAAGAGATAGATTGGAATTATGCTAATTATGGTAAATTATGGAGATATAATCTAACCTATTTTGATTTTTTATCTCAAAATCATAAAGATAGTCTATTTCTGATAGAAAATTTTATTGATAATAATATCCAAGATGGATTAGAGCCTTTTCCTATTAGTTTAAGGGGTATAAATTGGATTAAATATATCTCTTATCATAATATCAAAAATAAAAAAATAGATAATAGCTTATATGCACAATATTATATACTATTAGATACTTTAGAGTACCATTTGTTAGGTAATCATCTATTAGAAAATGCCTTTTCTCTATTATTTGGAGCTTATTATTTTCAAGATGAAAAATTTTATAATTCTGCCAAGATAATTTTATTAGAGCAGTTAGAAGAGCAGATATTAGATGATGGTGGACATTTTGAATTAAGTCCAATGTATCATCAAATAATGTTATTTAGAGTTCTTGATTGTATTAATCTTATTAAAAATAATAGTTGGAAAGAGAGAGAATTATTAGAGTTTTTAACTATTAAAGCTGAAAAAATGTTTGGTTGGCTAAAAGTTATTAGCTATAAAAATGGAGATATACCACTATTAAATGATAGTGCAAATTGTATTGCACCTACAACAGACCAACTATTTAAATACTTTGAAAATTTGAATTTAAGAGTAGAAAATTTAAAATTATCCGATAGTGGATATAGAAAAATAACTAAAGATAGATATGAGTGTGTAGTAGATATTGGAAATATTGGAGCAGAATATATAGCAGGACATGCTCATGCTGATACATTTAGTTTTGAACTTAGAATTGATGGTAAACCTTTTATAGTAGATACAGGAATATCTACTTATGAGAGTTGTAATAGAAGAGATGTTGAACGCTCAACAACTTCTCATAATACAGTAGAGGTAAATAGTAGAAATCAGAGTGAGGTTTGGGGTGGTTTTAGAGTTGCCAATAGAGCAAATATTATAGATATAAAAGAATTAGAAAATATGATAGAGTCAACACATAATGGATATAGAAATATTCTGCATACTCGTCAGTGGATTTTTAATAAGGATAGTATTATTATTAGAGATAATCTAACTCAAGAAGCTAAAGCTATTGCACGATTACATTTTCATCCTAATATTACCAAAGAGGATATTTTAAGATATATAGATATAGATGATAGTTGGGAATTTGGAGAGTACTTCTACTCTCCAGAGTTTAATATCAAACTAACTGCAATAGTTGTTGTTATTAAATTTACTAATTATTTAGAGATAAATATTAAATGTAATAAGCTCTAAATATTGGGTTACACCCATTTTTAAATATTAATAATTTCTCTATGCTATTCTTTTTTAAAGCTTCGGATATTTTTTTATCGTCTATTAGCTCTTTTAGTGAATTATCTAGCAAGGTTTTATTGAAATATTCAAAAATATATAACTATGCTATAATTACCCTAAAAAAGGTTATTGAAATGAAAAAGATACCTTATGGTCTAAGTAATTTTAAACTATTAAAAGAAGAGGACTATTTTTTTATAGATAAAACTAAATATATAGAAACTTTAGAAAACTACTCTAACAGATATTTAATGTTTTTGCGTCCAAGACGGTTTGGAAAATCACTCTTTATTGCAATTTTGGAAGCCTATTATGATACCTATTTCAAAGATGAGTTTGAAGAGATATTTAAAGATACCTATATCTTAAACAATAGAACCAA
>CAZNJD010000023.1:0-11164 GCA_964573285.1 uncultured Sulfurovum sp. | reverse complement strand
GACGTTGATTTTTTGTTTACTTATATTTGGTTGTTAAAGATCATTTTCTACAAACTTCCTAATCAATCCCTTAGTCTTCAAGGTCTCTGTGTTTGTGGACGCGTATTATAGACAAATCTTCAATCAATGTCAAGAGTTTTTTTAAAAAAAATTGAATTTATTTATTTTTTTTGTTTTTTACTTTTTACTTACTATAATTATATTATAAGTTATACAACAATATAAATTACAATATAAATTTTCTTATTATTAAATGTTCATGTTTTTTTTAACATATAACATTAATTCAATATTGAAAAATATTTTTAATATTAATTTTTGTTTTAAGGTAAGCAAGAGGTAAACTAATTTATAATTACTTATGCGTTAATTTCATTGGCATATCAAAAATATTAGGAGAATATTATGACTATTAGAACTACACTCAAGTTATCACTTATTGCAACTGCAATATTAGCAACAACAAATGCTGCATCAGCAGTAATCCTCCTAATTTTGTTGAATTAAGAATAGATAAGATTATAGCTAGTGATAGTTTAAATATAGAAATTGTTACTCAAAAAGTAGAAGATAGATATAATGAACCTCTACCTTTCTAGTTTCTATAAATTCTTTTAATCTTAAATATTAAAGAGTATTTTTATATCTCTTTTTCCACTCTTTTTCAAATTTTTTTCGTTTGATAAAAGAGAGTTTTTCTATAAAGACTTTGCCTTCTAGGTGTTCAATTTCATGTTGAATTGCTACAGCCAAAAAGCCATCATCTTCTATAGTATGTTTTTCTCCAAATCTATCTTGATATTCTATTTTCACATATTTAGCTCGTTCTATATCTTCATAAATACCAGGGATACTTAGACATCCCTCTTGATGTTTTTCTTTTCCACTCTTTTCTATAAAAATAGGATTTATAATCTCTAAATTATTCTCTTTGGGCTGTTCATCACTATCATCATTAGGTATATTTATAATCAAAGCTCTAATATCAACACCCACTTGAATAGCAGCTAACCCCACCCCTTTTTTATTTATCATAGTATCATACATATCATCAAGCAGAGTGTGTAACTCATTATCAAATGAAGTTACCTTTTTAGAAATAAGTTTTAGCCGTTTATCAGGGTAGATAACTATATCTCGAATCATTTATATAACCTTAGCTAAAACTTTTAGTTAAGACTTTATCTATAAGTCCATACTCCATTGCCTCTTGTGAAGACATGAAATTATCTCTTTCTGTATCAATCTCTAACTCTTTTGCTGTTTTACCACAATTATTAGCCATAATCTCATTAAGTGTATCTTTAAGTCTCTGTATCTCTTGAGCTTGGATTTGAATATCTGTTGATTGTCCTTGCGCTCCACCTGATGGTTGATGTATCATAATTCTAGCATGTGGCAAGGCATATCGTTTACTTTTTGTTCCAGCAGAGAGTAAAAATGCACCCATAGATGCTGCTTGACCTATACAGATAGTTACAATATCAGGTTTGATATAGTTCATAGTATCAAATATAGAGAGTCCACTTGTGATAACTCCACCTGGAGAGTTAATATAGAAGTATATATCTTTATCAGGGTCTTGTGCTTCTAGGAAAAGTAGTTGTGCTACTATACTTGATGCTACTTGGTCATTTACTTCACCACTTAACATAATAATTCTATCTTTGAGTAGTCTTGAATATATATCATAACTTCGCTCACCACGACCAGTTTGTTCTACAACATAAGGAATATAGCTCATATCTATTTATCTAAACCTATAATTTTTGAGAATAGTTTATCTTCAATCATTCCCATTTTGACAGCTGGAAGTAAGTTATTTTCTTGATAATATTCAATAACTTGTTGTGGATCTTGCCCACTCATCATTGCTTCATAATAGATAGTTTGAGTTACCTCTTGGTCAGTTACAGTAATATTTTCCTTTTTAGCAAGTGCATCAACCAAGAATGTAGCTTTTACAGAATTTATTGCATCTTCTCTAACAGACTCTCTAAGCTCCTCTATTTTTTTATCATTACCTTTATATTGAGCTAACTCCTCTTCACTCATCTGACCTGCTTTTTGATTGATTTGTGCATCAATCTCTTGCTCTACAATATTTTCAGGAAGGTCAAAAGAATACTCTGATACTAATGCTTCCATAAGTTTTGGTTTTAGCTCTTCATTGTAGATTTTGGCTATTTTTTCAGATTTGATTTGCTCTTCTACTTTAGTTTTTACACTCTCAGCAGTTGCTTCATCATCACCAGGGATTAATTTTTTAACCATCTCTTCATCTAATTGAACTTTACCTTTAGCTTTAATCTCATGCAAAGTTATAGTAAATATAGCTTCTTTACCTGCTAACTCTGTAGATTGATAATCCTCTGGGAATGTTACAGTAATATCTTTTATCTCACCTATGCTCATTCCTACCATTTGCTCTTCAAATCCAGGAATAAATTGAGCCGAACCAATAACTAGTTCAAAACCTTCTGCTTTACCACCTTCAAACTCTACACCATCAATTTTACCAACAAAGTCAAATTTAGCTTGGTCATTATTTTCTAAAGCTCTATCTTCTTTTAATTTTTTATAAGGAGTATTATTTTCAAGAAGTTTATCAAGTCTCTCTTCTACTTCGCCTATGTCAACTACAGGCTCTTCATATTCTGGTGCCAATTTTTCATAACCTTCTGCTTGAATAGTTGGTTTGAGTGAGATAACTAATTCTACTTCAATCCCATCATCTACTTTTTCAAACTTTTTAAATGATGGGTCACCAATAATATCTTCAACTTCTAAATCAAGTTCTTTTTTTGCAGTTTCAACTATTTTATTAATTGCTTCACTCTCTGCTTCACTTTGTAGTTTTTCACTATACATTTTTTTGATAATAGCTACAGGTACTTTACCTTTTCTAAATCCATCTACACTTTGAGTTTTTGCAAGTTGCTTAGCAGTCTTATTGATGTTTTTCTCAATATCAGCATTCTCTATTTTTGCCGTTATTAAAACATTTGCTGTATCTTTTTTTGTTGCTGTAATATTCATTACATTCCTTTTTCCAATAATAATTTGGGAATTTTAGCTAAATTAGGCTTATACATATAATGGAATAGATTTAACAGTGACCATTATCTATATAAAAGAGTGCTTTTTTAAGCATCTCCTCTTTTGGGTCTCCTAATTGATGAGTTATATCATCAGAAGTTTCACACCCCTTAGTAACAGACAATCCATTAAAATAATCATAAACCCCATTATAATTTTCTATAACAAAATTAATAAGGTAGTAGATGTAAACTCCATCTGTTTTCCCTTCCATTCCCACAGGTTTACCATGAGTTCTATCTCCTATGATTATAATATTATCTCCTAAATATGGCTTCATAGCATTAATTACTAACTCACTAGCACTAGCTGTATTTCTTGTAGTCAAAAATAAAATTTGTTCTAAATCTATAGAATTATCATCAGTCTCAAATGTAGCTACTTGATTTTTATTTTGATAATTATCATTCCATCTTAATTTAAACTGTAATTGATTATCTCTATCCCTTGTAAATTTATCTAGTAAAATAGAAGCTGTCACAACCGAACCTCCACCATTATATCTCAAATCTATAACTAATTTATTTATATTTTCTGATTTGAAATAATCAAAAGCTTGGTCTATTTCTTGGGTGGCTGTCGCTGTAAATGAGTCCAATCTAAAATATCCTACCCTCTCTCCATTTGGTGTATCTACTACCTTTTTATTGCTAACATTAAAAGTATAATCTTGCACCTTTATATATATAATTATATCCTTATGGATAGAGCTTCTATATATATCAAATTTCACCTCTTTATCAAGTTGAGATTTATAAGATAATATCTTCTGTATTGAGGCATTTTTATCATCTATTTTTTTGATTATATCTCCTCTTTTGAGTCCTGCTTTATCAGCAGGTGAATTTATACGGACAAATAGTACTATTATAGTATTATTTATATCCATAGATGCAAATCCAAATCCACCAGACTTTTGATTTAGAAAATTACTATTCTCTTGTTTACTTAAAACCATACTCCATCTATCTTTTGGTTTATATCTCAACGCATCTATCATCTCTTGTGGAGAGTTATATCTATCCAAATCAACATTATCAGGCACTTTATCAGCCCAAAAGTATTGTGTTTTGAATAGATTATAAAGAAATGGTTTATAATCATCAGAATAGGAACAATCTACCTCTCCACAACCAATATAAAAAATAGTAAATATAATAAATATTATATATCTTAAATTAAATATATTTTTATACAAAATTCATACCTAAAATCTCCTCGAAACTAAAACTTTTCAAAACATATTTAATATTTTAGCATTTTTTCATTATAGAAAAAAAAACTTAGACTATTGTAAATAAAATAAAAAATTATATATTATAAATCAACTTATGATATACTCCATTCTATTCGTTTAATAGTAAGGGGAGATATGAATATTATAGAAACTCTAGCAAATCCAATAAACTTAATTATTGTTATTATTATTTTGATATTAGCTGTTATTGATTTAGTTTTAAAAAAGGATTTAAAAAGTCAAATAGTAAGTTTGGGTGTTCTTGGAACATTTATAGGTATATTTATGGGATTACAAGATTTCAATCCTGCCAATATGAAAAATAGTATTGATACTATTTTAATAGGTCTCAAAACAGCATTCTTTACCTCTATCGCAGGTATGGGTACGGCTTTAGCTTTATCAATATTTCAAAAACTATTTGATAAAGATATGGATGATGGTGAAAATCAAGATAGAATATTAACTGAGATTTCAAATAAATTAAATCATCTTGTTAAATTAGATAGTTCACAAAATACAGATAAAATTATAGATGAATTAGAAAGATTACGAACGGTAAGTTCTGATAATAGAGATGAGACTAAAAAAATTACTACTATCATAAATGAACTTAAAGAAAACTCTTCAAAAGAAAATCAAACATTAATTTCTATTCTAAATCTCAATTTTAATAAGATGAACCACTCTTTGGAAATAGCTATTGAAAAATTATCAAAAGGTGCAACAGAGGAGATAATAAATGCTCTCAAACAGGTTATTGAAGAGTTTAATCAAGAGTTGCAGACACAATTTGGAGAAAATTTTGTAAAATTAAATGAGTCTATTATTAATTTACTTCAATGGCAAAATAATTATAAATCTCATATTGAAGATTTAGAAAATCACTTAAAACTCTCTGCTTCTTCAATAGAGAAGTCCAAAGATAACTTAGAAATAATTTCATCAAAAAATCAAGATATTTTAAAAGTTTATCAAGAGTTAAAGCATATTATTAATATCTATGATAGACAGATAAATGAACTCAATACACATCTAAAAACTTATGCTAATTTGAGTAGCAGTGCTGAGAGTATGTTCTCTTCTATTACAAATAATATTGCTAATACTAAAGTAGAATTTAGTAGTTTGACTGAACATATAAAACAAGAGAATAAAAAGCAGATAAACTCTTCTCAAGAGACGAACCGATATATCATTAATAATTTTGAGAGAAATCAAAAAGAGTTAGAGTTAATATCTAATCATTTTAAAAATTTGGGTGAGCAGATACCAAAATCTCTACAAATATCATTAGAACAACTCAATCGTGGTTTGACTTCACTTACTACTCAATTTCAGAAAGATTACAAAGATATAATTGATAATTATAAACAAGGTATCCAATAATGAAGTCAAATAATGAGTGGATGAGTATCTCTGATATGATGTCAGGATTAATGCTTATTTTTATGTTTATTGCTATAAGTTTTATGATACAAGTCCAAAGTGACAAAGATAAAATGAAAGAGATTGCTATTACCTATAATAAAGATAAACAAGAGTTAAATAGTGATTTACATTCTGAATTTGACGAAGATTTAATAAAATGGAAGGCTGTAATTACTAGAGATAACTCTATAGTTTTTAACTCCCCAAGCGTACTATTTGGAATTGGTAAAAGTAGAATAAAAAGACAATTTAAAAATATATTAAATGATTTTTTCCCTAGATATATAAATATTTTGTATTCAAAAAAATATAAAAATGAGATAGAGGAGATTAGAATAGAGGGACACACTTCAAAAAGTTGGAAAAATAGTTTATCTCAAGATGAAATTTATCTAAAAAATATGCAACTATCTCAATATCGAGCAAATCATGTTTTGTCCTATTGTTATCAGATAAATAATCCAATTATTAATTTATCAAAAAAATGGCTAGAGCAACATTTCCGAGCTAATGGTATGGCATTTGCCAAATTGAAATATCTTGACAAAAAGAGAACCATTCCTGATAATATCAAATCAAGACGAGTTGAATTCAAAGTAGAGATGAAAACAGAAGAGAAAATTTATAAAATATTAAAGGCATCAGAGTAATGGAGTTAATATTTTCAAATTTTAAAAGTTTTTTAAATGCTGTTGAGTCAATTACTTCTGAAAAATTAGCTGAAGCAAAAAGGTTATTGGAAACAGAAGGTAAAAATATTGAGAATATATCTGATATATTTGTAAATGATAATAGTGAACTATTTGAAATATTACCTGATGGTTCAATGGTTAGAGTCAATTTCTATATTGCAACAAAAGTTGTAGATAATTATACTCTACAATATATAGAGAGCAAAGATTTGTATAAATATCATATTTACAAATGTACTACTATTTCAAATATGTTTAATTCGGGAAGAAAACATCGTTATAAGATAAATAGTCGAGATGATGGTTCATTTTATTATACATTTACAGACTATAATGGATATGTTTTAAAAACTGTAGAAAATCAGAAATTAAATATATGTAAAAATTGTCTCAAAAAATTTTTATCCAAAAGTTTCATATCAGACTATGATGTATCTAATTTTAATTTAAAAGATTTTCATAAACAAAATAGAAGTTTTTTTGATTTTGATACCTCTTCAATGGAAAAAGGTGAATATGCGAAAGCAAATGTATATAGTAGAAAATGGACAGAAATAGCAAATCAAATCAAGATGAAAAGAGATTACACTTGTGAAAAGTGTGGATGGAGACCATCAAATGATTATGAAAAAAGATTTATACATACACATCATGAAAATGGAGATAAGACAAATAATAGGGATGATAATCTAAAAGTTTTATGTATAAAATGTCACTCTAATATAGACATATATCATAAAAGGATTAAATCAACTTCTAATTATAGAGAATTTATCTCTATCTAATCTCCCCACAAATTTATACCCCTTTTTTAAAGCTAAGGGGTAATAAAAAGATTATTTTATATTTATAAAAATATATAAATGTATTTTTTAATAAGCTAATAGCCAATTACTCAAATATACTTTGAAATGATGAGATTAGTTTTGCCAATATTCCTTTTGGCGTAATGAGGTCATCTAGGAACTGTTCATAGGTCATATGCCGTTCATCTAAATATGCTTCGAGGTAAGATAATGAGCCTTTCATTCCTTGTCTCTTTTCTATATTCAACATAGTCTCATATAAATCTTCCATTATATCAATCACCTGTTGAGGGGCAGAGCGTCTAAATGCAGTTAATGATTTAATATTTCCATCTATATCTTTTTTAATATCAAAATCAGCTATAACCCAATAGTATTTACCACTCTTAGCTAAGTTTTTGACTACCCCAGAGACAGGTTCTCCCCTAAGAAGGCTACTCCAAATCAAAAAGAAAACAGCTCTTGGCATATCTGGATGTCTTAAGATATTATGTGGGATACCTATAAGCTCCTCTTCGCTGTATCCTGAAACATCACAAAAATTTTTGTTGACAAAAGTTATATTGCCTTTAATATCAGTTTTGCTGACAATAAACTTTTTTTTGCTAAACTTAATCTCTTCATCAATGGCTATTGGTCTATATATCATATTGTGTTTCACTTATTCCCTTACTAATGATTGTTACTCATAAGGCTTATTTTAGCCAAGAGTTACTAAATAAATGATTTAAATTGTTAAAAAAATTATTATATAATCTTATCTTCAACAGAAAAGAATAAAAAATAAGTATAGATTTTTTTTTTATAATCTGCTATGCTTATATTATCTTAAAATTAAAGGTTTAATTATGTGGAAGAGAATATATTTAGTACCTATTAGTCTTTTATTTATAATTGGCTGTTCTCAAAATGCCAATGTAAATAGAGATGGGGTAGAAATTTCTGGTCAAATTACTTATGATAGAGTTCCATCAGCTATAAGCTATGGAGGGATAGCTAAGCTTGATTATAAACATACTAAAAGAGTAAGTGCAAAAAATATTATTATAAAGGCTATAGATACAAATGGTCAAACTATTGCTCAAACAACAACTGATAAAAATGGTAAATATTCGTTATTTGTTCCTGCTAATAGTAATGTCAAAATCCGTGGATATGCGAGAATGTATAAAAAAGATTTTTGGGATGTGAGTGTAGTTGATAATACTAATGCCAAAGCACTATATGTAATAGAGGGACAATTTCATAATAGTGGGAACAAACATAATATAAGAAATCTAAATGCCTCATCAGGATGGAGTGGTGATGATTATCATGCACCAAGAGTTGCTGCACCATTTGCTATTTTGGATAGTATTAATCAAGCTATGGATAAGGTACGACAAGCAGATAAAAATGCTAAATTTCCTCAACTAACTGTTAATTGGTCAGTCAATAATATTGCAGCAGCAGGAGATGCTGATAGTGGTCAGATTATTACCTCTAATTATGATGGAGAGAGAGGATTATGGATTTTGGGTGATGCTAATAGTGATACAGATGAGTATGATGACCATATTATTATCCATGAGTGGGGTCACTATTTTGAAGACCAATTTTCTAGGGCTGATAATATAGGTGGTTCTCATAGTCCTGGTGAGGCATTGGATATTCGTGTTGCTTTTGGTGAAGGTTGGGGTAATGCTTGGTCAGGAATTGCTACAGATAATCCTATTTATTTTGATACTTCTGGTTATAAACAATCAAGTGGTTGGTATATGGATTTAGAAAAAGGAGCACAACAAAACCCAGGATGGTATAGTGAGGGTTCGGTTCAGAGAATTTTATATGATTTATATGACAAAACTAATGAAGCACATGATAAAACTTCTCTAGGATTTAAACCAATGTATAAAGTATTAGTGGGAAAAGAGAAAAATACACCTGCATTTACTAGTATATTCTCATTTATTGATGCACTCAAACGAGAAAATAGTAGTAAGAAAAAAGATATAGACAAAACTGTAGCTTATGAGAGAATTAATAAAATTAGTGATGCATATGGGTCAAATAGAACCAATAGTGCAAACTCTAGAGTAGCTACACCTATTTATAAAAATTTAACAATAGGAGAGAGTATTAATACTTGTACACGCAATAATTATGGTATTTATAATAAATTAGGTAATAGAGCTTTTATTAAAGTTAAGATAGATAAAGATGGTACATATCAATTTAATGTTAAATCTAATAATTATAATGCAGACCCTGATATAGTATTGTATCAGACTATATATCCCCATAAAGATATAGGTATATCTTCATATGAAGGACAACCCTCTGATACACTTATGATTAATCTAAAGAGAGGGAATTATCTATTAGATGTTTATGATGCCTCTTTTAATAATAGCTGTTGTATAGTATCATTTAATAAAACAAATAATAGTTATAGTAAGCCTATGAGTAAAGATACTTTGAATATAGCTAAACCTAAAAGAAGAGTTAGAGAGTTACCAAAAAGACAATACTATTAAATATATGGATAGAATAAACAATTTCTGTACTATATTATGTAATAATAAATTATTAACTTAAACTAAAGGAATTACATGAGGAATAAAATTTATATTTTATTAATATCTTTTTCATTTATAATAATAGGTTGTGGAGAAGTTACTACAACAACAACTGATGGAAGAGTTATTAACTCGACTAGTACAGGCAATGATAGCTCTTCATCTAATAATAATACACCAAGTAGTATAACTAATAATTTAGATAATAGCAATGATATTAGTGATATAAATTCATCAAATGAAAGACTTCAAATTATAGGTAAAATTACCTATGATAGAGTATGGGTAAATAGTAATGGAATTGGACTTAATTATAGTAATATTACAAAAGAACCTGCTAAACAAGTTATAGTAAAAGCTATTGGAGCAGATAATCAGGTGATAAAATCAACAACTACGGATGATAATGGTAATTATAGTTTGAATAACTTATCATCAAATACAAAACTTAAAGTTCAAGTCTATGCACAACTTAAAAAGAGTGGTATAGGTGGTTGGGATTTAAAGGTAGTTGATAATACAAATGGAAATTCACAATATGTTATGGAGAGTAGTCCTATATCTTTAGATGATAATAGTTTAAGAGTTAATCTTAATGCTCAAAGTGGATGGGATGGTTCTAGTTATAGCAGTGAACGAACAGCAGCACCTTTTGCAATACTAGGTAGTATATATCAAGCAATGCAAAAGGTATTGAGTGTTGATAGTAGTGCCACATTTCCAACTCTTGTAGTAAATTGGTCAAAAAATAATACTCCTTCAGGCAATGGAGATGAAGCTCAACTCCGTGATGGACAGATAGTTACATCCCATTTTGATGGGGAGAACTCTTTATATATTTTGGGTGATGCAAATAGTGATACAGATGAGTATGATAATCATATTATTATCCATGAGTGGGGTCACTACTTTGAAGACCAATTTTCTCGTACAGATAGTATAGGAGGACCACACGGTCCTGGTGAGGCTCTTGATATTCGTTTGGCTTTTGGAGAGGGGTGGGGTAATGCACTCTCTGGTATAGTTACAGATGACCCATTCTATTTTGATACCTCTGGATATGGTCAATCGACTGGATGGTATATGGATTTAGAAGCAGGGGCTCAAAAACATGCTGGTTGGTTTAGTGAGGGGTCAGTACAGAGGATTCTGTATGACTTATATGATAGTACAAATGAGTCTCATGACAAAACAAGTTTAGGATTTGAACCTATCTACAAAGCTATGATAAATGGGGAGAGAGATACCAAGGCATTTACTAGTATATTTTCATTTATTCATGCACTAAAAGCTGAAGCATCAAGCCATAAACGAGATATTGATAAGACCGTTGCTTATGAG
>CAZNJD010000022.1:0-1833 GCA_964573285.1 uncultured Sulfurovum sp. | reverse complement strand
ATGATTGGTTTTCCTTTTTTTAATAATCTTTTATGGAATTGCAGGAGCCTCTATCTCCTCACCCAAAAAAGCATAACTCTTCCCAATCCGTGCCACAGGTTTAAACGAAATACTCAATCGTTCTCTATCTGTAATAATTCTATCATCTAAAAATATCTCATTGACATTTAAAACCAAAGGAATAGTCATTCCCCCACCAAGGTCTATCTCTTGGTTTAGTGTACAGAAATAGGCAGAAGGAACCTCTTTGATAGCAGGTGGATACCCCTCAACCATAACCTCTGTCTCTATATCAAACTGCTCTGCTTCACTCTCATCTTTACCTAAGCCTTTTGAGCTAAAGTGCATTTTCTCTAAATCTTTCTCTTCTACCATACAGATGGTACATTTTTGATTTTTACGAATATTAGCAAGGGTATCTTTGGGTGTTCCATCTGCTTTATGTCCCACACTAATAAGCACCGATGCAGGTTCAGAACTTAGACCTATAAAGTAGCTAAACGGTGCTATATTGACTACACCATTATCTTCTGTTACTACCCATGCTATGGGTCTAGGCAGTATGGTCTGAGCCATTAATTTATAGTTTTCATTTAGTTTTGTATCTTTTGATAAATCAAATATCATAATTAATTCCTTTTAATTTTATTTATGTGGGCATATCCCCAAGCACCAAGAGTCAAAACAGCATACATCACTGCAATAAAAAGTAACTGCTCTGGATTAGTTTGAAATTCATAATACAAAATAAGAGCTGTTCCCATTAATAAACCTATTATAGAGATAACTGTAATAACCAAAGAGCTATTCGTAGCTTTACGAATTTTGAAATTGGCAATAGACATAAGAAGAGATACTAGCAAAAATGTAATACTACCAAACTCTAAAATTAATCTAAGTCCACCCATAGCAATAAGAATACTAGCTACCATTGCCATAGATATAATAGCAAATTTAGGAATATGATTTTTCCTGATAGATACAATATGAGGTAGATACCCATCATCTGCTATTCGTGCCATCTGCCTAGATGAGCCAAATAGTGTCCCATTGATTGCACTGCTAGTAGCTAATATTGCTCCAAATATTACAAGATTTTGACCTAAATCTCCCATAATAACACCTGCTCCTGTTGCTAGAGCTGACTCTTTGTTTTGTATTAAATCATCTGTTGGAATTGCTAAAACAGCACTAAGAGCTATAATGAAATAGATAAGTGCTACTAAAACAATAGCTGAATATATAGCTTTAGGTATATTGGCATTTGGATTTTCCATCTCATTTACTGCATTGATAACTAGCTGAAAACCCTCATAAGCTACAAAGGTTACTGAGGAGACCATAAGTATATTCATAAATGGAGTAGATTGAAAATCTTGATGCATCATAGTAACAAATGTATGCAAATCAACTTTAGCAAAATAGATAAGTGCCAAAGAGATAAGAAGTAATATAGATAATTTAGCATAAACCATAATATCCTCTATCTTACCCATACCTTTTACACTCCATATATTAATAAGTGCAAAAATAGATATAATCCCTATAGCAAAAAGTTTACGAATAGGTTCATTTTGTGCAAAATCAAATCCACTAATAGCATAGGAGGAGAAGGTATAAGCATAAAGAGCTAAAGTACTAATATATCCAAAGATGGTGTACCATCCAATAAATGAGGCTGCCATATGTGAGGTGGGATATGTTCGTTTGAAAAATGCATAAGTTGCACCCTCATCTTTGTAATACAGACCCAATTTCACATAAGAATAAGCAGCAAACCATGCCACTACTCCACCTAATGCAATCGCAAAAGGGGCTAATGCCCCTACCATA
>CAZNJD010000021.1:0-10237 GCA_964573285.1 uncultured Sulfurovum sp. | reverse complement strand
GTTATCACACACATCTATAAAAGCTCCATTACTATCAAAATCTATAATATACTTAAATGAACTCTTCTCTTTTGCTCTGGTTAGGAAGCTCTTTTGCTGTTTAAATATCTCTAACATAATTTAGTTACCGTTTTTTAAGGGAATTTTAGCTTAAAAGGACTTTTTAACAGATTAAAACAGGGGTTAGTTTTTTGATTTGAAATGAATATCTTTATAACACTTATGTTACAATATCTCAAAAGGAGTCAATAGTGCAAACAATTCAATTCAAAGTAGATAGTAGCTATGTTGATATAGTTTTAAATCTGCTTAATACTCTAACTCTTTAGCTTTGAGTGTTGTTAACTTTGGTTGTTATTGCCTCTGCATCCCATCTCAGGAGAGAATGGGACGAGGTGGACTTTTACTTTGTTAGAATTATTAACTTTTTAGGATTAATATTGTTTTGAACAAATATAGTATTATATTTTGATAAAACAAGATACCCATCTTTAAAGTTATTGATAATATTTCCACTTTTTGAAAGAATATATGCAAAATTACTATAAGTATTATCTTTATTCTTTTTATGTGTATTTATAGCAATAATTTTCCCATTAAACATCACTTTAGTAATAGTTTCATTGTTATTTAATGAAAAAATAGAATTTGAATTTAAAAATAATTCATTTCTATCTATATTTGCATATACAATGTTATTGTCTTTAAAATTGAAATAGCTTCCAATAAAAGATAGCTCTTCTGTATCATAAATATCATTGTTTTGTGTATATTTAAAAATATGTCCACTATACTCTATATCACCATGATACTCTAAATGCCAATATCCACTTGATATATATAATATTTTTTTATTATCTACTACATCATAAGATAAAAGCATATTTTCATCATCATCTGGGTCACCTTTTCCATAAGATAAGTTTGAAACAATTTTTTTATCACTCCATTGACTATTTATTAAATTTCGTTCATAAAGTGGAGCATTATAACGATACCAACCAGTTTTTTGATAAAATAAATTTAAAGCACCATTGGGAGTAAAAAATAATTTAGATGGAGAGTAAAAAGAATAACCTGAACCACTCTCTAAAACTGTTGATTTAAAAGAACCATCCTTGTTTGTAATATACACTAAATTTCTATTACTATATCCATATGTTCCTGTTTCAACAGTCTCTGTATATACTATATGTATATTACCACTTGTGTCAATAGCTATTTTATGATTGTAAGAGCCATATTGTGTTATAAAAATATCTTTAGTTTCCCAGTTTACAGCATCTACAGATGTTGAAAGTTTTATTTGATTATCATATTGATTATAAAGAGAATTATTTGAATATATACCATTTGACCACACAAGATAATATTTTCCATTTTCATATGTCAATGAATCTTCATTAACTTGTATACTATAGTTATCCCCTTTAAATAAAATTTTCTCTTCCTCACAAGAAACCTCTCCAACAATTAATGAACTACTATTACCTTTTTGAGAATTAACAATAACTTCTGCTTCACTATTATCAATAATCAGATTAGCAGATAATCTATTTATCTCATTATCAATACAGACTGTATCATTACCACAACTATTTAGAGTATCAGGCAAAGTTTGACCAACTCCATAATCACTTAACTCATCTGCCATCTCCTTTAATGTTCCTCTAATAGCTTGTGTTTTAGTCAAACCACCTGCTCTAAGTTTGTTGATATTTGTTTTCAAATCTACATAGAGAGTCGTATAAAAACTATTCTGAGCCTCTGTGCTATTTAAACTTTTAATCGAACTAACACTGCTAGATGATATATATGAAGCATCAATCATTGCCTCTAAGATAGAGAGTTCTTTGGTTGTTTGACCAAGCTCTACCCCACTAAATTTGAGCATAAACTCACCATTATCATCAATCACATCATCATCTTGAAGCTCCAATAAAATAGGTTCACAAGGATTATTAGTCTCCAATAGATATTGACCTACTCCTGTCTCTTCTATTTTTTGCCAAGTTTTATTTTTACCATTAGATGTTTTACTATTAAGCTTCATCCCCTCACACACATCACTACTATTACTTGTCTGACAAATATTAGTAATCACCTCTTGAGGAATACCAATAACTGTCAATATCTTCTGCAAAAGCTCTTTTGCCTCTTTGCTACTTCCCCCTCCACAACTTGCAAAAGTTAATAGTAGTACAACACCTAATGAAATTAAAACCTTTTTTAACATAATAGACCCTTTGTTATTTAAACAATAAATTTTCATATATTATCATGTTTTACTTTAAGATACAATAAGAATGACTCATAGGTCATTGATAAATTTCAATGATGTATATATCATTTCTGTATGACTATAGAAGAGCTAAATTATAAAACAGATGAGATATATAACACTATCTCTGCCAATGTTATTAAATTTAGAAAAGCAAAAAAATATTCTCAACTTCAATTAGCACTTGATATTGGATTAACAGGCAATGCTTTTATTGCTAGAGCTGAACGAAGAGTAAATAATGCTCATTTCAATATTGAACAGTTGGTTAAAATTGCTCTTATTTTAGAGATTGATTTATGTGATTTTCTTAAAAAGTAACAAGAGAAAATTTAAAGGGGAGAAAAGACTTAAAAATATTTTTCTATATTGGCTAAAATCTCTCAACAGAATATAAAAATCTTAAATTCTAAAGGAGGTTATGGGTTTAGGGTTACTTATCTATATTCTGTTATCTGGTATATCTATATCAAAATTTGCTTAAAATAATGTTTTGAGCTATAATATCTCTATGAAAACAGTAGAAATTTATCCCACATCCAGAGCTATTAGAGTTAGACGAGAGCAGTTAAAAGAGCATAATGGATTTTTGCCTACACTTATGCGTATAGATGAGTTTGAACAACGAACTATCTTAATACCTGAACTTATTATGGTGAATTCTTTGCAACGAATATTGCTTTTGAAAGATGCTTCCAAGTTTAACTCTTTTCAAAAACTAAAAATAAATCGTGATTTAATTCGATTTTTTACCAAGAGTGACTCTATACTCAAATTTTTTGAAGAGTTGAGCCATGAAGAGGTAAGTTTTCATGATTTAATAAATGGTGATGCTTATGTAGAGTTTGCTGAACATATAGAAATATTAGAAGAGCTATTTGAAAATTATCGTAATCTTCTAGCTTCCAAAGGATTAACAGATAGAGCCTTTTTACCTCATAACTATCAGATAAATAGTGGTTTCATAGAAACTTATGATAGGTTGGAGCTATTTTTAGAGGGCTATATGAGCTATTTTGAACTATCTATTATAGAGCATATCGCCCAAACCAAAAAGTTTATAATCCATATGCAAACAAGTAAATTTAATCAAAAGATGCAAGATAGATTTATAGCTATGGGTATAAAAGAGTTGCCCAATGATAGTTTTGTATCATTTGATTTATATACCAAAGAGATTATAGATATTAAACCTATTCAAGAACATATTAATGCCAAAGTATTTAGTGTAGAAGAGAGATTAGCTCAAATTCCAATACTTTTCGAGTCTATTCAAGAAATGGTAGAAGAGGGAATTGCTCCAGAGAATATAGCTGTAATATTACCTGATGAGAAGTTCAAAAATGCTATTAGATTATATGATAGTTTTAATAATTTCAACTTTGCTATGGGATTTGACTATAGTAAAACTAGATTATATAAACAGTTAGAGGGTATATATAGATATTGGCAAAGCTTTTCAGATGAGACTATAACTCTACTCAAACATTACAATATAGATAGAGATAAGCTCAATAATATATCACCAAATAAAAAAGTAGGAGTAGATATATTTTTTGAGTTAATGATGTTTATAGATTTAGATTTAGATAGGGAGATAGTTTATAAACGGTATTTATATTTTCAGAGAGTTTTTGCAACTCATGAAATGTCTATCAAAGAGTGGTTATTTTTATGGCTCAAACAGCTAAATAGCTTAACTATAGATGATATTAGAGGTGGTAAAGTAACAGTTATGGGTGCATTGGAGACTAGAGGAGTATCATTTCGTGGGGTGGTAGTGGTTGATTTCAATGATGGAATAGTTCCTGCTATACCTGCTAAAGATAACTTTCTCAACTCATCATTAAGAAAATTTGCTAATTTACCAACCAAAAATGATAGAGAAGCATTGCAAAAACAGATATATAAAAGGATATTAGAACAAGCAGATAAATCAGTCATAATATACTCTCTAAGCAATAATAAATCTCCTGCATCATATCTATATGAACTAGGATTAGGATTAGGCAAATCACAAGAACCAAATTTGGAAATATTGTATAATGAACCATCAAAAATAGTAAAACTCTCTGACCCAATTATAGAAAATTTTGATATGAGTAAAATAACTTGGTCAACAACTAGACTTAACACATTTCTAACATGTCGCCGCAAATATTACTATATCTATGAAGAAAAACTAAAACCAAAAAAAGATGATGAACTAAATGAGGGTGCATTTTTACATAAACTATTGGAAAATTTATTTAAAGAACAAAACTATTTTGAGAGTTTTGATGATATGAAAATATCAATGGATAAACTAATGGACAGATTATTAGAGAGCAAAACACCCAAAATAAATTATATCAAACTCCTATGGAGAGCCAAACTAACTAAATTAATAGAACAACAAATATCTCATTTCAAAGCAGGTTGGAGAGTAATTGAAAGAGAGAGACATATAGTAGGAGAGATAAATGGGGTTAAATTTAAAGGAGTTGTTGACCGTATTGACCAAAACTCTACCCATACACTTATATTAGATTATAAAAGTGGCTCAATTGCAGATGCTAATCGTACTAAAAATCTTGAAAAATTAACCGATTTTCAGATGAGCATATATAATGAACTGCTCAAAGATAGTTATAGAGATATAGAGTTAGCTTTTGTCGAATTATTTAATGGCAAGATAGTGCCTATTACAGAACTAGAGGTCAAAACAGAACTACTACGAGAAAATATATCAAAACTCAAAGAGCTAGATAGTGTTATATGTGAACGATGTGAAGATATAAGTAGATGTCAATATTGTGATTATACTCTATTATGTGAGAGAGGTAAATATCTGTAACTTTAATTAAAAGCTTTATCAAAGTTAAAATCTGATACAAATAACAAATGTATGATTATAAGAAACACTAATATAACTTTCTACTTGTTACCTATAGATACTTTTATTATTATACAGATAATAAGTATGCGTTAAAAATAGGCACTAATTCATTAAATACTGTAAAATATATTAAAAATTATGATAGAAAATATGAATAGTGGATAGTTTCTATACATCTTGTAAATATTATAGTTTTTTTTGTTAGGTATGAAACATCATTTAAGAGGGTGCAGAATACAATACCCAATAATAGAAAATAAATAGGAGTAGTTATGACTGAGATAAGATGGCATAGTCGAGCTGGACAAGGTGCTGTAACAGGTGCAAAAGGGCTAGGTGATGTTGTTTCGACAACAGGTAAACAGGTTCAAGCCTATGCACTATATGGCTCTGCAAAAAGAGGTGCGGCAATGAACGCATATAATAGAATTGATGATAAACCAATTATTAATCATGAAACGAAAATGTTTCCTGATTTTGTATTGGTTATTGACCCAGCTTTAGCATTTTCTGATGATATTACAAAAAATGATAAACCAACAACCAAATATATTTTGACAACACATATGTCAAAAGATGAATTGATAGCACAAATTCCTGCTCTTAAAGATAAGGTAGATAGAACTTTTGTTGTTGATTGTATGGAGATTTCACTTAGTACCATTGGTAGAGCAATGCCAAATGCTCCTATGCTTGGTGCTTTGGTCAAGATTTCTAATATGTTTGAGCTTGATTATTTTTTGGATAGAATGAAAAAAGTTCTATCAAAGTTCCCACAAAAGATTATTGATGCCAATATGAAAGCAATTACAAGAGCTTATAACGAAGTTAAGTAGGAAGGAAAGATAATGAGTAAAGGTTTACAAGGAACAGACAAAAGAGGTATCCTAGAGTTAGGTGCTGAAGAGAAAATTGGTTGGGATGCTGTACCACAGGGTGTTGTATTACACTCATTTGATGGAGAGACTAGCAATAGTGCATTATTAAAACCAGAAGATAGAGAGTATAGTGAATTTAACTCTTATATAGCAAGTGTTGCATCTTGGCGTGTAATTAAACCTGTTTACAATAGAGACATCTGTATTGATTGTCAAAACTGTTGGGTATGGTGTCCAGATACTTCTATTATTTCAAGAGATAAACAGATGTTAGGAATTGATTATGACCACTGTAAAGGTTGTGGTGTTTGTGTTGAGGTATGTCCTACTAATCCCAAATCACTTCTTATGTTTGGCGAAACCACAGATAATGATGAATCTCTAGCTAATTGGCCAGAGAAAAAGAAAAAAGCGAAAAAGTAAGGGGCTATTATGGCAAAAAAATTTGATTTAAATGAAATGGAAGTTTGGGATGGGAACTATGCTTCATCTCAAGCATTAAGACAAGCACAAGTAGATGTTGTTGCAGCTTATCCTATTACTCCATCAACTCCTATTGTTGAAGGCTATGGTGCTTATAAAGCCAATGGTTATATTGATGGTGAATATGTAATGGTTGAGTCAGAACATGCAGCAATGTCTGGTTGTATTGGTGCAGCAGCTGCTGGTGGACGAGTTGCTACTGCTACCTCTTCACAAGGTTTTGCACTTATGGCAGAGGTTTTATATCAGGCAAGTGGTATGAGACTTCCTATCGTATTATGTGTTGTAAATAGAGCTTTGGCATCTCCTCTTAATGTTCGTGGTGACCATTCTGATATGTACCTTGGACGAGATAGTGGTTGGATTAACCTCGATGCATTTAATGCACAAGAGGCTTATGATTTACCACTATGTGCATTTAAAATTGGTGAAAATTTAAGTGTGAGACTTCCTGTTATGGTTCACCAAGACGGATTTACAACATCTCACAAAGCACAAAATGTTTCTCCTCTTCAAGATGAAGTAGCTTATAAATTTGTAGGTAAATATGTACCTGTTGATGATATGCTTGACTTTAGCAGACCTGTAACACATGGGGCTCAAACAGAAGAAGATTGGCATTATGAACATAAAGCTAAACAACACAAAGCCTTGATGGATTCAGTAAAAGTTATTGATGAAGTCTTTGCAGAGTTTAAAGAACTTACAGGTAGAGAGTATAAGAGAGTTGAAACATATATGATGGAAGATGCTGAAGTGGCTATGGTAGTCCTTGGTTCATCAGTTGAGACTGCTATCCTTTCAGCACAACAGCTTAGAGAAGAAGAGGGTATAAAAGTAGGAATTATAGCTCCTAGAGTATTTAGACCATTCCCTTATGATTTGATTAGAGATAGTATTGATATGTCTCCAAATTTAAAAGCTGTAGTATGTATGGATAAATCAGCTCCAGGTGGTGCAATGGGTGCATTGTTTAATGAAGTTTCAGCAGCAGCATATAGTACCAATAATAGACCGATTATGACAAACTATATTTATGGTCTTGGTGGTAGAGATTTTACTATTAATGAGATAAAAAGAATTATGAGAGAGCAAAAAGCTCATGCTGATGCTGGTCATATTACAACAGAAATTCAACAGTTTAGTGGTGTTCGTGGACCTAAACTTGGATTTTTTACAACAAGAAGGGATTAATAAATGGCAATTACATCAATTAAAAACTTAAAAGAGTTTTCAACCACAAATGATAGACTTGAAGGGGCGCACCTTCTCTGCCCTGGATGTGCTCACTCTATGATTGTTAGAGAGCTAATGAATTGTACAGATTATAACTTAGTTCTTGCTTCAAATACAGGTTGTTTGGAAGTTTCAACAGCAGTTTATCCATATACTTCATGGGATACATCATGGATACATATTGGTTTTGAAAACTCTGCAACAGCAGCTAGCTGTGCTGAGTCTATGTACAAAGCTAGAAAAAACAAAGGTACACTACCATCTAACTCTGATACTCCAGTTAAATTTGTTGCATTTGGAGGTGATGGTTCAACTTATGATATTGGTTTCCAATGGCTAAGTGGTGCTATGGAGAGAGGTCATGACTTTACTTATATTTGTCTTGATAATGAAAACTATGCAAATACAGGTGGACAGAGAAGTTCAGCAACTCCAATTGGAGCACACACCTCAACAGCACAAGCTGGAAGTACATCTTATGGTAAAAAACAGAAGAAAAAAGATATAGTTGCTATTATGGCTGCACATGGTGCTCCATATGTTGCACAACTTGCTCCAAATAAATGGAAAAGTATGGCAAAAGGTTTTCAAAAAGCTCTTGAAACAGAGGGACCATGTTTTATTAATACAGTCTCAGCATGTACTACAGAGTGGAAATTTGACCCAAAAGATACAATTTCAGTAACAGACTTAGCAACTGATAGTTTAATGTTCCCAATCTATGAGATTATTGATGGTCATGAGCTTAATATTCTTTATAGACCAAGAAATATTATAAAAGTAGAAGATTATCTAGGTGCACAAGGAAGATATAAACACCTATTTAAACCAGAAAATAGACATGTAATTGATAAAATTCAAAAAGGTGTTGATGACTATTGGGCAATGCTACAAAAAAGAGAAGAGGCTAGAGTATAAAAACTTAGCTTTAATATATCTTTATCCGAATGGAGTTTACTCCATTCGGTCTCATACTTAATTTTTTCACTTCTCAAAATCCATTTCAATAAATCTATACCAAATCTAAGCTTTTATAATTTAACATATTCTTATCTAACTTCGCTATAATCACAAAAATAATAGAAGGAATAAATTATGCCATTATTAGATAGTTTTACCGTTGACCATACCAAAATGATAGCACCTGCTGTACGAGTTGCAAAGAGAATGAAAACACCAAGTGGTGATGATATTACAGTATTTGATTTACGATTTTGCGAACCAAATAAGGATAAATTAAGTAGCAAAGGAATTCATACACTAGAGCATCTATTTGCTGGATTTATGCGTGACCATCTTAATAGTGATAGTGTAGAGATTATAGATATATCTCCTATGGCTTGTAGAACAGGTTTTTATATGTCATTACTAGGAAAACCGAAGAAAAAAGAGGTTGCAAAAGCTTGGGAAAAATCTATGAAAGATGTACTCAAAGTCAAATCTCAAAAAGATATTCCTGAACTTAATATCTATCAATGTGGAACATATAAAATGCACTCACTAGATGACGCTAAAGATATAGCCAAGAGAATTTTGAACCAAGGAATTGGAACTATGAGTAATAAAAAATTAAAACTAAGTGACGAGATTTTAAAAGGACTCTAATATGTTAATTTGGATACCTGTTGATGGAAAAGATAAAAAACTCTCAAAAGTTACTAAAGTTATCGATGTAACTAAGTGGGCTTTAGTTGATTTTGATGAAGGTGAAGTTAAATCAATTCGTTTTTTTGATAAACGAGAAGATTATAGTGATTGGGTTGATTTTATTATATTGGAGAATAAATTTGAGACTTATATTGATTATATGAATGAGGGAATGATGGTTCTATCTGTTCGACAAGAAGAGACTATCGAGGATATTATAGAAGCATTTAAATTCAAAGAGTTAGATGAAGTTGGGTTATAATAAATATTTACGAAAATATAAAAAACTAATGCCTACAGAAGATGGCTCTGTTACTCTCTTTTCTGAAGAGTTTAAAGAGTCATATCACTCTACTCATGATGGTGCTTTACATGAGAGTTTAAATAAACATGTAATCCCTGCTTTCTCATTTCAAAAGGATAAAAAAGAGTTGACTATTTTGGATATATGTTTTGGTCTAGGGTATAACTTATTAGCTACAATTTACTATATAAAAAAAGAAAATTTAAAAACCAAAGTACATATATTATCCCCAGAATTTGACAAAGAACTTATAGAGTCATTATCCGCATTTGAGTATCCAAAAGAGTTTAATAATCTAAAAGATATTATTATAGAGTTAAGTAATAATTTCTATTATGAAGATGAAGAGTTTAAAATAGAGATACTATTAGGAGATGCAAGAGTATCTATCCCACAAATAAAACAGAAAATTGATATAATATATCAAGATGCTTTTAGTCCAAAGCGAAATCCATTATTATGGACAAAAGAGTATTTTGCTGATATAAAAGCTTTGTGCAAAGAGGATACTATTTTAACCACCTACTCAA
>CAZNJD010000020.1:0-20804 GCA_964573285.1 uncultured Sulfurovum sp. | reverse complement strand
GAGGCTCTACAAGCTCAACCTGATTTTGTTATACAGAAGATGAGAGGAGATAAGCAGATTGATATTTCTGAAAGGGTATCAGATGAGTTGATAGAGATACCAAGTATATCCAAAGTCACTCCTAGAGTCTATGGGCGATATTTTATAAAACCTTTGGGAAAATCTTTTTTGGTTGTAGGTGTGGATTTTTTTGATGTTCAGAGCCATAGAGCATTAGAGAAGTTGATAGATAGTACAAATTTAAACAACTTTTTTAAGATGAGAGATAATATGATTATAGGTAGAGGGGTGAAGAGGTGGATGGACGCTAACCATTATGATAATAATTTAACCTTTTTTACCCCAAAGGGAAAATCTATAACTCTAAAAGCTTTCTCTACACTTCCAAAAGAGAGTGCATTGGTCTCTGCTGATATGATTATCGTTCCTATTGATACAGCACGAAAGATTTTGGGAGTTAGTAAACGAAAGGTTACTGATTTTGTATTTAATGTTCCAAATGTATTGGAGTGGGAGATAGTTACGATTAAGGTCTCAGCATTAGATTATGACCTAAGGGTTATTAATAAAAAAGAGAGCTATAAAGCTTATAGTGAATATTTTGATTTCAAGGGTGGATTTTTTTTGAGTATGTTTTTGATTGTTTTGGTTAGTTTTAGTCTGATTTTATATCAGAGATACTCTCAATTATACTCTATAGAGAGACGACAGATAGGGATACTTAGGGCTTTGGGGTGGAGTATTAGAGATACATTAAAATTAAAATTTTTTGAGGCTCTTTTAGTCGTTTTTATCTCTTATGCTATAGGTATTTTATTGGGATATATTTTTGTATATATCTTTGATGCTCCTATCTTAAAAAATATA
Source organism: uncultured Sulfurovum sp. (assembly GCA_964573285.1). GTDB lineage: Bacteria > Campylobacterota > Campylobacteria > Campylobacterales > Sulfurovaceae > UBA1140. Next base: position 19,937 of record CAZNJD010000020.1, on the reverse strand, counting down.
TTTTTAGGTTCATTTAATATAGAGATTGAACCAACTTTTACTCCTGTAGTTGATATATTTTTATTAAGCTCTATATTTCTACTCTATGCTTTACCATTTATTGCTTCTGTTTTAATTCCTGTTTGGAAAATTGCAACAACAAATCCCAAAGAGGCGATGGTATGATTGAACTAATAGAACTAAATAGATATTATGATACCCAAAGAGAGAGATTTTATGCCCTAAAAGATATTAATTTAACTATAAATAGAGGTGAATTTGTACTTTTAAATGGAGTTAGTGGAAGTGGAAAAACAACTCTACTCACACTTATAGCAGGAATGGATAAACCAAATAGTGGTATAGTCATAATAGAGGGTGAACCGATAATTAAACTACCCGACCAACACCTATCTAAGTTTAGAAATCAACATATAGGTATTATCTTTCAACACTATAATCTGTTAGAGAATTTATCTGTATATGATAATGTAGCAACCCCTCTTATTCCTATGAGATTATCTCTAAAAGAGATAGACAAAAGGGTAAAAGAGAGTTTGGAGATAGCCAATATTTCACATAAAGCTTCCTCTTTGGCAAGTAGTTTATCAGGTGGAGAGAAACAGAGAACTGCTATCGCTAGAGCTTTGGTAACGAAGGCTTCTATTATACTATGTGACGAACCAACAGCCAATCTTGACAGAGCCAATAGAGAGATATTTTTGAAAATTTTAGAGAGACTTCATAAGCTAAACAAAACTATTATAGTCTCTACTCATGACCCTATTTTCAATGATTTGGATTATATTACCAAAATAGTTCATATTGTAGATGGGAAGATTGCAAAATGAGTTCACTTCTTCTAAATACTAATATAGCTATATTTCTACTTGCTGAATGGATAGTGTGGTTTGTACTACTTATAGCATTTGGTGTAACTGTGTATATATTAAAAAAATGGGATTTCCAAAGTTATACACCTGTTCAATATAGGCTAGAGAAGTATGCCTATTTGGTTATGGTTATACTTATTTTTGCTTTTAGCATGAAGTTTATTCTGTTACCATATTTTATATTTACAATGGATAAGATAAGTGATATAGTACCAGGGGCAATGTGTTCAGCAGGGGTTATATCGTTTAACCATTATGGGATGAAACTCTTTTTTATTAAGCTTTTCATCCTGCTTTTTTTGATGGTTTGGCTTATGGTTAACCATTATGATTTAGATGCAAAAAAGTATCCATGGTTTAAGCTCAAAGGGTGGTTATATCTAGTTATCTTTCTTCTAATATCAGTTGAACTATATTGGGATTATGCTTTTTTTAATGATATAGATATTCACAAAGTCCTCAACTGCTGTTCTACACTCTATGGTTTACTAGAGGGTGTCAATCCTCTACCTTTTGGTCTTGATAAAACTAGATTACTTATACTATTTTATCTACTCTATCTAATGCTCATCTTATCTACTTTTGGAAAACAGTATTTTATTTTATCAATTGGATTAATACTCTTTACTATTATAGGATACTATAGTGTTTTATATTTTTTTGGAACTTATATCTACCAAATGCCAAACCATAACTGTCCATTTTGTATGCTTCAAAAGGACTATTACTATATTGGATACCTACTTTGGGGTTCTTTTATTGGTGGTCTCTTTTTAGGAGTTACTACTATTATTGCAAATTTAGTTTTGGGTATAGATACACAAAAACTTAAGATATTGATGGTTCTACTCTTTACACAGTTTATTGTGATATGCTCTCTATATGTGGCTATCTACTATATTCAAAATGGAGTATTTTTAGAACCTGTTAAAGTGGAAATGGTAATGTAAATGAAAGTAATAAAAATATTCTCACAACTTTTATTGGTATTGATACTCTCTATAATTGGTTACTCTATAGTTCAAGAGGACAACCCTATAGAGGTAGTTAAGGGAAATATATCATATAAACCTATCCCTTTTATACTAGAAAAAACAGATGATACTATCTGTAAAATGCTTATCCACTCATATTATGGTAGTTCACAAGCTATAACCAAAAATGGCGATACATATTTTTTTAATGATATTGGGTGTATGATGATTTGGTTAGAGGAGCAACCATACAAAGAGAGTATTAGACTATGGGTCTATACCAAAGATACAAAGAGATGGCTAAACGCAAGATTAGCACATTATACTACAAGAGATAAAACTGTAGTAGGGTATGGATTTGGAGCAAGTGAAAGAGAGTTAAAGGATAGTATCTCTTTTAAAAAGATGAGAGTTAGAATGTTAAAAGAGGAACATCTATTAAATCCTAAAGTTCGTAAAAGATTACTAAAAAATAGGTATTAATTTAGATAGATGATTTTAATATCAGAAATAGATTTTTGATAATACCATTAAATATGAAATGTTTCTGAAAATAATAATTCTATACTTTTTTATTAAAATAATTAAAATATAAATCTAAAGTAATAGTTTTATGTTATAATCTTAAAATTAAGAGATAAAGAAGGATAAGATTATGAAGAGAGACAAAATATTTTTAGGAATGCTCCTTTTAGGAACATTATCTCCTCTAATTGCAGGAGAAAACTTAATAAAAAATGGTAGTTTTGAGAACTTTACTGTTAAAAAAGATAAAGGAAAATGGAAAAAGGTAAAATTAGATAGTTGGAGTGGAAGAAGGGCAGAGATTTGGACAAACCGTTTGGGTCAAAAGGCTACAGATGGTGAGTATAAGATTGAGATGGATGTAGGGAAACGAAGAGTTGATAAAATCTATCAAAATATAGATTTGGAGGTGGGAGCAAAATATAAAATCTCTATTGATGCTTATGCTAGAAAACTAGGAACATCAAGATTTTATATTGAGCTTGATGGTAGTAAAATTTTAACAGTTAACCCCACTGTTGATTGGGAAAATTATAGTGTAGAGTTTGATGCAACAAAAGAGACTCACCAAGTCAGCATAAGAGAGTCCTCAACCCAAAATGATGGATTGGGTGCTATTTTGGATAATGTTATACTTGAAAAAATTGCAGATGCTCCTGCAACCGAAATAAAAGAGGAGAAAACAACTATTAGCAGTAAAGATAGCTCTTATAGTAGTGTTAATGTTCAAAATGAGACTGTTAGAATGGCACGAATGGTACAAGAGAAAGAGCTTACATTCAATCTTGTATCAGTTAAAACAAACGAAACTATTAATAGTGGAGATTGGAGTGATAGCAGTACATGGAAGAGTGGTCAAGTTCCAAAAGAGGGTGCAAGAGTTGTGATTCACTCTAACCATAGAGTTGTTATAAATTCTCAAATTGATACACCTCTTAGAACTCTATTAGTTGAGGGGGAACTAGCATTTAATCCACATAAAAACACTAGACTTATTGCAGATACTATTATTACTGCAAACAATAGTATCTTAAGAGTTGGAGAGCCAAGAGAGCCTATAGATGGCGATAAAAAAGCAGAGATTATTATTAGTGACTACAATAGTGAGGGGATGATTACTAATGACCCACAAAGTCCCGATTATGACCCACTTAGAATTGGTCAAGGGCTTTTGGTTAATGGGGAGTTCTTGGCTCATGGAGAGAGTAAAACACCTTATGCAACTATCTTAGATAGTGGAGTTGAAGCAGGAGTTGATACGATTACTCTTGATGAAGAGGTTGAGAATTGGCATATTGGTGATAGAGTTGTAATTCTTGGTGTATCAGATAATGGAACAGAGAGTGAAGAGAGAACTATTATTGCTATAGATAGTGATACTATTACTCTTGATAGGGCTTTAGAGTATAATCATATTGTACCAGAGACAACTATTGCCGATTTGGATTTAAAAGTTCATGTTGCAAACCTATCAAGAAATATTATTATCAAAACTGACCCAAGCAAGATTGCTCCATATTCAGACAAAAATGATATGCAAAATGTAGAGCATAGAGGACATGTTCTTTTTATGCACACAAATAATGTAAATATTAGTGATATAGAGTTTGATGACCTTGGACGAACCAATAAAAAATATCTGCTAAATGAGACCCAATTTACATCTGAAGCACCCGATGCAGAAGCTACTCATATTGGAACAAATCAGGCCGCAAGATACCCAGTCCATTTTCACCGAGCAGGATTTAATGAGAAGTTAGGGCGAGTTACAGAGTGTGTAGTCAATAGCTCACCAGGATGGGGATATGTTAACCACTCTAGCAATGCTGTAATGGAGGATAATATCGCTTATGGTGTTTATGGTTCATCATTTATTACAGAAGCAGGTGATGAGCATGGTGTATTTAAAGCCAATATGGCAATAGCTACAAGAGGTGTAGGTCGAAGTGATGTAAGAGACTGGAAACAGAGAGAAAGAGATGGTGACTGGGGCTTCCAAGGTAATGGTTTTTGGATATTGGGCTTCTATGTAGATGTGGTTGATAATATTGTTAATGGCTCTAGTAATTTTGCTTATGCGTTGACAAAAAAAACTATAGATGATGTAACAGGTGTTATTGAAGATGATAAAGAGGTTAACCACTCTAATGTACCTATTAAAACTTTTGTGGGCAATATCGCTTATGGTAACTCTGGTGGTGTTATTGGAATTTTGAGTGGAACAAGAAAGAGAGGAAATGATTTAAAACATGAGACTTTTACCAATACTCTAGCCTATGCAAACCATGGGGCAAACAATGGAGAACTCTTCTCATGGTGGTATCCATATAATATCACTATGAAGAATACAACTATTGTAGGAGATATTCATAATCCAAAATATACAGGGATTGGCTCTCAAACCAAGCTTAGAAAAACCAATTTAATCAATACCAAAATAGAGGGATTAAGAGTTGGATTGGTACTACCTATCTATCAAGGTAAAAACACTATTAGAGATGGATATTTTAATAACTTAGTCAATATGTACTACCCTCACGGATTGGTTAATCATGGAAACCTAGATGTGATTGAGGGAGATATTAAGTTTGGAAAACTTCCAATAGAAGCCAAACAGTACAAAGTACAAATGGCTGTAGAGGTGAGCAGAAGAGACCCATCACGATATAAAAAAGAGGCAACCATTCTCTATAATATCAATGATGAACCAGCACCTCTTAGACTATTTGATTATGTCCATACTGTAGGAGGAGATGTTCCAGATAGTGCTGTAGTTAGAGATGATATGATTGATACTAAAGCTCAGACACTTACCCAAGAAGAGTTTAATTCTTTGATTAAAAGAGGTTTTAAACAATAATTTATATTTGACAAGAAAAAACTATATAAAAGCTTAGATAAATTTTTCTTGTCGGTAGATTTATACAAAGATTAATGGGTTTTTATTTGACCCATGGCTATAGGAGAGTTTACTGCTCTTCTTCTATTTCAGAATAAGCTCCAACAGCAGTTAATCTATCATATCTTTGATTTAACATCTCTTCAACAGATAACTTTTTGAGTGCTTTTACATTTTTCAAAAAGTAATCTTTGACAATTTGAGCTGCTACTCTTTTATCTCTATGCGCTCCAATAAGTGGTTCATCCAATACATCATCAATCAAACCATACTCTAGCAAAGCATCAGGGGTAATTTTGAGTGCATTACTAGCTTGTTCTACCTTTTTAGGGTCATTCCATAGAATTGCTGCACATCCCTCTGGTGATATTACTGCAAATACTGAATAACGCATCATTGCTAGTTTGTCAGAAACACCAATTGCTAAAGCACCACCACTACCACCTTCTCCGATTACAATTGAAACCATAGGTATTTTGATATTTGTAAACTCAAAAAGATTTTTAGCAATTGCTTCACCTTGCCCTCTCTCTTCTGCACCAAGACCTGGATATGCACCTGGAGTATCTATAAGAAATAGTACTGGAATATTGAATTTTTCTGCTAATCTTACAGCTCTTAATGCTTTTCTATATCCTTCGGGATTGGGCATACCAAAATTTCTTCTAAGTTTATGTTTGGTTCCTCGACCTTTTTGTTCTCCAATAATCATAGTTTTTTGACCATCTATATAACCTATATAACACAATATTGCTGGGTCATCACGGAAAGCTCTATCACCATGAATTTCATATGCATCATCTAATATAAAACGGATATAATCCAAAGCATATGGACGGTCTGGATGTCTTGCCAACTGTAACTTTTGATAATCACTCAATGTTCCAAAAGTTTTAGTTACCTCTTTATCTAAATCTTTTTGGAATGACTCAAAAGCAAATTTATCATCTCTTGCACGAGCAGAATCAATATCTTGTTGAATTTGCTCAATCTTTTTTTCAAACTCTAGGTATGTTGCCATATAACGACCTTATATTTTTTTGAAGATTATAACTCCATTTGTCCCACCAAACCCAAATGAGTTGCTCATTACAACATTAAGCTCGGCATCTCTTACTTGATTTGGAACATAATCCAAATCACAATCTGTATCAGGTGTAGTGTAGTTAATAGTTGGTGGTAATTTACCATCACGCATTGCCATAATAGATACAACAGCTTCAATAGCTCCAGCAGCTCCTAGACAATGTCCAATCTGACCTTTGATAGAACTTACTGGTGGACAGTTTTCTTTGCCACCAAATGCCTCTTTGATAGCTGCTGTCTCATTTTTATCATTAGCAGGTGTACTAGTTCCATGTGCATTTATATAATCCACTTTGACATCACCTGCCATATTTAGAGCAGCTTTAATAGCACGAAGTGGACCATCCATTACAGGAGTAGTGATATGATTTGCATCACCACTCTCTCCAAATCCAATAATCTCTGCATATATTCTAGCCCCTCTAGCTTTTGCACTATCATAATCTTCCAATACCAAAGCTCCTGCTCCTTCACCCATAACAAATCCATTTCTATGGGCATCAAATGGTCTTGAAGACTCAGTTGGATTATCATTATTGGTACTAAGAGCTTTCATTGATGCAAATCCTCCAATTCCTGCACCACATATTGCAGATTCTGCACCAATTACCAACATTCTATCAGCACCACCGAGCATAATGGTTTTGGTAGCTTCTGAAATAGCATGAGTTCCAGCAGCACAAGCTGTTACAGAAGATAGATTAGGACCTTTGAGTTTATGAGCAATAGAGATAAAGCCACCCAACATATTAACTAGAGATGAAGGAATAAAAAATGGAGATATTCGTCTAGGACCTCTATTTTCACAAATAATAGAGTTTTTTTCTATATTTGGTAAACCACCAATACCCGAAGCAGATGACACACCAAATCTTTCAGAATTAATATCGTCACTAAAATTAGCATCATCCATTGCCTCTTTTGCAGCTTTGAGACCTAACTGTATAAATCTATCAGCTTTTTTTACCTCTTTAGCATCCATAACTTCTTTTGGGTCAAAATCAACAATTTCTCCTGCAATCTTCACAGAAAATTTCTCAATATCAAAAAGTTCAATTGTTTTGATACCACATTTCCCATCTAAAATTGCAGAGAATGATGTCTCTTTATCCTGTCCTACACTATTAATCATGCCTAAGCCAGTAATTACTACTCTTTTCACTCTATCTCCTGTTCTTGATTTTAAGATATATATTAAAATATATCATAATATATTCAAAAATATATCCAATACCCCCAATTGGGGGTTTACATAATATCTAAACTATGCTTGAATATTTTCAATAAATTTAATTGCATCTGTAACAGTTGCAATATTTTCAGCATCATCATCAGGAATTTCAATATCGAATTTCTCTTCTAGTGCCATTACGAGTTCAACTACATCCAAACTATCAGCTCCAAGATCTTCTACAAACTTAGATTCCTCTTTAACTTCATCTGGACTAACATTCAGTTGTTCTACAACTACCTCTTTTACATCATCAAATAGTGCCATGACACTCTCCTAATTGTTTAAATTTATGCTCGTAAGTATAGCAAAAAAAATCTAAAATATAATTACTATTAGTAAAATTCTAATTTAATTATACTAATTATAAAATATGATACATTTTTTTTATTTTTAACTTACATTATATATAAGCATATAACAACTTATAACAATAGCTTTGAAACTAATGAAAAATAGAGCTTTGTTAGTCATCTATTTTCCCATATTTAAATTTTAAATTATATATAAAAATAGTTTGAAAATTATTTAACTTTAAGTTAAACAAGATATAATTCTAAAATTTTTTTACAAAAGGTGATAAAACATGATTAAATATTTTTTAATATTTATAAGCGTAACAATTACTCTATTTTCATTGGATAACTCATATTCTTTAGAAGTAAATAGTGCTTTGGAAGAATACGATGGCAGTGAAATTATATCTGCAGATATAGAGCAGAAGGAGTCATGTAATAAGTTTGTTACAACTGTTAATAAAAAGATATCTACTCCAAGTGATATTACTATTTTTAAGAACAAAGAGATTAAACCTATAAACTACACAAACACAATATCTCTAAATAAACTTCAAGTATCAGATAAAAAGCAGAAATTTTTTCATATGTTACTTCCTGCAATTTTGATTAGTAAACAGAAATTTAAAGTTCTGAGGACGAGGGCTAAAAATATTATAGAAAGCGATAACCCCTCAACTGAAGATTTAATCTTCCTTGATACAATGTATAAAAAATTTAAAACTACAAAAAACAAAGAACTCTTATCCCGAATGAAAACTCATCCTGTTAGTATAGTCTTAGCACAAGCAGCCATTGAATCTGCATGGGGAGAATCAAGATTTTTTAAAAAAGGTAATAATATCTTTGGTATGTGGTCATATAATAAAAATGAACCAAGAATTAGAGCTAAAGAGACCAGAAAAGGTAAAGCTATCTATCTCAAAAAGTATAAAAATCTTAGTGATGCTATTGATGACTATTTTGTAACAATAGGTAGAGGTGCTTATAAAAGTTTTAGAAAACATAGAGATATTACAAAAGACCCTCTTCAACTAGTACAATATTTAGTAAATTATTGTGAACTTAGAGGAAAATATACAAGAAAACTCAAAAGGTTTATTATAAAAAATAGACTAACTAAATTTGATAAATTTGAAATAGATAAAAAATATATCTAATCTATGACATTAGATAAATTAAAACTTACTTTAGTTCCTAAATTTTTTTGGGAACTAATCCATATCTTTATCTTCTCATCATCACAATATGCCTTGACAAGGGCTAAACCTATACCCTCTCCATATACTGCATTATCTGATTGATAATATCGTTCATATATGCTAATTAACTCCGTTTCATCCATTCCTATACCTTTATCTTCAACTATTAGAATATTATCTTGAAGTGTTATAGTAATAACTTCTTGTTTTTTGGAGTATTTCATAGCATTAGTTAAGATATTATCTAACATTTTTTCAAAACCAATTTTATCAACTATAATCGTATGAGGCTCTAAATATAATTTAAAAGGATTTCGATTAAGTAATCGAAATGCATTTACTCTCTCTTTTATCAATTCTATTAACTCAAATCTCTCTTTTTCTATAGTATGTATCTCTTTTTTTATACTATAAACTAATTCATTATAAAGTCTCTCTAACCTTTTTGAAGCATTTTCTATACGATTTAATCTTTTTATAGCTTTTTCATTATCTTTTATAGACCTTTTTAATAATAAGCTATTAGCTTGTATTGTAGATAGTGGTATATTTAACTCATGTAATATCTCTTTGGTTAAATGTAATAAATTTTCATCAGTATTTAACTTTTGACTTAATATATAACTATTAAGTATATATCCAAAAATCAAAGAGATACCTATAATAAATAGAAAAATAATTATAAATGAACTATTACTATTTAAAAATTTAAAAATCAATCCAAATATAACCAATATAGATAGCGTATATAGTAGTGTCGCTAATATAATCTGTTTTTTCATGTAATATAATATCTATGATTTTATTAACACTAAATTAACATCACTCCTTTTATAATTATGATAAACTTATAAAAGGAGTGGTGTCAAATGAAAAAAACAATTTATTTATCAATAGTATGTATTGGGGTTTTACAAGCAACAGAGCAGTTAGAGGATATTAATATAGTTGATAGGGTAGATATACAACAAGTATCTGATGTAAGTGGAGAAGAGATAAAATCATCTGATTTGGCTGAAGCATTAGAGAAAAATTCACCATCTATTACAATTATTAGACGAAGTGGAGTAGCTAATGATATTATATTACGAGGACAAAAAAGAGATAATATAAATATAACAGTTGATGGTATGAAAGTTTGTGGTGCATGTCCTAACCGTATGGACCCACCAACTTCACATGTTATGACTCAAAATATTGATAGCGTAGAAATTACAGAGGGACCTTTTGATGTAGAAGAGTTTGGAACACTTAGTGGAAAAGTTAAAGTAAAAACTCTTAAACCAAACAAAGATATATCAGGAGAGATAAATCTAAATGGTGGTAGTTGGGGTTACAAAAAAGAAATGGCTAGAGTTAGTGGTGGAACAGATAGTGTCAAATTTTTGATTTCAGGCTCTACAGAAGAGGGTGGACAGTATAGAGATGGTAATGGAGATAATTTTGCTAAACAGTTATCAAACCAAGTAGATGGTACGCCACAAGCAGGAATGGCATATCTACCTAATCAAAAAGATAGAGATGCATATAAACGAAAATCCGTTATGAGTAAAATATTTTGGGATATTACACCAGACCAAGAGTTAAAATTTAGCTATACAGCCAATAGAAGTGATGGGATATTATATCCAAATACACCAATGGATGCTGATTATGATGACTCAAATCTATATAATCTACAGTATAGTATCAAAAATCTCTCTAATATTTCTAAAAAATTGGATTTACAAATTTATCAAACAGATGTAGTTCATCCTATGTCCACACAATACCGAAAAGCTTCCAAAGTAAATGGGGTAATTAAACATCAATTAGCTACAAAAATGCAAGGAGTGAAACTTAATAATAGTTTAGATATATCTTCACATAAACTAAAAGTTGGATTAGATTTTAGTAAACGAAATTGGGATGGAAAATATTATAAAAATAACAACCCTCTTCCTATAGCTAATTTTCACTCTATCTATGATGTAGATACTAAAAATCAAGCTATATTTATCAAAGATGAATTTAAACTATCACATGCAAATATCTCTATGGGAATTCGTTATGATGATACGACCATTACAAATGAAGGTCAACTAAGAGACAATGATTATAGTAGTTTAACGGGGAATATTATGAGCTTATTTAAACCTAGTAGTGATTTTAAATATTTTATTGCTTTGGGTAAATCAAGTAGAGTTCCAGATGGTAGAGAGTTATATTTTCATAAAAATGGTGTAGTTATAGGAACACCGAATTTAAAAGAGACACAAAACTATGAAGCAGATATAGGATTTGAAAAAGCTTTGAGCAATAACACATTAAAAAGTAAACTCTACTATAGTAAACTCAAAGATTATATATATTATAACGCATCAACTCCTGATAAACAAAACTATTTTAGTAATATAGATGCACACATCTATGGAGTAGAAGTTAGTGGTAGCTATCTAGCAACAAATAATTTAAACTTTGATTATGGATTAGCTTATAGTGTAGGAAGAAAGGATACTCTAGCCAAAGGTCAACATGATAAAAACTTAGCAGATATTTCACCTCTAAAATTCACACTCTCTTCTAATTATGAGTTCGAGACAGCCACACTTAAACTTGAAATGGTAGCACGAGATAAATGGGATATGATAGATAGTGAAAATGGAGAACAAACCATAGCTGGATATACAGTTTTTAATCTAAAGTGGGACAAAGAGATAAATGATAATTTAACTATAAGTTTAGGTATGGATAATATTTTAAATAGAACATATGCTATATCCAATACCCAAAAAGATTTAACTCTAGTAGGTGGAGATAAAACTATGTTACTTAATGAACCTGCTAGATATACTTATATCAATGCTAAATATCAGTTCTAAACCGATACCCAACCCCTCGGATATTCTCAATATTGGAGGGGAAATATTTTTTAAGCATAGCAATATAGACACGAATAGAGCCTAAACTTATCTCTTCATTTATATGCCAGAGTCTATTTTCTATCTCTTCTATAGATACCACTTCTCCTTTGGCAATAACTAATAGTAATAATAGTTCAATTGCTTTTATAGTTACGGGAAGTGGTATGCTATTATGATATAATTTTTTGGCATGACAATCAATTATATAATTACCAAACTCTATTTTCTCACTTCTAATCTGTCGCCGTAACAAGGCTTTGATACGAAGTAGAAGTTCATCTAAATCTATAGGTTTTTTCATATAATCATCAGCTCCTATATTAAATCCCTCTAGTAGAGAAGATTTATCATCTCTGGAGGTCAGAAAAATAGTGGGAGTCATATCTCCACTTTCACGGAGCTTTTCAAGTATGGTAAAACCATTCTCATAAGGTAAATTAACATCAAATAGATATAGGTCAAATTTATACTGATATGATAACTCCAAAGCTGTATAGGGGTCAAGAGCTATCTTTGTATCATAACCCTCTTCATCTAAAAAGTCTTCCAAAGTTTCATTGAAGAGTTTATCATCTTCTAGTATTAGTAATTTATACATAAAAAATCCATATTACATAAGCATCCCACCATTTATTTTTAATGTCTCACCTGTAATATAACTTGAGTGGTCACTTAATAGAAATGCAACCCCATCAGCTACCTCTATTGGCTTACCAAATCTTCCTAATGGAATTTTGGCAGTAAAAGCATCTTTTACTTCAGGTTTAAGTATATTTGTCATCTCTGTAGCGATAAATCCAGGAGTGATATTATTAAATCTAATACCTCTTGAAGCTGACTCCATAGCAAAGGATTTTGTCATAGTGATAATTCCACCTTTACTAGCAGAGTAGTTAGTCTGTCCTGCATTTCCTGTTTCACCTACTATTGAAGCTATATTCACAACCGAACCAAATCGTCTTTTGCTCATTACTTTAAGTGCCTCTCTACAACCTATAAATGTAGATTTGAGGTTAGCATCTATTACAGACATAAAATCATCAATTTTCATTCTCATTGCTAACTTATCATTGGTAATTCCTGCATTGTTTACTAAATATGATAACTCACCATCAGTTGATACAATCTGTTTGATAGCATTTATAAAATCTTTTTCATTAGTTACATCAAAACCGATTACTTCAGCTTTGCCACCTTTTGAAGCTATATCAGATTGAATAGCTTTAGCTTCTTCTTTCCCACTTTTATAATTTATCCATACTTTTAAACCAAAACTTGCTAATCGTTTAGCAATTTGCGCTCCTATACCTCGACTTGAACCTGTTATGAGTACATTTTTACCTGTAAATTTCATTATCTACCTTTTTTGAAGATATTGTAATCTAATTTGGATTAAACTATCCAAAAAATTCTTTTTTTACTTTTTTTATTAAAAATTATTTTTTTTAATTTACATATAAGTATTATTGATTTATACTATTTCACAATAAATACACAATAAGAGGGAATATAATATGTTTTTATTAAAATGGAAAGATGCTTATAGCATGAATGAAAAAAATATTGATAAACAACACAAAGGATTATTTAAATTATCTAATGAAATTTATGATTTAATAGAGGCTGGAGTTGATGATTATAAACATTTCAGAGAGCTTTTTATGGCACTTAATGATTATGGTATTGAACACTTTATTTATGAAGAGATGTATATGGAAGAACAAGGATACCCAAATATAAAAGAACACAAAGCTGAACATCGTGAATTCTCTGATAAAGTTAGAGAGTTATGTATTGATATTGACCAAGAAACTCATATCAAAGATATAGGTGAATTTGTATCTGCTTGGCTAGTCCAACATGTTTTGGAAGAAGATATAAATTATAAAAATTTTATTGAAGCCAAACAGAAAAAATAGTTAATTATTCTGAAAAAAAGAGTATTTGACTTTATTAAAAAAATCATAATCTTCAGTTTTGAGTTTACTTCTGAATATAATATGATTTAACTGTTTTAAAATACTCATCTTTTGATAAGGGTCATTATAAAGTGCATTACTAATAATAGATATATGTGTATCTATATTATCACAATCTTTATCCATAACTTTTTCCAATATCTCTCTTGATTCTATATTGTCACAATCAAAATTCTGTCCCATAAAACGACAAAATATAGGTTCCTCCATTTTTAAATCTTTATCATCTAATTTAATTGCATGACAAAATAGTGTTGCTACTGATTCTTTAATCATCTTATCCATGTCAATACCCTCCCGATAAAACCTTTTTAGGTTATATTTATACATATAATATCAAAATAAACATATAAAAATAATAAAAATCATACTAATCTAGTCCATATTTAGAAAAAGCTTCTTTTTTACCTCTTCAAATAGTTTATAATCTTCTGGTTAGATATTATCTAAATGGATATTCCATATAATTTATTCTTTTCTATCATAACATAATTAAATAAGAGATTTATCCATCTCTTTAGGAATTTTAAGTCCCATTATATTTAAAACAGTTGGAGCTATATTATTGAGTCCTCCACCATTTTTCACTTTAGTAACACCATCAGCTATAATATAGCACCACACTTCTCCTACCGTATGATTTGTTAACCTATGCCCTTGTTTATCACACATCTCTTCACAATTCCCATGGTCAGATGTCAAAACAATAGCATAATCTTCTTCTTTAGCTTTATCTAATATCTTTCCTATCTGAATATCTACTGCATTGACTGCTTTTTTGGCAGCCTCATAATCTCCTGTATGTCCTACCATATCACCATTAGCAAAATTGACTACTATTAAATCATAATTTTCATCCATACCTCTTCTAACAGCCTCTCCTACCTCTGGAGCTGACATTTGTGGTTGCATATCATATGTTTTTACATTTGGACTGGGTATTAGAATTCTACTCTCACCTATCATAGGCTCTTCTACTCCACCATTTAGAAAAAATGTTACATGTGCATATTTCTCCGTCTCTGCTGTATGAAGTTGTGTTAATTTCGCTTGGCTTACAACCTCTGCTAATGTATTTTTGGGAATAGCTTTTCTAAACATTATAGGATATGAAAATGAGGCATCATACTCTGTTATAGTTACTATATTTAGAGGAATATATTCTCTATTAAATCTATTAAAATCTTTGTCACCTAGAGCTGTAGTAATCTCTCGAACTCTATCTGAACGGAAATTTGCCATTATAAGAGTATCTCCCTCTTTAATTCCTTTATACCCATTTAATGCTATAGGTTCTATAAATTCATCATATATTTTAGATTGATATGAGTTCTCAATATACTCTTTTATATCTAAAGTAGTTGATGGAGTAGCTCTAACTATAGCATTATAACCTTGTTGAACTCTATCCCATCGATTATCTCTATCCATGGTATAGAAGCGTCCACCAACTGTAGCTATAGTTATGTCCTTATCACAAATAACCTCTATCTGTTCTATAAATATTTTAGCAGAAGTAGGAGAAACATCTCTACCATCAGTTATAAGGTGCAAAAATACCTTTTTACCTTTAGCTTTAGCTATCTTTGCCAAACCTATAATATGTTTGATATGAGAGTGAACCCCACCATCACTTAGCAATCCAATAATATGTATCCGATTACTTTTTTCCAAAGTATTATTTAATGCCTCATTTTGTTCTATACTCTTATCCTCAATAGCCAATGATATTTTGACTAAATCTTGATATAAGACTCGACCTGCTCCAATTGTCATATGTCCCACTTCAGAGTTACCCATCTGACCCTCTGGCAAACCTACACTTAATCCATGTGTAGAGATTAATGCTTTTGGTACATCTGATAATAATTTATCAAATGTAGGTTTGGTAGCATCTTCAAATGCATTACAACTACTATTAGGTTTATAACCTATTCCATCTGTGATAATTAAAATAGTTTTTTTAATCTTCATATAATTTAGCCCTATCTTTTAGAATATTTTAAGTAAAATATCACTTATTTACTTAAATCAGGATTTTACAATATGTTATATGCTTTCTATGAACTATTTCACATCAATATTTTACAATATATCTCTGTTCGAGCAGGGATTAGCTTTTTTATCGCATTTGGATTAACCCTCCTATTATTACCAAAATTTATGGCTTGGGCAATATCAAGAAAAGCCGAGCAACCTATAAATAAATATGTACCCAACCATGCCAATAAACAAAATACACCTACTATGGGTGGAGCTATTTTTGTATTGGCTACAACTATATCTATTTTGCTAACCTCTAATATCTTCAATCCATATATTATAAGTGGACTTATTACAATGATTGGATTTGCATTAGTAGGCTTCAAAGATGATTTAGGCAAAATATTAACAGGAGATAATCTACAAGGACTCACTAGTAAAGCTAAATTAATACTCCAAGCTATTATTGGAACTATAGTAACACTATTTTTAATCTTTGTTGCAGATTTCCCAACAACTCTATATATACCTTTTGTCAAAGAGCCTCTACTTGATATGCACTATTTTGCTGTAATTTTTTGGATTATTGTATTTTTGGCTACAACCAATGCAGTAAATCTTACCGATGGGCTAGATGGACTAGCTACTGTTCCATCTATATTTAGTTTAGCTACTTTGGGAATTATAGTATATATTACAGGACACCATGGATTTTCAGGTTATCTTCTTTTACCAAATATCAAAGGAGTAGGAGAGGTAACGATATTAGCCTCATCACTATCTGGTGCATTACTTGGATTTTTGTGGTACAACTGTTATCCTGCTGAAATATTTATGGGAGATACAGGTTCTCTAGCTATTGGTGGGGTATTGGCATATCTAGCAATTATAGGCAAAAGTGAAGCACTTTTAGTTTTGGTTGGTCTAATATTTGTTATCGAGACACTATCAGTTATACTACAAGTAGGAAGCTATAAAATCCGTCAAAAACGGATATTCCTTATGGCTCCAATACATCACCATTTTGAGATGAAAGAGTGGGCAGAAAATAAAATTATTGTTCGTTTTTGGATGGTTGCATTTATTGCAAATATTTTTGCACTAATTACACTAAAACTAAGATAGAGGAGAAGATAATGAATAAACCAACTCTATTTGGCTATGGATTAACCACCAAAGCTATAGCCAAAAAATTAGGTGGAGAGTGTATATTTTTTGATGACAAAGCCCAAAAACCATACAGAGACCAAGATAATAACCAAATCATTCCATCAAATCTATTTGACCCATTAAAAAGTAAACTAGAAGTCACAACTCCAAGTTTCAAACCAACCCACCCCTTAATACAAAAAGCCAATAACCTTATAAGCGAATATGATTTTTTCGCACAAGATATGCCATTTAGTATTTGGATTAGTGGAACAAATGGCAAAACAACGACTACACAGATGTTAGGTCATTTGCTAGAGAAAAGAGGGGCACTCACAGGAGGAAATATAGGTACACCATTAGCCGAGCTAAATACCGATGCCCCTATATGGATATTAGAATCTAGCTCATTTACCTTGCATCATACAAATATAGCCTCACCAAATATATATATATTATTGCCAATTACCCCTGACCACTTAGATTGGCACGGAACGGCTAAACAATATGAAGCAGATAAACTAAAACCCCTATTAACAATGAAAGAGGGGGAATTAGCTCTAATTCCAAAAGGGCTAAATTTACCACAAACAGATGCATTTGTAGTAGAGTATGACTCTACCCAATTTTTAGAAAACTATTTCGATATAGATAGCTCCAAAATTAATTTTAAATCAGCCTTTTTAGAAGATGCATTATTAGCCTTAGCTGTTACCAAAACCCTTTTTGATGAGATAGATTATGATACTATCAATAGTTTTAAACTAGATAATCACCGACAAGAAGAGACTAGAGATATAAGAGGCAGACTATGGGTAAATGATTCCAAAGCTACCAACCTAGATGCAACTATACAAGCAATCAAAGGTTATAGTGATAAGTTTATAAGATTAATTATAGGTGGTGATGATAAAGGAGCTAATTTATCACCTCTATTTGAGCTTTTAAGAGACAAAGAGCTAAAATTATATATTATAGGAGCTAACAGTAATAGATTAGCTAATTTTGCTAATAAATATAATATAGAGTTTAATTTATCAAAAACATTGGAGAATGCAGTAAATAGTATATCAAAAGAGAGAGACCAAAATGATGTAGCCTTACTATCTCCAGCAGCAGCTAGTTATGACCAATTTAACTCCTACAAACATAGAGGAGAAGAATTTTTCAAATTTATCAAAAAAATCAAATAGTTTAATATTATTTTAAGTTTAAGTGGCTATAATTTCAGCCACTTCAAACAAGAAGTATTGCTTATGTGTGGCTCCATAGCTCAGTTGGTAGAGCAAAGGACTGAAAATCCTTGTGTCGGCGGTTCGATTCCGTCTGGCGCCACCACTTATTAAATCTATAAAAAGATTATATTATCTTACTTATCTATAGATATAGATAAATAAGTTGCCTTCTAAATTCTTATTTTATTAATTTACAATATAACTATTTAATATAATTATAAACATAATTGAAATTTAATATTTTTTAAATTTTTATATAAATATAAATTAAGGGATTAAAGATGAATGGAAATATAGATATATATTTAGATAACGCTACAAAATCAAGGCAAGATTTTAACAATTATTCACAAAAAGATATTAATAAAATTATAAAAGAGTTATATTTAGTAAGTTTCAAAAATAGTATTACTTTAGCTAAAATGGCTGTAAAAGAAACAGGTATTGGAAGGTGGGAAGATAAATTAACCAAAAATATTTTAGCCTCAAGACTTTAGGGTCAGGTGATGAAACTAAACTTTTTACTCAAATTTTTTCATAACTTTAGCAATAGCCGAAGCAGTAATATTTAAATATCTAGCCACCTCTGCCTGTCCATAACCATCATCCAATGCCTCAATAATAGCAATATTTCGTTCTTCTCTATTTTTAAAATTTCTAAAATGCTCTTCAAGTGTTTTCTCTCTGTCATATCCATAATTATGCTCTTTTTGCACTATCTTCTTTTTCCGTCGAATCTCCAACTCTTTTAACTCTCCCTCTGTCAATACCATCTTCAAATGCTCTCTTATTCTCTCATACTCTATCTCCTTTTTTATCTGTGAGTGTTCAGCACAAGGTATCACCTCTAGGTCACCATTTAAAACGGTTGCTAATAGAGTAAATGGATACTCTCCTATTTTATTAGCTATTTTTGCCTCTATTGGATTGTGTTCTATATATCGAAATAGGTCATAGAGATATTTCTTGTCAACAATATACCAAGACTTGTATCTACCTTGCCAAAGATGACCTGTTCTATTATATTTTTTGTTGAAATAGATAGCATAGTTTGAATTTATCTGTCGCATAAACAAAGAAAGGTTTTCACTGGTTGTCTCTATCAGTAGGTGGTAGTGATTATCCATTAGACAGTAATCATGCACATTGACTTTATAAGTTTTACATGCTTTGCAGAGTATCTCTAGGTATTTATCTTTGTCTTCATCACATTTATATACATTATCTCTTGCTACTCCTCTATTTACTATATGATGGAAACCTGCCATATTTAGCCTTGGTCTTCTTGCCATTACTTTGTCCTTGTTTTTGGGTTTGGTATTTTAACAATTCTTTTCTGAAAAGTTTATTTTCATCACCTGACCCTAAAGTTTTGACCCTAAAGTTTCTAAAGTTTTAAAGTTTCAAAGCAACCTTTAAAAGCAGAAGATAAAAAAGAGGGGATAAGAGTTAAATTAGAAAAATCACACTTCTATACTGAACTTAAATTAATCTCATTTTTTGAACAGAAGTCAATCTTTTATAGATTATTAGTCTCTCCATTTATGCTTATATATCTATTTGCTTATCTCTTAGAGACTCTATTCTCATTTAGATTCTATAG
>CAZNJD010000019.1:0-30310 GCA_964573285.1 uncultured Sulfurovum sp. | reverse complement strand
TATATTACATTCAAAGATGTCAAAGAGAGTAGTTTTGAAAGGAGTATAGAAAAAATAGACTCTCTTATTAGAGTTCAATTTGGAGAGTATGAAGATATTATCTCTAAGATAATTGATAAGGTCAATAAAGAGGATAGGAGTAATTATTACAAAATAATTAATACTAAAGCCTCATATACTCTCTATGCTAACGCATTTAAACTTCTCTCAAAACTATTAACTATTGCTTATAACCAAAAATGTATTATATTAATAGATGAGTACGATACCCCCATTCAGACAGGATTTTTACAAGGGTACTATGAAGAGATTAAAGAGTTTTTCAAGACTTTTATAGGAGCAGTTTTAAAAGATAATGATATTTATGTCTATAAAGCAGTTCTTACAGGGATTTTACGAATATCCAAAGAGTCTATTTTTAGTGATTTAAATAATATAGAGGTCTATACTCTGCTAGATAGTGAATTTAGTGACAAATTTGGATTTACTACTAATGAAGTCAAAAAACTATTGTCAGATTACACTCTAATAGAGCAGTTTGAAGAGGTAGATAAGTGGTATGATGGCTATTGTATTGGAGGAACAACTATTTTTAATCCTTGGTCTTTGCTTAATTTTAGCAATAGAAAACGGTTTGATGTCTATTGGGCAAACACATCATCTAATGAAATTATTAAAACGCTAGTCGAAAACTCTGATACATTTAGAGAGGATTTAAAATATCTACTCAATGGTAAGAGTTTAAAAAGAGTAATCAATCCAAATATAACTTTTAAAGATAGAGATTTTAATTTCAAAGAGGAGATGCTTTACTCATTTCTATTTTTTAGTGGCTATCTAAAATATACGGCTAAAGAGTTTGTAGAGGGTGAGCATATATGTCAACTCTCTATTGTCAACCAAGAGTGTCACTATATTTTTAAAAAAATAATATCTAATTGGATTAGTGATAGTTTCTCAAACAGAAAACTAAAAATCCTACTAAAATCTATAATAGATGGAGACCTAAAATTATTTCAAAAAATATTTAGCGAGTTTGTCAGAGATACACTCTCTTTTTATGATACAGGTAAAAATATAGAAGCAGTCTATCACGCCTTTTTCTTGGGGCTTTTGGTAAATCTAAATGATTATGAGATTATCTCAAACCAAGAGGCAGGTTATGGTAGGGTTGATATTATCTTAGTTCATAAAACAGACAAAAAGAGACTAGCAATAGTTATGGAACTAAAAACAATTGATGAGTTTGAAGAGGAGACTAAAGATAAGGCACTAGAGAGTGCAGTAGAGCAGATAAAAGAGAAAGAGTATGTATCAGTAGTTCAAAAGAGAGGGTATAATAATATTTTGAGTTTTGGGGTTGTGTTTGATGGTAAGAGGGTTTGGGCGAAGGAAGCCTGATTTCTTTAATGAGAAATAGAGAGTGAAAAATGAATAAAAAAACTATATCCTCAATTTTAGAATTAAAATCTCACAAATCCCCCTCTTATCTTTAACTTAAAGATGTATAATTCCATCTAATTAATACAAGGTCAAAACATGATTAATTTTTTAATTTTTTTAACGCTTATTGCAATTGGTTTATCTTTTATTAGATTTTTAAAAGGACCTCATCTGACTGATAGGATTGTGGCGTTTGATGCTATGGGTGTAATGGCTGTCTCCTTACTCGTTATTTTATCAGTTACCATCAAAGATAGTATATATCTTGATGTTGCTTTTGTCTTTTCTCTTATTGGATTTATTGGGACTATAATATTCTCACGGTTCAATGTAGTAAAAGAGGGAGATGATAATGAGTAATATTGGTTTTATATTTATATTTCTAGGCATACTTTTTTTGATTTTGAGTTCTATTGGGCTTTTGAGAATGCCTGATACTCTGACGAGAATGCACGCAGGAACAAAAGCCTCTACGCTTGGTAGTCTTTTGGTTATAGTGGGAGCTATATTTTTAGAACCTACTTTATGGTTCAAACTTTCACTTCTTGGATTTTTTTTACTTATAACTAATCCCCTCTCTTCTTCTATTTTAGCACGAAGTACTTATATTAAATTTGGCTTTTTGAACAAAAGTGGAATTGATGATTTAAAGGATGACAAATGATAGGTTTAGTTGTTTTAGCTATTTTTATCTCTATGATTATATTAGCTATTTTTACTATTTTTAATAGAGATTTACCACATAGTGTCATACTCTTTATGGGATTTGGATTAGGAAGTGTAGTTCTATTTTTTCTTTTTTCTGCTCCTGATGTAGCATTAACTGAAGCTGTAATTGGAACTGGGGCTAGTAGTGTAGTGCTATTGGTTACACTTCTTCAAGTTAGACCAAAGGAGAGAAAAAGATGAGTCTCAAACAAAAAATTTCTATACAGAGTATCTTAGTCTCATTGGTTGTATCTATTATGACTATAATACTTCTTGGAGTTTTACTTAATTTTACAACTTCATTTGAACCTACTCTTGGTAATGAACTATTAAGAATTAATGCTAATAATACAAAAAGTGCTAATGCTGTAACCTCTGTAGTAACCTATTTTAGAGGATTTGATACTTTAGGAGAGGTGACTATTCTATTTTTGTCTATTTTTGGAGTTGGTTTAGGATTAAAAGGATTTAAAGATAAGCTTAATATATTTAGTTATGAAAATACTCTTTTGAAAATAGGAGTAGATACACTTTTTCCTATTATTATACTATTTGGTATATATGTTATTATTCATGGTCATCTAAGCCCTGGTGGTGGATTTCAAGGTGGCGTGATTATCGCTAGTGGATTTTTGCTTATGTTTTTAGCCAAAGGTGATGATTTGAATATCAATCACAAGATATTAGAACTAATCGAGTCTCTAAGTGGAGCAGGATTTATACTTATAGCTCTACTTGGACTTTTGGTTACAGATAGATTTCTAGGTAATTTCTTACCTCTCGGAGAGGTGGGTAAGCTATTTAGTGGTGGAGTTATACCACTTATTTATATATTTGTAGGTATTAAAGTATCTGCTGAAATAACAGCCCTATTGGAGTATTTTATAAGGATTAAAGATGTTAGATAGTTTTAATCAAACCCCTTTTTTGCATAGTGTTATTACTATTGGTTCGTTTTTGATTTTGCTTATCGGATTGGTTGGAGCATTGAGTAAGAAAAATCTATTCAAAATCTTTTTATCATTAGCTATTGCTGAAAGTAGTCTATTTATCTATTTTATTGGAATGCACTTTAGTATAGGCAAAATTGCCCCAATTGTTACAAATAAAGTCACAGAGTTTAGCAATGATATGGTTGACCCTATTCCACAAGCTATGATTTTGACTACTATTGTTATTGGTATTGCTGTTTTATCATTAGCACTATCTTTTATTATTAGTTATTATAAACTCACTGGCAAAATGAGAATAGATGATATGAATGAGTTGGGAGAGGATAAATGAGTATATTATATTTTATAGCTATACCTCTATTGGCTTCCTTTTTGACTTTATTTTTTAAAAACTATCTAAGATATATATCTGTAGCTATCAATGCTATTTTATTAGTTCTTGCCTATTTTATAATAGAAAATTTGCCTATTACAGAAAATTTATCTTTTGATTCACCTTTGGCTATATCTTTTGTATTGACTAAAGGCTCTGCATTTTTTATGACTCTATTTATAGGTATCTCTTTTCTATTTTCTCTCTATAATATCACTCAAAATAGCAGAAGAGATATATTTATACTAACGAATATGCTACTTATTGGAGTAATAGGTCTAGTACTTAGTGGTGATATTTTCAATATATATATCTTTTTCGAGATTTCAAGTATCACAGCATATATCCTAACTTCTCTAAACCGTGATGCCAAAGCATACAATGGAGCAATAAAATATATGATAATAGGAAGTATTGCATCTATCTTTTTGCTAATTGCTATTATAACTATATATCTAAATATAGGTACACTAAATCTTATAACTATAGGTGAGAGATTTGGTTATATGGGAGCTAATACTCAATTCCTAGTCCTGCTCTCACTATTTATAGGGTTTGGAATAAAAACAGAGATTTTCCCTCTAAACTTTTGGGCTGTGGATATATACCAAGCAACTAGTAGTAAAATCAATACTCTTTTCTCTTCTATTTTATCTAAAGCTTATATATTTGTCTTTTTTCATATAGCTTATCTGTGGAATGTAGATAGTAAATATCTACTCTTTACAGCTATGATAGGAGTTATCTCTTTTGGTATAGCAGAGGTATCATCACTAACAAGTAAAGATACCAAAAGAGTATTTGCTTACTCTACTTTGGGTCAATTGGGTGTTTTGTTTATAGGGTTTTCTTATAACAATATCACTATTATGACAGGGGCTATATTTTTGGTTTTTATGCACTCTATTACTAAACTTATGCTCTTTTTGTCACTTGATATTCTCGAACAGAGATTTGGACAAAGTAGTATAGAGATATTCAAACAGTTCAAATCTCCTTTTTTAATCATAATCTTTATTATAGGATTTTTGTCTCTTTTGGGTCTTCCACCATTTGGAGGATTTATTGCCAAACTTACTATTTTAAGTGGTTTGGCAGGAGTGGGAGCTTATATTATGATGGGAGCTATATTAGTTATATCATTAGTTGAAGCTGTTTATCTATTTAGATTATTATCTTATACTAAAGATACCCAACCCAAAGTAAAAATCTCAATACCTTTACTACAAAAGGCTATACTTGCTTCTATCGCTTTTGCTATTATATATTTTGGAATTTTCCCAAATGCACTACTAGATATATCACAACAGGTAGCTAGTTCAATTATAGGAGGAGTTCATGTTTAATTTTGCTATTACCTCACTAGGCAATCTATTTTTTGTATTGAGCTTAACTGTTTTTGTCTCTCTATGGTTTATTAAAAGAGATAATATAATACTACAAACGCTACTTTTAACCTCTTTGGGTATTATATTTTATGCTAATGACCTCATCACTCTATTTATAGGTTGGGAGATTATGAGTTGGAGTAGCTATTTTATTATCTCAGGAAAAGCCTCACTTCAAACCTCTCAAAAATATATTATATTTAATCTAGGAGCAGGTTTTGCACTACTTGGAGCAATAGTTATTATATATAGTTTTGTAGGAAGTTTTCTATATAGTGAGATAGTATTTAACAAAATTCCAATAGAGTTTAGAACACCTATCTATATTTTACTACTTGTTACTATATTTATCAAATCAGCTATTATGCCTTTTCACTACTGGGTAGTGGATACTTATGAAGAGTCTGACCATCTATTTAGCGTAATTTTGAGTGCTATTATCTCCAAAGCAGGGATTTTTCTATTTATAGTTTTCTTTATAAAAATCATAGGATATAAATATCTCCAATCAAATCTATTTGATATAGTAGCATGGTTAGGGGTTATAACCTCTATTGTAGCCTCATTCAAAGCCATATCACAAGATAGTATGAAACGGCTTTTGGCATACTCATCTATTGCACAAGTTGGATATATTGTTACTATTTTGGCTATACTAAACGGAAGTGGATTAGAAGCAGGTCTATATCACACTATTATTCATACCTTTGTAAAACTTCTTCTATTTGTAAATATCGCTTCTATTATCTATATCACAGGCAAAACTAAATTTAGTGAACTAGGAGGGCTACTATATGAGTACCCTGCTCTATTTATACTATTGGTTATTGGGATTATAGGTTTAGCAGGTATGCCACCATTGGCAGGATTTAATAGTAAATTTCTTATATACACTACACTATTAGAAGAGAAAAAAGCTCTACTATTAGTAGCTGTTATGTTTAGTTCAGCCACAGCATTTTTATATTGCTATAAACTAGTATATGGTATCTATCTAGGACAACCCACTCACTCCAAAGAGTCATATCAAAAGCTACCAAATAGCTACTATATAGCTCAAATTATCGGTACTTTGATTTTGATACTATTAGCAATAGTACCATCTCTAGCCATAGAGGAGTTCAATACTATTTTAATCTCACTTGGTTTTAAACCAACTGATTTTAAATCTCTATTTGAACTAAACGGTGGTTTTGCATCATTTAATGGTGGAGTTATTATGAGTATATTTATTGCTATTTTTATAGTAATTTTACTTATAGCTTATAAACTCAAAAACAAGACTAGAAAAGTTAAAGATAGATTAGATATAAGTTATTGTGGAGAGATACCAAATCCAAATATAAACTTACATTATGGTTATGGACTAGGCAAAGAGCTTAGTAGAATAGGTTTTATCAGAGTTATTCTAACTAATAGTAGCAAAAGATATTGGGAACAGATTAGAGTAGTTACAGAAGATAGCTCATTGATTATCAAACAATTTTATAATATTAGTGTCCAAAATATTGGATTAATTATAATTCTATTTTTTACTACTTTACTATTGATAGGAGTTCAATAATGTTTTTAGATATATTTTTTATGATAATATTAGCCTACTCTTTTGGCTTTTTGTACTATGGACTATACCGAAATATCAGTGCTAGAGTTCATGGTAGATTTGGCCCTCCTATTATCCAATCATTTATAGATAGTATCAAACTTTTTAGCAAAGAGAATAGTACAAGTTTTGGTTGGGCATTTTATGCAGGTATAATATTTATGGCAACAGGTGCAGTTATTACTATGCTATTTATCCCATTTCTAAACCATAGTACTCATTTGATAGGTTTTAGTCAATATGGAAACCTAATAGTAGTTCTATACCTTATGGTTTTAGGACCATTAGGAAATGCCATCGGAATAGGAAGTAATGGAAATCCATTTGGAGTAATGGGAGTAACTAGAGGGCTTACACGACTAATTGGATTAGAGATGCCATTTTATATAGCACTCATTGGGCTTATGATAGCCAATCAAACAGCAGATATTAGTACTATTATGGCAAATCAAAGTGAAATCTATAACGCATTTGCTCATCCACTTCTATTTATAGGAGCATTTATATCATTTGTTGGATTTATGGGTGCATCACCATTTGATGTAGTAGGTGCTCCCCAAGAGATATATAGTGGACCAGCTACAGAGTTTAGTGGTAAGTTTTTTGCTTTGGCCTTATCTCAAAGTGCAATATTCTCTTTTACCAAACTACTTTTGATAGTTAATCTATTTTTGGGTGGTGCTGATAATTTATTTTTATTGATAGCTAAGACATTTATCCTATTTCTTGCTGTTGTTTTGGTTGGAAATGTCTATTCTCGATTTACTACAGTGGGGAGTGTTGAGTTTTTGATTAAAGTTCCTACTGTTATTGCTTTGGTTGGACTATTTTTTATATAAAGGAATTAGAAATGCAAGAAGGATTTATAGACTACCAAAAAGTCTTAGACAACGAAGAACATGCCATAAAAAGCACACAAAGCGTAATAGAAAAAGCCGTTGATTGGTTTCGTTCAAAAAGTATGTTTGTATTAGCCTATGGAACAGGATGTGGAGCAATAGAGATGCCCCCAACCTTTACAAGTAGATATGATATAGAACGGCTCGGAGTAGTAGGAGTAGCCACACCGAGACAAGCAGATATTCTGATAGTCTCAGGGTACTGCTCTTATAAAACTCTAAAAAGAGTTATAAGAAGTTATGAGCAAATGAATGAGCCAAAATATGTAATTGCTTTGGGTAGTTGTACTATCAATGGTGGTATGTATTGGGATAGTTATAATACGATTAAACGATTAGAAGATTATATGCCTGTAGATATATTTGTAAATGGATGTATGCCACGCCCTGAAGCTTTGATTGAGGGGTTTGTAAAACTTCAAGATAATATTAGAAATGCTAAAAGAAAAGCAGGATATATTAAATATATAGAGGATAATGAGTTTTATAAAGCTAATCAGAGAAAAATCTTTGGGGATAATATAGAGCCTACTTATGAGGCTAATTTTGAAGGGATGAACTGATGATAGAGAGCTTAAAGCAACACTATAATATAGAGCAAAAAGATATTAGATTATTCAAAATAGTAATACAAAAAGAAAAATTTCTAAAGACTTTGAGCTTTATTAGTTCAAATAGTAATTTTATCACACTCTCTCAAATTACATGTACTGATTGGATAGAGGATAAACTATTTACACTTAATTATATTTTGACAAATAAAGAGAGAAACAAAAATCTAATGATTGAGCTACAAATTCCAAGAGAACAGAGCAAGATTTCAACTCTATTAAACTTTTTTCCTCAAGCTAAAGTGATGGAGAGAGATTTGCATGAGATGTATGGGATAGAGTTTATTGGTAACCCTACTCTATATGATTTTGCATTAGAAAATTGGAAAGAGATACCACCTCTTAGACGAGAGTTTGATACTCTAGCTTATGTAAATGAGCAGTTTGAGTTTAGAAGAGGTCGAGAAGACAACAGAGATGTTAAAGTAGAGATGAAAAAAAGAAGAGCCGAAGCCAAAAGGTTAAAAAATGCAAAAAAATAATCAACTAATCAAGATTTTCCATGGACCTCAACATCCAGGTATTACAGGAAATATGAGTGTAGAGCTTGATTTATTAGGAGAGACTATCAAAAAGGCTAGAACTCATGTAGGTTATCTTCATAGAGGATTTGAGAAGCTTATAGAGAGACGAACTATTATACAAGCTTTTACTATCGTATGTCGAATATGTGTTCCTGAACCTGACCCAAATGAAGAAAATTTTGCAAGAGCTGTGGAAAATTTGGCAGATATAGAGATAAGCGAAAAAGCAAAATATATCCGTGTAATGGTTTTGGAGATGGCACGACTTGGAGCTTTATTTTTATGGATGGGTGGTCAGAGTAGCTCTATTGGACTAGGGACTATAGGACAGTGGAGTGTGCATGATAGGGATTTAATCCTTGATTTGTTTGAAGAGTTGACAGGTGGGCGAGTTTATCATATGTATATCTATCCTGGTGGTGTTAGACGAGAGTTACCCAATGGCTTTTTGGATAAATTATCTCAACTATTAGACTATTTAGAGAGTCGTTTACCTTTATATGATAATGTATTTTTTGATAATAGTTCATTCAAAAAAAGAGCTATGGGTGTAGGTATAGTAGATACCAATGAAGCTCTAAGATATGGATTTGTGGGTCAAGTATTAAGAGGTTGTGGAATAAAACGAGATGTACGAAAAGATAATCCATATCTAGTTTATGATAAACTTGATTTTGAAATTCCAACTTTTGAAGGTGGAGATGTTTATGCTAGAGCAATGGTTAGACGAAGCGAGATACGAGAAAGTATCAAGATATTAAGACAAGTTATAACACAAATGCCACAAGAGGGTTTGATTATGCAAAAAATCCCAAAACATAGAAAATTTAAACTAAAAAAAGATGATACTTTTGTGGCTACAGAGTCAGCTAGAGGTGAGTTTGCTTATTATATGGCAGGAGATGGTACAGAAAAAATTAGAAGAATGCAGGTAAAAGGACCTTCACTTATACATGGTTTTACACTTTTGGAAAAGCTACTAATAGATGAAGAGTTATCCAATGTAGCAATGATTATGAACTCACTTGGTATATGCCCACCTGAGATGGAGAGATAAAGGGAAAATATGAATTTAAAACTAGATATAAAAGGTACTATAAGCCCATTTAATGCTGTAACTAAACTATTTGAACAGCCTGATACAATATGTTATCCGTATGTAACCAAAGATATACCAAAAGGATATAGAGGGTTTCATACCAATACACTAAGCAATTGTATAGGGTGTGCTAATTGTCAAGATGTATGTATGAATGAAGCTATAGATATGATACCTATAGAAGAGGATAAAAATACCAAAAATAGTAGTGGATGTATCCCCAGAATTGATTATGGAAGATGTTGTTGGTGTAGTTTATGTACAGATGTATGTCCACCAAGCTCACTTAAATTAGAAGAGGATTGCATATGGGCAAATGATAATAGCAATAACTTTTTATATATGCCAAAGGATAAATAATGTTAGGAAAATTTATACTACTATTTCTAGTTTGGATAGGACTTACAAACTCACTAGATATTCAAGAGCTACTTGTAGGGGCAGTTGTAGCTTTTGTTATTACTCGTTTTTTTACTCCAAATAGAGAGTTTAATCTAAAAGAGTTGATTATGAAATATATTAAATTTATACCAATATTTTTAAAAAATCTAGTTCAATCTAATATTGCTGTAGCCAAAATAGTATTGAACCCGAAACTACCTATCAATACAGGGATAGTAAAACTCAAAACCTCTCTAAGTAGTAACCAAGATAAGCTTATCTTAGCAAATGCGATAACACTAACCCCAGGGACTATTACCGTAGAGTTACGAAATAATGATTTGTTTATTCATATTCTGAATATAGATAGTTTAGATAGAAGTGTATTACAAAAAGAGATTATTGATGAGTTAGAGAGAGGACTCTTTGTTTAAATCAATAACTCTATCAGCTTTCTCGATACTATTTCTCCTATGAGCAATAGTTATTATCGTCTTATCCTTAATATAATTTTCCAAGGCTATCAAAAGTTTATCTTCCGTATTATTATCAAGTGAAGAGGTTGATTCGTCAAAAATAATTACTTTTGGATTATCCAAAAGTACTCTAGCAATAGATAGCCTCTGCTTCTGTCCACCTGATAATTTTGTTCCATTTTTACCAACTATGGTCTTTAATCTATTCTCTAATCCCATTACAAAATCATATAATTGAGCTACCTTTAAAGCTTCATATATCTGTTTGTCACTATACTCTTCACCAAGTGTTAAATTAAACCTCAAACTGTTATTAAACATCATAGGAGATTGAATAACGAAACCTACATTTTCTCTAATATTTTTATATCCTATATTCTTTATATCAACTCCATTATAAAAAATCTCTCCCTCCTCTATTGGATATAGTCCTATTAATATTTGTGCTAATGTACTTTTGCCACTTCCCGTCTCACCTATTATGGCTACTTTTTCACCCTCTTTTATCTCTAAACTTATATTTTTAAAAACTTTTACAGATTTATCATAGGAGAAGGATACATCTTTTAAACGAATAGATGCACTATTTTTATTTTTAAATGGGTCAATTTTAAGTTCATATTTCGGCTCTATCTCTAATCTGATTATATCATTGAGTCGTATAATAGATGATTTGGCATTAAAATATAGATGGGTAAACTTCATAAGTTTATCCATAGGTCGCATAATCACCCAAGCATAAGCAAATATAGCTAACATCTCACCAATAGTTATATAACCTAAAAATACCATAAGTATTCCCACAGCTCTAAAAGTATCATGAGAGTACATAATTAACATCTGTGCAAATTTAAGTGAGATTTCACTTTTGAGACCATACATATAAGCTTTGTCTCTAATCTCTTTTGCTTTTTTATCTATATCATCTAAGAAATACTCTTCTCTATTTTGTACTCTTATCTGACTATATAACTCCAAACTTTCTGTTAATGAGTTTTGAAAAATCTCTATAGATTTATTCTCTTGTTTTTTTATTTTGGCAATATTCTTAAATACTTTTAGAAAAAATGCCAATGCCAATGGATTTAATATCAAAATTACCAAAGCTAATTGCCAATTTAGATATAAAATAATGGAAGCCACACCTATAATAGTAAGAGCCTCAACTATAATCTCACCTACCCCACTAGCAATAAACTTATCAATAGTGTCAACATCTGTAATAACCTTGGCAGAGACTGAACCTGACCCCAACATATCATATTCACTCATAGAAACGATTTTAAGATGCTCTAGTAATCTCTTTCTAATCTTATAACTAACCTCTTTTGCTATTTTAGTAAAAAGCCGTATATGGATTATATTTAGTAATAGACTACTAGCTCTAAGTAAAATAGTAATAATCAATACAACTAAAATATAATATTCAGGTGAACTAATAGTAATATATTGGTCAATAGCCTCAGTTATCCAACCCTCTTTTCCTAAAATTATCTCATCAATCAATTTTGGAATAAGTAGAGGTACGGGAATACTTAATAGTATAGATACTATAGCTATAATATTAGCTATTATTAGTATCTTTTTATGGTGATTTATCTCATTTAAAATTGATTTAATTGTTATCATGATATTAAATTAAGTAACTATTTTCTTGTATTTTTGAGATATCTTTCTATCCCCTCTGCAATACCTTTTGCTAAGAGTAATTGATAAGAACTCTTTAAAAGATTTCTCCCCTCTTTGGGATGAGATATATATCCTGTTTCTACCAATATTGCTGGCATTTGAGCTCCGACCAATACCCAAAAATTAGCCGATTTGACTCCACCATTATCTACATTTTTATATTTTTTTCGTATATTTGATAATATCTGCTTATCTACATCTAAACCTAATTTATGTGATTCTACAATCTTCTCCCTATTAAGTAGAGAGAGATAATCATTTTTAGTATAAAAATCTTTATCTTCTAGCATAACATTATTCTCCTTTTCAGCAGCCTCTTTGGCTCTTTTACTATGTGCTACTGATAGATAATATATCTCTATACCATTAAATATTTTGGCTGTTTTTTTAGTAGGGGCTGCATTAGCATGAATAGAGATAAATATATTAGCCATTTTCTTATTTGCAAACTCTGTTCGTTTAGGCAACTTGACAAACTTATCACTATCTCTAGTCATATAAACTTTGAAACCATCTTTTAATAATATCTTTTTGAGTTTCCTTGCTATGGACAAAACAATTTTTTTCTCTCTCCTATTTTTATAACTTGCACCATTATCCTTTCCTCCATGTCCTGCATCAATAACTACTATATACTTTTTTCTATTAGTCATAGAAATATAAGGTTTTTTAGAAGATATATTTTGAATGGTTATACCATCAATTGATGCTTTTTTACCATAATTTAAAGGAATAAACAACATATTTTTTTTATACGCATGTTTATCTAAAGCTTTTTGAGAACTTTTAATAACTATACGCAATTTATCTAAACTATTTTGTGCTATTCTAAAATAGTCTATATTTTTATAAGTATGGTCTGATATACCTTTACCGTCAGGAAGAGTAGCACCATATATATCATAAACATATTTGGTACTACCATCTTTACAAGGTAATGAGAAATAGGTAACTTTATCAATATTAGAAGAGAAATATACTCTCAACTCTCCTTGTCTTATTTTACTTTTTATAAAATAATTTTTAGCAAATAGTTCATTTGAATAAAAAAATATAAGAAATATTAATATTATCTTTTTATTTAGAATAGTCTTCTCCATTCATTAATTTCTCCATAAGTTCTTTGACAGTTATAATCTCATTGAGTCTATAACCATTAGCACCTGTGAAGAAAAGTCCACTCTCTTTAATTCCATCATATGCATCACTCAATCTATCAGCAATACAATATCCTACAACTTTAGCCTCAACCCCACGATGACACGGTGCAACACAGTTTGAAATACAAGCTATTTTAGGTGCTGTTCCAGCTTCAATATCTCTATGAAGCTCTGTTTTGACCCCTCTTGCTGGATACCCAACAGGTGATTTAAATAGTTTTATATCCTCCTCTTTGGCATCAATTATGATATTTTTCATAACTTCACTTGTATCACACTCTATTGTACCAATAAATCGTGTACCCATTTGGACAGCATCTGCTCCTAATTCCATCATTTTGACAATATCATTATAATCCCAAATACCACCTGCTGCAATAACTGGGATAGAACCCCATTTTTTCGCCTCTTCTACTACAGGAGGCAAAATATTTTCTAGTTGGTTCTCCTCTTTGAAACACTCATCATATTTGAACCCTTGGTGTCCACCACTTAAAGGTCCCTCAACTATTACAGCATCTGGTAATCTATTGTGTGTTTTTTTCCATCTTTTACACAAAATTCTAAGTCCTTTTGCTGTGGAGAGGATAGGTACTAGAGCTACATCAGGATAATTTTTAGTAGCTTCTGGCATTGTCAGAGGCAGACCAGCCCCTGTAATAATTATATCAGCCCCTGCTTTACAAGCATCTTCTACTACACGATTATAATCAGTTTGTGCATACAATATATTACAACCTAGTGGTTTATCCCCACAAATTTTTCGTGCATTATCAAAAATTTTTTTCAAAGCTTTATAAGAATAAAAATTAATTGCTTCAAGTGGTCTATGCTCTTTTCCCACTACCTTATCTACATATGCTCTATTTTTATAAACACCTGTACCAACAGCTGATATAACACCAAGTCCACCCTCTGCACTAACAGTTCCTGCCAATTGGTCCCAAGATATTCCTACACCCATACCACCTTGGATAATAGGCTTTTCTATTATATACTTTCCGATTTTCAAAGATTTAAATGACACTACTTTACCTTTACTTTTACAAATTTTCTTTTACCCACTTGCAAGATATATTCACCACTATCCAAGTTCATTTTCTCATTAGAGATTTTCTCTTGGTCAAGTCGCACTGCCCCTTGTTTTATATCTCTTCTAGCTTGTGAAGTTGATGGTTCAATTCCAGCATCAACCAATGCTTTGCATATCCAAATGCCATTTTCAACTTCAATTTTAGCTATATCTGTAGGTAGTTTGTTTGATTTGAATATATTATCAAACTCACTCTTTGCCATAGTAGCAGACTCTTCATTATAAAATCTAGTAGTTATCTCCAAAGCCAAATTTTCTTTGACTATTTTTGGGTGTAGTAATCCATTTGCTACATCTTCTCTCATTTTAGCTATATCTTCAAGTGATTTATCACTTAATATCTCATAATATCTCCACATTAGTTCATCAGAAATAGATAAAATTTTTGCATAAATATCTTTTGGTGCTTCAGTTATACCTATATAGTTACCTAAAGATTTACTCATCTTTTGTACACCATCAAGACCCTCTAAAATAGGCATCATCAATACAGCTTGTTCTTTATCAATACTATAAGCTCTTTGTAGTTGTCGTCCCATAAGTAAGTTGAATTTTTGGTCAGTTCCACCTATCTCTATATCCGATTTGAGTTCTACACTATCATATCCTTGAAGAAGTGGATACAAAAATTCAGAAATAGAGATACTCTGTCCACTCTTGTATCGCTTCTCAAAATCATCTCGTTCTAACATTCTAGCTACACTAAAAAGTGTAGTCAAAGATACTAATCCTTTTGCACCTAAAGAGTTTAACCATTTGGAATTAAAAACCACTTGGGTTTTAGACTCATCTATTACATTAAATACTTGGTCTTGATAAGTTTTAGCATTTGCCATAATTGTATCTCTATCAAGAACTTTTCTAGTCTCGCTCTTACCTGTAGGGTCACCAATAGTTGCTGTAAAATCACCAATAAGTAACTGAACTACTCCACCATGTTTTTGAAATACTTTAAGCTTTTGAAGTAAAACAGTATGACCTAAATGTAAATCAGCACCTGTTGGGTCAAATCCTGCTTTGACACTATAAGTTGTACCATTTTCATAAAATTCTGTTACGAGTTTCTCTATTCGTTGCATATCTATAATTTCAGCAGTCCCTCTGCCAATCTCATTTAGTGCTATCTCTATTTGTTCTTTTTTTGACATATTTCCCTCTATCTATTTATTATAAGCATCATTTAGACTAAGCATATCAACTAGTTTAAATTTTTTGCTCAATTTTTCTTTTAATTTCTTACTATTTTGTTCTTTGGTCTCAACCTCGATTTTACAAAACTCTGCACTCTCACTATTTGTAATCCCCAGGTCTATACTTAATATATTCAAATCCAACATAGCTAGTTTGTGTAAAAGCTCTGCCAAGATACCTTTTCTATTTTGCAAACTAATAATCAATCTATATCGATATGATTTCTCATTAATCCATGATACAAATACCATAGGTTCATGATTTTGCATCTTTTTAAATGCTTCTTTGCATAATTTATGATGTATTATTACCCTATTATCTTGATAAAATGCAACTATATCATCACCTATTTTTGGATGACAACAGTAATCAAACTCTACATTATCAATATGTTTATTACTAATTAGACTAAAATGCTCTAATACAAACTCTTTTGGATAAACAAAGTTATCACTAATATCTGAAATATCTGTATAAACACTAATAAATCTACCCAATACATCTCTATATATCTGTTTGTTACTAGTTAGCTTAAATGCACTATCTTTAGATTCACATATATCAAATAGTGAGATAATTTTATCTATAGGCATATTGAATAATAGACCAAATATATTAATAGCACTTAATCTATTACACTCTCTTATCTTCTGTTTACAAGCATTTTTGATACCCTCTTTGGCTCTGCTAGTTTTGACTGTATCTATCCAAGAGCAATGCACAGAGGCATCTTGGTCGGTAATAATGCGAACAATATCTCCATTTTTTAGTGGAGTCAATAGTAATGCTTTTTGTTTATTAATCAATGCTGATATAGCAGTATTACCTATATCTGAATGAATTGCATATCCAAAATCCAAAGCAACTGAACCACGAGGAAGTGTTATTTGGTCTCCTATTGGAGAATAAACACTAATATCTTCGGTAAATAGCTCACCTCTAGCAAATGAATAAAACTCTTCAACTGATTCATCTTGATATTGTAAACCTTTTAACCAATCTAAGTTAACCTCTTTGGTCTCATCTCGTCCATCTTTATAATGCCAATGTGCAGCTATCCCAAACTCTGCTGTTTTATGCATCTCAAATGTTCTAATTTGTGCCTCAACAATCCCTTTATCATTAAAAAGTGTGGTATGTATGGTACTATACCCATTCTCTTTTGGCAAGGTTATATAATCTTTAAATCTTGATATAATTGGTTTAAAATTCAGATGCAATACTCCTAAAATCTCATAACATTCTAAATCCTCTTTAACTAATATACGAATAGCAATTAAATCAAGTATCTCATCAATACCTATACCTTTTCTCTGCATCTTTAGATACATAGAGTAGTAGTGCTTAACTCGTCCAAATATCTCAAAATCTTTCTCTTTAATACCATTTAAGATTATTAATTTCTTTATCTTTTGTATAAATCTATTTAGTTTGAGTTGTAGATTTTGAGTATTCCCTTTGATATAATCATCTATCTGCTTATAAGCATCGGGATATATATAATAAAAACTCAAATCCTCCAAACGATTTTTAAGCTGACCAATACCCAAACGATGGGCAATTGGTGCATATACAACCATAGTCTCTTCTGCAATTCTAAGCTGTTTATGCTTTGGCAAGGCATTTAGAGTCATCATATTATGTAATCTATCACAAAGTTTTACAACAAGAACTCTGACATCTTTGATTGAAGTGATTAACATATTTCTAAAAGTTAAAGCAGAGGATATAAGTTTTTGATTAGAAGTTGATGGGATAAGCTCTTCATCACGCATTACCTCTATCTTGGTTAATCCATCAACCAATAGTGCCACATCTTTACCAAATTCACTGTGTAGCTCCTCAATAGTATAATCTGTATCTTCTACTACATCATGCAAAAGTGCAGAAGCTACCATCATCTCATCATTTGAAATCATAGCTGTAAATACACCTACTAAAATAGGATGTATAATATAAGGCTCTCCACTCTTACGAGTTTGTCCAGAATGAGCCTCTTTTGCTAAAATTAATGCTTTATTAATAATTTCTGAATTAGAGTTGGTATAAGAGAAGAGAAGTTCCTCAGCCTCCTCTATAGTAGAAATATTATCTGCTTTGCTGAGTAAAGCCTCCAAAATAGTTATCCTTCGTCTGAAACTATAATTTTACCTTCTGCAATCTCTACTAAAGCAATATCGGTAAATTTTTCTATTTTAGGGTCCATATCAACAAGTGGTGTAGCACCATGTGCAATCTCTTCAGCCCTTTTGCCTACTGCAATTGCTAGCAAATATCTATCAAAATGGAGTCTTTCTAATGCTTGTGCTGTTAATTTTTCTATTTTCATTCATTTTATCCTTTATCTATTTCTTTTATTCTACAATTGAGCATAAATCTCTATTTCCATTGACAATAGCCAATAGATTACCCTTTTCAAACATATTACAAACAATAATTGGCATACTGTTATCTCTTGCCAATGCTATAGATGTATCATCCATTACTTTTATATGTTCACTAAGTGCTTCATCATAAGTAATTCTATCTAATTTAACTGCATCCTTATATTTATGAGGGTCTTTGTCATAAACTCCATCTACTTTAGTAGCTTTGATAATTACCTCTGCTTCTATCTCAGAAGCTCGTAATGTTGCAGCTGTATCAGTTGTAAAATATGGATTACCAGTTCCACCTGCAAAAATCACTACTCTTCCTTTTTCGAGATGTCTTTTGGCACGACGAATAATAAATGGTTCACCTACCTCTTGCATATTGATAGCACTAAGTAGTCGTGTCGCTAATCCTATATGTTCCAATGCCTCTTGAATAGCTATACCATTAATAGCTGTTGCTAACATTCCCATATAATCACCACTAGTTCGTTTAATCACACCATCAGCAGCAGCAGATACACCACGAATAATATTACCACCACCTATAACAATAGCAACTTGATTACCATTTGCTACAAGTGCCTTAATCTCACTAGAAATAAAATGTAAAATCTTCGTATCTATACCATAACCATTTTCACCAGCCAATGCTTCACCAGAAAACTTTACTAGTACTCTTTTTTTTATCATGATTTGCAACCCTTGTTTTAAGATGAGATTTTACCCTAAAGTACTTAAATTTGGTTGACTTTTGTTATAATTACAAAATATAAAAATCATAGAAGGAAAAGTAATGTCAACGCTTTCACCCCAAGACAAACAGATAATATTAGATACAATACGAGATATACCAGACTTCCCCAAAAAGGGAATAATATTTAAAGATATTACAACCCTATTAAATAATCCCAAAGGATTAAAAACTCTTATGAACCACCTAGAGCAGAGATATAAAGAGTATAATTTAGACTATATAGCAGGTATTGATGCAAGAGGATTTATATTTGGTTCTATATTAGCAGATAGATTAGGAATAGGCTTTGTACCAGTACGGAAAAAAGGAAAATTACCATATACAACAGTAGCTGAGAAGTATTCCTTAGAGTATGGTTTTGATGAAGTAGAGGTACATATAGACGCATTTGAAGGGAAAAAAGGAGCTAAAGTACTTCTAATAGATGACCTAATAGCAACAGGAGGTACAGCTAAGGCAGCATCTAATCTAATAAACAAAGTAGATGCCCACTGCGTAGAGTGCTGTTTTATAGCTGAACTTACATTTTTGAATGGCAAAAATGGTATAGATAGTCCTGTTTATAGTGTTTTGGAGTTTTAATTAGAATAGCTATTGTTTTAAATAGATATTAATAACACTTAAAAAAAATCTTATTCTTAGAATAATCTTATTATAATCTCAAATTATTCTATAAGGAGATTTTATGAAAAAAATATCATTTATCTATTTACCATTGCTATTTACTATTTATGTGACAGTGGAGGCTGTTTTAAAACTTTTTCACTCTACACTATGTGCCTCAACAGGATGTCTATTAGCTGATAGCTTATTGAGATTTGATAGTATCTATCTCAATTTTATTGGTGTAGCTGATGCTTTGATTGTATTATTAATAGGAATATTGAGTTTCAATAAAAAAGTGAGTGAAAAGCTATTTTTCTTAGTAATTGTATCATCACTACTCTTTGAAACTATTATGTTGGGGTATCAATACTATGCTTCTCCAGAGATGTGTAAGTTCTGTATGGGTGTTTATGCATTTTTAGTTATTATAACTTTACTCTCTTCACGGAAATATTTTTTAATGGTTATTCCTGCTGTAGTATCAGTTTTTATATCACTATCTTTTTTGGCTATTCCAAAATCACAAGCTTTTGTAGTCTCAAATGGAAACTATCTAATTCAATCGGTTACATGTCCTCACTGTAAAAAGGTAAAAGAGTATCTAAAAGAACAACACATTGATTTTACTAAACTAAATATTGATGATATAGAGGCTAGAAATTTTGCTACTTTTTTAAATTTTAAAACTATTCCTATTTTATTAATCAAAGATGGAAAAAATATTCAGATAATAAATGGAGATAAAAATATTATTACTTATTTTGAGAATAAAAATAAAAATATTGCTATGGAAGATAGTGTTCAAATAGAAGATAGTGTAGATGTTGAAGAGAGTAGTACTACCCAAAGTGCTAATACTGGTAGTAGTGAATTACTCTATGAAGGAGATGAAGAGGCTGATGAGGGATGTGGATTTGCTACTTTAACTAAACTAGAGAGTAACTGTAGCAAAGAATAACTAAGATATAATAACATCAAAAAAAGCGAAATAATATTATGAGAGAATTTTTGACAAAAGCAAAAGCTTCTACACAGATAGTAGCTACATTAGATAGTAAAACAAAAAATAGAATACTTCAAGAGATGGCAGAGGCTCTATTGGAACATACTCTATTTATAGTTAAAGAAAATAGAAAGGATATGCATCTAGGAAGAACTAATAATCTTGATGATGCCTTGCTTGATAGACTTTTACTTGATGAAAATAGAGTAAAAACAATTGCTAAATCATTAGTAGAAATATCTGCTCTTAAAGAGCCTGTAGGTAGAGTATTGGAGGGTTGGGTAAATGATGATAATCTACGGATAGAGAAAGTATCTGTACCCATTGGTGTAATAGGTGTGATTTATGAGTCCAGACCAAATGTTACCTCTGATGTGGCAGCATTATGTTTCAAAAGTGGAAATGTAGCTATACTAAAAGGTGGAAAAGAGGCAGAGAATTCCAATAGAGCAATTGCTAAAATACTCCAAAGTGTTTTAGAAAAAAATAATTTACCAAAAGAGATTATCTCACTGCTTCCTGATAGCTCACGAGAGGGTGTAGCAAAACTTATCAAAGAGGATAGTTTTGTAGATTTAATTGTACCGAGAGGTGGAGAGGGACTTATCCATTATATCTCTCAAAACTCTAGTGTCCCTGTAGTCAAACATGACAAAGGGCTTTGTCACACATATATTCACAAAGATGCCGACCAAACCAAAGCTATTAATATAGCATTAAATGCTAAGTGTCAAAGACCAGGAGTTTGTAATGCTATGGAGACACTAATTATAGATAGAGAGATTGCCAAAAAACTTTTACCCTCTATATACAAAACTTTTATTGATGCAGGTACTAAATTAAAAGGGTGTGCTATTACTAGAGAGTTTATTTTCATTGACAGAGCAACTGATAATGATTTTAATACAGAGTATCTCTCTAATCAACTCAATATTAAAGTTGTAGATGATATAGATGAAGCTATATCACATATTACTAAATATGGGTCAGGACACTCTGAAGCAATTATTACTGAAAACTATACTATGGCTGAAAAGTTTTTGGATATAATTGATGCAGCTTGTGTTTATGTTAATGCTAGTACAAGGTTTACTGATGGTGGGGTATTTGGATTTGGTGCAGAGGTTGGTATCTCTACCAATAAACTACATGCTAGAGGTCCAATGGGTATCAATGAGTTGACTACATATAAATTTAAGATATATGGAAATGGGCAAACTAGGTAATGTCTAATAGTTTTTGCAAAAAAACTATTATCATAATATTTACTCTCTTTCTTGTTGTTGCAAATGCAAAAAATATGGATACTCCTATTCCTATTACATTTCAAGGCAATAAATATATAGAAACCTCATCACTCGAAGAGGTTGTCGGTGCTAAAAGAGAATCTCCTTTATTAGTTATTAATCAAGGAATAGCCACTATAAATGAGATATATATTCCTAAACTTGATGAAATATTTCGATTATATTATAAAAAGGAAGGATTTTATAATGCAAATATCTCACACAAAATAGATAATAAAGGGATACACTTTTTTATCAAAGAGAATAGATATATTAAAGTTAAAAGTATAAAAATAACTACTGATTTTAATATAGATGAGCTAATAGAGATAAAAAAAGGTACTCGTTTTAGAGCCGAACTTTTTACAGATACCAAATTAGCTATCAAAAAAAGACTTTTAGAAAATGGTTATTGTAACTATGATTTAAATACCAAAGCATATATAGATTTAAAAAAGTATAGTACTAATATTGTAATAAAACTAAAAAAAGGTAATATATGCCATTTTGGTAAAATTAATATAAAAGGCTCTGGTGGAATTGATGATAAGATTATTAAATCTAGGCTTGGGTTTAAAACAGGAGATAGATTTAATATAGAAAAAATCAAAGATAGCTACACAGCACTCTAT
Organism: uncultured Sulfurovum sp.; assembly: GCA_964573285.1. GTDB lineage: Bacteria > Campylobacterota > Campylobacteria > Campylobacterales > Sulfurovaceae > UBA1140. The sequence goes on along the minus strand of CAZNJD010000019.1, from coordinate 8,063 downwards.
GCTTTAGAAGCATTTGACCAAGTCTATATAAAAGAAGAAAATCAGATAATCAACAAAGAAAAGTTAAAACAGCAGTATGACTCACTCTCTAAACTAAAATCATTTGATGAGATATATAAAGAGTTAAATAAAAAACAGAGTAATAATATCCCCATGGATATAAAATATAAAGAGATAAAAAATAGAATACATTCCAGAGTTGGTATTGGTTATGCTACAGATTTATTATTTCAGACTAAATACCATTGGGAATACAAAAATTTTTATGGTAATGCTCGAAAATTAATGTTTGATGTTTTATACTCACAGAAACAAAAAAAGCTAGAAAACAACTTTCTCAATCCAGCTATTATGGTATTAGGAGATTATCATTTAGATTTTCAAAATAGTGCAGGATATACTCAAGAAAAGGATATTCATAACTTTGATGAAAAAATAGCTTATGATAAATTTTATCTGCTTCATCAAGGCTCGAAATGGTTTAGTAGTATTGGAATGGGTATAGAAAATAGAGATATATCCAATGATAGAAGTTTCTTTTTGATATATCCATTTATAAAACTGGTATATGATTTAAGAGATTCAAAAATCAATCCAACGAAAGGATTATATTTCTCTCATGAGATGGAGTATGGTTTACCATATTCTCCTGATAGTACTACTTATTTAAAATATATAGATGAGCTTCGTCTTATCTATACACAATGGGGAGTTACGCTATCGGGTGTAGGTAGGATAGGTGCTATAGAGGAGTATCAAAATAGATTACCCCAATCCAAAAAGTTTTTTGCAGGTGGAGCATTTTCCAATCGTGCTTATGGATACGATAAGATAGGAGTTATATCTTCAACAAAAGATACACAAGCAAATGAGGGAGGATATAATATGGCAAATATATCACTAGAACTCAATTTTCCTATTTACAAAAATCTCCAACTAGGACTCTTTTCAGATAATACAATGATAGGCTCACAACAAGGAATTTGGGAATTTACAAATAATATTATATATTCAGCTGGTTTTGGATTTAGATATATGACACCTATTGGTCCATTTAAACTAGATTTTGGTTTTAATACTCATAAATATAGTGAAAACGCAATACATTTTCAGGTAGGACAATCATTTTGATTCGTCTTTTGTATTTGGTAATGGCTCTAATAGAGTTTATATTACTTTTAGGTACTATACTACTATTTATCCTATCCGACTCTAGGACTATAGATATTGTAGCTAAGGATATTTTACCTCATTATGGTATTGGTTATCAAAAAATCTCTGGAAACCTATTTACAGGGATAAAAATCACCTCTTTGGAGTATAATAATAGTAGATTAGTAGATAAAATCAATATTCATTGGAACCCTATTGCCTTACTAGAGGATACAATTCATATAACTAAATTAGAGATAAAAAATGCAAATTCAAATAAGATAAAAGAGATACTCAACTCTCTACCTAAATCAGAGGGTAAACTAGATATTCTTTTCAATTACCAAATAGAAAATATAGATTTTACAGCAAAGCCTTTGAATTATCATAGAGTTAGATTTAAAAATTTTGCGTTAAATATAGATAATATAAGTATAGATAGAGATATGCAAAAATTCAAAGCTAAATTACTCAAATTATCTTTGAATTCAGATTTACTTAATATAAAAATAGATGGAGATATAAACAAAAAGAGACTACACATAAACAGAGTAAATCTAACTAATATAGATACTAAAGTGATTAGACGATTTATTAAAAGTTTTAAGAGTAATAAGAAAATACTCAAAAAAGAGACTCCAGCACTAAAGAGTCCATCTTTATTAAAATCTATCAAAATAGATAAGTTATTAGCTTCTCTAAAAAAGATTACTTATGGCGTGGTTACTTTAGAAAAAACCAAATTGAGTCTATCCCATATTACTATTGACCCAAAATCATCTTATAATATAAATGCTAAAAAAGCTATTCTAATAGGAAAAACAAACTTTGCTAATACCAAACAGATAGGGTATATCAAAAATTCTAAACTCTATACTAAAGGAGATATAATTAGTAAGGAGTATCTATTTGAACGATATACTCTGCCTCTCAATAGAAAAGAGCTAAGGCGACTTCCTACCAAACTAGAGGTTAATAAAAAAGGTCTTTGGATAGAGATAAACAATAGTGCCAAAAATCTATTGGTATTAAATAGTGACTTTAATATAAATATAAAGAAAGCAACTCATAAACTCAAATATATCTATAATAATAAGAAAATATATATTCACTCAAAAGCCAAACTTTCAATGAGCTATTCTGATGATAGTGATATAGATAGTTTAGTATTAGTTGATATTGCAAAAAATGGTTATACTACATATGAAGGTAATATTAATATTAAAAAAATTAAAAATATACCTAAAAATATATCATCAAATCTATTAGAAAATTTAAAAACAGAGTATAAAGGTGATAGCAAGAGACTTACTGTTAATATTAATTCCAAGCAGATTAGAGGAGATTTTTCTACCCAAGGTTATAATAATGCAAAACTTACTTTTCATACTAAAAACAGTATATATATAAATAAATTTATAAAAGGTTTATCAAAACCATTTAATAACTCTCTAGCAGATATTACAAGTGACTCCTTTATTGATTTTCAAGATAATAAAAAGAGTAAAATTGGAGTAACTATTCATTCTGATATTATCAATATAAATACCTCCTTAGGAGTTGTTAAACCATTTAAAATTAAATTTAATGCTACTATTCCTCATAACTCAAAAATATCTCAAATAGACAAAAATATAAGAGTAAATGCTATATCTAAACTAAATGGGCTAGTAACCTTAAATAAAAATAATATAAATCATATATATATAAAAAATAATGATTTGAGCTTATCTTGTAACTATAGTAGTAAAACAGATAGATTAAGTAGAGGTCTAATAGAGATAGTAGGTGAAAAGATAAAATTTGCTGGTAAGATAAATCAAAATATAAATATAACAACTAAAATCCAAGATATAAATAGATTTAGTAAAATGGTTATGAGATATTATAATATTAAACTCCAAAAAATGAGAGGCAAAGCAGATATTGATATAAAATTAAATTCTAATAGAATTGATATATCCCTCAAAAGTAAAAAAATAAGCTATGGAAATATTCAAGGTGATTTATTATACAAAGCAAATATAGACAAAAATTCAAAGATAGATATGGAGTTAAGAAGTAAAGAGCTCAAATATATAGATAAAAAAACTACTAAAATCCATGCATTATCTGCCAAATTTTCTATATTGGATAATCAAATAGAGATTAATAGATATAGTTTTAAGTTTTATAATGATTATATTAGTCACTTCTTTTCAAATAAAAAATCATATCTAAGTCTAAAAAATAGAAATATATATGCTAAAAAAGTTTGGTTAAATGATAATATTTTGATTACAGGAGATTTTAATATAGATAATATGATTGGAAATCTAAATATCTTATCCCATAATTTTACTTTTAAAAATAGAGATTTTGACCTATTGAGCAGGTTTAATCTAAATCTAAAGATAGATAAACAGAGATTTTTTTTAAGTGGTTTAGTAGAGCCATTAGGCAATACAATTACTTATGAAGCTATTGGTTCAGGAATATCAGAGGATAATGATATTATCATAGTTCAAAATAAATCACAAAAAAATAGTACTATATTAGATAATCTAAAAATGAATTTACACATCAAAAATCAAAAACCTATAAAATATAAAACAGATAATATAGATATAGAGTTTAGCAATGATATTACTATTATCAAAGATTACTTTAAAGAGTTTAAACTCTTAGGTAAGACTATTATAAACAAAGGATATTATAAACAAGAGAAGAAAAAATTTTTCCTTGATAAGAGTTATATCTATTTCTCAGGAAATCCCAAAAAACCAATGTTAGAAATCAAAGCAACCTATACTAAAGAGCAGTATAATATCCAAATCTTTATATCAGGTACAACCCAAGACCCTATTATCAATTTCAATTCTGACCCATATTTAACCAAAAAAGAGATTTTATCACTAATACTATTTGACTCTACAGGTGAAAATAGTGGAAATGGTACAGAGGTATATGCACTTCTTGGTGGAACATTTGCCAAAGAGTTAATGAAAAGTTTGGGCATAAGTGTTGACCATCTAGTATTAGGACAAGGAATAGATGAACAACTATCTGTAGAGGTAGGGAAAAAAATCTCTAAAGATATTACTCTAATTTATCTCCATAATAATGGAAAAGATGGTGTAAAAGTTAGAGTTGACCACAATAAAAATTTTGAGACAGATATTATAATGCAACCACAAAGTTCTAGTATAGAGTTTTTGTATAAGAGTGATTAGTAGTTATAAATTATGATAATTACAAAGCTTTATCCAAACTCTTATAGTGTTGATGTGGAGGCTTTTTTTTATGAGGTAATAATAAATGGTTGAGTTTGTGAATATTTAGATTTGTTTTCTCTTTTTATGCTAAAATACCACCAATAAAATCCAATATCAGGTCTAAGAATTGTCAAATAACAACATACTAAAATATGAATCCAAAATATGGAATACAGCTGATTTACTAAGAAGTTCAGGGTTTAAAGAGAGTGATTTTCCTAAATTTATGATGCCTTTTTTTGCTCTTGCAATGGTGGAGAGTCGGTTTATCCGAATGGCTGGTGAGCTTCGTGCAGAGGTGGGGGATGAGTTGTCAGATGAGGACTTTTTGGAGCTTATCAAAGATGGTGACCAAGGGTATAATGTCTATCTGTTTGAGCATAACAAGAGGCTAAAAGATATTTGCAAAAATGATAAGAGTTTTGAGATAGATTTTGATGCTTATATGGGTGGTTTTGATAGTGAGACCAAAGATTTACTAGGGGTTGATAGGGCAGAGGGGGATAAGTTTCTTGACCTCTATGGTGTGGTGCGTCAGCTCAAAGCCAAAAAGATTTTTTATGCGTATGTCAAAGAGTGGAGTGAGGTTGATTTGAAATCTTATGACAACTCTGAGATTACCACGCTAGAGGAGCATATCAAGCGAAAGTGGGCTGATATATCGGCAGAGACGGCAGGGGAGCAGTATACACCTGATGATGTTATCTCTCTGATTTCCGAGATTGTGGCGACCAAGATAGAGAACAGTGGCTCTTTTCTAAAGATTTATGACCCAACTTGTGGTGGGGGAAATATGCTCTATGGTGTAGAGGATAGAATCAATCAGAAGTTCTCAACTCCTACAGCGACCTATGGGCAGGATTGGAATGATGCTCTTTTTGCGTTGGCAAAGATAGAGAGTCGGTTTCGTCCTGATTCACAGATTGAGTATGGTAACACTTTGACTGATGACAAGTACCCCTTTGAGGAGTTTGATATAGTAGTCGCCAACCCTCCGTATGGTGTGGATTGGAAAGGTTTTAGAAGTGAGATAACCAATGACAAAACAGGACGATTTCACGATACCCCTGCTGTCTCTGATGGGCAGTTGCTCTTTTTGCAACATCTGATTTCTAAGATGAACTTGCAGGGAATGGGTGTGGTGGTTCACAACGGCTCAACGCTCTTTTCTGGTGATGCAGGGAGTGGAGAGAGCAACATACGAAAGTGGCTATTTGACCAAGATATAGTCGAAGCGATTATACAGCTACCTACTGATGAGTTTTTCAATACAGGGATTTTTACCTATCTTTGGGTTTTGAACAAAAATAAAAAGTACAAAAACAGAGTCATGATGATAAATGCGAGTGATAAGTTTGTGCCAATGAAGAAAAACAAGGGTAAAAAGAGAAAAGAGATAGATGAGCCTAACCGTTTGGATATTGTAAAAACGCTAACAGAGTTCAAAGATAATGAGTACGCCAAGGTGTTTGAGAAGGAGTTTTTCTATTTTAACAAACAGGCTTTGATGTTAACAAATCTCGATGTCAATGGAAAAAGCTTTGAGGATGAGCTACCACCCAAGAAAAAATCTCTAAAACTCACTCCTCTTAAAATAGTACAAGATGAGATAACCGTAGATGAGTTTTCATATAATGATATAGGCAAACTAGACGAGATAAAAGAGACCATTAAGGCATTTGATTATAAAGAGAGTGATTTGAGGGTTTATGTGGATGAGGATGTTTACTACTTTTATGATAGTGATAGAGAGACACTTATTAAACAGAGCCAAGAGAAGCAAGAGGAGTTGGGTTGTGGCAAGATAGTTATCAAGAGTAGTCACAAAAAGGCTACCAAAACCAAAGAGGCGAATATAACCATTACGGTTGAGTTGAGGGCTGATTACTCAAAAGATTATGAGATAATCCCCTATAGCAGTGAGGAGGAGCTAAATCAAAAAAATATAGATGATTTTATGGCAAAATATATCTCTAAACCTTTTGAGCTATTGGATAATGTGGTAGGGGTTGAGATAAATTTCAATAAGATTTTTTATAAACCTCAAAAACTGCGACCGTTAGAGACTATTTTGGCTGAACTCTCAGAGATAAATAGTGAGTTGGTAGAGATGGAGAGTGAGCTTGGGTTATGAGATTTGAACGATATGAGTGTTATAAAGATAGTGGATTAGAGTGGTTGGGGGAGATTCCTTGTGAGTGGGGAGTTAAGAGACTAAAAGATTTAGGATATTTACAAAATGGTTTAAGTAAGAGTGGTAGTTATTTCGGTTTTGGATTTCCTTTTGTAAGTTATGGTAATATCCATAAAAATGCTATGGATTTAAAAGATATAAAAGGATTAGCCAACTCAACAAAAGAAGACCAAAAAATGTACTCTGTTTTAGAAGGTGATGTTTTTTTTACAAGGACATCTGAAACAGTAGATGAAATAGGTTTTTCTGCAACTTGTTTGAAAACAATACCAAAGGCAACATTTTCAGGTTTTGTTATTCGATTTAGACCAAGATTTAATGATTTACATAAATTATATACAAAATATTTATTTAGAGTTCACGATAATAGACACTATTTTGTAAAAAATATGAATATAGTAACAAGGGCATCTTTAAATCAAGGATTATTAGGCGAATTACCCACATTAATTCCACCCCTAAAAACACAAACCAAAATAGCCACCTACCTAGACACCAAAACCAAAAAAATAGACAAAGAGATAGCACTACTTGAACAGAAAATAGAAAAATATAGAGAGCTAAAGCAGACGCTTATTAATGAAACTGTTTTAAGAGGGCTTGATAGGGGTGTGGAGTTTAAAGATAGTGGGATTGAGTGGATTGGGGAGATTCCTGAGGGGTGGGAGGTTAAGAGGTTAAAAGAGCTAGTAAAAAATATTTTATCAGGAGCTACTCCTGTATCAAACAATGAAGATTATTGGATAAATGGGGTAATTAATTGGTGTAATATAAAAGATATGGGTAGAAATAAATTATTGATAAAGACCGATAAAAAGATAACACAATCTGCATTTATATCTAAGAATTTGAAATTAATTCCAAAAGAAACTATTCTTTATAGTATTTATGCCACATTAGGAAGAGTTAATATTACAAAAATAGAAACAACAATTAATCAAGCTATTTTAGCTATTTTTGAAAATAAGAAAAAGATAAATAAAATTTATTTTATCTATTATTTAGAATTTATAGAAAGAAATATTTTATTATTTGCAAATTTCAATACACAATATAATTTGAATGCTGATATTGTTAAGAGATTAAAGATAGTTATTCCTCCACTAAAAGAACAAGTAAAAATAGCAAACTACTTAGACGAAAAAACCCAAAAAATAGACAATATAACTCAAATCATTTCAAAAAAAATAGAGCTTCTAAAAGAGTTTAGAAAAACGCTTATTAATGATGTGGTAACTGGAAAGGTAAAGGTGGCTTAGTATGAATGAATTACATTTACAAGATAAATTTCTTATCCCATTTATTACCGATGAGGTCAACGGCTTAGGCTACCAAGAGGTCAAAGCCAATACCATTACAAACAACCTCATAATAGAAGAGGATTTACGCTCTTTTATCTCTCAAAGTGAACTCAATCAAAAAAACTACCCTAAACTACTCAAACGATTTAACGGAGATGAAAA
>CAZNJD010000018.1:0-17029 GCA_964573285.1 uncultured Sulfurovum sp. | reverse complement strand
CATGCTGTTCTATATGTTACTGAATGGTTCTTTGCATAATCTCGAAGTTGCATATATCTTTTCATAACGGCATTATAGCATAGTATTGTTTAATATTATTTTAAATAATTTTCTATTGTTTCAGGTACATGTTAGCAATACTAACACTGCATCTCTATCCCTAAATATCTCTCTTGCTTTTTCATCTCTTCATTAGCTAAATTGGGATATTATAATCTAACAAAAAAATAAATAATAGTAGATGATTGGATATATAAAGAGCTAATGAATAAAAATGTATTGATACTTTGCACAGGTAACTCATGTCGTAGCATTATTGCTGAAGCCTTAATTAATAGTCAACTAGAAAATATTAGAGCCTATAGTTCAGGTGTAAATCCTAGTGGTCGTATTAATCCAAATGCCAAAAAAGTTTTAGAGTCACATCATGAGTGGAATGAAAGTTATCACTCTAAGGCACTTGATACTTTAGAAGATATTAAGTTTGATTTGCTCGTTACCGTTTGTGACCATGCAAAAGAGAGTTGTCCCACTTTTTCAAAACCCATTCCTACTATTCATATTGGCTTTGATGACCCAGAGGGGAAAGAGTATAAAGCTTTTGAAGTAACATATAAAGAGATAAAACAGAGAGTTCTACCAAGAGTAAAAGCGATACTTTCAGGAGATGTAAGTAAGAAGAGTTAGAATAAGAAAACTTGGTACTCTTATTTTATAATTAACTCTTTATTTTGAATATTTTTTTTAGTTTAGAGATAAAAGTTGATTTTGGTTTATCTCTTTTTTCTTTATCTTTATCATTCAACAAAAGATAAATACTTTTGCATCCATTGCAACAGAAATAGATACTATCATCACTCTAATCTTCCAATAGGTAGCATTAAAATTATTATTTTAATCTCAAACTTTCAATCATTAATTGCAAACTTATACGATTATTAAAATAATTCTCATTAATAGTATATATAATATCTGTTTTATCACCTATATTAAACTCTTTTTGAGTTTTAAATAGAACTCCTTTGTGAATAATACCATTATGTGAAAATAAAAATCGTTTATGTTCTCCATCTTTTCCCATAGTAGCCACATCTTCAATTGTTACTCCATAAGTGATAAATTTGGGTCTGCTATTTGCTTCTCCATATGGTTCAAACTGCTTAATTATATTTATAAGATTAAAATCTATATTAGAAAAACTCAATACTCCTAATATATCAGGGTCAATTATATCTTCACTATAATTTTCGGCTAAATAGTTTAATTGCAATTGCGATTTAAACTTTTCTAAGTTCTTAAATGGTAAACTAAGCCCAATAGCAGTGTGATGTCCTCCAAATTTATTTAGTAATTTTCTACTTTTATTAGTTATTTTAAATAGATTACAGATATGAAAACTTCTCCCACTACCTTTTAAGTCTCCTTGTTCACTTTTGGTTAAAATAATAGTTGGTTTTTGATGTATCCGTCCTACTCTTGCAGCAACAATACCTACAACGCCTTCATGCCAATTTTCACCATTTACTACAATTACCTTGTCTTTTGGATTTACTAATGCTAATGCCTCTTGGGTAATTTTTTGTTCTGTAGCTTTGCGATTATCATTAAATTCAACCAATCTATCTAATCGTACTCTAGCATCATAAATATTGGAACTCAATAGAAACTCTACAGAGTATTTAGCATCATCCATTCGTCCTGCACTATTTAAGATAGGAGCAATTTGAAATCCAATATCTTCTGCATTTAATACTGTTTTATCTAATTTCTCCATAAAAACTATAATAGCAGGAAGCTTACTCTGTTGTAAAAGTTTTAATCCTGCATTAACCATAGCTCTATTGATATGTTGTAGAGGCATCATATCTGCTATAATGGCAATAGATACCAAGCCCAAATAAGATTTGATATTTATGTTACTTTTTAATGCTCTATTTAGAGAAGCTATTAAATACCAAGCTATTTGAGCACCACACACTTGAGTATATGGGAATTTACACTCTTCTTGTTTTTGGTCTATAATAGCATAAGCAGTAGGTAAAATTTTTGGTAAAAGATGATGATCTGTAATAATTAAATCTATACCATTTTCTTGACAAAGTTTTGATGCTTCTACAGCAGATATACCATTATCTACTGTTATTGCCAAATTATATCCAATTATTCTAGGAATTATATTGCTAGAAAGCCCATAACCGTCTCTAAAACGGTTAGGAATTACCCACTCTAACTCAACCCCTATCTCATTAAAAAAAAGCTTCATAAGCGTTGTAGAGACAACTCCATCTACATCATAATCACCTATTAGTACAATTTTTTCTTTATTATCAATAGCTTGGACTATTCTTTTGGTAGCTCTGTCCATATCTTTAAATATTGATGGATGAGGTAGATTTGCTAAAGATAAGAAACCATCTTTAGCAAAACGAGATAATATCTTTTCTTTTATCTCTTTTGGTGTTATTTCTGAATAATATTTATTCAATTTATATCCATACTACTTTTTGTTGTATATTTAAACTTTTTTTAACGAAAGCTAAAATAGATGGATTTGGACTTTGTAATCGAGATGTGAATTCAGGATGAAATTGAACACCCAAAAACCAAGGATGGTCAACTACTTCAACAGCTTCTATTAATCCATTAGATTCACCTGTAATTATCATACCATTAAGCTCTAATGCTTCACGATAAATTGGATTGGCTTCATATCTATGTCTATGTCTTTCAAATATTGTTGATACTCCATAAGCCTCTCTTAAATTTGAGCCTTTTTTTGTATCACACTCGTATTCACCTAAACGCATAGTTCCACCCATAGGAGAGGTTGTAGTTCGTATCTGTTTTGCACCTGCTGCATCTATAAATTCATCTATAAGAAAAATAATAGGTTCTTTTGTATTTGCATTGAACTCTATAGAAGTTGCCTCTTTAATTCCTAAAACATTTCGTGCATACTCTATCATTGCCAACTGCATACCTAAACAGATACCCAAAAATGGTATTTTGTTTTCTCTAGCATACTGTATTGCTTCAATTTTACCCTCTACACCTCTTTCACCAAAACCACCTGCAACCAAAATACCATCACAATCTAGTAGATACTGTTTTGCACTATTATTTTCAATTTTTTCGCTATCAACCCATCTAATCTCAACTTTAGCATCAAGATTAGCTCCTGCGTGGATAAGTGCTTCTGTAAGTGATTTATAAGACTCTTTCAAATCTAAATATTTTCCGACAAATGCTATTGTAGTTTTACTCTTTGGTTCTAATATTTTTCTAACCAATTCTGCCCACTCTCTCATATTAGGCTTTAAATTGCCTAATTTGAGCTGTTTAGCTATTGGGCTTAGTATCTCTTGGATTTTGAAGTTTAAAGGAACCTCGTAGATTGTAGGGGCATCTATTGCCTCTATAACAGAGTCTTCATCTATATCACAAGTAAATGCTATTTTTTTTCTAATATCATTTGGTATTCTCTCTTCTGCTCTAAGAATAAGCATTTGAGGTGTAATACCTATTCTTCTAAGCTCTTGCACGGAGTGTTGAGTTGGTTTTGTTTTGAGTTCATCAGCAGTTCGTATATAAGGCAATAGTGTCACATGGACATTCATTACTCTATTTTTACCTAGTTCATGTCTCATTTGTCTAATAGCTTCAAGAAATGGCATACCCTCCATATCTCCTGTAGTTCCACCTAGTTCGACTATAAGTATATCTTTTGGTTCACCTGCTAATATTATTCTCTCTTTTATCTCATTGGTAATATGAGGTACTATTTGAATAGTTTTTCCTAGATATTTACCTTGTCTCTCATTTTCAATAACTGTTTTATAAATTTGACCTGTAGTAAAGTTATTATTTTGAGTTAAGGAGTTATCTAAAAATCTCTCATAGTGACCTAAGTCCAAATCTGTTTCAGCCCCATCTTTAGTTACAAATACTTCACCATGTTCTAATGGTGACATAGTTCCAGGGTCAACATTTATATATGGGTCTAATTTAAGTACACCTACTCTAAAACCAGAATGCTTTAAAAGAGTTCCTATACTTGCAGCTGTTATCCCTTTACCTAGAGAGCTAAGAACCCCTCCTGTAACAAATATATATTTAGTTTGCTTATCTGACATCTATTTTCCTAAAATTAAACAATAATTGGCATTATAACAGTTATAAATTGTTTCTCCTTTAAAACAAAGGGTAGAGTTGGTTCATTTAATAAAATTTCAAATTCATTATCTTCTACTTGTGAGATAAAATCTAATAGATAACGGCTATTAACATTTAGTTCAAAGTTCTCTAATGGAGTTGAAATAATTAGTTCTGTTTTAGCTTGAATATTATCAGGAGCTAATGAATTAAAGATTATAGAGTTTTTATTAAAAGTGATTTTTATCTCTTGTGATATAGCTGTTATCATTTTGATAGAATTTATCATCTCTTTTTTGGGTAATAGAATTGAGTATTTTATATCTTTTGGAATAATTCTTTGATAATCAGGATAGTTACCATTTATTAATCTAGTAAAAAAGAAATAATTATTATTAACTATGAGGAGATTAGTTTCATCGTAATATATTTCAATTTGGTCTATAAATAATTTTTGAATTTCTATAATTGCTTTTTTAGGAATAATAATTGATATTTCATCTTTACTTCTATTTTTTATTGAAGCTACAGCTAGTCTTCTTGTATCTGTTCCTACTAGTTGAGTTATATTCTCTTGTATATTAAGCAAAGCTCCATTTAGTTCAAACTTTGGATTGTTGTTATCAATAGAAGGTGATATATATTTTAATCCTTTAATTAGATTAATAGAGTTTAATGTTATTTGAGATTTATTTTCAATATTTGGAAAAGTTGGAAAATTATTAGGATTAAATATAGGCAATTTAAATTTTGATTTATTTTGTTTGATATTTAAATTATCTTTTTGTCTCTCTAATATTATCTCTTCATCTTTTAAAATTCTAATTATATCTAAAAGTCTTTTTCCATTAGCAGTTATAGAACCTTCTTCTTCTATATCTACATTTTCTATTTGTATGATTAATCCTATTTCTGAATTAGTAGCTTTTATTGTACAAATATTGTTTTTTGCTTCTAAGTAGATATGTGATGTAATTTGAGTTGCATCTTTTTTTTCTAAAAAAGGTTGCATATTGATTAATACCGATTCAATTAATTGTTTTGTAACTATTATTTTCATTTTTAGCTCCTTATTTTTTTTCTTTTTCTTTTTTTATATAAGTAGTAGTAGTAGTAGTACCCTGTGAATAATGTGAATAACTACTCCTAGCTACCGAAATTTAATGCTTTGGCATGTGAATAACTATGTGAATAACTCCTATAGTTATTCACATCTATTCACATAAAAATTCAAAACTTTTTCTAAATTGACTTTAAAGTGACTATATATGTGAATAAAAATTGATTTATTCATATTTTGGATTATATCTTTATTTTAATCATGTTTGGATTTGCTATAATTGATTTTATTTGACAATTCCTCTAGTAATAATTTGAAATTTTTATCTTCTTCTAATAATTCTTTGATTTTTCTCATAGTATGGCTTACTGTTGTGTGGTCTTTCATTCCAAAATATAGAGCAATCTGTGGCATTGAATTGGGTGTTAAGTTCCTAGCTAAGTATATTGACATCCTTCTAGCTTTTACAACATCTCTACTTCTTTTCTTTGACCTTATATCGGATAGCTTTACATTTTGCTCTTTGGCTACTCTTTGAACTATATCATCTATGGATATATTTGACTGTTTCTCTTCTAACTGCTCCCTTATAACATTTTGTGCAAACTCTAGTGTCAAATCTTGGTTCATTAGACCACTATAGGCATTTAGCTTAATAATTGCACCCTCTATTTCTCTAATATTATGACCCATATTAGATGCCAAAAAGTTTATAATATCTCTATTGAGATTTATACCATCTATTTCACATTTATTTTGTATAATAGCTATCTTGGTTTCTAGTTCAGGGGGTTGAATATCTGCCATCAAACCCCACTCAAAACGGCTTTTGAGCCTATCTACCAATCCTGAAATTTTATTAGGTTGTCTATCTGATGTGATTATAATCTGTTTGTTTGCTTGATGTAACTCATTAAAGGTATGAAAGAACTCTTCTTGAGTCTGCTCTTTTTTACTTAGAAACTGAATATCATCAATAATCAATATATCGCACTCCCTAAAGTGTTCTCGAAATCTATCCATAGTTTGTGAACGAAGATGTGAAGTAAATTTATTCATAAATTGTTCAAAAGTTGTGTATATTACTTTTTTACCTTTACTAATCTGGTAATTCCCAATAGCTTGAATTAAATGGGTTTTACCCAAGCCTACACCACCATATATAAATAATGGATTGTATAGCTCTCCTGGCTTCTCTGCAACACTTTTAGCTGTAGTATAAGCAAACTGGTTAGAACTCCCAATAATAAAGCTTTCAAAGGTGAAAGATGGATTAAGTATAGTACTTTTTCCTTCTCTTTTACTTTCTGTTTGTGTCCTTTTATTTAATTTATTATTTTCTATCTGATTTGAGGCTATAGATATAATGATTTTTGGCTTTGTATTGTTTTCAAGTTCAAATATATGTTCCATCTTTTTTGAGTATTTAGTCTTAATCCATTTTGAAACTAATATATTAGGTGCATAGAATTGAGCAATATCACTCCTAGAAGCCTTATTATCATATTTAAGATGCTTAATATACCTATTCCACTCTTCATTACTTATCTCTTGTTTAAATTTTTCTAATACTTTGTTTCCTGCATTAAGTTTTTGTCCATTTTGCATGTGAATAAACCTGTGAATAACTTTTTTATAATATTAGCTAAAGTTCCCTAAAATACGGTTAGTAGAGAGGTTTAAATAAAAAGTTATTCACATGTAAGAAAAAATGTGAATAACTTTTTATAAAATGCCTATAAAAGCCTAAATTCAGGCGTTTATCGCATTGCTTTTATATGTGAATAACTATGTGAATAACTTTTTAAGAAATCAGCTAAAATTGGATAAAATATCACTATCAAAGCTATGTGAATAAAAGTTATTCACATGTAAGGAAAAATATAAATGAAGTTATTAGGAATTGACCCTGGAACCCGAAATTTAGGCTTTTGTATCTTAGATTTTACAAATAAAAAGTTTCAATTGGTGGAAGCAGGTGTGATTAAATTCAAAAATAGTGATTTGAAAGAGACCATAATGGAGTTAAGTGTAGCTTTAGATACTATATTTTCATCTCATGCTATAAATGAGGTAGCAATAGAGAATATATTCTTTGCTCATAATCCTCAAACAGTATTAAAATTAGCACAGTTTAGAGGTGCTTTATGTCTAAAAGTACTTTTGTCAGTAGGAGATTATAAAGAGTACTCTGCATTGCAGGTAAAACAAGCTATTACAGGAAATGGTAAAGCTACTAAGGAACAGGTGGCTTTTATGGTCAAGCGTCTTTTAAATATCAAAAAGGAGATAAAACCTTATGATATAACAGATGCAATGGCTGTTGCTATTACACATGCACAAAGATTGAAGTTAAATAATAATGAGAAAAAGAGGTTGTAGAAAAGTTATTCACATATGTGAATAACTTTTTAATATAGTGTTATATTCTCTGAATTTTCGGTTTTTTTTGACTCTTCTATAAACTTATCATATTGATATATATCTTTTCTAAAAAAAGTCTGTCCATCTCTTTGAAATACAGTGAAATAAGCTGTTTGCACAGATAACTTCTTGGTAAATTTAAATATCTTGTTTTTTAGACTATTTCTATATTTATCAATAAGTTTTAACTCTTTTTTTCTAAGATGAGGTTTGAGAACCTCTAAAAGTTCAAAAGGTTTAGATATACGCATACATCCAGAGCTATAAACACGGTATCTTCGCTTAAATAGCGATTTGTTATCTGTATCATGAAGATAAACGGAGTATTTGTTAGGGAACATAAATTTAATGCGTCCTAGGGCATTGTCATCACCTGGGAACTGTACAAATCTATATGGTATGTGACCTTTAGATTTATCTTTATATGGGAATAGTTTTTTATTATCAAAATTTTTAATCTCTTTATTTTTTCCCCAACCTTTAAATACATGTATATTATGTTTTTTCATATAGTCTGGCTGTTCCATAAGTGTAGGGATTAAATCTCTTCGTACTAAGTTCTCAGGAATATTCCAATTGGGATTGAGTTCAAGATATGTCATTGTACTAGAAAAGATAGGAGTAGGTCTCTCTGCTCGTCCTACAACAGCATTCATATGTAAAATAGAGTGATTATTTTTATAATAGTCCATACTAAAATCTGGTATATTAACTAAAATATACTCTGATGGAAATTTATTTGGAAATACCTTTAATTTATCTAAATTGGTAATAATACTTTTTACCAATAGAGTTATAGGTTTATTCATATAGTATATAGTTATTTTATCAATAATACCATTTTGTTCTAAATTGAAGCGTCTTTTATAGTTATATAGTGCATATTTTAATTTATTATCAAACTCATCACTATAGCTATTCTCTTTTTGATAATCACCAGATATAACTAATCTTTTTTTAATCTCAACTATTTTTTTATCTCTATCTCCATATTTTAAACCATTAAAGTTTTTTGTATATGGAATTTTGGTTATATTTAGCATCTCTTTTTGTTTATATATATTGAGTGAATTAATTAATTGAGTATGTCTCTTTGCTAGTGGTGTAATAGATTTTAAAAATTTATCTATTTGCTGATTAGTTAAAGCATTAAAAAGCTCCTCTGTTGATGGTAGCTCTTTTTTAACCATTTCCCAGTTTGCTTTTATATCTTTGGACTCTTTTAGTTCTGCTAATTTTTCTAAAACCTTATCCCAATCTATATCACTTTTGACAATAAAATTTGAAAGTTCTATATAGCTTTTGGTTAGTGCAATATCAAGTTTGGCTAAATCATTACTATTTTGATTTAAATTCATATTATCATTTAACAGATAAGTATATTGTTCTATAGTATCTTGTTCAAATCTTTTTTCTTTATAATTATAGTATGGATTTTGAAGAGCCTCGGTTAAGGTATTAAGATTTTTAGCATGTCCTATCCATAGTGGATGATTAGCATTCATACCATAAATTGATTTAATCTGTTCTGACTCATTTTGTATATTTAAAAAAAGCTGATTGTCTAATTGTGTTGACCATATAGTACTATATAGTACTGTTAATATAAGTATAATTCTCAAGGTAATCCCCATTTTAGTTTTTAAAATATGTTTAAAAACTTGATTAAACTAAATTTTTAGAGATATTTTAATATAAAGTTAAGAGAGATAGTGTCAAGATATTCTCTTAACTTGACACTTTTTATAAATATAACTAGAAATTATATTTAACACCAAGGTTTGCACCCCAAGTTGAGTTTGAACCACCAAAGTCTCTTAGATAGTTTACTACATCAGTAAATACTGATATATTTTCTGTTACACCATAATCAACTCCTGCACCAAATGAAAAACCTTGATTATCTCCATCAAATGGATTATCATTATAATTTGTACTTGTAGCAGGGTCTGACATATTAATAGCAGAGTATCCTAAAAGACCATAAACATTAAGATTATCTAGTACGGGATATTGTGGTTTAAGGTAAATACCATATTCAGCTAAATTATCTTGACCATCATTTTCATTAGCAACAGATAGGGCAGCTCTAAGTTCAGCACCTAAATATTTCATAAAATTATAACCTATAACAGCTGTAATACCTAGTTGTTGGTCTTGATGTTCTTCATCTCCAAAAAGATTAACTCTATCATCAGAACGAACAGCCATTTCAGATATTGCTAAACCGATATATGGACCAAATTTTGAAGAAGTTTTTTCTACTCTAGTAGGTATCTCTTTGACAACTTCCTTTTTTATCATAGGTGTTGGTGTTGCTATTATTGGTGCAGGTGTTTCTATTGGTATTGCTGTTGGTATTGTTGTTGGTATTGCCTCAACTGCTTCTACTTCAGCAGCTACCATATCATTATTTTCAAATGAGGTGACACCACCAATATCTCCACCTGCAAAACTCATACTGCTTAACGCAATTATTGCTATAATTGAACTTTTTAATTTCATAACTTATTCTCCTTGTGTATTTAAAATTCATACAAGTATAACATATTTTATTTATAAAAATATAATAAATAATCTAAAACCTGATTATTAATATTATAAAATCCATATAGCTGT
This sequence comes from uncultured Sulfurovum sp., assembly GCA_964573285.1. Taxonomy (GTDB): domain Bacteria; phylum Campylobacterota; class Campylobacteria; order Campylobacterales; family Sulfurovaceae; genus UBA1140. The sequence goes on along the minus strand of CAZNJD010000018.1, from coordinate 6,774 downwards.
TATAAAATATTTATTTTAGTTTATAAATATTATCTTTGAATAGATATTGATGTTCTTTTGGCAAATTTTCATAAAGTGCATTTGCCATATTTCTAATTTCCCATAATGCACTCTTATTACTTCTTAATTCTATAAAATTTTGTAAGCTTCGTGCATTTATTGTCCATGTCAATTCTGTTTTATAACTCTCTGGCAAACAAAATTTGGCAATATCATTAGATACACCCTCTTTTAATACTGATTGGAGATTATTTAGTGCTTTTATTGATGCAATATCCACCATCACATTATCTGTTAAGACTATAAATTTTTCTGCTTCTTTAAAATCATCTTCTTTAAAAGGAGCTCTATTCTTTAACTCTTTAAGAGTATATCTAGTACTCTTAACACTTAAACTTGCCATTCTATGTCTAGCTAACTCTTGAAGTAAAGCTCTTGATATACCTTGTATATAAAATGTATAGACTATATGTTCTAAAGTAGAGGCGTGTTTATATTTATTTCCAACTCTATCTATAAGAGCTTTGTCTTTATCTCCTCCTTCATCACTTTTATCGAAACTTTGCCAACAAGTACGGATAGCATGAGCACAAACTTCTAGTGGTGTATAGTGAATAAGTGTAATTTGCATTATTTTCTCCTAAAATATTATACTAAACTCTTTTTGATATAATTCCCATAATTTATTTATAGGAAACTTATATATGCAAAAAATCAAAAATATTGCCGTAATCGCCCATGTTGACCACGGTAAAACAACTTTAGTTGATGAGTTACTTCAACAAAGTGGAACATTTGCTGCTCATCAGCAAGTAGAAGAGAGAGCAATGGATACTGATGCTATTGAAAAAGAGAGAGGGATTACAATTCTCTCCAAAAATACAGCTATTATTTATGGAGACCATAAGATTAATATTATAGATACCCCAGGTCATGCTGATTTTGGTGGTGAGGTTGAGAGAGTTCTTAAAATGGTAGATGGTGTACTTCTTTTAGTTGATGCACAAGAGGGTGTTATGCCTCAGACAAAATTTGTTCTGAAAAAAGCAATTGAACTTAATTTAATTCCTGTTGTTGTTATTAATAAAATTGATAAAGATGGTTCAGACCCTGATAGAGTTTTGGATGAAGTATTTGACCTTTTAGTAGCACTTGATGCAAATGAAGAGCAACTTGAATTTCCTGTGCTATATGCTGCTGCTAGAGATGGATATGCTAAATGGGAGATGGAAGATGAAAACAAAGATATGACTCCTCTATTTGAAGCTATTATTGAAAAAGTACCATATCCACAAGGTTCGCCAGAGAATGATACCCAAGCACAAGTCTTTACGCTTGATAGTGATAATTTTGTAGGACGAATAGGAATTACACGAATTTTTAATGGTAAAATTAAAAAGGGTGATGAGTATATTTTAATTAAAGCTTCAGGAGAAAAGAGTAAATCTCGTGTATCTAAACTAATTGGATTTAAAGGTTTAGATAGAATTGATATAGCAGAAGCAGAAGCAGGTGATATTGTAGCAATTGCAGGGTTTAATACTATTGATGTTGGTGATTCTATTTGTGATATTTCAAATCCTGTACCACTTGACCCTATGCATGTAGAAGAGCCTACACTTTCTGTTATTATATCTGTAAATGATGGACCATTAGCTGGATTAGAGGGAAAACATGTTACTTCTAATAAGATTAAAGCAAGATTAGAAAAAGAGATGGAGACCAATATTGCTATGCGTATGGAGCCTATGGGTGATGCTTCATTTAAAGTATCAGGAAGAGGTGAACTTCAGATTGGTATTTTGGCTGAAAATATGCGAAGAGAGGGTTTTGAATTTTTATTAGCAAGACCAGAAGTTGTGGTAAGAGAAGAAAATGGTGTTAGAATGGAACCATTTGAACATTTGGTAGTAGATGTTCCAGAAGAGTTTCAAGGTGTAGCTATTGAAAAACTCGGAAAAAGAAAGGCAGAAATGACATCTTTAACGCCTATGCCAGATGGTACGGTAAGATTAGAGTTTGAAATTCCTGCAAGAGGTCTGATTGGATTTAGAAATGAGTTTCTAACAGATACTAAAGGTGAAGGAATTATGAACCACTCATATTTAGAGTATAGACCATACTCTGGATTTGTTGAGAGTAGAACACAAGGTGCTTTGGTCTCTATGGATAATGGTGAAGCTGTGGCATTTTCTATATTTAACTTACAAGCAAGAGGTATTATGTTTATTAAACCTCAAGATAAAATTTATAGTGGTATGGTTATAGGGGAATCTGCAAGACCTGGTGACCTTGATGTTAATCCTTTAAAAGGAAAACAGTTAACCAATATGAGAACAAGTGGTGCTGATGATGCTGTTAAACTAGTAACGCCTAGAACTATTACCTTGGAGGGTGCAATGGAGTGGATTGAAGATGATGAGTTAATTGAGATTACACCAATAAGTGTTAGAATTAGAAAAAAATCTCTTGACCCTATTGTTAGAAAAAGAGCAGCTAGAGATAGAAAAAATTCTAAATAGAGTTAGGAATTAAATCGTGAGATATTTAATAACTTTAATTTTATTTTTCAATATTACAATTTGGGGAGATGGTCATCTCCCTTTTGACTTAAAAGAGAAAATAGAGGTTTATCCTCTAAATTCTAGCTCATATAGTATATATATAGAGAGTTTAAATAGTGATACTCCTATAGCCTCTTGGAATGCTCATAAAAAAAGAACCCCTGCATCTGTTATTAAGCTATTGACTATATATTCTGGACTTTTAGGTTTGGGATATGATTATAGATGGAATACTAAGTTTTATTATACAGGATATATCCGTAAAGGTGTTTTGCATGGTGATTTAATTGTAAAAGCATCAGGTGACCCAACTTTAGGTACAAAAGATTTAGATGATATTGTATCAAATATTCGTTCATCAGGAATTCATAAAATATTAGGTAATATCGTTATAGATAGAACACTATTTAAAGTATCAAATAAAAATAATTCAGGTTTTGATAGAAATAGATATAGTCCCTATAATGCTATGCCCGATGCGTTGATGTTTAATAAAAGAAAAAGTACTCTATGTGTTACTTCAGCAGGTAGAGCTATTAAAATCAAAAGAGATATTCCAGATTGGAGTTATAAAGTTGTCAATAAAATTCGTCCTGTAAATGGAAGTTGTAGAAGAGGTCGCTCTTGGCCAAAAGTAAGTATCAAAGAGAGAGGTAGTCAATCTATTATTACCTTTTCTGGAAAGTTAGCCAAGAGATGTGGAAATAGAAGAATATGTAAAGTAATAACTCAACCATATAAATCTTTTTATTATGCTCTAAAAGGTAAAATGAGACAAAAAGGTATCTCTTTTAATGGTAAAATGAAACTTCATCGTTTGCCAAGGAAAGCAAAATATCTATTTTCTCACTACTCTTCTACCTTGGAGAGTATAATCTCTACTATTGCTAAAAAAAGTGATAATTTAATGGCAAGACAATTAATGTTAACACTAGGTTCTAAACTATATTCTCCTCCAATTAGTACTCTAAAAGGACGAAATGCAATTGAAAGAATTTTGAACCGTTATAATATACTAGAACCAAACTCTACCTATATCTCAAATGGTTCAGGACTCTCTCGTGTCTCTAAAGTTACAGCAAAATCATTAGCAAATCTACTAAAACATGGAGGAGTCACTTATGGTGATAGATGGATGAGGGTTTTATCTATTGCAGGTATTGATGGTACTATCAAAAGAAGATTTCGTAATAGTACAGTATATGGTAGAGCATGGATGAAAACAGGAACTATTAGAGGTGTTGCTAATATCGCTGGGTATGTTGAAGGAGCTTCAGGAGAGAGATATGTCGTTGTGGTATTAGTCAATGATAAACGGTCTGCTAAATATGGACGGAAGTTAGCCAATAAAGTTATTACATGGGTAGCTGATAGTCTATAATGTATGGTAAAAAAAATAGAGTTTGTGTAATTTTTGCTGGAGGAAAGAGTTCTCGTATGGGGAATGATAAATCTCTCTTGCCTTTTGGTGAGTTCTCTTCTTTGGCTCAATATCAATATCATAAACTATCTTCTATATTTGATAAAGTATATATCTCTGCAAAGTCTAATAAATTTAATTTTGATGTAACTATTATAGAAGATTGTTATATAGACTCTTCTCCTTTAGTTGGTTTGGTATCTATATTTGAGACTATTGATATAGATGAAGTTTTTATTTTGAGTGTAGATGCTCCTTTTGTAGATTTTACTATTATCGAAAAGTTATATAGTGATGCTTTGCCATCTAAAGATGTTACTATAGCTTTATCACCTAATGGAGTAGAACCTCTATGTGGAATATATAGAAGAACCATATTACCAAAAGCCAAAGAGTTTTTAGATAAGAATAATCATAGATTACAAGCTTTATTAAAAGAGGTAGATACTCAAAAAGTAGTTTTTTTTAAAAAAGATGCTTTTATTAATCTTAATTACCTTGATGAGTATCAAAAAGCAATAGAAAAGATTTAATGCTTCTCTTCTAACATCTGTTTAATCATCGTTTTTGTAAAGTAGATAAACTTTTCAAATAGTTCACTTTGATATTTATCTTTGTGATAAATCATAAAAAAGTTTCGTTTGCATTCAAAATCTTTGATTGATACATGGAGAAGTTTATTATTTATTATATCTTTTCTAACAGCAATTTTCGAGATACAAGTAAGACAATTATGGTTCATTAGTAGTGATTTAATAGACTCTGTATGACCTAACTCCAAAAATATATTGATATGGTCAACTTTATCTTTGATATAGTCCAAAAATACCTCTCTAGTACCAGAACCCTCTTCTCTTAGAACCCATTTTCTATCTTGTAGTGTATCTATAGATAACTCTTGAGTTAGTGTATTATCAGTTGTAACAACCACCAATTCATCTACTCCTATGACCTCTTTAATAATTTCAGAGTCATTTACGATACCCTCTATAAACCCTACATCTATCTCACCATTTTTAATAAGTTCTACTATCTGCTTGGTATTTCCCTCTTTTAGTCCTATTTTGACATCAGGATAGTTATTCATATAGCTACATATTATAGGAGGCATAAGATAATCAACAATAGTAGTACTAGCACCTACTCTGACTATACCTTTGTTTATGGTATTCTTAAATTCATACTCAATATCATTGAGTTTTTTTACTATTGGAGCTATCTCTTTTTGAAAAGAGCGACCCATCTCATTTAATATTAATTTTTTGTTTATTCTATCAAAAAGAGGATTACCTAATATATTTTCCAACTCTTTAATAGACATGGATATTGCTGATTGACTAAGCCCCATACCTTTTGCTACATTGGTAAGGTGACCTTGTTTTACAACATTCAAAAATATCTCCATTTGACGCAATGTTAGTTTCATAATTCTTATCCATTTTTTTATTTATTATATCAGAATAATAATATATTTTTGATATGTTCATCAAAAAAACTGTTTATTATATTAAATTATGATTTTTAATAAAAGATTTTATCTTTTTGGAGTAGCCTAAAGAATTTCTCTAATATCTTTATAATTATACTGAATATACTCACTATTCATAGAGGTGATTGCCATCATGGCCATTCTATCGGCTAATTCATTCCCCTCTATACCACTATGTCCTTTTACATATTTTACTCTAATTGTATTTTTGATAGTGTCATATAGTTCATGAGATATTTTAATAATTTCAAGATTTTTTATCTCTCCACCTTTTTTTGTCCACGCTTTAGATTTCCAATTATAAGCCCATTTTGTGATACAATCAATACTATATTTAGAATCAGAAAAAATTGTAATATTGGTGGCTTTACTTTTTGAAGCAATAATTAATGCTTTATAAAGAGCATTTAACTCAGCTGTATTATTTGTTCCTAATTCTTTATAATCTCCATATAATAAAATAGGTTTATGCTTATCTACATAAATGGATAGTCCACTACCTGATTTCCCAGGATTATTTAAACAAGCACCATCACAGTAGATATAGAGAGTATTAGATATTATTGATTGAGCTTTATTTAAGGTAAAATTATATATCTCTTTTTCTATAAGATTTTTATCTTTTATCATATTTTTATCCATTCTATATTTTTATCATTATAATTTATTTGATATTTTATCATATTTTTAAGATTTTCAGTGTCTGATAAACAATCTCTAAATCAATTTAAATGTTTTTTTAAATTCTCTTTTTTTCTTTTTTCTCTTTATTCTCTTTTTTTTCTTTAGTTCAATAAAAAAACAAAATAGATGAATATCATTGCAGAGCCGAGATTTGGAGCTGAAACTACTCTACTGGTAGATTATTGCACCACTTCCCATAAGGATACTCAATTCAAGTAGTCTCAAGAAGACTATTACGGAAGATTCTTATGGCATTAATTTGTAAAAAAAGACTCCAAGCAGATTTAGGAGAATGCTTAACATTGTGATTTATGGCTTAGTAAAGAGTATTTAACCAAAAGTTGGCTAAAATTCTACTAAGCCTTGTGCTTGTGGGGTTGGATTGTTAGACCGAACAAATCTTGGGAATCCAACCCCGACCTTATATCTACGGCCTCTTTTAAAAATCTTCAAAAAAAGCTTTTGCGTATTATATATTAAAGTTTATTCAAAAACGTTTAAATCGGTTTTGATTTTGGATTGTGATAGAGTTTAAAAGGGTACTCTCTTTGTTTTCTTCCCTCCTACTCTTCAAAAACCGTTGAAACTCATCAGCATAATTTATACTTTTTTAATCT
>CAZNJD010000017.1:0-11492 GCA_964573285.1 uncultured Sulfurovum sp. | reverse complement strand
ATGGTTAAATGATAAAAAACCTATTAAACTCCTAAAACATGGGCGTATGGCTATGAGTATTTTCCTTTATGGACTTGAATATCTCTCTGAAATACTTCTTCATTCAGAAACTAAAGATAGGCAATTGGCTTTTGTTTTTGGGATGTTTGCATTTGAAGAATTTGAAAAATGACGACTACTGAAGACTTGATTATATTAGTTGGAATTCTATCTATTTTTTAATCTTATTTTGCTTTTGTGATAAACTCTAAACAACTATTCAGAATTGCTCTCGTCATAGTTTAAGAGAGTTTATCTTTTTTTATTCTCTTTTAGGGGTTTGCAGAAGCCGAAATCAAGGGGTTACAGAGGCTTATAGGGGACATTTTTAATACTTTGTGGGACTTTTATAATACGACATAGGGACATTTATAATACCAACTTAGGACATTTTTAATACTTTATCAATTTAAAGAGACTAAAATTATAATTTTAGTCTTATTATGATAAACTTTCCTTTTATAATAAAAAGGTGCTAAAATGCTAAATATGAATAGCAATGAGATAATTATCGACAAAAATAGTTCTAGTATCCAAATCAGTAATAAAATATCTTCTACTCAAAGAAAATGTTATAACTATATGTTAAAGATTGCAAAAAATGAGTTTAAAAAAGATAAGAGTAAAAGAATTTTTCAGGTGACAGCTGATGAACTTATGATATTTTTTAAAATTGGTATAAAAAATCATACCTATATCAAAAATGAGTTAGAGATTTTGAATAGAACACAAGTTAGATATAATATTTTGGGAAAAAACAAAAGAAGTAAAGAGAGTGGTGCATTTACTTTAATTGCAGGATTTAAATATATACAAGGAGTGATTACCTACTCTTTTCCTCCTCATATAGAGGAGATGATTTTAAGCCCAAAAGTATTTGGCAAGATAAATTTGATAGTTATTAAAAGTTTACGAAGCAAATACTCTATGGCTCTTTATGAGTTGGCAGAAGATTATATTAGCGTTCAAATTCCTAAAATGTCTATGGAGCAATTTAGGGAATTGATGGGTGTCAAAAATGGACAATATACGAGTATAAAAGATTTTAGGAAAAGAGTTATAGATGTAGCAATAGACGAGATAAACAGAAGCGATAATATCTCATTTACTATAGATTACGACCTACTAAAAACAGGAAGAAAGATAACTCATATAAAATTTATAGTCCATAAAAAAGAGAATATATTAGAGCTAAAAGAGAGACAAAAAAAGTTTTATGGATGGAGAAAAAGCATTGTAGAGCAGTACAAAGGACAAACAATCTGCAACAATCTAACAGAGTTAAAATATCTAAAATGGACACTCTTTTTTATTAGTGAAAATGGTCTGCTCGGTAAAATAGTTGAAAAGAATAGGATGATATTAGACAAAGAGGAGGCTCTAAAAGTTTGGGAGTATCTATATCAAAATCCATCAAAAATGACGATTGTACCTATAACCTCTTATGATATTTTACAAAAAGATTTCAGAGGCAAAAAGATAAGACAGATAACAACAACAGCTTTAGGAGGTAGGGCTGTGCTTGTGTTGGAGTTTATAGAGTTCAAACAGGAGACAACCAAAGATGAAGAGTCCTTTTTTATCAAAATCAGACAAGAGGATGGTAGTGAGTTTTGGAGTCAGAAGAGTTTTTTATTTGAGGAGATTATAGCGATGGAGTTTTTGTAAACTGTACCACTTGCTAAAAATAGTTCATCTACCTCTCTATACATTTTAACCACATTTCGCCAAAACAGAACCGTCTGCTCCTTAAAGAGTTCGTCAATAATAGGTAACAGTTTCTCTATTAGCTATTGTTGTCCTAAAGCTTTTTCTAAATCCTCGATTAAATCCTCCGTATCTTCTAATCCTACACTAAGTCTTATAAGTCCAGCAGGAATACCTGCCTCAACAAGCTCCTGTGCTGATAACTGCTGATGTGTAGTACTAGCAGGATGAGTTATAATAGATTTACTATCTCCAATATTCACAACTATCTTAAAAATCTCTGTAGCATCAGATATTCTTTTTGCCATTTCAAGTGTATCTACCTCAAATGATAATAGTCCACTCTGTCCTTTTGGAAAATATTTTTGAGCTAAATGATAGTTACTATTGGACTTTAATCCAGGATAATTTACCTTTTTTACTTGTGGATGGGCTTCTAAAAATTTAGCAATAGCCAAAGCAGAACTAGAGTGTTGTTTCATTCTTAGAGGCAAAGTTTCTAATCCTTGGATATATAACCAAGAGTTAAATGGACTAGGAGTTGCACCTAAATCACGAAGAAGTGCAAGACGAACTCTTAGTGTAAATAGAGGTAGAGGTAAATCACTATAAACCAAACCATGATAACTATCATCAGGTTCATTAAAATGACTATATCTAGGATTATCTTTGATTTTTTCTACTAGATTTTCTCTCTCTACTATAATCCCACCAATTGCAAGACCTTGACCTGTAGTATATTTACTAGTACTATGCACAACAATATCACATCCAAGAGTTAAAGGATTACAATATATTGGAGTAGCTACCGTATTATCTACACAAGTAATTATATTATGTCTATTAGCAATCTCTACAATAGCATCAAAATCAGCTATAGCTATACTAGGATTGGTAATACTTTCAAATAGAATTATTTTTGTCTTATCATCAACCAAAGCCTCTATCTCTGATGGGTTATTTACATTAAAATATCTAGTCTCAATTCCAAATCGTTTAATAGTATGACCTGTAAGTGTAGTTGTCCCACCATAAACCTGTTTGGCTACTATAATATTATCTCCTGCCTTGGCTACATTGGCAATAGCATAAAATATCGCAGCCATACCAGAAGCTGTTCCCACACCAGCCACTCCTTTTTCCAAAGCAGCAAATCGTTTTTCAAACACATCAGTAGTAGGGTTCATGAGTCTAGTATATATATTTCCCAACTCTTTTAATTCAAAAAGATTAGCAGCATGTGTTGTATCTCTAAATTCATATGCTGTGGTTTGATAAATAGGTACTGCCATAGTGCCTTGTTCATCTTTTGTATATCCTGCATGGATAGCTAATGTCTGTTCTCTCATAGGTTGTCCTTAATATAAAAATATAATTTTAGATTATATCTATAATTTGCATTAAATTGATTTAACTATTATCTCTTTTTTGCTAATAGCTTTATTAAAACTGTATTGAGAATGAAACTAGTTGGACTCCCTACTTCCAACGCTCTAATAGAGTTAGAAAAAACTCTCAATAGAGACTCATCTAAATTATATCTTTCTGACTTTATAGCAATTTTAGCAATTTCTTCGACCAAGACTCTACACTCTATAGATGATAGTCTATTGTTCTCTTGCACAAACTTATAAACTTTAGCAAGATTTAGATTATCTATATCTAATTTAAATATCTCTCTATTTTTATTATCATGCAAAACAGTAATAGGTAATCGTGATTTTATAGTAGGCAAAATAGAAGATTTAGACTCAGTAATAAGTATAAAGTATTTATTTTTAGGTGGCTCTTCTATGATTTTAAGTAATCTATTTTGAGATATATCAGAAAATCTTGGAGCTATGAGTATAATATAGTTATTAACATCGGTTGCTACAAAAGCTTTTTCTATAGCCCTAGTTGCATGTTCTATCAAAAACTCTTTACCTTGGGTCTCTATAATAGTAAATAGCTCATCAGTTTTGAGTGATAATAGTGACTCTAGCGTTTTTTGAGGTTCATTTGTTACAATAATCCCACTCTCTAATCTCATTAGTCTAAACTCAACTCATTAAATAATGAAGCATCTACTGTTTTATTAAATAGTTTAAATAGCTGTATTAACTTCATATCCAAAGGAGTACTACCCTCTCTAAGATAAAAGCTATTGGGTACATCTCCATCAATAATCCATAATAGATTTTCATTATTACGAAATACAAATTTGGTATAAACACTCTCTGCACTTCCTATATACCATATAAAGTAACCATTGGGATAAGATATATCTAACATATCTTCTAATAAATCCAACTCTTCGGTATTATTTAGTTTATCTAAATTTGGAAACATAGATTTGAGCGTATAAATAGGTAAAAATGGTCTATGATTTTTGACTCTATTTATTTTAATAGAGATATATCGTGCATACCAAGCTCTACTTTCATCAGTCAAAACAAGTATAGTTTGTCCTTCCAAAATTTTTTTGACAGCACTTTGAATAATAGGAACCCAATCATAACGGCACTCTTCCATCCATGAGAAGCTAGAATCTTCTTCACGGATAGTATTAAGTGTCCAGTTTAATATGGGGGTCATTAATTTTTACGCATCTAGTTGATAAACAGAATGAAGTGTACGAACAGCAAGTTCAGCATATTTTTCAGCAATAATCATAGATACTTTAATCTCACTCGTAGAAATCATCTCAATATTTATATTCTCTTTTGCCAAAGCAGAAAATGCAGTTGCCGCTACACCTGAATGTGATTTCATACCCACACCCACAATAGAGACTTTGCATATATCGCTATCAAAACTTTTACCACCTATATCATGGTCGAAGTTTTCTATAATCTCTTGGGCTTTTGATAGTTCACTTTGTGTTACTGTAAAACCAAGAGAGGTTAATCCGTCACTACTAGCATTTTGGATAATCATATCAACATTTATCTGTTCTTGTGCTAATTTTGTAAAAATTTCTGCTGCAATTCCAGGTCTATCTGATACATCTCTTAGAGATACTCTTGCTTGATTTCTATCTAATGCGATACCACTTACTAATACTGCTTCCATTTTCCCACTCTCCTCACTTATTACTGTTCCTTCTGCATTAGAAAATGAACTTTTTGCTACTATTTTAACTTTTAATTTTTTGGCTAACTCTACTGAACGATTTTGAAGTACTTTTGCACCCAATGATGCTAACTCTAACATCTCTTCATATGAGATAAAATCCATCTTTTTGGCTTTTGGCTCAATACGAGGGTCTGTAGTATATATACCATCAACATCACTATATATCTCACAAGCATCAGCTTTCAAAGCCCCAGCAATTGCTACGGCTGATAGGTCTGAACCACCTCTACCTAGAGTTGTAACCTCTCCCTGTGCATTTATACCTTGGAAACCTGCTACTATAATTACTTTGCCTAAATTTATCTCATGTTGCATTGCAGTAGGGTCAATTGACTCTATCCTTGCATAAGTATGAAAAGCATCTGTTCTAATCCCTGCTTGTCTTCCTGTCATTGCAATAGCATCTACTCCCATCTCTTTAAGAGCTATTGCTAGTAGTGCTGCTGTCACTCTCTCTCCTGAACTTAGAAGCATATCCATCTCTCTTTTGGATGGATTATCAGAAAAATGTTTTGCATATTCTGTTAGCTTATTGGTCTCTCCACTCATAGCAGAGACTACTACTACTATATCATTACCCTCTTTTTTAGCTTTAGCTACACGCAAAGCTACACTCTCAATCCGTTCCAAGCTACCAACGCTTGTACCACCGTATTTATGTACTATTAACATCTACTTATATGTCCCTCTCTTACGAAATGTTCTATAACTCTTCTATACACTCGCCTTTTAAAATATGTCGCCTTTTTTAGTAACTGTTCATACTCTACATATCTATAATCTTCAAACTCTGGTTCATGATAACTATCAAGGTCAATCTTGGCACCATTTTTTAATCTAACTAAAAAATATTTTTGTATCTGACCATCAAATGGATACATCTTTCGAGATGAAACTCCAATTGGGAAATCATACTTTATCCAAAAAGGATACTCTGCAATAACATCAACACTATTACAACCAATCTCCTCTTGTAACTCACGCAACAGTGCCTCTTCTGGTGTTTCACCATCATCAATGCCACCTTGAGGAAACTGCCATGTATTTTTAATATCTAATCGTTTACCTAAAAAAAATTCACACTTTTGTGGATAGTCTGAAGAGAGTATAACAGCTGCAACATTTGGGCGATATCGCTTTTTTGTCTGCATCTTATTACTCTACTTTCTTTTATAAATTATAAGATTTAATTTTATCTCATATTATTTGCTAAAATTTTAGCTAAAATGTCATTAAAAAGTGGTGATTAGATGTTACTCTATATACATATACCTTACTGTGACTCAAAGTGTCACTACTGTAGTTTCAATAGCTATACAGATAAATTTGATACAAGAGAAAACTATTTATCGGCACTAGAAAAACAACTCAGATATGAGCTAAAAAGATTTAAAGTTAAAAATAAAGAGATAGAAACTATATTTATTGGTGGTGGAACACCATCTACTATACATCCTAAACTATATAAGTCTATATTTAAAATTTTATCACCATTACTAAAAAATGATGCAGAAATTACAACTGAAGCCAATCCTAACTCTGCTACCATTTCATGGTTACAAGGTATGTTTGAACTAGGAGTAAATAGAGTCTCATTTGGAGTACAAAGTTTCCAAAAAGAGAAGCTAAAATCTCTAAATAGAAGCCACTCCCCACAACAAGCAATAGAGGCCATAGATAATGCTAAAGAGATAGGATTTAAACATATATCATTAGATTTAATATATAATTATCAAGGAGATACACAAAAGCTTTTAACTCAAGATATAGACCAAGCATTTCAATTACCAATTGACCATATATCAGCTTATGAACTCACTATAGAAAGTGGTACTAAATTTTCATATACTCCACAAGCCAAACAAGAAGATGATAATCTAGCATTTTTTGTAGCTAATGAAATAAAAAAAAGAGGATTTAATCATTATGAAATATCAAATTTTGGCAAATATGAGAGTGTTCATAATAAGGGATATTGGAAACTTATAGATTATATTGGTATAGGAGCAGGTGCTGTCGGATTTAAAAAAAATACTCGATTTTATCCTACTACAAATATAGATAAATATATTCAAAATCCTTTATTTATAAGAGAAGAAGCTATAACTAGTGAAGAGTTATTAACTGAAAAAATATTTTTGGGACTTCGTAGTACTATTGGAATTGATGAGAAGATATTAGATATAGATATGAGGAATAGAGCCAATTTTCTAGTTCAAGAGGGAAAATTAAAAAAAGAGAAAAATATATATAAAAATAGTAACTTTTTTCTTAGTGATGAGATTGCACTATATATTTTGACCTAACTCTCAATCTTTTTAGATAAAATTACAATAATTGAAAAATAAAGGGAGAAACAGATGTTTGGAATGGGTTTTACCGAGATACTCCTTATCGCTGTAGTAGCTATACTATTCTTAGGTCCAGATAAATTACCTGATGCTATGGTCAAAATAGCTAAATTTATTAGAAGTACTAAAAAAGCATTAACTGATGCAAAAAACACTATTGATGATGAGTTGAAAATAGCTGAACTAAAAGAAGAAGCTTTGGGATACAAAGCTAAATTAGATGAAGCAACTGATGAGTTAAAAGGGTTTAAAAATATTAGTAATCCTGTAGATGACCTACAAGAGGCTTTGAATATGGCAAAAGGTGGCTTTAAATCAACACCACTTGAAGTTGATGAACCCATAGCTACACAAATTGAGCCAAAACAAGAAGAGGTTATTTTAAAAAAGAAAAAAAGTTCTGATAAACTAAAAGAGTCCATAGAGAAAAAAGGTAATATATAATGTTTGAGGATTTGAAACCACATCTAGCTGAACTTAGAAAACGGTTAGGTATTTCTGTTGTTGTTGTTATTGTATTTGCTTTTGTAGCTTTTGGATTCAATAAATATATTATTGAATTTGCCAAAGCTCCTTTGGTTGGGGTAGTTAATGGTGACCCATTTATTGGTGGTATTGGTATATTCTTTACAGCTCTAAAAATATCTATATTTACAGGTTTTATTTTTGCTTTGCCTGTGGTTTTTTCTCAGATTTGGGCTTTTATTGCTCCAGGATTATATGACCATGAGAAAAAATATGTTATACCTTTTGTAAGTATTTCTACTTTGATGTTTATATTGGGTATGGCATTTGCTTATTATATGGTTATACCTCTTGGGTTTCAATTCTTATGGATGTTTGCTGGTAATCTAGTGAACTTTTTGCAAACTCTTGATGAATATATAGGTATATTTACCAAGATACTTTTTGGATTTGGTATCGCATTTGAACTTCCTGTTATTTTATTCTTTTTGGGGATGTTAGGATTAGTTAATGATAAAAATCTAAAAGATTTTTCTGGTTATGCAATATTAATTATCTTTGTAATTGCAGCTATTTTGACTCCTCCTGATGTTATCACTCAACTATTAATGGCAGGACCTCTTATCCTGCTTTATGGTCTCTCTATTATTATTGTACAGATGGTTAATCCTTATAAAAAAGATGATGAAGATGATGATAATGATGATGAAGATACAATCAAAGAAAATAAACCAAAACAGATAACATAAATCTATGAATACAAATGAACTTCTAACTAGTAGCTATGACTATGAGCTTCCTACTCATATCATAGCTCAATATCCAGTCCAACCTAGAGATAGTGCTAAACTACTTGTTTATAATAGAGCAACACAAACTACTACACATACTAGAGTGAGTAAGCTATTAGATTATTTACCAAAAAAGTGTGATGTTTTTATAAATGATACCAAAGTTATTAAAGCTAGAATATTTGGTAATAAAAAAAGTGGTGGGAAAATTGAACTACTTTTCAATAAACATATAAATGCTACAGAGTATTTAGTTATGATAAGAGGCAGAGTAAAAATAGGAACTCAAATCTTTTTTGATGATAATTTAATAGCTACAGTTATTAAACTCAATAGTGATGGTTCGCGAATTGTTACATTTAAACATAATCATAAAACTATTCGCTTTGAAGATTTGGTAATAGTTTTAGATAATATAGGTCATATTCCTCTACCCCCATATATGCATAGAGATGATAATAAAACTGATGAGATAGATTATCAAACTCTATTTGCCAAAAATGCAGGAGCAGTGGCAGCTCCCACAGCTTCACTACATTTTACACCTAAACTATTCCAAGCTATGCAAGATAGACACCAAACTCATAAAATAACACTACATGTAGGAGCAGGAACATTCAAGCCTGTTGAGGCAAAAAATATATTAGAACACCCTATGCACTCTGAATATTTTGATATTCCAGATAGTAGTGCCAAAGTTTTAGCGAGTGATAAAGATATATTGGCAATAGGTACAACTGTAACTAGAACTATAGAGTATTTTGTACGAACAGATAAAAAATATGGAGAGTGTGACCTATTTTTAAATCCTCATAATCGACCACAAAGAGTTACACACCTACTTACCAACTTTCATCTACCAAAAAGTACTCTGATTATGCTTGTATCAGCTTTTATTGGTCGAGAAAAAACACTTGAACTTTATCATGAAGCTATAGATAAAGGGTATCGTTTTTTCTCTTATGGGGATGCTATGTTAATTCTATAATATGAAGTTAATTAACCTCTAAAGGAAAATAATGCATAAAAGTATAAATTTAACATTAAATTCAAAATATATAAAAAAATATATAAATGGATACCCTCTACTTGAAAAGGTTATGGTTGGGTTCTCTCTTTTAAACAAAATGAGTCTTCAATCTTTATCTCAATTTTAGCAATAATTAATAATATTAAATAGATATTTAAGTTAAAAAACAATATAATATCACTTGTATTAACAATTAGAGACAAAAGAGCAGTACAATCTTTACTCTTAAAAACAGGTAGGTTTTACCATTTGATGGTGTTTGTGAACTTAAAACTAGCTATGAAAACATTTTTGTATGTTAATACTTATAAGAACTGTCTAAGATGTATAAGGTTCTAAAATAATGTTCTCATTATATAAAACTATGCTATTTTAATAGCTAAAATATATCAATGTTGCATTATTCAGGGTTTCTAGCTGAAATTATGACCATTTTTAGGTCATAAAAGTAAGTACAGATACTGCAAAATGTTTATTTTGTGCTATTTTTAGAAACTCTTGAAATTTTAACAACTCTCTATCTCTGGTCTCATAGCTGGGAATAAAAGTACATCTTTAATTGTGTGTTTATTAGTAAGTAGCATCACTAACCTATCAATTCCTATTCCTTCACCAGCTGTTGGGGTCATACCATAACTTAAAGCTTTTACAAAGTCTCTATCCATATACATTGCCTCATCATCGCCTATTGTCTCTTTTGTATTAACTTGTGCTTTAAATCTCTCATATTGGTCAATTGGGTCATTTAATTCACTAAATCCATTTGCAATCTCTTTTCCTGCACAAAATAGCTCAAATCTTTCTGTAATTTCGGGATTACTATCACTCCTTCTTGCAAGAGGGGATATATCAATTGGATAATCTATAATAAAGGTTGGGTCAATCAGTTTACTCTCCACGAACTCATCAAATAGTTCAGCCTGAAGATAGCCCAAAGTCAAATTCTTGTCAACCTTGATATTTTTCTCTTTTAAATAAGACAAAGTTCTCTCTCTATCGGTTACTATCTCCATTGATATTTCTCCTATCTTTACAATTGCATCTATCCATGAGATTTTTCTAAAAGGTGTAGAGAAATTTATCTCCTTATCTCCATATATTAGCTTTTTATCCAACTTTAAAGTTTTAAATAAATAATCAAATAGCTCTTCAGTTAATTCCATTAGCTCCAAATATGTGTGATATGCCCAATAGAACTCAATAGAGGTAAACTCTGGATTATGAGTGGCATCAATTCCCTCATTTCTGAAGTTTCTATTAATCTCAAATATCGCCTCCATTCCCCCCACAATTAACCGCTTTAAATATAACTCTGGGGCAACTCTTAGGTATCTATCAACCCCTAGAGCATTATGGTGGGTTATAAATGGTTTTGCATTGGCTCCACCCGGAATAGGGTGCATCATAGGTGTTTCAACCTCTAAAAAGTTCCTATTTTCAAAAAATCTTCTAATGGTAGAGATTACTCTAGAACGCATAATAAATCTCTCTTTGACCTCAGGGTTTACTATCATATCTAAATATCTTTGTCTATAACGCAACTCTTGGTCTTGAAGTCCATGGAATTTTTCAGGTAAAGGGGATATGGCTTTAGAAACAATATTAACCTCTTTACAGCATAGAGTGGTCTCTCCTGTTCTTGTTATAAATGGATAACCAACCGCCTCAATAATATCTCCAACTTCAAATAGTTTTTTGACCACACTATTATAATAGCCTTTAGGTAACTCATCACGATTAAAGTAAAGCTGAACCAACCCACTACTATCTTCTATCTTTGCAAAAGTCGCCTTTCCCATAACTCTTATAAATTTTAATCGTCCTGTTAATCGAAAGATTCTATTTTCATCTCTTTTGCTATTAATATTGTGGAGATAACTGCACTCATCTAAAAATATTGTAGATGCTATTCCTTTCTTTATATGATTTGGATACGGATTAATCCCTTGCTCTCTTAATCGTTCTGCCTTTCTAATTCGCTCTTGAATATAT
>CAZNJD010000016.1:0-5135 GCA_964573285.1 uncultured Sulfurovum sp. | reverse complement strand
AAAACTATGCTATTTTAATAGCTAAAATATATCAATGTTGCATTATTCAGGGTTTCTAGCTGAAATTATGACCATTTTTAGGTCATAAAAGTAAGTACAGATACTGCAAAATGTTTATTTTGTGCTATTTTTAGGAACTCTTCCCAAAGATTTTAGGGTTAATAACAGGTATCCCCTAAATTTAAAGAAGCAGACTATCTCAAAGTTGTATTTATTAAAAAGCTATAAATATTGTATAATATGGAAAAAGGCATGAGTATGCAAGAGGTAAAAGCTCTATTTCAAAAACTCAAAATTATATCTCTATTAGATTTAGCTTTGCTTACTCCATCTAGTTATAGTAGTAGCATACTCTCAACAGAGTTAAAAGAGGGTGAAGTTCAAACTTTTGAAGCTATAGTTCAAGAGGCTAGAACTATCAATGGAAAACTGCGTGTAGTTTTTAATTTACCTAATATTAATAAAGAACTTAGTTCTATATTTTTTAGGGTAACTCCTTATCATTATACTCTTTTTGTTGTGGGTAGTCATCACTATATTCAAGGACGAGTAAGTAATTTTCGAGGTGAATTACAGATGTCTCAACCCAAATCACTCAAAAAGATAAATGAGATTATACCCAAATACTCAACAGCTATCAAAGAAATTAGTATTAGGGCATTGATAGAACATTATATTACTGAAACAAATCTCTATGCAGAGGGGTTAGAGAGTAGAGAGGTTTTGGTATTAATGAGGTTACATTATCCTAAAAGTATCGAAGATACTCAAAATATAGATGAAGATGCTTTAAAGTTTATAGAGGCGTTTAACCATATGAAAAAGCTTAAAGGCAAACGGCATGATTTTCCTGCTATAGATGCTCTACATGGAGATATAGAACCATTTATATCCAATCTTCCTTTTTCTTTAACTAATGAACAAAAATATGTAATTGATGAGGTTACAAAAGATTTAAATCAAAAAAATAAAGCTACCAAAAGATTAATTATTGGTGATGTAGGTTCAGGTAAAACTATCATAATATTAGCTTCTGCTATGATAGCATATCCACAAAAAAGTATTCTAATGGCTCCTACTTCACTTCTTGCTATGCAGATATACGAAGAGGCAATAAAATTTTTACCCAAAAGTATGAAAATAGCTTTGGTCAAGCAGAGTAAAAGTCAAGGAGATTATACTAAAGCTGATTTTATTATAGGAACTCATGCTATTTTATACAAAGATAATATGCCCAAAGTTCCTTTAGTTATGGTAGATGAGCAGCATAGATTTGGAACAAAACAGAGAGCAGTATTAGAAAATATGATGGCAAACGAAGAGCAAAAACCCCATTTCTTACAGTTTTCAGCTACACCCATTCCACGAACACAAGCAATGATGGAGAGTGAGCTAATAGATGTGAGTCTAATAACTTCAACTCCATTTAAAAAAGATATTACTACAAAAGTTATAGGCAAAGATGATTTTGGAAGATTATTAGCCGATATAGAAAATGAGATAACTCAAAATCATCAAGTTTTGATAGTATATCCATTGGTAGAAGAGAGTACCAATATACCATATCAATCTATAGATGAGGGTAGAGGTTTTTGGGAAAAGAGATACAAAAATGTATTTGTAACACATGGAAAAGATAAGAAAAAAGAGGAGGTGCTAATAGAGTTTCGTGAAAAAGGGGATATACTATTAGCAACTACAGTTGTAGAGGTAGGTATCTCTCTGCCTAGATTAACTATAGTTATCATAGTAGGTGCAGAAAGATTAGGCTTAGCAACTTTGCATCAATTACGAGGTAGAGTAGGACGATTAGGATTAAAAAGTTGGTGTTATCTATTTACAAATGATATAGATAATGGCAGACTACACTCCTTTACTAAAACTATGAGTGGTTTTGAGATTGCTAAATTAGACTTGAGATTTAGAAAAAGTGGAGATATTTTAGATGGTACAATACAGAGCGGAATGCAGTTTAAATGGTTAAATTTGGCTGATGATGAGCAGATAGTCAGGGTAGCCAAAGAGAGAGTCAAAATACAACTCCTCTAAAAATAGATTTAAACTATTTTTTGAGCCAAGAGTGAAATCTTGGCTTATATATTAGTAGAGTCCAAATTTACCATCAGCTCTTTTGTACATAACTCTCATAAGTCCATCATAATCATTAAATACAATAAATTGTCGTTTTTTCTCAGCTTTTAATGCTTCAATAGCTTCATCAAAATCTAGTGGTTTATGAAGTTCTAAATCCATTGGAACTAATTCTATATCATCTGTATCTAAATCTAATACTGCTTCTGCATCAGCACCCATATCTTTGAATGACATTACTTTATGGTCTTTAACCTTATCAGCATATCTTCTTAGTGCTTTTTCAGCTCTATTAATTGCATTGTCTGCTGCACTATAGACATCTTTGTCTCTTTGGCTAATAACTATAGTATTTTTATCTTTTAGATTGATAACAAGTTCCAGTAAAACTCCATCTTTGTCTTTATTATCACCTGAGACAATAGTGTTGGTTGAGATAATAGTTAAATTGTATTTGTTAAGTCCATCAATACTCTCTGAAATATGATTTCTAATAGAATCTGATAGGTCAAAATGTCTTCCCACTATATTTTTACTCATGATAAATCCTTTTTGTATTTGTTATACTTAATTAAATTAAGTTTAATATTATACCTAAATTTGGTAAATGAAAGGTAAATCAGTAATAAATAAATAAATTTGATTAATCTAAATATTAAAGTTTTTGAACTGTTCTTCTATGAAAAGTTATATTTCTATCACTTGGGTCATCGAAATCTTTGTAATTTATATATACATCAATAATCATAGATATAGCAGAATCAAAACCTGTAGGATTATTTACACTCCATGTTGGTGTCATATTTGTTGCACAATTTGGTAACAAAACACTATTTCCTATATATTTGATAGTAGTTTTAACTGTATATAAATTATTAGGGTCTCCAAAAGTTGCATTGATATTTTGAAGACAGTTATTATTAGCTGTTCTATCATAATTTATGACATATAACATTGCGAGTTCAGTATATGACCTTGCCAATAGTGATGCTTGTTCTTTTTGATACTGTTGTGTCGTAGATTTGGTAGTTCTACTACTTATACCCATAATTAACGCACTCAATGATGCCATAATAAATATAACGAAGATAGCTGTTATTATAGAAAATCCTTTTTTATGATTAATATTTATCATTTGATTACCACTTTCTCTTTACATGTACTGATATTATTATCTGTACCTATTGGTTCTGTTGCACATAATTTAAATCTAATTACACCACCATTTTCAGAAAACTTAAATACGGATACATTTTTCATTAAAATATGTCGTGTTACATTAGCATCAAGATAGCTATCTCCATTCCATGGTTGATAATTTGAAAATAAAACCAAATCAAAACGACCATCACCATCAGGGTCTTCTGGTGCAATAGCATAAGCACTCCATGCTAGTTTATATCTCTCTGTAATAATTTTAGGAACTATTGCAGGATGTGCTGGTGTTGTTGTAAAATTAAAATCATTATCTCCACTCATTGTAACAGGAAAAATACAATCTGTTGTACTACTTGCTAGTTCAGGAATCATACCCATACATATTGGATTATACTCATTACTTCCATTATAATAGTTGTCATTCTGTATAAAGAGTACACCAGCTGGAGCATTTTTAGATAGATTTACCCTTCCACCAGATAGATTTGACATAATAGTAGCCACAGTACTTAAATTTGAATCAACTGTTTCAAATTTATTTACAGTAGCCGTCTCATAATTGGCAACACCACTCCAATTAGGATTAGCAGAAGATGAGAAGCTATCATTATCATATCCTATCCATTCAATTGAAGTATATGTCGTTCCTCCTGTAGGAACATCTTGGATAGGAAGCCACTGTAATGGTTGACCATTTCTTATCTGGATATGATTTTTTGATATAGTTGTTCCTTGAATTCTATAAGTAAGACGATTAACAATCTGATTAGCTACTAGTTCAGTTTTGGTACTTACTTTATATATAGCTCGTTGAATGATATAGTTTTCATAAACTTGAACAATAATTTGTGATGCTATTGATGCCACTATACCCAATATTATAAGTACAAATACTACTTCTATAAGTGAAAATGCTTTTTTTGTTCTCATTTGTTATCCCCTAGAGTATATGTTCCTAAATTACAAGAGAAAGCATTTAATGTAATACTTTTATTTAGTTCAGGTATATCTGTATTTGCACTAGTCAATTTTACTTTAACAAATTTGATATTACTATCTATTGGAACACCTCCTGATAATCCTAAATCAGGTGTTGTAAATATATTATTCCCTGCATTGATAGTCGTTCCACTCAATGCACCAGCTACTAATGGTCTATCATCAGCAAATGTAATATCTGTATGAATAATAATATCTTGGTCAACATACTCTCCTATTGATGCTGTTGTTGCTTCACCATTAAATATTGTAAGGTTCAAATCACGGTTATTATAATCATCAATATCATCAAAAAGGTCAGGTGAAGTTTCATTAAAATCAACACCTATCAAAGAAGCTGTTAGGTTATTTTCTCCAACTGCTGAAGTTCTACTAGATAGATTAACATCTATTATACCACTTAATTGAAAAGGTGAATTGGGTTGAGGATTTTGTAGTTGTATAATAGGAGCAACTCCTGTAGTATTATTAGCATCCTCTTCATCCCAATGTTTACTTAAAAGTATCTCTGTATGAGAAGAGATGGCTGCAATTGCCTCTTGTTGAAGTGCTACATAACCACTATTTATAGATTGTTGAATTAACATAGGAGTTGAGAGTAATACTATTCCTATAATTACTATAGCAAAGATAAGCTCTATCATCGCTATACCTTTTTTAAATCTTTTTATTATCATATTTATTACCAATCCATTTTATTTGTAGTTTTGTTATTATTAATATAAAATCCTAAATATTGATATTCTTTTTCATCATAAGAGGTATAGGTTAGGGTTGAGGCTTTCTCTTTATGTGCAAATATTTTTGAGACTTCACCTTTCGCAAGAAGTACAGTAAAAAATAGAGATATAAGCAATAAACTCCTTATTAAAAACATTTTTTACTCC
>CAZNJD010000015.1:0-8858 GCA_964573285.1 uncultured Sulfurovum sp. | reverse complement strand
CAGCCAAAATATACAGCGATGAACCGTGGCAAGTAGCCAAACGGTTTGAAGAGTTAGGGAGCGAGTGGGTACACCTAGTTGACCTAAATGGAGCATTTGCAGGAGAGCCAAAGAACTTAGAGCAGATTAAAAAGATTAGAGCCAACTGTAACCTAAAACTAGAACTTGGTGGAGGGATTAGAGATGAGGAGACTATCAAGATGTATCTCGAACTTGGGATTGATAGATTGATTTTAGGCTCTATTGCAGTAAAAGAGCCAGAGTTTGTAAAAGAGATGGCTTCAAAATATCCTATAGTTGTAGGAATTGATGCAATTGATGGAATGGTAGCTGTTGAGGGTTGGGGTGAAGTCTCTGATATGAAAGCTACTGACCTTGCCAAAGAGTTTGCCAATGCAGGGGTTGAGGCTATAATATGTACTGATGTTAGAAGAGATGGAATGATGACAGGGGTAAATGTGGAGTTTACTTTAGAGATTGCCAAGGCTAGTGGAGTAGAGACTATTGCTAGTGGAGGATTAAAAGATATTAGTGATATTGAGGCTCTGATAGAGGCTGGATGTGATGGTACTATTGTGGGAAAAGCATTCTATGAGGAAACTCTTGATTTACAAGAGGCATTTAAATTAGTAAAGGATATATAGTGAAAGATATGTATAATGAGTTAACCATAACTTTGGCAGAAGATTTTGTTGAGTTTATCGCCGATTTTGTTGCCAATATTGCAGGTGATGGATTAGAGATAGGTCGAGATAAAATTATTGTACGAAGTGAAAACAATATAGAGTATATTCAAAAGGCTATTGACTCTTTGATAAGTACGATTGATGGTTCTATTGATGTTAAATATCATATAGAAGAGAAAAAGAACCAAGATTGGATACAAAACTATCAAAATTCTATAAAACCTATAGAAGTTAGTAAATTTTATATCTATCCAAGTTGGTATCCACCAAAAGATGATAAAATAAATATTAAAATTGACCCTGCTCTAGCATTTGGCTCTGGACATCATGCTACAACTTATAGTTGTTTGGAAACTATTGGTGAGATAGTTAAAGGTAATGAGAGAGTACTAGATGTAGGATGTGGTTCAGGTATTTTAGGACTTGCTTGTCGTAAGCTCGGATGTAGTGTTGAGATGTGTGATACAGACCCAATTTCAGTTGATAGTTGTGAAGCTAATTTCATACTAAATAAAGTAGAATATGAAGAACTTTGGGAAGGTTCAGCTAATCAAGCTATCGGTGAATATAATATAGTTATCGCTAATATTATTGCTGATGTACTTAAATTTATAGCTAACGACCTAAAAAAAGTACTAAAAAAAGATGGTATCTTAATACTTTCAGGTATTTTAGATAAAAAAGAGACACAAGTAACTAAAATATATAGTAATTTAAAATTACTAGATAGAAAACAAAAAGATGAGTGGGTAACTCTCATTTATACAAATAAATAAGGAAAATAAAAAAAGATAATGAATAACCAGAACAATAACCCAAATAATAATCAAAACAATAACGATAATAACTTTTTCAATAACAATCCACTATTGGCATTTGCAGTTTTTTCAGTAGTTATTATCATTCTTTTCAAATCATTTGCAGGTGAAGGTAATACAGGTTTATCTGAATTGATGGGTAATCCAAAAATCACCAAAACGAAGCATGTGAAATACTCTGATATTAAAAAATATATCAAAGATGATAAGGTAAGCTCTGTTAAAATAACAAGTAATACACTTGAAGCTATTGATAAAACAGGTACTATTCGATTTGTAGCAGGAAATGTACCAGCTTTTGATGACCAACTTATCCCTCTACTTGAAGAGAAAAATATTACCTATGAGGGTCGTATAGGTGATGGTATAGTTTCTCAACTTATTAGTATGTTATTACCTATATTTATCTTTTTGGGTATATGGCTCTTTTTAGCTAAAAAAATGTCCAAAGGTATGGGTGGTATATTGGGTGCAGGAAAAGTTGGTAAAAATATTAGTTCAGAAAAACCAGATGTCACATTTGATGATGTCCAGGGTGTAGAAGAGGCAAAAGATGAGGTGGTTGAGATTGTTGACTTCTTAAAATATCCTGAACGATATATTGAATTGGGTGCTAAAATTCCTAAAGGTCTTTTGCTCGTAGGCCCTCCAGGAACGGGTAAAACACTTTTGGCAAAAGCAGTTGCAGGTGAAGCAGGTGTACCATTTTTTTCAGTGAGTGGTTCAAGTTTTATTGAAATGTTTGTAGGTGTTGGAGCTAGTAGAGTACGAGACCTTTTTGAACAAGCTAAAAAAGTTGCACCATCTATTGTATTTATAGATGAGATTGATGCAATTGGTAAAAGCCGTGCTAGTGGTGGTCAAATGGGTGGAAATGATGAGAGAGAACAGACACTAAATCAACTTTTAGCTGAGATGGATGGATTTGGAACAGATACACCAGTTATAGTTTTAGGTGCAACCAATAGACCAGAAACCCTAGATGCAGCACTACTTAGAGCAGGACGATTTGATAGACAAGTTCTTGTGGATAAACCAGATTATGCAGGACGATTAGCTATTTTAAAAGTTCACTCCAAAGATGTAAAATTAGATGATTCTGTAAATATGGAGGTAGTAGCTAAACAGACAGCAGGTATGGCAGGAGCTGATTTGGCAAATATTATCAATGAATCAGCATTACTAGCAGGTCGAAGAAACAAAAAAACTATCCAACAAGCAGAACTATTAGAAGCTATAGAAAGAGCATTTGTAGGGCTAGAGAGAAAAAATAAAAAATTATCTGAGCAAGATAAACAAGTAGTAGCATATCATGAAAGTGGTCATGCACTTATGGCAGAGTTATCTAAAGGAGCAACAAGAGTTACTAAAGTCTCTATAATACCTAGAGGATTAGGAGCTGCTGGATATACATTACATCTTCCTGATGAAGAGGATAAATTAGCTGTACAAAGACATGAGCTTATGGCTCAAATTGATGTTTTATTAGGTGGACGAGCTGCTGAAGATATATTTTTAGATGATATATCTATTGGGGCAGGAAATGACCTTGATAGAGCAACAGCAATACTCAAAGATATGGTAATGGTTTATGGTATGACAGATGTAGCAGGATTAATGGTTTTGTCCAGACAGCAGAGTTCATTCCTTGGTGGTGGTATGGTTAATAATGATTTTAGTGAAAAAATGGCAGAAGAGATAGATGCATTTATCAAAAAAACATTACATGAACGATATGAGTATGTCAAAACAACATTGAATGAATACCATGATGCAATTGAGGATATGGCATCTATACTACTTGATGTAGAGGTAATGGAAGGTGATAAAGTACAATCTATTATAAAAGAGTTTGAAGAAGAAAATGGAATGAAATCTCGTATGGCTCATTACATAGAAAAAGATTAAGATATTGTTAACAGTTACAAATAATAAATAGCATATTTTAAGATTGTATAACATCAATAATTAAGCTCTATTTTACTATAATGTTAATTACTTAAAATCTAAGGAGTAAATATGAAAAAGATATTAATTAGTTTAACAGCAGTGATAGCACTTGGCTCATTTGCATTTGCATCTCAAAATTCTCAAACAGGATGTGGTCTTGGTTCTGTACTCATTAAAGATGATTCATCTGCACTAATGTTAGCAATTCAAGCTACCACAAATGGTACTTCGGGTAACCAAACATTTGGTATTACATCTGGTACTTCAGGTTGTAAAAAAACTAAACTTGTAATGAATGAAAGAACTTCTGAATTTGTTGCAGCAAATATGGATACTTTGGCTAAAGAGATAGCTGCAGGTCATGGTGAGAGTTTAGATACTTTAGATGAGCTATTAGAAGTAAAGAACAAAATAGCTTTTAATACAAAACTACAATCAAACTACAATAAAATTTATAGCAGTAAGTCAGTTAAGATGGCCAATGTTTTAGATAACATTTCTACAACTGCACTATAAGTATAATATACAAAAGAATATAATTTCTTTTGTATAAATCTTTTATAGGATTTTTTTATTTTTTTATTTAAATTAATATCAATTTTACTTTCTATTACCACAATTACTACAATATCTCTATTTGCCACAAATCCTATTATATATAAAAATATGGCTGAAAAATTACATCTATATGATAATCACTATTGGCATATTTTACTACATATGAATGGAAATAATAGTGAGATAAAAGATAAAAATTTTTTCTTTTCAGAAGATGGAGTATCTAATCCAAAAAATGAAATGTTTGCAACATTAGATGCTTTTTTTAGTAATGAGATAAAAGATGACAACTCAAGTATTTGTAAATTTCCTGGAAGATATTATTGGCTCAAAAAGAAACTAAATGGAAAGAATTTTCCCAAAGCTAACTGTAAAGAGTATAATAAAATTTTCAAAAGAGTTGACCCACACTCTGCTACTCTTGTATTTCCATCAGCACATATAAACTCTCCTGCTTCTATGTTTGGACATACTTTTATAAGAATAAATTCATCCTTTAACTCTAAACTTTTATCTTATGCTATTAATTATGCTGCAAATGCAGACCAGAATAAAGAAAATGGTGTCATATTTGCAATAAAAGGACTTACGGGTGGATATTTAGGAAAATATTCACTATTACCATATTATGAAAAACTAAAAGAGTATAGAGATACAGAACAGAGAGATATATGGGAGTATGATTTAAATTTAACAGAAAAAGAGACTATAAGAATGTTTCGACATATCTGGGAATTAAATAATGTACAAACAAACTATTACTTTTTTACACAAAACTGTTCTTATGAAATGTTATGGTTAATTGAAGCAGCAAAACCATCTATAAAACTTAGAAGAGAGTTTAATTTTCAAATTATCCCACTTGAAACTGTACATGAGATAAACAAATTAGATTTGATTAAATCTTTTAATTATAGACCTTCAAAAAGAACTAAACTACTAAAATATGAAACCTTAATAGATAAAAAGTTTAAAAAGTATCCTATGTTATTATCAAATAATAAAATAAAAATAGAAAAAATTATAAAAAATAATAAAATTTCAATCCAACAAAAACAGTATATACTTGAAGCATCTATAGAATATCTTGAGTATCAATTTATACATTCAAAGATAAAAAAAGATGATTATCTTGAGATTTTTCATAAACTAACATCAAGTCGTGCAAAATTGGGAAAAGGAGAAGAGATGAATATAGAAGTACCTATAAATCCAATTAAAAGTCATCGAGCTATTCGAACTACTTTTGGTATAGGCTTAAGGGAAAAGAAGCCTATCTATTTTCTTGGAATTCGTCCTGCTTATCATGATTTGGAAGATTTTAATAATGGATTTCTAAGAGGTACACAGATTGAATTTTTAAATTTTTTAATGGCTTATTCTAAAGAAAAGATAAAAGTTGAAAAAGCTACAATACTATCTATAGTATCTTTAACAGAAAGAAGTAATTTTTTTCATAATTTCTCATGGAGAATGAGTTTGGGATGGGATAGAGATTATCCTAATCAAGATGAACCATTTCATTTAAGTGTAGGTGCAGGTTACAGTTGGGGTAATAAGTTTGGATTATTATATTTTTTAATTGACCCATCTTTTTATTATCTTGATAAAAAGGCTTTAGAAAGTATAGATGGAAGTATAGGTTTGATTATAGATAAGTATAAATTTTTAAATACTAAAATAGAGCTAACAAAAAAGAGATATACAAATGGAAATAACAAATTGCTTATTGAAGCTATGCAAGGATTTAAAACATCACAGAATACAGAAATAAAATTAAAATATGAACATAAAGAAGAAGAGAGAGTAAAACTAATGTTCAACTATTACTTTTAATTTAAAAGTAGCATAAACTAGAACAAAATTAAACTAAGGAGATAAATAGATTATGCGAATACATTTTTTTTGGCATATGCACCAACCACTATACCTCAAAGATGGGATAATTGATATGCCATGGGTTTTTCTCCATGCCATCAAAGATTATTTTGATATGCCTTATCTAATAGAAAAGAGTAATGGTAAAGCAACATTCAATATTACGGCTACTCTTATAGAACAGCTTAAAATTTATGAGACTCAACCATTGCGAGATAGATTTTTATCTCTTTGGATTAAATCTCCACAAGAGTTAACAAATGAGGAGAGAAACTATATACTCAAAGTGATTAAATCAGTTAATAAAACCTTGATTATCAATGAAGAGTTTAAAGAGTTATTGACTTTTGATTTACTAAGTAGTGATGAGTTTATAAATTTGGAGGTATCTTTTCTTCTCTCATGGTGTGGTTCTTATTTGCGAGAAGATTTAAAAAACTTTATAAACAAAAAACAATATACACAATCAGATAAAGAGTATCTATTTATACATTTAACTGATTTTATTAAAACTATTTTACCATATTATAAAAAATTAGCAAATCAGGGAACTATATCGCTATTTACTACACCATATACTCACCCTATTTTACCTCTCCTCTTAGATATGAATAATGCGAAATATGCTAATCCAAATACTAAAATACCATCAAATTATATAAGTATGAAGGATGATGTTATCAAACACATAGAAAAAGCACAAAATATATATCAAAACTCATTTGGTACTCAAACCAAAGGTTTATGGCCGGCAGAGGGTGCAGTTGATGAAGAGAGTTTAAGACTATATTATGAGAAAGGTATAAAATATATCGCTACAGATGAAGCCATATTGCATAAAAGTGGAGAGATGAACCATCATAGAGTTTATAAAAAAAATGGAGTAATGATATTCTTTAGAGACCATGGATTGAGTGATTTGATTGGCTTTAAATATAGATTTATGAATGAAGATGAGGCTGTAGAAGATTTTGTATCCAAATTATCTTATCAATCAGAGGTTACTTCTGTTATAGTTGATGGAGAGAATGCTTGGGAATTCTATCAAAACGGTGGTTTTGGCTTTTTGGAAAAACTATATATCAGAGTACAAAATAGAATGATAAAAGCTGAAGATATTAAAATAGAAGAGACAAAACCACTAGAGAAACTAGTAAGTGGAAGTTGGATATATGCTAATTTCAATACATGGGTAGGAGATGATGAAAAAAACAAAGCATGGGATTATCTATTCAAAGCCAAAGCAGTTTATCTAAAAAATGGAATAAAAAATAATGATATAGATGAGAAATTCCTATTAGCCCAGTGTAGCGATTGGTTTTGGTGGTATGGTGAAGGACACTATACAAGCTTTGCCAAAGAGTTTGATGAGCTATTTAGAAGACATCTTATAGATATATATTCATTAATGAATAAACCCATTCCTACAGAGCTATATTTACCTATTATCAAAAAAGAAAAGGTATCATTTATTACTGAACCCAAAAATGAGATAAGCCCAATAATTAATGGACGATTTGGTTCTATTTTTGAGTGGTATGGAGCAGGAATTATTGATGAGAGAAAGATATACTCCACAATGGATAAAAAAAGACTAATAGAAAAGATATATTTTGGAATGGATAATGATAATTTTTACTTTGCTTTTTATGGAGATATTCAAAAAGTAAAAGAGTTTGTAATATTTTTTAATGAGTATAATGAAAAGATAACCCTTACCACTGATTGTGATTGTAATGGTATCAAAGTTCGCACAGATAGTATGATAGAAGTTCAAATTAATAAAGATATAATCAAATTTAACAAAGTTCATATCAAATTTGATTTTGGTAGTGAGATAGTTCCTAGTTTTGGTGGATTATTTATAGATAAGTATATAGATTTTGGAGATAATTGGTTTGTTTAATATAGATTAAGGACTAAAATAATTTTAGAGTCAATTGAACCTGTTTTTATAAAAAAGATATGCTTTTATATCTTTTATCTTCTTTCATTATTTTCTCATATTTATATTATACTATTTTTGATGATTTGTTTTGGTTAAGTAGTTATATAAAGATTTATCTAATTTGTTTCAGATAAAATAAATGCTAAAATAACACCAAAAATAACAAAAAGAAAATTTATGGCAAGAAAAGAGTACGGAACAACAATATGGGGAGCAGAACTACTAAAAGTTTTAAAGAGAAAAACAGACTATGGACGACTTGGACGAGGCAGAACTTATGCCAATACAGGCAAGGTCTATGATATTGCTCTTGATAAAAATTTTATCAAAGCAAAAGTAAGAGGTAATTATAAACCCTACTACGCTACAAGTATGACTTTTACCCCTTTTACCAAAGATGAGATAACAACTATCAAAAATATTTTAGAAAAAAACCCACTCATTTTAGCCTCTATTATGAATGGAGAGCTACCTGAATCTTTTTTGACTCTGCTATATAAAGCTAAAATTTCTCTCTTTGATGATTTCAAAATGAGCTGTAGCTGTCCTGATTTTTGGGGTATATATGCCTGTAAACATATAGCAGGACTCTATTATATTGCTGTAAGCGAGATGGATAAAAACCCTTTTGTTCTCTTCTCTCTTCGTGGATTTGACCTTATTAAAGAGTATGGGATTGAAAATGAGGTGACAATTGAGTACCCTTTAGAGTTAACACCCTATCAAGAAGAAGAACCAAGCAGTGAACCACTAGAGATTATTAAGCTAAAAGATAACTCAAACTTTATTCTCTCTATGATAAGCCCCTATCCACCCTTTGCATCCATTGACTACAAAGAGGTGATGGAAGAGTTTTATAAAAAAGTGCCTAAAGCGTTAGTGCAGAGTATCTCACCAATTCAGAGTCGTGAGATTGAGGATATAGAGAGACTATTTCAAAATGCTGATTTTAAATTTTTGCTAGAACGAGATATTTATAATAGCGAGTTTAAAGTCACCAATCCTCTATTTATAGAACAG
>CAZNJD010000014.1:0-1922 GCA_964573285.1 uncultured Sulfurovum sp. | reverse complement strand
AAACTAGCAGGTGTTGACCAACTTGGACTCTGCTATGGTGTTATAGAGAGCTTTTTAGAGTTTATTACCAATGAGATAGATGAGCTAAAGCAGACTATGGGTGTAGAGGCTGTTGTGATTACTGGTTCGCTTTTGTCTAATAGGAGAGTTTTTTCTAAAATCAGTACAGAGGTTTCGATGAACAATGAGACCTATTTTAATAATAGGTGTTCAATAGAAAATAGGAAATAATATTGAAAAAAATAGACCTAATATTTAAAGGAATAATTATAACTCATACCCTTTATTCAAAAGATTTGCCTTTAACAGATGCAGAGAAATTAGTTGCAACAAAAATAAAATCTGATATGACTTATAAATAGATGAATCTTATAATGGTAATCGAAGTCATGGTCGAGGTTATAATCATATTTACAAGAAAAGTAGATTTTACTAATAGTTCTTTTATTCTTTTTAGTGAATTATAATTCACTATTATAAATGACTTTTTCAGCCTATTTTTGATAAATTAAGAAAAAAAGGAAAACAGGATGAAAAAAACACTAATATTATTTTTAATTCAAATAATATTAAATGCCCAAGAGTACCCTAAAGGAAAATTGGGTGAAATAGTAAAATTAGGAGAAGATATTGTTATCCATACAGATACAAATTCTCTCTCAAAACCTTATATTAATAGCAAACTTCAATGTGTCAATTGTCATAGAAGAGGAGAGGATAATAGAGCAGGAACAACCAATAAGATTGGAACTTTTATCGGTACTGCCACATCATTTCCTGCATATTCCAAACGGTACAAAAATATTATTTCTCTCCAAAATAGAATTGATGGTTGTTTCCAAAGGTGTTTAAATGGTGAAAAATCGGTAGTTAATACAGAAGTTGGAATTGCTGTTGAGAGTTATATAACATGGTTATCTACAGGATTACCTATTAATATGAGTCCTCTTGCCCCTAGAACCCCCTCAAAGATAGAAATGTGGAGTAAAAATAGAAAGAAATTTATATCTCTATTTAAAAAGGTAACACATAAAAACTATCTTGATGGTCACAAATTATATTTAAATAAGTGTGCGTCATGTCATGGCAAAGATGGTCAAGGAGTAGGTACTTTTCCTCCTTTATGGGGTAAATTAAGTTATACAGCCGATGGAAGTATGGCAAAACTTCCCAATGGTGCAACATGGATACAGGATAATATGCCTCCTAATAATAGCAATCTTACAGATAGCCAAACAGTAAATATCACCCTTTTCATTAATGCCCAACCAAGAGTAAGTTATAGAGGATTTAAAATAGAAGATAATTTTAAAAAGCTTGGATTGGATTTAAATTTTATAAAAACGGGAACTAAATAGAGCAGTCCAAATAGGAATATTTTTTCTAAAATCAGAGCAATAATGACTAAAGCTCATTTTGATATAATTACCCTAAAAAAGGTTATTGAGATGAAAAAAATACCTTATGGATTAAGTAATTTTAAACTCTTAAAAGAAGAAGATTATTTTTTTATAGATAAAACCAAATATATAGAGATTTTAGAAAATTATAGTAGCAAATATCTAATCTTTTTACGCCCAAGACGATTTGGAAAGTCTCTATTTATTGCAATACTAGAAGCCTACTATGATATATATTTCAAAGATGAGTTTGAAGAGATATTCAAAGATACCTATATATTAAATAACCAAACCAAAGAGGCTAGTAGCTATATGGTTTTGAGGTTTGATTTTAGTGCTATTGATATTTATGATGTTGAAGAGAGCTTTAGGTATGATGTACAATTAACACTTAGAAGTTTTGTAGATAGATATAAATTGGATATTACATTTGGAAATAGTAACCCAGCTTCAATGTTTAAAGAGATATTTACCTATGTGCTAAAACACAATTTGGATTTATATGTTCTAATAGATGAATAT
>CAZNJD010000013.1:0-13292 GCA_964573285.1 uncultured Sulfurovum sp. | reverse complement strand
ATCAGTATAGACCAAATATCTTAGTTTGCTATAATCAGTTCGTACATTGAGGTCAACTAAATTTTCAGGTGCATCTCCAGTTAAAAGCAGACTCTTTATATAATATAAAATCATATCAGTATTATAAATCGTCTCTATTACTCTTCTGTTAAACCTATAATGGTTATACCAAGCATCAATATCTACTGAACTCATATCCAAACTATAATAATCAATAATCTCTTGTAACTCCTCTTTTGTTACCCCTACAGCATTATTAAATAGATACTCATTGGTGATATTTGTTCCAATATTGCTTCCACTTGTTACATCATACATAGCTAGAGGTGAGACACCTGTTACAAACATCTTTTTTAAGACAGAGCCATTATCACTTGTTCCTGCCTTTAGAAGTTTAAAGAACTCTTTATATATCGCTTCATTTTTACTGCTAACTAATTTTTTATAATCACTCTGATTGTGCATTAGCAAATTATTTATAAAATTATCATACTCATCTATCATTACATAAACAGAAGCATTAAATAATTTCAACTCACTAAAAATATAGTTAAGATTCTCATGAGCAGGTCTAGTTTTATCTATTTTTATATCAAAACTGTATTTTTTTAGGAAATACTCTATACGAATATTGCAATATCTACTAAAGTTCTCATCAATATCACCTTTTGTACTAACCGCACTAAAATCAAATTTTAAAATATGATAGCTACTTGTCTCTTTGGTTCTATTATTTAAAATATAAGTCTCTTGGAAAATCTCTTCAAACTCATCTTTGTAATATATATCATAATAAAACGCCAACATATTCAAAAACAGAGACTTACCAAACCGTCTAGGACGAATAAAAAACAGAAAACTTGGCATCATCTCTATTTTTGGTATAAAATGAGTCTTGTCTATATAATAAAAATTTTCTAACTTTATCTTTCTAAAGTCGCTCTCTCCGTAGGGTATTTTTTTCATTTTTTTGCCTTTTTCTTATCCAAAAGTTTAAGTATTTCAATACATTTCTTATCATATAATTCAAATAGATTAACCATATTAGGATTATTTTGCATTCCAAGTTTTAATCCAAAAAAACCAGCCATCATATAACTTATATTATCTTTGATAAGTAAATATTCTTTTTCATCCAATACTATATTGTCATCATTATTTAAGTCTAAATTTTTAATAGTTGTTTTGACTATATTTTCTATCTCTTTCTTATTCATGATTTTTCTTTTTTAATTTTATCTACATCCCAAACTCGAATCTTCCTCAAAGTTTGAGCCTGAAACCTCACAACTCCACCATTCATTCTAATTCCAATCTGATTCAACTGCTCCTTTACAAAATCTGACATTAAAATATAAGCCAATGCTCTAAGTTTCTCCTCATCATCATGTGTAATATAATAGAGATTATGATGAGGATAGAACTCTCCTTTGTCAATATGCAAACAAGAGGAGTCTGCTAAATCAGGTAAAAGTAGTTTAGCTTTACCAAGCAAATCAGGCTTGATTCTATCAATTGTTTTGTACCATTTTAGAGGATTCTTTTTTGCTGTATGGCGTTGTTGCAATCTTTTTTTATGTTTATATAAATAGGCTTTTAGCTTGGGATATTTATCCAAATCACATAACTTATTCCCCTCATAAGGATTGATAACAAAACTCTCATCCCACTCTATACTATCCCCTTTTAGAGCATTTGATTTCAAAAGAGGCAATAGTCGAGACTCCTCAATATCTATATTTTGAGATTTTTTTATGATAAAGATACTATCAGCCCCTGTAGCAACTCCTATACCTATCTTAAATCCCTGCTCCTCAATCCCCTTCAAAGAGCCATCATCCAAATCGTAATCAAGAAATAGATTTTGCCAATGGCTACTAATAGGTGTTTTTCTCTTTTCAAAACTCAATCTCTCAAAATCAATCTTTTTGGAATTATCTTCACAATAGAGCGTTTGAGTTCCTTTTTTACTCTCAATGGTAACAATGGCAGGATAGGCAACAACTCTATTTTTAAATATTCTACTCTTTTCGATATTGAGCAGTTTTTTAAGGTAATACTCTTTTGCTATCTTCTCTCTCAATGGTTCTCCATACTGATTATAGAACCAACGATTAGAGGAGACAAAAGAGAGTTTACCACTATTGCTCAACAGATTCAAAGAGTGTTCATAAAAGAGTATATACAAATCAGCCCTATATCTAAAGGTTGAAAATCTCTTTTTATATGCTATTTTTAGACTCTTATCAATTATCTCATGACGGATATAGGGAGGATTCCCCACAATACAATCAAATCTAGTTAAAAAATCAACCATCAAATAGTCTGCATTAATAAAAATCCCTCTATCCAAAAGAGTAAAATCATACCCCCAACTCTCTATCAATCTCTCTATATTTGTCTGTAATCCTCTGATACTCTCCTCTTTTAGCTCAACAAACCTAATATTGCTATTGAGTGCTTGGATAAAATCAAATCCAAACCTTTGTGATGAACTATAGAGTCGCTTCACCACCTCCACAGCAAAACTACCCTCTCCTGATGCAGGTTCAAGTAACCGAGCAGTAGATAAATCTCTTTTGGCTACAAAATCTACCTCATCTAAAAGGTATTGAACTGTTGTTAGAGTGGTAAAGATTTTGTCATTTTGTCTGTATCTAGCTGTCATTTTTGAAAGGATTTAATATCACCAAGTCATCAATTTTTAATCCATGTTGCATATCTTCACTATACAAAACAGTACATTTTGCATTTAAAGCCGTAGAGACAATCAATGAATCATAATATGAGATATTATAGCTATCTCTTATATTACAAGCCAATAAAAAAGTCTCTTTTGCAAAATTAATAACCTCATATCTATTATAACAACTTTTTATAAATCGTTTGACCATATTATTATCAAATTTAAATTTTTTGATTAGATTATTACTCACCTCATTAATAACTTGAATACTAATAATACTATTTGGACTTAGAGTTATCTCTTTAGATATTTTCTGTTTTCTCTCATCTCTACTATCAAATGTATATAAAAATATATTTGAATCTATAAATATCTTATCTTTCATTTGCATCTTCCCTAGATAAAAACTTCAACTCTTTATCAAGCTTAATAGGATTATTAGCCAAATACTCAATAAAATCCTCTTCCTCCTCTATAGTTGGAATATGAGTTTTTTCCTTAGCATGTAATACAATTATCCTTACCTCTTGTCCTTTGAATCTTTCATATTCAGGTATTTTTATGTATGGGTTATTTATTACTGTTTGAAACTCTGTTGCGTACATTTTTTGCTCCTTTTATTAAAGTGGGTTGTGGTTTTTTGGGGTGTAGTTTTCACTCTTCATCACTTATATCATAATGATAACATTTGTGAGAGAAGTTTTTATTATAAATCTCTACAGCCTTATCCCAATTATCAATAGCAGATAAAATCTCTATCCCTGCGTTTTGAAACCCAAGGCTCATTCCTCCACATCTCATTGGAATATATTAATCTTAGGTAATTCCCTTTTAAACTCCATATCTATTTTATGAATCTGCTCTCTTATAACAGCTCTTTTTTTAAAGGCTTCATCAAAACAGAACATCTTAAACTCATTTAGTTTAATATCATCTTTTGATTCTATATGTGGAAATAACAGTTTTAAATAGGCAGTCGTCAACCGTTTAATAGCTTTAACATCTCTAGTATCAGCATTGTGTGGAATATCCAAAAGAGAATCCACAATTGGAGAAAATGTCATATCATCTCTTAATAGATGTAATATTTCACTAAAATATTCAACATTTAAAGTGTTGCCATTCATTATCATACTTTGATTAATTCTTGGCATCTCCCACCCTTTAATAAATCCATGAAATCTATCTAAAAATGCAGACTCCTTAAATACATCAGGGAGTGGCTCAAAATAACTACTTATTGTTGGATAATTATTTTCATCTAATGGGATATTGCCAAGTATTATGAATCCTGCATTTGAACTCTGTCTAACATTAGCTATACTAAATGTACCACTCTCTAAAAAGCTTTTAAGTCCCCCTGCTATTTCACTTTCATCTTTTAATCTAATTGTCTGTATCTCATCCATAGCAATATAGTCATAATTGACAATTACCCCTGATGTCTGTTTTGCAACATCATATAACAATTTAGCTCTAGTAACAACTCCTCCACTAATAAGCCACCCATATTTACTTAGATTTCCAAATATATATGATTTACCTGTTCCTTTTGGAGCTAACTCGATTAGATTTACTCTTGGCTCGACAAAAACTAATAATCGACTTAAAAAGGTGATTTTTTGACCCAAACTATTAAATCCATTTGGATTATACTCCATGGCTCTTATTAACAAATCTATCCACTCTTCTGTAGTAAAATTTTTTCTAGCTTGTTTAAAATAGT
This sequence comes from uncultured Sulfurovum sp., assembly GCA_964573285.1. Lineage (GTDB taxonomy): Bacteria > Campylobacterota > Campylobacteria > Campylobacterales > Sulfurovaceae > UBA1140. The sequence continues at coordinate 8,880 of CAZNJD010000013.1, read as the reverse complement.
CTAAATCTACTCTATATGGAGAGAATGACCTAAAATCAATCAATTCTATAAATTTATCTTTTTCATTATTATTATAGGTGAGCGTAACAACTCCCCACACTTCACCACTCTTTAGCTCTTTATGTTTTTTTGCAATATATTTTTCAATTCTAGTCTCATTAAATTTTATTCCAATATCTGGTATGGAAAATTTAAGCAAATCTTTTTTAATATCAGGTTCTATAATAAGTCTTGCAAGAATTTTTTTATCTTCCCCCTCCCAAATCTCTTTTTTTATTGTTTTATCATCAGTAGGCATGTGTTTTTTTAGAAAATTGTTAATAGCTTTTGAATCTACATTACCAAACTCATCACTATATTTTCTTACAAGCCAATCTTTAATAAAAGAGGGGATATTTTTCCCTCCAAATACAGAATAATTCTTTGTTGTTTTATAAACACATTCATTTTTAAAATATTTTTTTATCTTTTTATCTAACATTGTCGAGGACATCAACATTGTGTACATTTGCTGCTCCTTAAAATAGTTCATCTTCCTCAAAACCTTTTTTTACTGTAGATTTAAATTCAGTTGATTTTATTTTTTCTTTATTCTTGGTTTTATATATCTTAATAATTGGTACAATAACCTCTTCTGGAGTAGCTCCACCATGAGCCTCTCTTCTTGTTTTATTATTTAAAGAGTTATGATTTAGTGAAACTAGATACCTGCCACATTGAAAATCATAAGAGAAATAGTTATTATCATCTAACAACTCTTCTATTTTAGCACATCTTCCCTCATGTTCATCACCACTAAAGCTATTAATTTTAGTTTGAAAACTACAAAAGGCACTAAATCCGTGGTCTGATACTATGGTTAACTCATCATGTAAATAACTGTCCAAAATCTCTTTAATAATATTAATCTCTTCAATTAAATTCAAAGGGTATCTATATGCCTTTTGTTTATGGATATAATTATCTAGCTTTTCTGTTTTCTCTATACCCTTAAATCTATTACATTTTGTTATTGTAGGTAGATTTGCTCTTGATATATAAAAATCACAAGCATAACCTTTGCTCAAAGCATAATTTTTGATAACTCCTAACCACTCAATACCTAGCCCGTCAATCCATAAAGTTTTCTCTTTTATAATTTGAAAATCTGCTACCTCTTTGAAAGTTGTATCAGCATACCAATTAAAAAAACTATTTTGACTTTGATTTTGTTTTTTTAATATATCAGCTAATTTTAGTGATATTTTATTCTCAATTTTAGATTTTTTATATTCTTTAAAGTAATCCTCTACCCATTCTATACTGTTTATAAAATCTACACTATCCATATAGGAAGTTAAATCTTTATAATATTTTTGACAATATTTAATATCTATTTTATTTAGAGTGTAAAGTTCTACAATATACTTTTTTTCTATTGTAGTAATACCTGTTAAAATAGCAGTTAGATAATCACAATTTTCTAAATATTTTGTTAATCTATTTTCTATCTCAAAAGATGGAGTGTTATTTTTATAAAAAATACTTAAAATATCAAATCGTTCTTTTAAATGCGTTAAACTATAATCATCAAAAATATCAAACCAAATTTTATCTATCAACCTTTCATTAAGATTGCTATTTTGAATTACTCTATAAAAATAACTATCATTTTTACAAAACTCTAAACTATATCCTTTTAATAACCATTTAATATATAAATCTTGCTCTTGACATATTTTTTGTATCATCTCAATTGGAGTTAAATTATGTAAATTTAATTTTTTTTGCAATATCTCTTTTAAATTACTCTCTTGAAAATCTATTATTAATCTATTCCAATACTCTTTTTCATCCTCTTTAAAATCAAGAGGAAAAGATTTTTTCATATATTTTTCTATAAACTCTTTTTGATTATCTATATAATTAATATTGATTATATCATCGTTATATTGATTTTTAATTCTCTCTACCAAAGGACGGGGTGAACATATAATATTATTAGTTGGTAAATTATAAAAATTTAACCAATCTTTTACAGTATCAAGCGTATTATCAAAAGGAACTTCAAAATTTACGATATTCAAATCTATTTTGTCAAAAATAGAATTTAATTCATAAACAAAACTATATTCATTTCTTCTATAAAATGTATTGAAATATTGACTATAAAATCTACTTTTGAGTCCAAACAATGGAATATGAACACTATATTTTCTATTTTCAATAGAAAAGAAATTATCAAAAAAACTTTTAAAATCATCTCTATCATAGAATCTAATAATCTCTGATACAGAAAATAGAATAGTATTTCCTGTTATTTGATTAATTTTTCTATTTAATCTTGATACTCCAAACCATTGATTTTCTTTGCTTTGAAAAGTTCTCAAATCTTTTACTGTATATCCACATGACCTATATATCTTTTGCAACTCAAATACATTTTTATAACTATTTATCAATATGATTTTTGAACTAAATCTTTCTAATCGATTCTCTTTGAGTACTATTTCTAATTCATTGATAGTCATATCTATAATCCTAAATATATTTTTTTAATACATTATAAAGCTCTGTATCACTATCAACATTTTCTATAATTATTTGATTAAGATTTGATAAATATTGTACTCTTTTTTTAAACTGTTTTATCTCTTCATCTAAAGAACTTTTTTCTAAGAAAAGATTATTATTTTTTGGTTCTTCAACCCTATCACTATGATTATTTTTATTAGGTTGATAACTATTAGGCTTTTTAGGTTGTAGTTTTTTATTATGCCATTGTAAAATTAACATTCCTACTTTATCTTCATTCCAACCAGCTATATCACTATCAATGTTTGCTCTAATATTTGTTTTGATATAGTTATACATTTCATCATATTCATTAGGTGATATATTTAAATTTAGAGATTTAATAAATTTATCAAAATAGTTTTTAAAACTTTCTTTTACTAAAAGTAGTTTCAAATCAAATAATAAATTATTAGAGTCGATAATTGAAACAATTTTTTTAATATCATTGAGTTTAATATCATCATCATGAGCATTTATAAGGGTTGTTAATCTATCTATAATATCTAAAATATATTCATTCTCTGTTCCATATTTAACTACCCATAGAGGATACTTAGCTCTATTTAACCACTCTTTTATCTTAAATGTATATTGAATAATTCCTAATCCATCCTCCAATGAAAATAGCTTTTTTATTATATCAATAAATTTCTCTTCAATTTCTGTTCCAAATCTAACTCTAATATCAACTTTGCTTTTCCCATCAAAGTATTTAAATATATCTACAATATTATCTCTTAAAAGAAAACCTTCAATTTTCCTTCCATTTCCAACTTCATAAAATTTACCATCAAATTGTTTTAGGGCAAATGAGAGTATTGCAAATGAGATTGGATTAGAATATAGTCCATAAGGGGGTTTAGTTAGAAATTTAAGACTTTTAGTTAAATTAATTTCTCCACTATTTTTTTTCTTATTTACTATTTGATTTATTTTATTAATTATGACAACCAAATAATGGGATATATTTTCATCTCTAATCTCAAATTTTTCATTGACTATGTAATCATTATTACTGTTTTTGATTAATCCTATTAATTGTCTATTTACACCTTTTAAATTTGAATTTAATTCATCTCTATCTAACGATATAATTATCTTTTCTGGAATAGTTTTTGATGGATTCTGTTTTTTCCATAAATTAATATTTTTAACTATACTATTTTCAGCACCCATATTAAATATAATTTTAGATATTGAATTTAATTCGTTTGATATATTGATAATTGATATAGTATTTCTAATACTATTATCATAATATACAGAAACAGCACTATGATTTAAACTATTAATATACTGTTTTACTAATTTTTCAGATTGAAGTTTACTTCTTTGAGCTTCATCTTTATGATTATGTTTATTTGCAATACTACTTCTTGCACTATAATTCAAAAAATCTTCATATCTTTTCATACTAAAAGGTTCTTCCATTACCAAGAATATTATATTTTTATAATCTTTTGATAATTGCTTTAGAGTACTTTTAACTTGTAATATTTCACTCTCTTCTATGGCAAAAAATATCATTATATTTAAAGTATAATCTAATTTAAATTTAGTATTACAATATTTTTCTATATCATGTTTTTTAATATTTGATTCTCTTATATAAATATTGTTATATCTAAAAATACCTATTTTAATAAGTTTTTTTATCTCCTCCTCTTTAGGCTTAATAATATTTAAAATATTTTTATAGTTACCATCTCTTATTCTCTGCTTTTCATTAGAAATCTCATTTTCAGGTAGTGTTGCTGAAGATACAAGAAATACCCCATCAGTATCCTTCGTAATATATTTTCTATGAATTATATCTAAAGCCTCATCTAAAATATTATTATATTTTGTTATACAAAAAATATATTCTAAGTTTTCTCTATTTGGCTTAAGTATTTTATGAAATTCTAATTCTGTCCCACCAATTACCTTATTTAAAATATTTAATAGTAAAATAGCTTTCAAAACTACAAGATAATTAGGGTTGATTAATTCAATATCTTTAGATGTAGCATATTTTACTAAATATGTAGATAGTTTTTCATCCTCTTCAAAAATATTAATAAAATAATCCCACAAATAACTTATATCCATTAAATAATTTGTCTCCTTTTCAAGGAAAGAGCAAAATCCATTTTTATCATATAAAAAACTAAATATACTTCTATTTGATGATTTTAATTGTCTTGCTATTAAAGATAATATCAATCCACTATATGGATGAATTGGTATCATCTCAAAAAGATTATTTAAGTTTATTTTATTATCATCATTACTCAATACATATCTTGTCATATCATTAAAATCATTACTATCTCTTAATTTAGTAACAATGTCATTATGATAATTATTCTTTATAATAGAGTTAGAGAGTAATAAATAAGTTGTAATATCTTCCATCTTATAATGAGTCAATTCAAATCTATCATAAACTTTAGAAATATCCTCTTTTAACATTCTGTTGCTACTGAGTGTTCGGTGAGCTACAATAAAAAGAAAAACATTTCCATGCTTAATATTTTCAGATAAATTTTGTAACATCATCAATATATCGTTATATCTATCTACCTCCAAAATCGGTGTAAATTCATCCCAAAATAGTGTAATATTATCATACCCATACTTTTTTACAATAGTTGTTGTATCTTCAAGAAATTTAATAATATCATTAGTAATTACACTCATACCTCGCTTTATAAGTTCATCTTCACAAAGTTTTAATATATTACTACTTCGTTGATTCAATTCCTCTATTAGTTCTTCTGTATCATCAACCTCATCTATTAATCTTGATTTATTAATTATATTTTGCCAAAAATCGGAATCCATCTCAATACGACTTATCATGTCACTATATGAATTTGCAATAGTATCATTAATATTAGCACTTTTTAATGAATTAACAACTTCCTGTTGAATAGCAAAACCAAATGATTTACTATCATTAATATGATAACTTCCTTTTAATATAATTGGAAAAGTTTTTAAATTTTTCCTAATATTTAATAAAGTTGGCTTTAATCTAGGCTCTCTAATAGAACTATTCACATATTCATCTATCTCTTTTAAATCTTTAGAGAATAGATTTTTAATAACTGTGGTAGCATGTGTTTTACCACTACCAAAAGTTCCTTGTAACCAAACAGATTTCTCTTTTTTTTGATACATCTTAATAGTATTATCTAAAAGTGTATAAAAATCATTATGACAGATAAACTGTTTCCAATAAAAATCATTTTTATCTTTTATATCACAAACAGGTAAAAAAGTTTCATTTAAACTAACTACTTCACTCCATTTCATTTTTTATAGCCTCTAATAAAATCTCCTCATAATTTAAATCTTTTAGAAAAATATTATCTAATCCATGATTTAAATCAACATCAATTAATTTTGTATTTTCTGCTATAAATCTCAATTTTGATATTAATATATCTTTATCTATTCCAAACAACTTATATGGACTACCTATAAAATTTTCATTATAAAACTCACTGACCCTAAAATCTGTTCTATTTAAATTCTCTTTTAATTTATATAATAAAAGCAGTATTGTTAGATTGGAAATATCATTTGTTCCTATTTTCTCTAAAAATCTAATATTCCCTTTTTTTGTAATCTTACCAAGCTTTAATTCATTTCCAAGAGGTGTTGAAGCAAAAAGATTTACAAGAGAGTTAATACTATGTTTAACAGTACTCTCTGCTAATTTAGTATATCCTTTTGCTATGATTACTAACTCTTTGGAAGAGAATTTTTTATTTCTATCAATATCATCAATAAACCAATTTAAAAGACTTGAATTAAAATAAAGATTTACATATATAATCTGATAACGAACACCATCCATTTTATTTTGCATTAATTCATATAAAATTGTTGTTTTTTTTGCTTTAGAATCTAAAAGTTCTGCATCTCTTAACCATTTTTTTAATGAGATTTTTTGTTTTGTCCCTAACTCATTATCTGCTATCCAAGATAACCCTTTATTTAAGAAAGTATTTAACCACTCTTGCCTTAATCCAAAATCACCATAGTCATTAAACCCTTTAACTGTTCCTGAATTATTATTTTTACCTACTACTGAAATATGAGCCGAATCAGCCATTACACACCCTTTATTATGGAAATCTAAACATTTACTACAATGAATACATAAATTTGTATCTATTTGTACCTTTGGAAAAACATCTAATGCACCCGTTGGACACTCTGCCTCACAACTTCCACAATGGACACAGTAACTTGTTTTATAAGCTACTTTTTTCAAATGACTAATATTAACAATATCATTATGATTTGTAGTAATCGTCTCGTTGTTATTATCCCTATTATATTTAACATTTAAAAGTTTTTTATCAATACTAATATTAATATTATTACCCTTACTATCAACTTTATAATTCCCTAATACTTTCAACCACTCAAAAATATCTTCTTTCGAGTTCTTTAAAGTAACTTCCAAACTATCTTTATTATCTTGAATGTTAATATAATTTTTTGTATTAATAGAATTGCCACCTGCTCTTTTTTTCCAATGACCCTTTTCCAAATACTCTTTACGATTTTTAATTTCACTACTATCCATATAATTATCAATTGTAGAGATAAACTTTTTAGCTATATTTGGATATTTTTTATTGATGATAAAATCACTCCATTGAGAAGCAAAAGGACAAATATTACATCCAACCCTATTGAGACCTATTCGATATTCATCATTAATTTTGACACCTGAATAGAACATATAAAGATATATTTCAAAATCATTCCACTCAATTATAGGTCGAGTATTAATAACTCTATTGTGTTTTACACTATCAGCAACTCTTAAATGATTCAACCTATTATGACTTTCATCTCTTCTTACTCCATCAAATAAAATTGTTTTGGGGTGTTTTCCATTATTTAAACTTTTTAAATAACTATGAACAGGAGATGTCTTATATACACTACAACACCATCTTAATATCCTACTAGGAGGGCCAAATACATCCCATAACTCATCTGCATCTGTAGGATTACGAACCATAGTAATCCTAAAATCACTATAAATATCTTTATAATATTTCTCTGTATTCTTTACTGTAATATAAGTATGAGGAAGCTCCATAGTCGTATCTGTAAATATCACTTTATACTGCTCTGGTTCTAATGCAATAGTTACTAAATCAAGCAGAACTTGACTATCTTTACCACCACTGAAAGCGACTATAAAAAAATTTACTTTTTCTTTATAATCATTATAAACTTTTTTTATAAAATCAATAGATTCATTTTTTAATATTTCTATCTTTTCTCTATTTATATAAATTAAATCTTTTAAATTAATTGGTAGTAGTTCTAAATTTGCTCTATATATCTCTAATTTTGGAACATTATTCAAATCTCCACCAATCGTTTTCCCTATTTTTTCACCACGATAATAGTAATCTCTACCTAATGCCCAAAGTAAGGGTTCTACCGATTTCGGATATTCCCAATAGTTATTAAATCCTAATAAATCTAACTCTTCATAATAAACAGGTCTCGGAGGTACTATTGTATCATCTGCCAAATCATTTAATCTTGGTATATTCTTATCTTTAATCCACTCTATTTTATACATAACACCTCTATATTAAATTACTCTTTTTTTAGAAAACATATTTTACAATAAATAAATAAAGGTTGATTATATTTTTTTAAACTTTTCTATACTGTTGTTCATCTATATTTTACACTATTTTCCTAAAAACCCCACTCCTCCACTCAATCCCCCTCCCCAAAGAGTCCAAACTTCTACTCTCCTCAACCAAACAGAACCCCTCATTCAAAAACATCTCATTTACAATCTCACCTCTTAAATCCTCAAAAAATCTCTCATCATCTTCTCTTGGAGTGGTAGAGTAGCTTATTATTACCAACCCATTATCAGTTAGATACTCTTTGATATTGCTGATTGACTTGGCTATCTCTTCTCTGTTTAGGTGCATAATCACAGCTATGAGGGTGACTATATCAAACTTGAAATCTATATCTAGTTGTAGATTGAGTAGCTTTGTACAAAAGAGCCTATTAGTGAAATAGAAATCTTTTGAGAGTTCATCTATAAACTCTTGTGTACTATCAATACCATAACACTCTGCACCGATTTTTTGGATATATTTTAGGTCTCTGCCACTTCCGAAACCTATGTCTAACACTTTGTGGTTTGGTTTGATGTATCTATCAAGTGTATCTTTTATGGGTGAGGTGATAGAGTTGTACTGTTTGATTAGATATAGGTGGTTTTGTCTGTAATAAATTTGTGTTGACTCTTTTTTTGACTTGAAATTCATCTAAGAA
>CAZNJD010000012.1:0-43253 GCA_964573285.1 uncultured Sulfurovum sp. | reverse complement strand
CCATTCAAGATAGATTTAGAGATATACAAGGATGTAAAAGAGTTTGAGGATGAGCGAATCAAAAACTATCTAACAGATGGCTCTTTGGATGGGCAAAAAGTTTGGGATAGGTTTAGAGAGCTTAATGATATAGAAAACTTTAGTCAAATGAAATATGAGCAATCCTATATCAACTCACTTACGCAGTTTTTTACCTTTAATCTAATTAAGTACAAAGAGGGACAGAAACCTAGCCACTATAGCTTGGAGTTTAGAGGATTTTTTTATGTATCTAATTATGAAGATTTTATAGAAGATGGTAAGTTTGACAGAGTTGCATTTCAAGAATATACTGGTGGATACTTTTTATAAAAAGGAGCTAAAATGAACCAAATCACAGGAACACTAATCAACTACTACTTTCACTGCAAAACCCAATGTTAAACAAAAATAAGCCTCCAGAGGCGAAGTTTGAGAGACATTGTCGGAAGTGTGCTTATTATGAGTACTGTTTTATATAATTTTGTAAACATTTAAAACAAGCTTTAAGAAAATTGCATTATAATATATAAACTTTAAAATGGACTTTAAGAAATGATAAAATATATACGAAACAAGCAGACAAGAGTAATCGCCTCAATATCTATGGATTTTATACGAGAGAAGTATATGAGCAGGTTAACCTCTGCTAATAGATTGGTTGGGTTGATTGGTCAACGAGGTGTGGGCAAGAGTACTCTGCTGTTGCAGTATCTAAAGCTCAACTACAAAGTGACTGAATATCTCTACTTTTCGGCTGATGATATTTATATTGTCAATAGCTCTATCTATGATATAGCAGATGAGTTTGTGCGACTTGGTGGCAAGGTTATTGTGATTGATGAGATACACAGATATAAAAATTGGGCGATGGAGCTAAAGAGTATCTATGACTCTTTTCCTGATTTGACTATTCGTTTCTCGGGTAGCTCTATGCTCAATATTCTCAATGAGAAGTTTGATTTGAGTCGAAGAGTGGTTATTGTCAAGATGGGAATTTTGAGTTTTAGAGAGTATTTGAAGTTATCGAATAATATAGAAGTTCCATTATTGAGTTTTGAGGAGATTATAGATACTCATAGTGAAATAAGCTCTCTTTTGGCACTAGAGAACCCAACGCTATATCGTGAATTTTTACGCTATTTGCAGATTGGGGCGTATCCGTTTTTTGTAGAGGATGAGATAGAGTATAAAAATAAGCTCTTCAATGTACTAGAGAAGATTATTGCAGAGGATATTCCATCACTCAACAAGATAGACTATACACATCTAAGCATCTTTAGAAAGTTTATCGCCAAGCTTATATATGCCAAAGTCCCCTATCAGGTCAATATCTCTGCTCTGTGTAAAGAGTTTGGTATCTCTCATCCCACTTTGGCAAACTATATCAATATTTTAGAATCTACTAAAGTGATAAGAGCTATTAGAAAATACTCTACAAAGCTCTCTAAAAAGCCTGAAAAACTTCTTTTTGGTAATACCAATACTCTCTATACTTTTGCTAGTGAGTTTGGGGTAGAAACAGAGATTGGAACAGTGAGAGAGAGTTTTTTTGTAAGCTGTTTTGATAGGGTCTATTATAGTGAGATAGGAGATTTTGTGGTGGGTGATTATATTTTTGAGATAGGTGGCAAAAACAAAACACTCAAACAGATAAAAGATGTACCAAATGGATTTTTGGTTATAGATACGGACTATACGGTAGATAACAAGAGGATACCGTTATGGCTATTTGGATTAATGGATTAGGAGAAGAGATAAAATCTGTAATAGATGAAAAGTTGGATTTTGTTTCTATTATCAAGCTTCAAAACAAGAGTGTGTTTGAAGAGGAGGTTTTAGGAACTGATGAGAAACCTAGTGAATCGCTATTTTTATAATTTTTCCAACCTCTTTTTCAGTAAAACTTTAAGTAAAGACCGATATAATGGCGTTTGTAAAAGGTTATTTAACAATTCACTGTTAAGTATAAATTAGCTGGAAAAAAACTTGGAAAATCGCTATATTGTGGGCTTTGCTCTAATATGCCATTTTATCAAATGCCTATTTTTTCAGCATTGAACCGACACAAGGGTTGTATTGAAATTTGTATCCTTGCGATATTTTTGGAAAATCCGTAAAATTGAACCGACACAAGGGTTGTATTGAAATGTTGGTTGAGTAGTTGTTGTGGCAGTAGTTGATTGAATTGAACCGACACAAGGGTTGTATTGAAATTACCTAGCTGTTCGAGTCCATAATTTACTTGTTCTAATTGAACCGACACAAGGGTTGTATTGAAATGCACCAATCTTAATCGGCTCACCTGTGCTAAACGAAATTGAACCGACACAAGGGTTGTATTGAAATATATGATATTACTGTTAATTCTATGGACGAAGTAATATTGAACCGACACAAGGGTTGTATTGAAATTTTTGTTGAACATATAGTATATTAATACTACATGTATTGAACCGACACAAGGGTTGTATTGAAATCCAAAGAGTTAATATTTGGTGGGACTGATAGTGATGATTGAACCGACACAAGGGTTATATTGAAATTTCATCATAATACAATACGCGTATGTGTATAATTGATAAATTGAACCGACACAAGGGTTGTATTGAAATTTAACTAATAACTCCATATCCATTTGGAATAGGATATTGAACCGACACAAGGGTTGTATTGAAATGAGCTTGTTCCTGCATACACAGGGTGTAGAGTAGATTGAACCGACACAAGGGTTGTATTGAAATATATCAAAATCTCTCTGCTTCACATCAGCCAACTATTGAACCGACACAAGGGTTGTATTGAAATCTTGTACTTATATCATCTGTACACACCAGAGCTTTAATTGAACCGACACAAGGGTTGTATTGAAATAAATCTATCTCTTCCCATTTTGCAAATCTGATATTGGATTGAACCGACACAAGGGTTGTATTGAAATTATCTTGGATTGCAGAAAAAGATGATAGTGAGTACTATTGAACCGACACAAGGGTTGTATTGAAATAGATTAAAAACCCATGCGTATGGAAATCCTCTTATATTGAACCGACACAAGGGTTGTATTGAAATTTCTTTGCTCAAATAAGCTTCGTTGTTTACCAGTATATTGAACCGACACAAGGGTTGTATTGAAATCTTAGGTCTTGAATGAAATCTGCTACAAAAATTGTTATTGAACCGACACAAGGGTTGTATTGAAATAAACAAAGGTGAGTGGTTAACTTATTATGGAATCCATTGAATCGACACAAGGGTTGTATTGAAATTTTTTATTTCCTTTATGTTTATAGGTTTATAGGTTTATTGAACCGACACAAGGGTTGTATTGAAATGCTTTTATCAGCATCTTTTGGCTATTGGATGCTGTATTGAACCGACACAAGGGTTGTATTGAAATAAAGCTTCTCGATACTTTTGTAAATTTTTAATCTGATTGAACCGACACAAGGGTTGTATTGAAATGAGAGTAGTGCTAACAGCTCTGTTCTGTATGGGATAATATTGAACCGACACAAGGGTTGTATTGAAATTTTTTCAAAATGGTTGGTACTAAAGAGAGTATAAAGAAATTGAACCGACACAAGGGTTGTATTGAAATACCATTGCTTGATATTTCTCTGCTTTTGCTTTATAAATTGAACCGACACAAGGGTTGTATTGAAATACAATGTACTCGCAGACAGATAGACTTAAATTATCTAATTGAACCGACACAAGGGTTGTATTGAAATCCTTGAATCAGGAGAGAATGTAGTATATAAGCCAATATTGAACCGACACAAGGGTTGTATTGAAATTTCAAAACGCTATTAGGTTTAATACCATATAAGCATATTGAACCGACACAAGGGTTGTATTGAAATAGGTCACTGACTTCTCCTCCAACATCAACTATGATGATTGAACCGACACAAGGGTTGTATTGAAATTAGATATTAATATCTATGTTAGAGAAATGCGTAATTAACATTGAACCGACACAAGGGTTGTATTGAAATCGGAGTAAGTAGTAGTGTCCAAGGGGCATTATGGAAATTGAACCGACACAAGGGTTGTATTGAAATTTTATATGATGAACAAAGTATTATAGTGATTGATGAATTGAACCGACACAAGGGTTGTATTGAAATATTGAGTTAGATGATACAAATAAGAAGTTAGTTTTATTGAACCGACACAAGGGTTGTATTGAAATATCAAATACTATAAAAAAGATGAGTTAGCAAAAAGGCGAGGGGATTTTCATGATATAGTTTAATGATTTGAACCAAGTAACTACTTATATGGGAATAATTTTTTCTCTATTGTTCATTTTTTAACTTTAAACTTACCCAAAGTCCTATGAGCAAAAGTAGAATGCTTAACCCATAGATGATGGTATAGTTATTTATGAGTTTTAGAATTATACCACCCAAAATTGGGAAAAATAGCCCAATTGAGACTAAATTGGTTTGTATAGCAGTATATATTGGTCTTTTATCTTCAGGAGCTATCTCAATAACTAGGTTCATACTACTATTGCTAAATCCATCAAGTCCTATACCTAAAAAGAGAAAAATAAGAGCATATCCATAGATGGTATCAGCAAAGATAGCAGTAACAAAAGCAATAATCATAAAGATAAAAGCCAAGGATAACATCTTCTCATAGTCTGAAATTCTCCTCCATAATAGACTACTACCCAAAATACTACCCAACATCTGAATAGTAATAAATCCACCCAATGCCCATCCTGTCAACTCAAAAGAGCTACTTGCTTTTAAAATAACAAAAGGCATAGAGATAAGATATGAGAAGCTCAAAAATATAGCCAAAATCTGTCTCTGTAGTCGTTTGTCTTTTTTTAATAGTTTGATTGCATTTTTGATAAAACTTTTAAAATCTTTCTCTTTGGTAGATATATTCTCTTTGGAGGGTTCATCTATTGTTACAAAAGTACCAAAGCCCACTATCATAAATAGACTGCTAACCATAAAAAGATAAGCATAACTTTGTGGTGCTTCAAAGCTATTTAGAACATATCCTGCCACACCACCACTTATAATAGAGGCAATAGAACCTGCGATTTGGCGATTTGCCATAGTTTTGCCACGGTACTCTTTTGAGAATATTTTAGCTTGAAGTTCTTTGAAATATATAGCTCCAAATCCTGCTGTAAAAGAGAAAAAGAAAAGCCCTAATCCAATAAAGAATAGTGTCAATGATTTATTACTATCACCCACAAAATAGATACTTGCCCCAATTGTAAACCAACTCAAAAAACGAAAAAGAAAAACTTTTCCCAAATAGGGCAAGACTCTCTTATACGCTTGTGCATGAAATGCAGCATAGAGTTGAATAGTAATTGCTCCACCACGAAGTAGAGAGGTAAAAATACCTACTATTACTACACTATCACTAAAATGATGAATAATCAAAGGTAAGATAGTTGATGGTTCAGCTATAGTTATTGCCAAAGCTAAAAAGAAAGCGTGAATTACATTTTTGTAGTTGTTCTTGGGGTTATCTATTTGGTACATTTAACTCTTTTTTATTTTTTATAAATAGAAATTTGGCATGTTTCATATATGGATAAAAATACTTTACACTTCGGAATAGGGACTTTAGTCACATTATATCTATTTCATGGATTAAACTTCATGCTCCGATGGGACTTTAAATTAAAAAAGCGTAAATTACTTATGAAACATGCCAGAAATTTTCATATTTGAAGAGGATTATAGCAAAATAAGATAAGTTTTTGCCTCTCTTTCTTGAAATGAATTCTCAATAGTTACATTAAGTGAATATCTCAATAAAAGTAAATTTATTTCATGGTAGAATTTCTATTTTTAGATAATTTGGGTTGAATAAGGATAGTATAGTGAAATTAGCAATTATTGGAGCAGGTAAATGGGGTCAGGCACTCTATCATGCGTATAGTCAACAAAACAGAGTAGTGATAACCTCTCGCAGACCTAAAGATATAAAAAATTTTGTCTCTTTGGATAAAGCATTAGATTATGAGTATCTAATAATGGCTCTACCTGCTCAAGTTGTTCGTAATTGGATGAGTGAGAAATTTATTGATAGAGGACAAAATATTTTGGTTGCAGCTAAAGGGATTGAGACCTCTACAGGAGCATTTCTCAATGAGATATATAGTGATTTTTTATCTGCTGATAGATTAGCTTTTATTTCTGGTCCATCATTTGCATCAGAGGTTCAACTCTCTCTTCCTACAGCACTCAAAATTAGCTCATCTAATTTGGAATTAGCTCAGATTTATGCAGATGCTTTGCCTAATTATATTAGAGGATATATAGATAATGATGTAGTTGGTGCAGAAATTGCAGGGGCTTATAAAAATGTAATTGCTATTGCTAGTGGTGTTTGTGATGGATTAAAATTAGGTAATAATGCTAGAGCCTCACTTATCTCTAGGGGATTAGTTGAGATGACACGGTTTGGTGAATATTTTGGTGCAAAGATAGAGACTTTTTTATCTTTAGGTGGTGCAGGTGACCTGTTTTTAACAGCTAGTTCTACACTTTCTCGTAATTATAGAGTAGGGCTTGGGTTAGCAGAGGGCAAATCAATTAAAGAAATTTTAGAAGAGTTGGGTGAAGTAGCAGAAGGAATTCCCACAACCAAGGCTCTATATCATATCGCCCAAAAAGAGAATATATATCTACCAATTGCAAGTGAGGTTTATAATATGTTGGAGGGAAAAGAGCCATCTTTGAGTGTAAATGACCTTTTACGGAGTGATAATTAGGAGTACACCAAAAACTTTATCTATGAATTGCTAATCTCTGCTAATTTAGATAAAAATTTTTCATTATTCAAAACGGATAGTGTCTTAAAATTAGATTGTATTTTAGTTAGAGTAGGGGTATCTTGTTTGATATTCATAATATTTAAAAGTGTAATAAGGTATTCACCTTTACCTTGGGATATATCTTGTGTGATTTGTACTCTATTTTTTTCCAAAAATTTAATTTGTGAGTAGTTTCTTCGTCTTCTTCTATTTTGGGGTGGTTGAGTTGTCGCCTCTGTTGATGCTTCTAATGATAGAGCTGATGTAACTTGTACGCTTATTTCTGAAGTGGCATCTATAGTAGATAGAAGTATATCATCTTGATGTCTGCCACCACCTCTATGATTAATATGACCACTACTTCTATAACCATCATTTGCTCGTATTATTTTGGGGTTGATACTTTTAGCAGTTGTTATAGTTATAAAAATAGATAGAAGTATTAGAATAGTTTTCATTTTATATCCCTTAGCTTTTTTATTATTATAGTATAATTAGATAAAATATTAAAGATAATTAGTTGAAGCAAAAATCATTTATAGTAGAAACCATAGGAAGATTAGATAAAGTTTTAACAAACGAAATTAATCAAAGTAGAAATCAAGTAGAGCAACTTATCAAAGAGGGCTTGGTATCTATTAATGACAAAATAGTCATTAAAACAGGATACAAGTTATCTATTGGTGATAGGATTAGATACTCTTTTCGAGAACCAATACCCAAAGAGAAAGTTGTAGTTGATTTTGATGTAGATATAATTTATGAAGATGATGTAATGATGGTGGTTAATAAACCATCAGGTTTAGTAGTTCATCCAGCTCCATCAGTCAAAGAGGCAACATTAGTAGATTGGCTAATCCAAAAAGGTATCTCTTTGTCAACTATATCAGGTGAAGAGAGACACGGTATAGTACATAGAATTGATAAAGAGACTACAGGAGCATTGGTAATAGCCAAGACCAATGAAGCCCATCAGAAATTAAGTCTTCAGCTACAAGATAAAAGTATGGGACGCTATTATTTAGCTTTAGTTGATTATCCGTTAAAACAGAGTGGAATAGTAGAAAAACCAATTGGAAGAAATCGTAAAAATCGTCTAAAAATGGATATTGTTCCAGAGGGGAAATATGCCAAATCTGCATTTTATAAAATATCAGAAAGTGACGCAATTGTGGAGTTATTGGCTGTTAAACTCTTTACAGGACGAACACATCAGATTAGAGTACATTTAAACAGTTTGGGACGGCATATATTGGGAGATGTTTTATATGGTTTTAAGAGCAAAAAAGATACAATTAATAGAGTATTATTACATGCGTACAAATTATATTTAATACATCCATCGACAGGTCTAAAGATGGAGTTTGTCGCACCTATGTTTCCCGATATGAGAGATTTTATCTATCGGAAATTTAATCGAGGAGAGATTGATGAGAAGATTAACCCTAATGTTATTGATAGCTATTTCAATAATATTACTGACAGGATGTAATCCTAAAGCTATGATGAGCTATCAGCTCAATGATAAATTACCAAAACTTGATAATGTTAAAGCTATAGCAGATAGTACAGCAGTTGGTTTTGAGTGGCAACCTATAATTAAAAAAGGATTAGATGGGATTAATATCTATCGTACAGAACCTAATGCTTATGCAAATAGTACCACAAAACAGTTAAGTAAAATAGCAACTATAGATAATCCATTTGCTTCACATTTTGTAGATACTAATTTGAAACAAAATAGTGCTTATACTTATACTTTTACAACAATCAAAGATGGTTATGAATCAGCACATGGAAAAATTATTAATATAAAGACTTTACCACCTTTATCTAAAGTTACTTTTTTTCAAGGAGCTCAAAAAGCAAATCATATTATTAAAATGATATGGAGACCACATCCTGATAAACGGGTAAAATTCTATAGAGTAGAGAGAAGTCTAAATGGTAAGAAGTGGGTGATAGTTGCAAGATTAGATAATAGATTAATGGCTGAGTATATAGATATATATGTAAATCCAGGTAATAGATATCAGTATAGAATTATTGCTATAGGATTTGATGGTAGCTATTCTATTCCAAGTAATATTCTTACTATTAATGCAAAATAAGGGGTTGTATGCCACATATTACTGTTAAACCATTCGAGTCTTTAATAATGAAAGAGGATAGATATGCCAATACGCAACTACTATTTAAATCCCAAGATTTGAATAGTAGTGATGAGATGATTGGTGTAGAGGTTGCAAATGAGAAGTTTTTATTACATCTCAAAAAAAATCCAAAAAATTGGTTGCTCAAATATGATAAAGTAACTAGACCTCTTAATGTAAATCTCATTAAACAAGCCATAGGTGATATATCTATAGGTTTAAAACTGGAGATACTCAACTCCAATATAGCCATAAGAAAAGCTCAAACTAAACTAGCAAATCAATATGAAAAAACTATAAACGATTTTATAGATATATCATTTCCATTTGATAGTGTCTCTATAGAGGTTGGATTTGGTTCAGGTAAACATCTACTCCATCAGGCTATAAATAACCCTAATAGATTGTTTATAGGTATTGAGATACATACACCCTCAGCTCAACAAGTTCTAAGACAAATAGAGCTTAAAAATATAAAAAATATTTGGATAGTTAATTATGATGCCAGACTATTACTAGAGATGATGCCCTCAAATAGTTGTAGTAATATTTTTGTTCATTTTCCTGTTCCTTGGGATAAAAAACCACATAGACGAGTCATATCTTCTTCTTTTTTAGAAGAGTCTATGAGAGTAATTCACAAAGATGGACGATTAGAGCTTAGAACAGATAGTTATAAATATTTTTGGTACTCACTTGACATCTTCTTGGGTGAAAATGTTCCCAAAACAGCAATAGAGATACGCAAAAATGAGTCACTAGAGGTCACAAGTAAATATGAAGCTAGATGGCTTAGACAAGAAAAAGATATATATGATGTTTTTGTAACAGCAGAAGAAAATTCAGCTCAAAGAGATTTTGATTTTGATTTCTCATTTGATGATATTGTATATAAAAATAGTATATTAGATAAGATTTCTACAAAACCAATACTATTTAATGACTTTTTTTTCCATTTTGAGCGAATTTATAGAGTAAGCCAAAGTTCAATTCTGTTAAAATTGACACTAGGAAGCTTCAATAGACCTGAACAGAAATATATTTGGATAGATGATAGTGTGAGTTATTATTTTGGTTCTCCTCCTGTTAAGACGGTTATAAACTATAAAATACATCTGAAAATCAAGGAGTACTTAAATGTCTAATATTATATCAGCACAAAATTTAACTCTTTCCTATGAACGAGATGAAGAGATTATTAAAAATGTTTCATTTTTTATTAAAAAAGGTGATTTTGTTTTTATTACAGGTCCTAGTGGTAGTGGTAAGTCAACTCTGCTCAAATCATTTTATGGTAATATTAAACCACAATCTGGAAATTTATTAATGGGTGGATTGGATATGAGCAGAATAAAAAAAAATAAACTCCAAGAACTTAGAAGTCATTTAGGTATTATTTTCCAAGATTATAAACTAATCAATGAGTGGACAGTAGAGAGAAATGTAGTATTGCCTTTATGGATAGCAGGTTACTCAACTGAGATACAACGAACACAAGCTAAAAGATTATTACATCATGTTAAATTAACTGGCAAGGAGCAAAAATATCCTCTGGAGTTATCAGGTGGTGAACAGCAAAGGGTAGGTGTAGCTAGAGCATTATCCAAAAATCCATTTTTGATTTTGGCAGATGAACCAACTGGTAACTTAGATGAGTATTCATCTAATGTTATTTGGGATTTATTAGAGAATGCTTGTCAACAGTTAGATACAACAGTAGTGGTGGTTACGCACAAAATTCCTTCAGTATTCAATGTCCCTTATAGACATTTCACTATTGATGACCATGGAGAAATTTATGAAGTTCATTAAACAACATATCTCATTGATATTTCCTATGGTAGGTATTTTACTTGGATTGGAGTTTTTTATATCATTTGACCGTACTACTCAAGGATATGAAAATAGTCTTCGAGATAATTATGCTATGTTAGTTGTGGCTAAAGAGGATATGAGTATAGATGATTTCAAATCATGGGATGAGCATGTATCCAAAGTTGCAGAGATTGAAAAATCAAAAATAATAGATGAGGTTGACTACTCATTTCAAGCATCCAAAAGCTCAAGCATTCACAAAAAGATACCGAACTTCTACTCTATAAAATTAGATAAATATCTAAATAGAGCAGAGTTAGAGAAGGTAAAGCAGAATTTTTTAAAAAGTGATAAAGTTAAGAGAGTAGAGACATTTAATACTTTGCATAACTCTAATTATGGATTATTCTCTTCTATTAAATTAGCTTTTAGGACTTTTACAATTTTCATGACTATTATTGGTTTTTTTCTAATACTTAAACAGATGGAGGTTTGGAATTATCTACACTCTGAACGAATGAAAGTGATGGATATATTTGGTGCTTCACTATTTCTTAGGAGTAAAGTTTTAATAATTATGGCATTTGTGGATGCTATTATATCAGCATTAATTGCTAGTGGGATTTTTTATATTATTCAGAATATATGGGTTAGGGGTAATCATATTGCCATCTTAGAAGATAATGTTAATAAGATGTTTAAGTTTCATGATGTATTTACACTCTCTATAGTCTCTATTCTCATAGTAATGATAGCTGTATTTTTAGTTGTTATTAATATAAAGGAGGAGTAGAGATGAGAAAAATTTTTCTTTTTATTGTTCTCTGTATTACTCTATTATTTGGTACTTCTATAGATAGGAAGATAAAAATAAAAAAAAGGCAATTACATTCTAAACAGAATGAATATAATAAAATGGATAAAAAACTATCTACTCTTGCCAAAAAGATTATAGATGCCAAAGCTCAAAGTGCAGAATTAGATAAAATGCTTACTCAATCTGAAAAAAATATAAAAGAAAATCAAAGTAGATTTGATGATTTAAGTAGCAAAAAAAAGATATTAGATAAAAAGATAGATGATTTAAATAGAGATATTGAAGCCAAAAGAGAGAAATTTATAAATTTGATTGCTGATAAGTTTAGTATGGCATTAATTCTTGATGAGATAAAGAAACCTACCCCCAAATCAATAATGTTACAAGAGGCATACGGTGTATATGCCAAGGAGAATGAACAAAAAATTAAAAATCTTCAAATTGATATAGATAAATTAAATAAAAAAGAGAACTACTTTATTAATGAA
Source organism: uncultured Sulfurovum sp. (assembly GCA_964573285.1). Lineage (GTDB taxonomy): Bacteria > Campylobacterota > Campylobacteria > Campylobacterales > Sulfurovaceae > UBA1140. The sequence continues at coordinate 31,160 of CAZNJD010000012.1, read as the reverse complement.
CAGCAGAATATTCAAATAGAAATTAGAGATTATAAAAGAAAACGAGAAGAGTATAGAGTACAAAAAGCCCAAAAAACAAAATTAATTAGAGAGTTAGCACGAGATAAAGCTATCTACAAAAGACGATTTGATAAAATTCGTGCAAGTAGAAGAGCATTACAGAGGAAATTGGCAAAGTTAAAAATTATTAAACAAGATAGAGCAGATGAAAGAAGATTTAGGGGAGCATCAAAAAAGCATAAAAGAGAGAATATAAAAGTCTCTAATTATTATGGTGGTAAAACCATATCCCCTTTAAGTGGTTCTAAATTAATTAAAAAATTTGGAACATATATAGACCCTATATATAAGTTTAGAATTTTCAATAAATCAATTACGCTCAAAGCTCCATATCAGGGTGCAAGGGTCAAAAGTGTTCTAAATGGTAAAATTGTATTTGCTGAGAATAGTGGTGGAATGCTGGGCAAAGTAGTTATTATTTCTCATTCACATAATATACATACTATCTATGCTAAACTCTCTAGGTTAGCCCCTGGTATTCATGTAGGAAAACGAGTTAACAAAGGCTCAACCATAGGTAAAGTAAATAGTAGTTTGATGTTTGAGGTGACCAAAAACAATAAACATATGAACCCTCTAAAATTAATAAGGTTATAGTGTTTATGTTTAGATGAATTGTCCAACCCAATTAACTAATCTTTGAGAACTCATTGCTCCAGATACTCTATCTACCTCTTTTGTTCCTCTGAATGCTACAATAGTAGGGATACTTTGGATATTATAAGCTGCACCTAAATCTTGGTGTTCTTGTGTATTAACTTTTAGGAATATAGCTTGGAGTGGCATCTCTAATGCTGCCTCTTCATAAGCAGGAGCCATCATTCGACATGGACCACACCACGGAGCCCAAAAATCAACTATTACAGGTATATCGCTATTAACTAGAACATGTAAAAGGTCACTTTTATCGACCTCTATAGGTTTATAAATCAACATTGACTCTTTGCAACCACCACAATTGGCTTTTGCATAACTCTCTTTTTTGGGTATTCTATTTACTTTTGCACAGTGTGGGCATACAACTTTTATACTCATATCATATTTCCTTCTCTTTTTAGTGTTATTATAACTTAATAAATATTAACAAGTTAGTACTATATGTTAATTTTTTTATAAAATTATATTATCATACTAAAAAATAAAGGATTGAAAAAGTCAATGAAAATTTTAAAATATCTTCTATATCTTATTATAATAACTATCTTTATACTCTTTATGTATATCTCTATAGCCTATATTTTTACCATTTTCCCTTATCAAAATCAAACTAAAATAGATAATAAAAAAATCAAAACTATATATCTATACTATAATATGATGCATACTGATATTATTTTAAATATAAAAGATACAAATTATAATTGGCAGAAACTTCTGCCTCAGCTTTTAAAAAATAGAACAAGAGGATATATATCATTTGGTTGGGGAGACCAAGAGACATATATAGATAGTCCTTTATGGAGTGATTTAAAACTATTTACAGCACTAAAAGCACTATTTCTTAATACACCATCTCTAATACATTTGAACTACTATTGCAATATTAACAGAAGTTCAAATATAAAAAGAGTAGAAGTAAGTAAAAATCAGTATAAACATATAGAAGAGGGTATATTAAACAGTTTTGGTGAAAAACCAATATTTTTTCATAAAGGATATTGGGAAAGTGACCTATTTTATCACTCTCCTTATAAATATAATCTTTTTAATACTTGCAATACATGGACAGGAGATATTTTGAGAGAGTCTAATATAACTATGAGTTATTGGACACCTTTGAGTTATTGTGTGGTAAATTTTTTCCCATAAATCTTTCTATTGCATTAATTACTTTTTGGGGTGCTTCTTCTTGTGGCATATGCCCTACATGTTTTAGAAGTAAAAAACGGCTATTTCTAATATTGTGATGAAGTCTTTTCCCAAATTTATAAGGAATAGAGACATCATCTTTACCCCAAATAATTAGCGTAGGTATTTTAATATCCTTGTACTTTTTTTCTATTTTGGAAATATCATCAGGAATGATATAATCGACTGTCTGTTTATAAGCATATTTGGCATTTGGCATATCTATTAGTTTAGCAGATTTATCTACACTCTCTTGAGGAATGAGTTTATCATTGCTAAAAGCAAAAGCATAAGCTTCTTTTGCAATAGTTTTTGCACTTAAAAGATGAATACCCAAATATCCAATTATAGGTTTTTGTAAATATCTCATCATAGATGGAAGAGATTGTTTATAAGACATACTATTAATTAGTATTAGTTTATTTATCTTGATTTTTAGCATATTTTTCTCTTGCATTAGAGCTAAAACCAGAGCAACACCACCACCAAAAGAACGACCTACTATTGTTAAGTTTTTTAATTTTTTATCTTCTATAAATTTTTGTACTATTTTAGCTTGGTCATAAACAGAATAATCTTCATCTTCTGTTTTTGGAGAGTCACCAAATCCTTTTAAATCAATAGTTATTATATGATAATATTTAGATAAAGGTTTAATCAAAAAACGCCAAGTATATCGACTCTCCCCAAATCCATGTATAAATAGTATTGTTTTATTATGCTCTTTGGCATACTCACTATAAGCTAGATTTAGTGGTTTTATATCTGAATGTATAATCCGTTTATCCCAAGTTATAGGATTTCTAGTTACACAACTTATAAACAAAAATGGTATTAATATCAAAAAAAGTTTTTTCATATTGTAATATTAACATATTTTTATAACATTTTTAGCTATAATCTTTAATATGAAAAATTCACAATTAGTTTACAAAGTAGCTTTTGCCATTTTAGATTTTATATTCATTCTTATAATATCTCTGATATTTTATAGTACGATACCACTTGTTGTACCTACAAAAACACTCAAACTTCCTAGAGGTTCAGTCACAAATACTATTAAATCTTTGCAGAAACACGGTTTCAATCTATCAATAATAGATACTTATTTATTAGTAGCTATTGGTCAACCTAAAAGTGGAGAGCTGAATATTGGAAAAGGTAAAATCAATCGTATAGACTTTTTACATAAACTTACAACAGCTACAGAGGCATTTGATATTATTACACTTATCCCTGGTGAAACTCGTGAGATATTTTTAAAAGATATTGCCAAACAGTATAAACTTGATTATAAAAAACTAGATGGAAACTACTCTAAATATAGTATTTATCCAGAAGCAGGGATAATACCTGATACTTATCATATACCAAAAGGGATTAAAGAAGAGAAATTGATTAGTTTTTTAGTTAAATTGAGCGAAAAGAGATATAAAAAACTAGCAAAACAAAACCTAAAAAAATATAATAAAAAAGAGTGGCTATTATATTTGACTATAGCATCAGTCATACAAAAAGAGGCTGCAAATATAGAAGAGATGCCCAAAGTATCATCAGTAATATACAATAGACTCAAAAAAGATATGCCTCTACAGATGGATGGTACACTCAATTATGGAAAATATTCGCATATCAAAGTCACACCAAAACGAATTAAAACAGATAAAAGTGGATTTAATACTTATCTCAATAAAGGTTTGCCACCATACCCTGTCTGTTCTGTCTCTATTGATGCTATCAAATCAGCTCTTCATCCTGACAGAAGTAGTTATCTATTTTTTATGAAAAATAGAAATGGAGTTCATGATTTTAGTAATACTTATGAAGAACATTTAAGAAATATAGATAGAGCAAAAAGAAATCACTAGAAATAGTGATTTTAATTTTTAGCTTATTTCTATTTTATCAACTCGTCCCGCATGTCGTCCACCCTCAAACTCTGTATTGCAAAATGCTTCAATTATACTCTCTATAACACCTCTACCTACAACTCTCTCGCCAAAAGCCAAAATATTTGCATCATTGTGAGCTCTAGCCATAGTAGCAGTATAAGCATCATGACAAAGAGCTGCTCTAATACCTGCTACTTTATTAGCAGATATAGAGATACCAATACCAGTTCCACATATCACAATACCAAAACTGCCTTTATCTTTTATAACAGTTTTTGCACATTTTTTAGCAAAATCGGGATAATCAACCCTATCAGCACTATCTGGACCCAAATCTATAATATCATGTCCTAATGATTTAACAAACTCTTTTGTAAACTCTTTGAGAGCATAACCTGCATGGTCTGTAGCAATATAAAATTTCATAATAATCTCCTTTATTTAATTAGTATCTCGGTTTCTCATGTTGTAAATCATCTATAAATGTACCAACTCTATCCCATCTTACTTTTTTACTATTATTATCCCAAGAGAAATAGATAAGCCAAGGTTTACCAATAACTAAACTATATGGAATACTCCCCCAAAAACGGCTATCATTTGAGTTATCTCTATTATCTCCCATCATATAGAAGTGGTCTTTTTCTACTTTTTTATATAAAGCATTTATAGGTTGACTTTTGATATTAAATATTTCACCACCCAATTTAGGGATATAGATAGGAGTCATATCTATACCTTTTTCAGTATATAAATAACTTTTAATTAAAATATTAAATATATTTTCATGACTATCAGGAACATATTGGATACCAGGATATTTCTTTTTGTATGGATTATCAACCCATAACTTATCATAAAATTTTACAATTTTATTAGCTGGATAATTTTTAGTAATATATTCATCACCCTCTGAAAAGTGGATATATAAGTGTTTGTTTTGATATACAAGCTCATCTCCACCTTTGGCTACACATCGTTTTACATAGTGTGTTTTTTTATCACCTGGATAGAGAAATATTACTATATCTTCTCTTTTTGGCTTCTCTCCTTCTATTAAATGTCCATTACCATTAAAATCAGGTAATAGGGGTAGATTTATCCATGGTAGAGTAGGAATGGTAATACCATATGAAAACTTTTTGGCAAACAAAAAATCACCTATTTGTAGAGTCCTTTTCATAGAACCTGACGGAATTACAAAAGATTGAATTACAAAAAATATTAGGAAAAGTACTATAATAATAGTACCTGTCCAAGAGCTAGAAAATCTATGAAATCCGTGTAAAAATTTTTTCATTAAATATTATCTCCAAATTGTTTTGTGGCTTTGAGTGTATTAGAGAGTAGCATAGCAATAGTCATAGGTCCTACTCCTCCTGGAACTGGTGTGATATATGAACATTTTGTACTAACATTTGTAAAATCTACATCACCAACAAGTTTTCCATTCTCTAATCTATTTATACCTATATCTATAACTATAGCACCATCTTTGACCATATCTTCTGTAATTAGATTAGGTTGTCCTACACCTACTATAACTATATCAGCATTGCGTGTATATGATGCTAAATTTTTAGTATATATATGTGTAACTGTAACTGTTGCATTTGCATTTAGTAATAGTGAAGCCATAGGTTTACCTACTATATTACTAGCACCTACTACAACTACAGATTTACCTTGTAGGTTTATATTATACTCTTCAAACATTTTCATAACACCCAGTGGTGTACATGCTACAAAACTATCTAAATTGGTTACCATTCGACCTACATTATAAGCATGAAATCCATCTACATCTTTTTTAGGGTCAATTACCTCTAAAATCTTGTTGCTATCTATATGAGCAGGAAGTGGGAGTTGTACCAATATACCATGAATATGAGGATTATTATTCATCATTGTAATAATCTGTATAATCTCATCTTCTGTAATAGTATCTGGCATTTTGTGGGCAATAGAGTAGAACCCTACGGTTTTACATGCTTTCTCTTTCATAGAGACATAGGCATGACTAGCTGGGTCATCACCAACGATAACAACAGCCAATCCTGGTACGATATTTTTTTCTTGTTTAAGTTTTTCTACCTCTGCTTGAACAGAGCTTTGAACTTTTTTGGATAGTGATTTTCCATCAATAAGTTGCATTATTTTCTCATTCTGAATAAATTTTCGCTATTATATCAAATAAATTTTAACCATAAGGTATTATATTCTATGAGACTCATATTACTTTTACTTCCGATATTCCTTTTATCAGATAACAGTTCATCTCTTGATGATACAAATACAGATGATAGTTTTTTATTGGAAATTGAATATGGCAAGATGTTATACAACAATCCTAGAGGAATAGCTTGTAGTAAATGTCATGGCAAAGAGGGAAAAGGTGGACAGGTAATTGCAAAATATTATGACCAAAATAGTAATCCCAAACTTTTAAAAGGTATAGATATAACTCACTACAGACTCGACCAACTTGAAGCAAGTATGCAAAATAGGTTCAGAGATGAAAATAACCGTAGAGTTAGACATAAGATTATGCCAATCTACTATCTAACAGATAAAGAGATAAAAGCTATCTATACCTATCTCAAGAGCGTAAGAGATAAGTAAGCACCCATAAGATATAATCCACAAACTACTTTCAAAAGAGAAAATATATGAAAAACTATACAGATATTTATATTCCAAAACCAAGCCCACATGACCCAGATATTAATGGACATTTTGGTATATTTGGTGGAAGATTTGTGCCTGAGACACTAATGCCAGCACTAGAACAGTTACGACTTGATTATGAAGCTGTACGATTTGAGAAAGATTTTTGGAGTGAGGTTGACTACTACTACAAAAATTATGTAGGTCGCCCATCAGCTTTATATTTTGCCCAAAATATTTCCAAAGAGTTAAATGCCAAAATTTATCTAAAAAGAGAAGACCTAAACCATACAGGAGCTCATAAGATAAACCATGCAGTAGCTCAAGCAGTTTTAGCTAAAAGACTTGGTAAAAAAAAGGTAATAGCTGAAACAGGAGCAGGTCAACATGGTGTGGCAACTGCAACAGTTGCTGCTCTTTTTGGATTAGAGTGTGAGATTTTTATGGGTGCTAAAGATGTAGAACGACAAGAGTTAAATGTATTTAGAATGAAACTACTAGGAGCAAAAGTTCACTCTGTAGAGAGTGGAAGTAAAACTTTGAAAGATGCTATGAATGATGCTATTCGTCACTGGGTTACAAATGCTAGAGATACCTACTATATTATTGGAACAGTAGCAGGTCCTCACCCATATCCTATGATGATACGAGATATTCAATCTATAATTGGGTGGGAAGCTAAATCACAACTAAACAGTATTGAGGGGTGTCTGCCTGATAAGATTATCGCATGTATTGGTGGAGGTTCTAATGCTTTAGGTATTTTTAATCACTTTTTACAAGATAAGAGTGTAGAGTGTATCGGTATAGAAGCAGGAGGAATGGGGCTTGATTGTAAACATGGTTGTTCATTAGAAAAAGGAAGCCCAGGTGTTTTACATGGACAGTTAAGTTACCTACTCCAAGATGAAGATGGACAAATCCAAGAGGCTCACTCAATATCAGCAGGATTAGATTACCCTGGAATTGGACCAGAACATGCTTATCTAAAAGATGAGAAGATTGTGACATATAATCATATTACAGATGATGAAGCATTAGAGGCTTTTGTATGGTTATCTCAAAAAGAGGGAATTATTCCTGCTTTTGAAAGCTCACATGCTATTGCATATCTCAAAAAGATGAAAAAAGAGGAGATAGAGGGTAAAATCATATTAGTTAATTTATCAGGTCGAGGAGACAAAGATATGATACAAGCCAAAGATATACTCAAAGAACAATTTGAGTAATTAAGAATAAAAAAGGAAATATATGAATTTTGAATTAACAATAAACCCAATAGATATTATAGAAGCTGAGCTAGAGATAATAGTAGTAGTAGAAAAAGATTTAGACCATCGTTTTATAAAAGACAAAGAGCTATTAGAGAAATTGGCATTTAAAGCAGGTCAAGATGAGAGTTGTTTATTAATAGAAAAAGATAGACTATATATAGGTATAGAGAGTATTAGTAGTGAAAATATTAGAACAGCAGTAGCTAGTGGTATTAGAAAAATTAAATCAACTCCATATAAAAGTATTAAAATTGCATCTTATATGAACCATCCTAAATGTACAGCAGTTATTAGAGCTATGGTAGAGGGTTTTATATTGGGTTCTTATAGTTTTGAAAGATACAAAAGTAAAAAGAGTAAATTAAATATTGAAAATATCACTATATCATTAGAAGATTATAGAGAGTTTGAACTGAATATAGAAGCATGTGCAAAAGCTTTGGAAAAAGGTCAAATATCAGCAGAAGCAACCAATTTTACTAGAGATATAGTCAATACTACACCTGATGATTGTTATCCTGAAGTTATGGCAAATATAGCTAAAAAACTTGCTAAAAAAAGTGGTTTAGAGTGTACTATACTCAAACCAAAAGAGTTAAAAAAAGAGAAAATGGAAACTCTTTTAGCTGTAGGTAGAGCATCAAGACATAAATCAAGAGTTATTCACCTAGCTCATAAACCCAAAAATCCACTAGCTACAGTGTCTCTAATTGGAAAAGGTCTTACTTATGATAGTGGTGGACTTAGTTTAAAACCAGCTGATTATATGGTAACTATGAAATTAGACAAAAGTGGTGGTTCAGCAGTTCTTGGGATTATGAAAGCTATATCAGAGATGAATTTACCCATAGAGGTTCATGGATTTGTAGGTGCTGTTGAAAATATGATAGGTGGAGATGCTTATAAACCTGATGATGTATTGGTAGCCAAAAATGGTAAAACTATAGAGGTACGAAATACTGATGCAGAGGGTCGTTTGGTACTTGCTGATACACTCTGCTATGCACAACAAGAGGTCAAAGCAGACTATATATTTGATTTTGCTACGCTAACAGGTGCTAGTGTAGTAGGAGTTGGTCATTATACATCTAGTATTATGGGTAATAGTGATGAGGTAAAAGATAAAGTACTCAAATATGCCAAAAGTGCAGGGGAGTTTGCAACCAAACTAGATTTCAATAGATACTTAAAAAAATCTCTCAAAAGTGAAATAGCAGATATTTGTAATATCTCTAATACTAGATATGGTGGAGCAATAACAGCAGGACTATTTCTTTCAGAGTTTATAGATGATAATCATAAAGATAAATGGACACATATAGATATAGCAGGACCAGCATTTGTAGAGCATACTTGGGGTGAAAACCCTTATGGAGCAAGTGGTGCAGGAGTTAGAATGATGACACGGCTTATAGAAGGGTTGGTTAGAGAAAATAGCAAATGATGCATCTAATTATAAAAAAGAAGTACTATAAGGTACTTTTTTTTACAACAGCTTTTATAGTTTTTGTTTTAGCTATCGTACCTAATGACCAGATTAAATTATCTATTGATAATGCTGATAAGGTTAAACATTTTACAGCCTTTTTCGTACTTTCATTTTTATTAAATCGTGCCTCTTCCACTATAGCACATCGTTTACGAAATATGGGTGCTTTGCTTGGATTTGGTATTTTTATAGAGATAGTACAGCTATTTTTCCCTTTTAGAGAGTCATCTATAGAAGATGTTATTGCTGATAGTGTTGGTATTTTGATTTTTCAATTATTTTTATCTATTTTTAGATTTTTGAGATATTATTATCAAAAACAGAAATAGAGAAAATGCCGAAACTAATATAATAGAAGCACCTGAAGAGATATTATAAACATAAGAGACCATTAGACCTATTATAGTAAATATAGAGGAAAATATACCCGATAGTATCATCATCATATATAAGGTATTAGATAGTTTCTCTGCAATATATACAGGGATACTTAGTAGTGCTATAACCAATATTAGCCCCACTACTTTAATAGCAACTACTACGGTCAAAGCAGATAAAATTAAAATTAAAGTATAAAAAAATCTAACATTAATTCCTCTCAAAGAGGCATACTCACTATCATAAGATACAGCTAAAATATCTCTATACCAAAAAGTCATAATAAACACTATTAATCCTAAGAGTCCACCCATATAGTATAAATCATCATGACTGACAGCCAATATAGAACCAAATAGATAACTCATTAAATCTACATTATACCCAGGGGTTAAATCAACTAATACAACACCCAAAGCCATACCTACAGCCCACATAAGTCCAATAAATGTATCCATTCTATGGCGATGATTGAGAGTAATAAAAGCAATAATAAAAGCTGAAATTACAGCAAAAATAGAAGCTCCTAAGAATATAGGTAGTCCAAAATATATAGCCATACCGATACCACCATAAGAGGTATGAGCTATCCCACCTGCTAGAAATACCATACGATTAACCACAATAAGTGAGCCTATAATTCCTGATGCTATAGAGACTAATATTCCAGCGATTAGTGCATTTTGTACAAATTCATAAGATAGTGCCTCTATCATTTATCTTCTCCTCTTTTTAGCATATTAAATAGTTCTATTTCACAAAAATGCTCATTTTTATTTAGAGTAAATTTATCATCATTAGTTAGATTATGAGAAATTAGTCGTTTGTTTATATGTACTATTTTATTAGCATAAGCTAAAACGACGGATATATCATGACTGACTACAATAATGGTTATACTTTTGTTTAAAGATTTAAGTAGTTCATATATCTTTTTTTGTCCATCTATATCAATACTAGCTGTTGGTTCATCTAATATTAAGATTTGAGGATGAGCACACAAAGCTCTAGCAATCATAACTCTTTGTCTCTGTCCACCTGATAATTCACCAATCTTTTTTTGTGAAAACTCTTCCATTCCAACTTGAGCTAATGCACCCATAGCACACATAGTCTCTTCTTTGGCATATCCAAATAGAGGTCTTTTTGTTCCTATATGACCCATCAATACCACCTCTATTACTTTAATAGGAAAATCAGTATTAACATTTGTATTTTGAGGTACATAGCCTATTTTGGCTAAATTTTTTTTAGGTTTTTCTCCAAAAGTTTTGATAATACCCTTTTGTATTGGATTTATACCCAAAATTAGTTTAAGCAGAGTAGATTTTCCTCCACCGTTTGGTCCAACAACAGCTAAAAAATCTCGCTCCTCTATTGTTAGATTGATATTGTTTAATATTAGTTGACTCTCATATGCAAATGAGAGATTTCTGATTTCTATTATTGGCATTTTTTATTATCATTCTTATTTGAGCTATTTTTTATCTCTTTAGCCAATTCTATTAAGTTTTTTTCCCAATCTTTGGCTAATGGAGATTTTTTGATTACTTTAATACCTAACTCTTTTGCAATAATTTGTGCTGATTTATCTGAAAATTCAGGTTGTGTAAATATAGCTTTTATTCTCTGTTTTTTAGCTTTTTTGATAATTTCCATTAGCTCTCTAGGTTTTGGTGATTTTCCTTCTATCTCTATAGGAAGTTGTTTCATATGATATTGTCGCAAAAAATAACCCCATGCAGGATGAAATACCATTACACTACTGCCTTTTGGTACATCTTTTAGAATATTGGTTATATTTTTATCTAATTGGTCTAACTTTACCAGATAACTATCTAAGTTTTTTTTGTAAAAGTTACTATTATTGCTATCTGCTTGGCTTAATGTACTGTATATATTTTTGGCAATAATTTTGACATTAATTGGATTTGTCCAAATATGTGGGTCTAATCCCTTATCATTTTTATTATGATGAGCAGATTGAACCATTGCTGTTTTGTTTATATCTTTAGAGATGTCAAAAACTTTTAAATTTAGATTTTGATTTTTGAACTTATCTAACCAAACTTTTTCAAACTCTACTCCAATAGATAGATATAAATTAGAATGGCTTATCGCTTTCATTTGTGATGGTTTTGGTTCATAAGTATGAGGTGATTTACCAGGTAGAACCATGAGAGTAGTATCTACTTTGTCTCCACCAATTTTATTTACAAACTCTAATTGTGGTTGGATACTCACAATGATATTAAGTTTAGCCACAGCCCAATTAGTTATTAATAGTAAAATAAATATTAACTTTCTCATTTAATAATCCTTTGTTAAAAATTTAGTTTCCCCAACCATGTATCTTTTTGGCTATAATAATCTCATAATTTTTGAACATATCTATAATGCTCATAGCAGAGTAGAACTTAAATTAGCCTCTTATCTCTAAAATATGTTTGGTACTTATATCATTCCATGGAGTGTTTAGTTTCACAAACTTATTATAATTATCTAGTACTCGCTTGAAATCTTTACTTTTTTTAGCTTCTTTATCTAGTACCTCTTTCAATGCAACTTTAGCCATATCCATCATATCTTTTGGAAATGTTTTTATCTCAATCTCTTTTGGTAGCTCTTGTAGGGCTTTTGCATTTTTATATCTAAACTCTTGTACCATGGTGCTTGTCATCTCTTCTGAAGCTGATGTAATTATCGCTTGATGTTCACTACTTAATTTCTCCCAACGAATTTTATTAAATGTAATTTCCAAAATTGATCCTGGTTCATGCCAACCTGTATAATAATATTTCGCAGCTTTGTCAAATCCCATCATTCTATCAAGTGCAGGTCCTACCCATTCAGTAGCATCTATAGTTCCTCTCTCCAAAGATGTAAAAATTTCACCAGCAGGTAGGAGTATTGGATTGACTCCTAATTTCTTCATAACTTCACCACCAAGTCCTGGAATTCTCATTTTGAGTCCTTTGAGGTCTGTTACTGATTTTATCTCTTTTTTGAACCATCCACCCATTTGTGGACCTGTGCTTCCTCCGACTAATGGATATAGATTAAATTTAGCATAAAGTTCACGCCAAAGCTCTATTCCTCCACCAAATTTGAGCCAAGTCATCATCTCTTCACTTGTTAATCCCAATGGCATACCACCAAATATAGAAAAAGCAGAGTTTTTGCCTTTCCAGTAATAAACTCCAGAGTGAAAAGCATCTAATTGATTAGCAGATGTACTATCAAATACTTGCATAGCAGGAACTAGTATATTCTTGGGATAAACTTTTATCTCCAAACTATCACCACTAAGCTCACCACATCTTTTTGCAAAACTATCAACTCCAGTTCCCATAATTGGAAAATGAGCAGGCCAAGATGTAGCGAGTTTGAGTTTGACTTTTTTACCTCTATTGATATTTACACTTTTACTTTTAATGGTATCTTCTTGTTTATAGCATCCACCTAGACTTATAGCTCCAACAGTTATAGCAGAGGTAGTTAAAAATTCTCTTCGTTTCATATTATCACACTTATTATTCTAATAATATCTTTATTAATTTTTATAAAAAGTATTAAAAACTTTTTTACTTCTTCAAAAGATATTTCATGTTTTTGATAGTCTATCATAATGTATTGATAATGTCAATTCTCATTTTGGAAATTTCACAGGATAAATAAGATAAAATTACTTTTTTTTATGTTATAACTTAAAAAGATAAATAAGAAAGGTAAACTCATGAAAGAGCTATTAATTGCATTAGAACACGATAATCTCGTCAAAATCAAATCACTTTGTAAACAAGGTATAGATTTAAAAGAACCAATTGTTATTGGTCAAGAGTATGAATTAGAAGATTATGATGAGATTTCTATACTCTTTTATGCGATACGAAACCATGCCTCTATTGATGCTATAGAAGTTTTGCTAGAGTTTGGTTTGGATATTAATGAGATAGATGAAGATGGATTGAGTGCTATTGATATAGCTATTAAATTTTCAAGAGAAGATGTAGTCAAACTTTGTATAGATAGAGGAGTAGATATAAATAAAACTACTCGTAAAAGTGGTATCAATCCTATAATTTTAGCTTCTTGCTTTGGCAATATCTCTATGGTTAGGCTACTTATTGAAAATGGAGCAGATATAAACTCTATGGACAACTCTGGAGTAAGTGCCAAAGATTATGCCAAAAAACTTGGACAGAAAAAGATGTTGGAGTTTTTGGATAGTAAAGGTGCTAAACATAATATATATATGGAAAAGGTTAAAATATCAGAAGAAAAACCAAAGTTTGATATGAGAAATAGAGAAAAACCTAGTGAGGATATGGGATTTGACTCTATTTAAAAATTTAGTAGATGATTTTTCTCATCTCATCTTCTGTGAGTATGTTAATACCTAATTTTTGAGCTTTAGTTAATTTACTTCCTGCTTCTGTTCCATAAATTAGATAGTCAGTTTTTTTACTAACTGAACTACTTACTTTTGCATCCAATTTTTCTAACATCTCTTTAATAATGCCACGACCAACGGACATAGTTCCTGTCAATACTATAGTTTTATCTTTGAATGGATTTTCTATAGCTTCTATTTTGGTCTCTACCGCTGGTTTGATTATATCAAAAAGTTTCAATACAAACTCACGGTTTACACTCATAAACTCAACTAATGAAGATGCCATTTCACTACCAATTCCATCTATGGAGATAAGTTCATCTTCTGTAGCATTTATAACCTCTAATCCAAATTTTAAAGCTATAGATTTACTTGCTACTACTCCAATATGTTCTATTCCCATAGCATTTAATAGTTTGGATAGTTCTACCCCTTTTGTTGATTTGATAGCATCTAGTAATTTATTTATTCTTTTCTCTTTAAATCCCTCTAATCCTTCTAAATCTTCTGCATTTAAACTATATAATCCTAAAATATCTTTGATTTTATTCTCTTTGACTAATATTTCAACTATTTTTGAACCTAATCCGTAGATATTCATACACCCTTTTTTGGCAAAATGTATAATAGAGTTTACAACCCTATCAGGACAATCCATATTTTGACATTTAATAAGAGTTTTCTCATTAAGTAATTCACTTCCACATGTAGGGCAGTTTGTAGGTCGTTTTATCTCCTTCTCTTCACCTGTTCTTCTATTAGTTAGTACTTTAGTAATTTTAGGAATAACATCACCTGAACGAATTAGAATAATACTATCACCTATCATTAATCCTTTTCTCTCTATCTCATCAAAATTATGTAGCGTTGCCCTAGAGATAACAGCACCATCAACCTCTATAGGCTCAACTTCAGCTACGGGAGTAATAACTCCTGTTCGTCCTACTTGCAAAGTTATAGCATTAACTTTAGTAACCTTTTCTATGGCAGGAAATTTATAAGCACACATCCATTTTGGGTATTTGACTGTATATCCTAACTGCTCCTCTTTGGTTATATCATCTACTTTTATGACCATACCATCCATCATCATTGGTATATTATCTCGTTTAGATATTAAAAACTGATAAAACTTTTCTATATCATCTATAGTTTTGCACTCTTGGTTATATGGTGGTCTCAAAAAGCCTAGATTATAGATATAGTTCATCTTTTGAGATAGATTATTATACTCTAAGTTATTCTTACCTAATCCCCAAGGATAGAAGACCAAACGCCGTTTGGCTGTTTTGGAACTATCAAGTTGTCTTAAACCTCCTGATGCTGCATTTCTAGGATTTGCAAATTCACTTTTACCCTCTTTTATTCTCTCTTGATTTATAATCTCAAAGTCATCTTTTTGTATAACCACCTCTCCTCTAATCTCTATTATCTCATTATAATCTATACTCAAAGGAACAGAACGAATAGTTTTGACATTATCTGTTACCTCCTCACCAATTAGTCCATCTCCTCTTGTAATAGCTTTAATTAATTCTCCATTTTTATAGAGTAGGTTCATACTTGCCCCATCAAATTTAGGTTCACAAAAATAGTTCACCTCTCCTATATTTTTGATCACTCTATCAATCCACTCTTGAACCTCATTGGGTGTAAATACATCTTCCATACTCCACATTGGTTCTATATGTTTAGCTTTGGTAAACTCATCACGAATGACTCCTCCTACTCTTTTGGTTGGAGAGTCTGAAGCTATATTATTTGGATGGTTCTCTTCATATTCTAATACCTCATGATAGAGTTTGTCATACTCTTCATCTGTAGCTATTGGATTATCTTCTACAAAATATGTATATGCCCACTTTTTTAACAGTTCTATTTTGTTTAAATAAATTTCTTTTGTCATCTGTTATCTTAATTTTGGTTTATTTTTTATAATTTTATCATTAATTATTAATAAGAAACATTTTTTTGACATATTAATCTGATATAATAAAATAAATTCAATATAAGGGGTAACTTATGAAAAAAGGTCAAGCCGTCTGTATCGGAATGAATAGTATCAATCCTAAACATTATGGAACTAAAGGTGAACTATATATCTGTGAAAAAGATGCAGATGATATGCATAATCTACTTTTGCTAAATGATTTTACATCTTTAAAACTAACTACAGAGGAGGCAACTAGAGAGAATGTCAAAAATGCTATTTTGGACTCTGCAAAAGAGTTAAAATGTGGTGATATTATGGTAGTATATTACTCTGGTCATGGAGGTAAAGTTCCCAATGTTCCAAGCCCTTATGATATAGAGTATGATAATATTGATGAAACTTGGTGTCTATGGGATGCTCAACTACTTGATGATGAGTTACGAAATTTATGGGCTAGTTTTGATGAAGGAGTTCGGATAGTTCTACTCTCAGATAGCTGTCATAGTGGGAGTATTGCCAAAGCACCAATAGAACTTGAATATGAAGAGCCTGAAGAGGAAGAGGGATATATTAGAAAAAAATGTATTAGTGATAAAGTAGCCAAAGAGACATTTGGAAATAATGAAGAGTTCTATAGAAAATTAGCTATAGAGATTAATTCATTAGAGATTACCAAAAAACCTGTAGAGGCTTTTGTAAAACAGATTTCAGGATGTCAAGATACAGAGTACTCTTACACAGGAGAGACCAATAGTGCATTTACAGAGTCACTTAAATATGTATGGGCTGATGGAAATTTTGAAGGAACTTATAAAGATTTTTATTTACAAATTCGAGAGGGATTAATTAATCAACATCCTAAACTACTAGAGTTTGGTAAGAAAATTGCAGGATTTGATAGCGAAAAACCTTTTACAATATAAAATAATTTGTGGGTTTATTACCCACGCTATAGTTAATTTCTATTCAAACAGTTTAAATCACTAAATGCTTGTTCTAATCTTTTTACCACGGAAAGTTCTGCTTCTCTTAGCCATTTTCTAGGGTCATAATATTTTTTATTGGGTTTATCTTCTCCCTCTGGATTTCCTATTTGTCCTTGTAGATAGGCATGATATTGCTCAATATAAGCTCTAACACCATCCCAATATGCCCATTGTGTATCTGTATCTATATTCATTTTAATTACACCATATGAGATAGCTTCTCTAATCTCTTCTAGTTTACTTCCTGAACCACCATGGAAAACAAAGTTCACAGGTTTTTGGGATGTATTAAATTTTTCTTCTATATATTTTTGTGAGTTATTTAAAATAGTTGGAGTTAGTACTACATTACCAGGTTTATAAACACCATGTACATTACCAAATGAAGCAGCAATAGTAAATTTATCTGATATTTTTAAAAGCTCTTCATAAGCATAAGCTACCTCTTGAGGTTGTGTATATAGCATTGCATTATCAATATGTGTATTATCAACACCATCTTCTTCACCACCTGTTACACCTAACTCTATCTCCAAGGTTATCCCAATTTTACTCATCTTAGCTAGATACTTTTTACAAGTTGCAATATTCTCTTCTATTGGTTCTTCTGATAAGTCTATCATATGAGAAGAGAATAGTGGTTTTCCAGTTTCTTCAAAGTATGTTTCACTAGCATCTAATAGAGCATCAATCCATGGTAATAATTTTCTACTAGCATGGTCTGTATGTAAAAGTATCGGAATACCATAAGCTTTAGCTAGAGTATGTACATGTTTTGCACCTGATATTGTTCCTAATATGGCTCTATCTTTACTTGATAAACCTTTTCCTGCATAAAAGTCTCCTCCACCATTGGAGAATTGAATAATAACAGGAGAGTTTACTTTGGATGCTGCTTCCAATACTGCATTGATTGATGAACTACTCACAACATTAACAGCAGGGATAGCAAATTCATTCTCTTTTGCAATAGAAAAAAGTTTTTGTACCTCATCTCCACTTAGAACGCCACTTGGTAAGTTATCTAATACTTTTTGAGACATTTTATATGACCTTTAAATTTTTTTGTTATTTTACACTAATTTTTGCAGATTTTTTTAATTTTCTACTTAATATTTTTAAATTTTCTTGAAATCGTTTTAATTTGAGTGAATTTTCTATACTTTTTTTGACTTTTTTAAACTCTATTTTTCCAGCAGGTTTTTTATCAGTTAGATATATAACATGCCATCCAAAAGGTGTTTGTACAGGAATATGAGTAATCTCACCTTTTCTTAATCTAAATGCTGCATTTGAAAACTCTGGAACCATTTGATCTTTGGGAAACCAACCTAAATCTCCACCATTTTTAGCACTAGGACCAGTTGAGCGAGTTTTTGCAAGTTGGATAAACTTTTTTTTAAGATTAGAGCTAGTTTCTAACTCTCTGATAATTTCTCTAGCTTCACTTCTAGTTGTCACTAATATATGTCTAGCTGATGCCATAGCCGAACGATGAAATTTATTATTATGATTTTTATAATAATTCCATATCTCACTATCTGGTATCTGTATAGCTTCTAGCCTATTTTTCATCCACATATCTAACATTAAATTCTCTTTGACTTTTTCTAACTCTATAGAAAATTGTGGGTCATTTTCTATTCCTTCTTTTTTAGCTACTGTGAGATATAACTCTCTCTCTATTAATTGATTGATAACTTTTTTTTGTTGACTTGAAGTCATCATTGAGTATTTTGCACCAGGAATACTTTTGGCAATAAATCTATCTACATCTTGTAGTGTTATTATTTTGCCATTTACTGTAGCAACAATATTTGAAGCCCAAATACTTAATGTCAAAAGTAGATTAATAAATAGTAATTTATACATAATTGTCTGAAATCCTTATAAAATAAAATTTGCTATATATTTTAACCATTGTAACCTAAAATAATAAACAATTCGTAAACCAATTTTATCTCAATTTAAGTAATTGAATATAAAATATTATTATGAAAAAAATAAAAATAATAAAAAAAGCAACAAAAAAAGAGATAGAAGAGATAAAACAGCTCTTTTTAGAAAACTATCCCAACTCAGTAACAGAACTCAATTATCAAAATCTATACCAATTACTTATATCTGTTATGCTCTCTGCTCAATGTACAGACAAACGAGTAAATATTATCACTCCTGCATTATTTGAAAAATATTCTAATCCTATATCTTTAGCAAATGCTAATTTAGATGATATAAAAGAGTTAATTAAGAGTTGCTCTTTTTTTAATAACAAAGCCAAAAATTTACTAAAGATGGCCAATCAAGTGATAGAAAACTATCAAGGGGAGATACCATTACACAGAGATGAACTTATCAAATTAGCAGGTGTAGGACAAAAAACAGCCAATGTGGTTATGATAGAATATGTAGGAGCTAATCTAATGGCAGTGGATACACATGTATTTAGAGTAGCTCACCGTTTAGGGCTTAGTGATGCCCTGACAGCCACCAAAACAGAAGAGGAGTTAACTCAAAAGTTTAAAACTAATTTACATCTACTACATCAAGCTATGGTACTTTTTGGTAGATATAGATGTAAAGCAGTTAACCCTCTATGTGATGAATGTTTTTTAGCTCCTTACTGTAAAAGCAAAGAGAGATTTAAGATTTAGTTTATATGGTGTCGCTCTGGGTCAGAAGCTTTTTTATACCACTCTAAAGCTTTATAGATATTTTTTTTGACCCCATAACCTTTTTCATATGCTACACCTAATGCATATTGTGCTTTTTGTACATTATGGTCTGCAGCTCGTCTAAACCACATGGCAGCCTCTTTATAGTTTTGTTTAATTCCTTGACCAGAGGCATAAGATAGAGCTACATGATAAGCACCTTCTATATCTCCTAATTTGGCTGATTTTTTATAATACTCATAAGCTTTGACTTTATCTTTAGCTACACCATATCCATTAGCATACATATTACCTAGATTATTCATAGCTTTGGCATTTCCATAAGATGAAGCCTGTTTGTATAGTTGGAATGCTTTTTTTAAATCTCTTTTAACACCATAACCATTTTGATACATTTGACCTAAACTATTCTGTGCATCTACATTGCCATTTTTAGCAGCACTGATATACCATGAGACTGCTTGTTTATCATCTCTTGCGACTACTTTTCCTTGTTGTGCCATTGTAGCAATTTTGTATTGTGCATCTGCATCACCTTTTTTGGCTGCTTGTTTATAATATTTTGTTGCTAGAGTAGGATTTTTCTTTGCATACATATCTGCTAAAGCAGTTTTGGCATACATATCACCATGTTTAGATGCTTTATCATACCAATATTTGGCTAATTGTTTATTTTGTTTAACCTTAATGCCTTCATTATAAAGCTTTGCCAAAGTATATTCTGCATCTGGATAAAACTGTTTTGCTGATTTAGTATAATAACTTATAGCTGTTTTAATATTTTGCTTAACTCCAAAACCATTTTCATATGCAACACCTAAATGATACTGTGCAGGTGCATAGTTCATTTGAGATGCTCGTTTGAAATATTGAAAAGATTTACTATAATTTTGTCTAACTCCTTGACCCAAGGCATAATTCATACCTATACTATCAAGTTTTTTAGAGCTTGTAGCACTAGGTGCTTTTGCCCAAACTAGTAACGATAATGTGACTATTATCAAAAATATTTTTTTCATAATTGTCTCCTTTTTTTTCATAATTGTATCATGAAAACAGCACAATTCAAAATATTTTTTAATTTATATTGTTTACTATATCAACTATAACTCTAAATGTCTGAAATATAGACTCTATTTCTATCTTTTCTCTTTTAGAATGAGGATAACGAATATTAGGACCAATAGATGCAAGGAGTATATTTGGATATTTTTTAGAGAAAATTCCACACTCTAATCCTGCATGAATAGCTCTATACTTGCTTTGTCCAAAAACTTTAAACATAGAACTACTAACAATTTTACTAAAATCATTGATTTGTGGTTGCCATGATGGGTATTTGTATTGCATTTTTGCATCAAAACTATATTTTTGAAATAGTGATATGTTTTTATGAGAGATTTTATCTATTCCCTCTGCTGACATTGCTCTAACACTAGTTTCTATAGAAACTTTGCCATTATCAAATTTAACCATAGCCAAATTTATACTACTATTAGGAATATTTAACTCCTTATTATAACTATCCACTCCATGTTTAAAATCATTTAATAGATTGATAAAATCTTGGCTATTATAAAATCTATGATTAGTATCAATAGATGATACCTTTATTAATTTATTCTCTAGTAGAGGCTTTTTTGAGCTAACTATAGCTTCTGCATGAGTAGGGATAGAGTTTCGTCTCTCTCCTCCTTCAAAAGAGGATATAACTATCTCTTTGTCCGATAAATATTTAGCTAAAACTTTTATAGCATTAGGAATTTTTTTGTCTATATCTACCCCAGAGTGACCACCTGCTAAACCTGATATAGATACTTGATAAGTATAATTGAGAGGTTCAACACTATCCAATTCTCTAAAAGCCAATAAATCAGCTCCACCAGCACACCCAATACAAACCTCTGCTTCATCTTCAAAGTCAATATTAAGCATATATTTACTATTTAGTTCAAACTCTAAATTAGATGCACCAATTAATCCTATCTCTTCATCAGAGGTAAACAGAAACTCCAGCTCTTCACCTCTATCCATTAAAATCATCATCATAGCTATAGCGATACCATTATCAGCACCCAATGATGAATTTTTGGCATACATCCAACCATCTTTTATATAGGTTTGTATTTGTGGTACTGTACCTATACATACCATATCATAATGGGCTTGGAGAAGCAATTTAGGTTGACCTTTTTTAACCAATATATTTTGAGCTTTGTCTATCTCTACACTATAACCCCTAATAGTTGCAAACTCTTTTAGAAACTCTAATAGTTTATCTGCACTTTGACTACAATGTGGGATTTGAGTCAAAGTTATGAAGTATTCTATAATTTTATTTGGCATATATTCTCTTTTTTAATTACCTCCTAAACCACCTGTAATTGGAACTATAATAACTCTTTCTATAATAACTACAATAACTGTTAAATTTTTAAAAATTTCAGGAAGTATTGTAATATGAATATATCCATCAGCACCAACTGTAACTATAATTACTTTTTCCAAATTAACTCTATCTCTTTTACTTACCGTAGCACCATCTGGCATATCAACTCTAACTTTATCTCCAGGCTTTGAACCACTTGGTGCTTTCATATTTACTTTAACTGGTTTAGTTGGGATTATCTTATTTCCATTGTCATCTGTAAGTTTAATTTCAGTTTTTACAACATTTTTTGTTGTCTCCTTCCCTTCTTGTACTACCTTTTCAACGCTCTCTTGCTGAACTATTGAAACAGTAGGTGGAGTAGTAATAGTTTCCCCTTTTGTATTTTGGAATGTTGTACCTCCTGATATAATAGTCTCGACAGCAGATGTCCCATCTTCTGATTGAGCTATGATGCGAGTATCCTCTTTAATTACTCCCTCATTCGATATTCTATCTTCGCTTATTCTAGCCTCCGTATTTGCTGTTGCTACAATATTGTTCTCATTTAGACTAGGTCTTTTTTCTATAGATGAGTTAGAGCTACTTCCACAACCTATTATTGACAATAGTGCCAATGATGCAATTAGAAATTTAATTTTAAACATAACATTTTACCTTTTTATTCGTTTAATTCTATTTTACTATTTTTTATATTAAAAAACAGATATTAAAGTAAAAAAATATAGATAGTTTTTATATAATAAATAATACTTTATTTTTTTTGAAAAAAAATAACTATCTTAAAAATTAAAGAATATTTAATTTCTTTTTTATTTTAAATTAAGTAAGATATAAAATAAAATTTTAAAAGATTGGAATAAAATGAAACATACTCTCTTTATTATAAGTATTTCTATTGTTTTTATAAGTTGTGGAGGAAATAGTACTTCTACTCCTGAAATTGATATGAATATAAATGATTGTAGTGTAAAAAAAATAAATTTCATAGGAAATATTAAATTTAAAACTATGCAAAACAATAAAGATGAATATATAGTATTTACTAATACTACTAATAAAAAATATAATTTTAATTTAATAAGTAATGGATTAAATAAAAACTTAGATTTATATAAAGAAAAAAAAAATTTGCTAAAAAAAGAAGAGTCTCTAAAAAATAAAATTATGAATTTTAATCATAAAGTACCTATAGTAAAAAAAAATAAGATAAATAAATCTACTTATCTAAAAACAGATGATATTGGAAATAATGAAATCTTTTATCTTGAAAAAGATTTATCAAGTTCAACTAGAGCAACACTAAAAAAAATCGTTAAAAATATTACAACTAAATATGGAGAAAAAACTTTAAATATATGGGTATCTAATGATAGTTTTGGAAAAGAGTGTATTAAAACATATTGTATAAAAGATGAGATGATTGATGATTTAGTAAACAATTTTCTCAAAAGAGGTGAAGATAATGATATATATGATTGGGTTAGTAATATTTTTGGCGAAGAGTGGGGAAAAACCACAAATAGTGCTTTAATTGACAATAACAATGAAATTACAATTCTTTTAACAGATATTAATAATGATAATAGTGTAATTGGAGGGACATTAGGTTATTTCTATGCCAAAGATAACTATAAGAAGAGTATATATAAAGGCTCAAATGAAAAAGTTATGTTTTATATAGATTCGGTGCTATTTGCAAGTTATTATGGAAAAGATGAATGGAATATAGAAAATTATCAACAAAAAAAAGTTTTATCAACTCTTGCACATGAATTAGAGCATATGATACATTTTTATCAAAAAAATGTTCTTCAACGAAATGGTGGTCTTGACTCTTGGATAGATGAGATGTTAGCAGTAAGTACAGAAGATATTGTTGCAACAAAATTAAAAACCAAAGGTTTAAGAGAGGTATCTTATCTTAGGGGTGATGCAGGAGATGATTATAATCAATATGGGAAATTTCCTATTTTTAATAAAAATATAAATCAAACATTATCCAAATGGAATGGTAAAAAAGAAGATTATGCAATGGTCTCATCATTTGGAAGTTATTTAATAAGAAATTATGGTGGTGCACAACTATTACATGATATATTATATAATAGATATACAGATGAAAGAGCTATTGTTTATGCTACAAATAAATCAGCAAATGGAAAAGATAAAGATTTTAATACATTAATTCAGGATTGGGGTATTGCTGTACTCTTAAGCTCTCAAACTGATTTAGATGTAGATGGTGGATATTTATATAATTTGGGAGATTTCTTAGAAACAGAATATAATGGTATTAATTATAGTTTAGGCTCAATTGACTTTTTTAATTATTATGAAAGACCTAAAATTGTTACAAGTTTAAATTCAATTGAACCCAAATCAAACCTATATTATAAAATTCCTAAAGATATAAATCAAACTATCAATATAAAAATAGACAAAAATATAAAAGTAGCTTTTGTTAAAAAGTAGTTATTTTTTATGAATAGAGTTATACATAAGTGTATCATTTAAAATAGTATTATATTTAAATATTTTTTGATAAAAAGAAAGAGATAATGATTTTTTTAGATGTTTAATATGTTTTAAATGGTGTGTATCTGAACCTATAAAATCTATATAAGAGTTTTTAATTAATTTTTCAGCAATATTTCTAATATCTTTATTATAAAAACCACCAATAGAGTTTAAATTAAGCTGAAAAAAAACCCCCATCTCTTTTAATTTCTGATATTGATTAAAGTTATTATGCCAATAGATATATCGTTCAGGATGAGCTAAAAGGGGTGTATATCCTTCTAATATTATATCATAAATTAAATTTTCAATATCTCTAGGTTCCGTAAAATATGAAAACTCAAACAGTAGATAATTTTTATCTCCAAAACTCAGAAGTCTCTCCTTTCCTAATAATTCTCTAAAGAAATCATCTATATAATATTCTGCTCCAAGTTCAAGCTTGATTTGGATTTTTCTTTTTATTAATTCATTTTTTAATATTAAATATCTTGTAATAATATCATTTTTTTTATTTTGAAATAGGTCATTAATATGAGGTGTAGTTATGAGCTTCTTATATCCTAAAGAGCTTAATTCTTTTATAAGCATAATGGCTTCTTCCATATCTTTAGCTCCATCATCAATATTAGGAATAAGATGTGAATGAATATCCACCTCCATTAAGATATTTTTCTTTCTAAAGAAAGAAAACATTACTTATCTCCTTTTGTTTTTCCATAACCATAATCATATCCATAACCATATCCGTATCCATATCCATAACCATAACTTTTATTTTTAAAAACTTTAACCCCATTTAATATAATTCCAGAAGATTGAATCTGTTTTTCTTTTATCATTTTATTAAAATTATCTAAGTAAACTTTTTCTGCACGATTTGCCATTAGTGACAATAGGAGAATATCTGTATGTTTTAAAATCATACTAGTATCCGTAACAGAACCAATTGGTGCTGAATCGAATAAAATATACTCATAATGCTTTTCTAACTCTTCAATAGTCTCATTAAATTTTCTACTCATTAATAGTTCTGATGGATTTGGAGGAATAGACCCGGCAGGAAAAAAATCTAAATTTTCATTTATTGTATAAATAACATCTTCTAATCCTATATTATTAGTTAGATAGTTACTTACACCAATCTTATTACTTATCTTCAACTCTTTATATAATCTAGGTTTTCTTAAATCTAAATCTATTAATAAAACTTTTTTACCAGCTTGTGCAATTATATCTCCTAGACCCACAGCAATAGTAGTTTTCCCTTCTCCTGCAACGGTTGATGAGACTAATATATTAATAGAACTTTTATTCTCTTTTGGTAGAATAAATTGCAAATTTGTTCTTATATTTCTTAGAGCCTCTTTGAAAAATCGATTATTATCTTTTAATGGTAGTATCCCATATACAGGTACATCAGTTAACTTTTCAATATCATTAATATTTCTAATTTTTGTATCAAAAAAATCTTTTATAAAAATATAAAAAATTCCTAATATAAATCCAACTATTAAACTAACTGCTAAAATTAAATTTATTTTAGGTTTAATAGGTTTTTCTGAAACATATGCATCTTCTAAAATTTTAGTATTTGCAATAACAGAGGCTTTTGAAATCTCTACCTCTATCTTTTTTTGAAGTAAAAAAGTATATATCTCTTCACTTAAAGCAAATTTTCTTTTTAGATTTTCATTGATCATATGTTTTTCGGGAATGCTTTGGAGTAGTGCTTTCTTTTCTCTAATATTACTTCTTAATAGTCGTAATCTATTCTTAAGATTATTCTCAACCATATTAACATTATTTAAAATAGCAGATTTTGCAATTATTCTGCTCTTTTCAAGTTTTTGGATATTTGCCATAATAGTTGCATGGATTTTATTTTTTAGATTATCTATCTCTGTTTTAGCTTCTATTACTTGTGGATGTTCATAAGTAAAATTTGATAACAGTTCTTGAGTATATAACTCTTTATCTTTTAATTCATCTATAAGAATATTAATTTGTCTATTTGTTGTTACTGCTTTTCCGATATTTTGCTCTTGAAATTTTAATGCTTCAATCTCCTTTCCATCTGCTCTATATTCCTCTATCAATGATTGAATAGATGTTGTGTCAATCCCTATGCTTATAAGCGATACAGTACTTACTATACCACTTTTTAAGTTGATTTTAAATCTTTTAATCTCTTGAATTTGTAGAGAAATTTTATCAATTAGTTCTTCTTTTTTCTCTAATGTTTTTAAAATATCCTCTCCTATGCTCATAACAGCTGAACCACTCTTTTGTTGATACTTTTTTAATTTACTTCCTCGTTGTTTTAGATTTGATTTTATATCTATAATCTGTTTATCTAAAAATTGTAAAGTCTGTTCTAATTCACTTGTTCTATTTTCTAAGGTATATTCAATATAGCTTTTAGCAATCTCTTCTACCACCTCTTTTGTTTGAGTTGGCATATTATCTTTATATTCAATTTTTAAAATATTATCAGATAAATCACTTACACTCATATTTTTTATAATTGTATCAATTTGAGAATTTCTATCAATGACTCTAAAATAATATCTAGGTTCTATTAAATCTGTAATAGTTTTATTGTGGAAGAATTTTATTATCTTATTCTCTAAAGAGTCTATAAATAGAGATTTTTCATTAAGTTTTATAACTTTTAATGAGAAATATTTATTATCTATTTTATCATTATATTTGCAAATTTTATTATAGTTAAATTTAAATTTTTTTGTATCAATATCTATTTTTAATTTAAAACTATTTTTATCTATAGGTATTATTTTAAAAAATTTATTATAAAAATTACTATCTTTACATTTTATATTAAGTTTTATATCAGTAAAATTATCTACTTCATTTTTTCTAAAATTACTCTTTAGAAAAAACTCTTTATTAATATTTACTTTATCAATAATAGTTTTTATAAACTTTCTTGATTGTATTGTAACTTTTGCTAATTGTAATCTCTCTTTGGTTTTAGTATCCAAAAACATATCATTTGGTAGAATATTTTTTAACTTATTCTCTGCTTGGTTATCCAAAGCTATAGTTACACTAGAACTATATATTGGTTTAGAAAAATATAAATATATAGATGCTAAAATAACAGTTAATAGAGTTATAAAAATAAGCTTTCCTAAATTATTTCTAATAGTAGAAAATAGTTCTCTTAAATCTATTTCATCTTCTTCGATATAGTTATTATTATTATTTACATTCATATTTTATCTGCCATTAGAGATATAGTCTATAGTTAAAAATGTAGATGCAATACCAGATATAGCTTGAAGAACAGGTAGATAATCTTGAACTCCCACTTTGATAGCTTTCGAACTTCGAGGCTCTACATAAACTATACTGTTATGCTTAAGTATTAAATTATCTATATTCAGAGTTTCTAGCTTACTCATATCAAGAGTTCTTATTTTATATTTTCCATTCTCTTTATCTATAATTCTAATGCTATTTCTAGCAGCATGGTCAGTAAGTCCTCCACAATAAGATAGAGCTTCAATTATAGATATACTATTGCCTTTCAATGGTACAATACCCTGTTTTTCTACCTCTCCTAATACAAATACTTTATGATTTTTGATAGATACTTTTACATATGGTTGTTTGAGATATTTTCTATATCCATTGGTAAACTTTTTACTTAACTCTTTTGCTGTAAATCCTACAACTCTTATCTCTTGTAATAGTGGTAGATATATTGTTCCATCTGCTGATACAATATACTCATTACTATTTTCACTCTTATCTAAAATTGTTGCATCTTTTTTTATAATATTAGATTTTTGGTTCATATTATATATATTAACAGTTAAAATATCATCAGCGACAATTTTACTATCGAAACTAAGATTAATATCTTGTGATTGACTTATATAAGATGGATTCTCATTTCTAAAAAGTTGATACTCTTTTACACTACACCCTGTAAGTAACACAATCATAAAAGCAAAATTAATATATCTCATTTAAATTCCTTTCTCAATAAACTTGATATGTTATTTTAACACAAATAAATGTATTAAATGCTTTTTTATATAAAAATAATAATAAAATTTATAAATTATTAATTTACATTAAAAATTATTAATAATTAATATAGGCATCTCTCATTCTATTTATATGAGATAATATATATAATGAGTTTAAACGATCCCTATTTAGATAATAATTTGTTAATTCAAAATCTGATTTTATCATCTTTCCACCATTTGGCAGTAATCTATTGCTCCCATCATCTAAATTTACTGTAGTTTTAATACCATATTCAAAATCACTTTTTCCTTTGATTTGTCCAAAACTAGAATTAGCTATTTTTCTAGGCGTTAAAGGAAATGATATTTTGGCACCAATATATTGATTATCAAGATTTCTATACTCTAAAGAGATGGCAGTATCTCCAAAAAATCTTTTTAACTCAAAAGAGACTCCACTATCACTATTCCAATACTCTCCATAACTTAGTTTGCCAAAAAGTTCAAGTGGCTCATAAAAATATCTATAACTTCCTTCATATATATTTATATTATTATTTCCATTATCCTTTTTAAATGTACCTATTTTAAAACCTATTGCATGTTCACCATCTTTGGATGATAGATATGTTTGATTATAAATACCTTGATAATCTGTTTCAAATATACCAATAGTAGTTGTGTTAAATAGTCTATTATAGTGAAACGATTGATGTATTCCTGCATTTACAAGTCGGCTATCACTTCTATCTTTATACATCAAATTATAAACCTCTCCATTATCAAAATCATCACTATGTGCAAAAGGTATTTCATACATAGCTGAAACTATTAAACCATCATAAATATTTGTATAGAGATTAGAGCGAAGTGATGCCAAATAGTCAAAAACTCCCAATTCTGTCCCTACTGTAGTAATAAGACCTGGTGAAAATTCAACTCTTGGTATAAATCTACTACTATTTATTTTTTTTGTTATAAAATTTACCTTTGAAGTATCAAAATTATTAGATATAACCAAACTATTTTTTACCTTATAAAAATTTTCAGAAGTTGGATTTTTAATATATCTTTGATAAGGGATAATGGAACCATTTAATGATACAGTTTGTATATTATTTTTAAGAAGTGTTACAGTAAAATAGTTATAATCTAAACTACTATTTACAGTAGTTCCAATAATATAACCTAAAGCATCTATCTCATTATTATCAAATATGTTATTTTCACACTCCACATATATAACTTTATCTCCATAAGTTCCAACTCTTATATTCTCAAATCCAAACTCTGCTAATTTTTTCTGTAATTTAAGTAGAGTATCTATATTTTGACTATTTTTTATTTTGGTTAAAGATGAAGTACTCTTTTTTCTATCTGTATATATTTTATTTTTTTTAAAAAGTTGGTTATTAGACTCTTTTAATAAAATATTATGCTCTTTTTTCTTTTTTAATAAAGGAATGGATAAGTTAACTCCAAAACTTGTATCTGAATTTGTTAAATTTTGGGCTATGGTAGCATCTAATTTTATATTAGAAGACCACAGTTTAGGTAAATTTAGATGAACCCCTACATGATTTTCTCTATTATCATTTTCAGCTATTAGAGACAACCAATTAATAATACCTATCTCTAAACCTCCAAAAAGACCATTCATTCTTTTCCCTCTAATCCCATCTCCTGCTTTTCCATATCCTAAAGAGGTTCGAAATATACCAATCTCCTTATCAGCAACTATATATTTATTGTCATAGAAACTATATGCCCCTCCTAAATCTTGAATACCTATCGCTATATCTGGAAAATAATCACTCTTATAAGGGATTTTATATTTAATATTTGCCGATAAGTCACGAGCATAACCTTTTGCTTCTACTACTCTGCCTACTATCTCTAATGATGGTAAAAATCCCATACCAAATATATAGTTCTCTTCAAAATCCATTGATTTATTATAATTATAATCTCTAAGATTATTGTCAAATTGATTATTGAAATGTATAATTGCATTTCCCTCATCAATTACCTGTGCATTAGGTGTATTTATAACTCCTGTAAAGCCTTGAAATGATAAATGATTATTTAAGTTATTGGCTATTAGTAGAGTAGATGGTAATAGAAAAATAGTAAATAGACGCATATAGTAATACCTTGAAATTAAAATGATTAAATATAATTTTAACATAATTTTATAAAATATATTTATAAATATGAGTATATTTATAATAAAAATTTGTATAATAACTTTTATAGTTCCACCCAATATTTCAGAGCCTCTTGCTCTATTAGTCTTGAACTATCTTTTGCCAAAATAACATCAATTTTTTGCTCACCAATATACAAATCTAATTTAACTAAAAATTTTATTTTTCTATCTCTTTCATTATCAAATTTTTGACTAGGTATCAAATACAAATCTATATCTCCCGTTCAATAAAACTTACTCAAACCTCTCCATAGCTAAGTTTAATAACCTAAGCTACAGATTTGGTCTGTCGTTTACTTTCTGCTTCAATGATACTGGTTAAATTTAGAAGTCCAGCCTCTAAATTCATTGCCGTTATCTCCACAGGCGTTACTTCGGGGTGAACTCTCCCTAGTTGATTATGCAGATTAATAGAGGCATTCAAATCTCTATCAATCTCT
>CAZNJD010000011.1:0-35175 GCA_964573285.1 uncultured Sulfurovum sp. | reverse complement strand
GGGGCTTTACATCTAGCATCACTTGTTTTATTGAATAAGGGTGATAGAGTATTGACTACTCCAAACTCATTTTTAGCAACATCTAACTCAATTCTCTATGCAGGAGCAGAGCCTATATTTGTAGATATTGCAACTGATGGCAATATAGATTTGGATTTATGTGAAGAGGAGCTAAAAAAAGACCCAACAATCAAAGCGATATATACAGTAGCCTTTAGTGGCAATATGGTAAATCAAGAGAAGCTACAAAAGATAAGAGATAATTACAGTATAACGATATTAGAGGATAATGCTCACGCTATTGGAGCAGTTTATAATGGAATAAAAGCAGGAAGTTGTGTTAATAGTGATATCTCTATCTTCTCTTTTCACCCTGTAAAACATCTGACTACTGGTGAGGGTGGAGCGATTACTACTAACTCAAAAGAGATTTATGAAAAACTTCTAACTCTAAGAGGTCATGGAATGGTAAAGAGTCCTGATATGAAGCCTTGGGAGTATGAGATGAGAGAGCTAGGGTTTAACTATAGAATTACTGATATACAGTGTGCTTTGGGTTTAAGTCAACTAAATAGACTAGATAGCTTTATAGATAGAAGAGTTGAGATAGCTAAGAGATATGATAAGGCTTTTGAAAACTCTATTATTAACCCACTTTATAGTTATAATGGAAAATCCTCTTATCATCTCTATGTGGTTCAAGTAAATTTCTCAAAACTAACTATCTCAAAAGAGGAGCTATTTAATAGACTTAAAGAGAAGAGTATAGGTATTCAACTACACTATATCCCTATCAACCAACAGCCATATTATAAATCATTGGGTTATGGAGATGAGGTTACCCCTGTTATGGATAAATATTATAATAGATGTTTCTCTCTACCAATGTATCCAAAATTAAGTGATAATGAACAAGAGTATGTGATAAAAACACTTTTAGAAGTTCTAAATGGATAGAGCAGTAGCAATTATTCCTGCAAGAGGTGGAAGCAAAAGAATACCAAGAAAAAATATCAAAGATTTTCACGGTAAACCTCTTATTGCCTACTCTATCGAGACTGCCATAGAGTCAAATCTTTTTGAGAGAGTAATAGTCTCAACAGATGACCCAGAGATAGCCTCTATAGCCAAAAAGTATGGAGCAGAGATTTATATACGACCAAAAGAGTTAGCCAATGACTATACAGCTACACAACCTGTAGTAGATAATGTACTAGAAAATATTGATACCAAATATGACTACTGCTGTACTCTTTATGCTACTGCTCCTCTTTTACAATCAAAATATCTAATAGAGGGGTTTGAGAAGCTTAAAAATAGTAATGCAATTAATACTTTTAGTGCAACAACTATGCCTTTTCCAATTCAGAGAACCTTTAAGATAAATAAAAATGGTAGATGTGAGATGTTTACTCCAGAGTTTTATAGTGCTAGAAGCCAAGATTTAGAAGAGTCGTATCAAGATGCAGGAGAGTTTTATTGGACAAAATTGGGTAGGAAATCAGATAAGATAATGTTTGGGGAGGACTCTATCCCTATAATTTTACCTCGTTATTTGGTTCAAGATATAGATACGCTTGAGGATTGGAAGAGAGCAGAGATTGCGTATGAGATAATAAATCGGAGAGGAAGATGAATATCCTATTTAGAGCCAATTCATCATCAACTATCGGTACAGGGCATATTATGAGAGATTTGGTCTTAGCCAAACAGTATAGAGATGATAATATTATATTTGCTACTCAAAAATTAAAGGGGAATATTAATTATAAGATAATAGAAGAGGGTTATGGAGTAGAGATTTTAAACTCAAATAGTATAAGTGAAGTTCAGAGTTTGATAGATAGTTATGATATTGATATGATTGTCATAGACCATTATGGTATAGATTATAAGTATGAAAAACTTTTAAAAGAGAATAATCCTAATCTAAAAGTTATGGTACTAGATGATACTTATGAGAAACACCATTGTGATATACTTCTTAATCATAATATTAGTGCTGATAAGAATAGATATAAAGGTTTAGTTCCTGATTTTTGTGAACTTCGATGTGGAGCTAAATATACACTGCTTAGAGATGAATTTTATCAAGAAAAAAAGATAAAAAGAGATAAACTATATGATGTCTTAATAGCTATGGGTGGGGCTGATACAGCCAATTTAAATATTCCCATATTAGAAGCTTTGCCTTTAAATTTAGAGGTAGCTATTATTACAACTATAGCAAATGCAAATTTAGAGGAGTTATCAGAGTATATCAAAGATAAAAACAATATCACACTATTTATTAACTCTAATGAGGTAGCAAAGATTATAAACCAAAGTAAATTTGCTATAATTACACCTAGTGTTACGGTAAATGAACTCTATTTTATGGGTGTTGATTTTTTGGCTATTCAGACAGCTGATAATCAAGAGGATATATATAGTTATTTATCTAAAAATACTTATATGGTAATGAAAAAATTTAATACTGAAAGATTGATAAATATATTAGATATAAGATTAAATATAGAGCTTATTAATTTTACTGAGCTTTTATTAGAAGAAAAAAAGATGATTTTAGAATGGAGAAATCATAAAGCTATTAGAAAATGGATGTATAATCAAGAGGTGATAAGCTTGGTTGAACATTTAAATTATATAAAAAGTCTCTCTTCCAAAAAAGATAGATTATATTTCATGGTTAGATATAGAAATGAGGTTATTGGAGTAATTGATTTTACAAATATAAATTATATCAATAAAAAAACAGATTTTGGAATATATGCAAAGCCAGATAGTAGAGGTTTTGGAAAAATATTAATGAGTTCAATTATAAATTATGCTTTTTATAGTTTAAAAATGGATAGATTAATAGCAGAGGTTTTTATAGAAAATACTAAAGCAATATCTTTGTATAAAAAATTTAATTTTGAGCAGATAGATGTAAAAGTTGTTGATGGTAGAGATATGATTATCATGGAATTAAAAAAATAAATGATATATAAAAAAAGAATTTTTGGAAAAACAAAATAGTTAACTATAAGTAGTGCTATTGGATTTAGAACTAGAATAAAGAATTATATATTTTAAGGGGTATATTTTGAAACTAGGTAATTTTGACCTACAAAAAGATGGAACATTTATAATAGCTGAAATGAGTGCAAACCATGGTGGAGATATAGATATAGCCAAAGAGACTATAAGAGTAGCCAAAGAGTGTGGTGCTAATGCAATTAAACTCCAAACCTATAGAGCCGATACTTTAACTCTTGATTGTGACAAAGATGATTTTATAATCAAAGGTGGCACACTTTGGGATGGTAGAAAACTTTATGATTTATATAAAGAAGCATATACTCCTTGGGAGTGGCACAAAGAGCTATTTGGGTATGCTAGAGAGATAGGTATAGATATATTTTCAAGCCCTTTTGATAAGAGTGCTGTTGATTTTTTGGAGCAGTTTAATCCATCTGCTTATAAGATAGCCTCTTTTGAGATAACTGATTATGAGCTAGTAAGATATACTGCCTCTAAAATGAGACCTATAATTATATCTACTGGTATTGCTACCATTGATGAAATTCAAGATGTGGTAGATATTTGTAAAGATGAGGGAAATAGTAGTATAATTTTACTAAAATGCACCTCTGCCTATCCTGCACCATTAGAAGATGCCAATTTAAAAATGATACCAAATATAAAAGAGACCTTTGGAGTAGAAGTTGGATTTAGTGACCATACTATAGGGTCAACTGCTCCAATTATGGCTATAGCATTGGGTGCAAAAGTGATAGAGAAACATTTTATAATAGATAAATCTATTGGTGGGGCTGATGCTAAATTTTCTATGGATAGAGATGCGTTTACAGATATGATAAAAGCTATAAGGGAGGCTGAAAAACTTTTAGGTAAAATAGACTACTCTATGGGTGAAAAAAAGAGAAAATCGAGACAGTTCGCTAGAAGTCTATATGTGGCAAAAGATATTAAAAGAGGTGAGGTTTTTACAGAAGAGAATATTAGAAGTGTTAGACCATCTTTTGGGTTACATCCTAAGTATCTAAAGGATATTTTGGGTCAAGTAGCTACTAGAGATTATAGCTTTGGGGATAGATTTGAGTAATAAGATACTTTATATTGTGGATATTAAATATAAACAGAAAGATAATTTTAATCTAAGTGGTTATATTAAAGAGGGTTCATCTGTTCTATCTCTAACCCCATATTCATCATATTTTCTTGATAAATTAAAAATAGATTATAAAACATTTCATGATATTTTATCTATAGAGGATTTCAGAGATAATCTAATTAAAGAGTATAAAAAGATAGAGAAGATTTTTGATACTTATCAAGATTTTTCATATATGTTTTATTATTTAGTTCTAATCAAAACAAAACAGATATATTATAAATCAATAGAAGATTTTATATCTATAGAAAAAAAGATAAACCAGAAAATTATCTATATTACTGATAGTAAAAGGGTTAATCCTGATATGAAAAATTATAATTTTATATCAAATAATTATACTCTATTACATACATTTAAAGATATTGATACTATTATAGAGCTTAGTAATAGAGATAACTATTTCTATTTTAGAAAAAAGATAGATTATCTCTTATCTCAATTAATAAATATAAAACAACTCTCTACTAAGATAAAAAAATATATTTTAAAGAAAAAATATAAAGTTACTCTATCTTATGATAATATCAATTTTGACTCCTTTTTTAGAGCAAAAAAGGATAAACAGGTAAATATACCATTAGAAGATATAAAAAGAGAATATCAAATAGTTAAAGAAAATTTATATCCTATATTACAAGTAGAGAGTAGTTCTAAATATATTAATAATATGTATGAAAATTTTTTTTCATCTATAGAAGATGAACTCAATAGCACCTCTAAAATTCAAAATATAAAGATAGAGCCTTTTATTTTTATCTCTAATCACTCTGATATGATTAAAGGATTAATCTATAAATATAACAAGATACCTAAAATCTTTATGCAACATGGAAGTTATCTTCATGAGAATATTACACTTAAATATTGTGAAATATATCCAGCAGATATAAATTTTGTTTTCAATGATTATGTAAAAGAGTTTTTTATAAAAAGAGGCTCTAAAAGAGTTGAAGTTATAGGAAGTATTAACTTTAATAAACCAATAAAGGTAAAAAGAACAAAATATGATTATGTTTATATAACTTTCTGTTCAAACTATACATATTCGGGTACATTTATAGGAGAAAGAGAAGCTATTGTTAGTATGGATGCTATGAATATTTATCAAAGGCATAAATATATTATTGAGTTATTTGGAACAAAATTTATATCTAAAAAGCTATGTATTAAAATACAACATAATATTATGTTATCTCATTTATATATTCCTCTAATTGAATTGAGCAGAAATTATAATAATATAACTATTGACTTTACTACACCATTACACTCATTAATGGAATGGTCAAAATATATATTAAGTGATTATTTCTCTACAGAGTTTACTAATATAGATTTACACTATAAAAAAGATATTATCTTATTTCAAAATGCTCCATATCCATTAAAAAGAGATATTTTAGAAGATATGAAAAAGATGTTTATTTTAGTAGATACTATTGATGATTTGGAAGATAAGATAAAAAATATAGAAAAGATAACCAAAAATAGAAAAAGAGATAGCCATATTATAGAAAAGTATGCCTCTAAGAGATGTGATACGGAGAGTATTGCTATTAATATATTAAAAAAGTATTTAGATGGAAGATAGTTTAAAAAAGAGATATTTAATTAAACTCATTGCTAATATTTTAAATGGACTAATTAATATTGTTATAGTAGCTATTGTTCCTAAAGCATTAGGCCCTATCTCATTTGGTCAATTTTCATATATTCAACAATTTTTTACACAATTTATTAATTTTTTAGATAGTGGTACATCTACAGCATTTTTTATAAAATTATCAAAAGATATAAAAAGAAAAGAGCTTTTAAAATTTTATTTTCTTTATGCTCTATCTGTATTGATAATTACATATTTGATAATATTTTCAATTGATAATTTAAATTATATCACTATACTATTTCCTAATATAGAGATAGAGTTTATATACTTAGGTATTCTATTTGGTTTTTTAGTTTGGTTTACAAGAGTTTTTATCTATATATCTGATGCTTATGTTTTAACAGTTTGGGTTGAGTCTTTTAAAATAGTACATAAAATATTATCATTACTATTGCTTATCTATTTTATCTACTATTTACCATTTGATTTAACGCAATATTTCTACTTTAACTATATATCTCTATCTCTATTTATAATAGCTATCTCTTGTCTATTTATAAAAAAGGGGATTATCTCTTTTGATATTTTTACTACGCAATTAAATAGTATTTTTTTAATCAAAGAGTTCTTTAATTTTGCTTCACCTTTAGTTATCTTTAATATGGTAGCAATTAGTTTTAGTATGTTTGATATTTGGCTTTTACAAAAATTAGGTGGTTCTGAACAGACAGGTTTTTATGGTCTAGCTTACTCTATTTCAGCTATGTGTTTTCTTTTTACAAGTGCTATGACACCTATTATTACAAGAGAGTTTGCAAAATCTTTTGCAGAAAAAAATATTAAAGAGATGAGAGTATTATTTTTTAAATATATACCTATCTTTTATGCTATTGCTACATATTTTAGTGTTTTCATTGCTTTTCAAAGTGAGAATTTATTAGCAATTTTTACAAATCATGAATTTCATGATGCCTATTTAGTGCTTATGATTATGGCATACTATCCAATTCATCAAACTTATGGTCAATTAAGTGGGTCAATATTTTATGTAACAGAACAGACTAAATTAATTAGAAATATTGGTATTTTATCTTCTATTTTAGGGTTTATATTAACAATTTTATTTCTTTATATTTTTGATTTACAAGCTATAGGTTTAGCATTCAAAATGGTAATCATACAGATTATAAGTGTTAATATACAGCTATATTTTAATAGTAAATTTTTGGATTTTAAAATATCATATTTTATAAAACATCAAATCTTTTCATTATTATTTTTTATGCTTATAGCATATATAACAGATTTTATTATGTTTCCTTTCTCTAATAAGTTAATAGAGTTTTTAGTTTCAGGATTAATATATACTATTTTTGTTTTAATAGGTGTTATAATAGCACCTACAATTTTTGGTTTATCAAAAGAAGAGATTTTAAGTATAAAAAATTATTTAAAAAAAATAAGGATTAAATAGTATGGAAATAACCAATAAAAGTTTTTGGGAAAAGTATTGGGGGGAGATTATCTTACCTCAAAAGGTTGATTATAATTTTAAAAATGATAGAGTGATTGCCCAAAGTATAGAAAAATATATTCCAAATGGAAAGAATAAACTAAAAGCACTTGAAATTGGTTGTGCCCCTGGTAAATGGATGATTTTTTTATATGAAAAATTAAATTATAGGATTGATGGTTTGGAGTATATAGATATTGCTTCTAAAAAAACTGTAGAAAATCTTACATTATGTGATATTCCAGAAGAGAATTTTAATGTAATTAGAGCTGATTTTTTAAAACAAAAACCTAACTCTCAATATGATTTACTATTATCTTTAGGTTTTATAGAACATTTTGATAACTATAGTGATATTTTTAATAAACATTTAGCTTATACAAAAAAAGATGGTTATGTAGTAATAGGATTTCCTAATTTTAGGGGTATTAATTATTATATTCAACTATTTATAGATAGGGTTTCAGGAAGTAAAATCATAGAAAATCATAATATATCTATGATGGACAAGAAGATAATGGAAAATATGATTAATGATAAAAAAAAGAGTATAGTTTTTATTGATTATATAGGAGGATTTGAGTTTGCTCTATTTAATTTAAATGATATTAAAAATTTTCCTTTAAGAGTATTTATGAAAATTTTTGTTAAATCTCTATCTATTATCTGTTCAAAAACCAAAAATAGATATATTTCAAGCTATTTACTATTTATTATTCAAAATGATTAAATTAATAATATATACTGAGAACTATTTTGCTGGAGGGCTAGAAAGATTTATTTTTGACCTCATTTTAAGTGATATATTTGATATTCATATTATGGTTAATAGTGATAATAAAAGAGTAATAAATTTTGCAAAACAATATAATATATCTTATACAGATATACCTCTTATTAATTTCAAAATCTTAAAATATAAAGATAATAAAATTATTAAACTATTTAATTTTATAGCATACTATATTAGTATGATACCAAACTATTTTTTATTAAAACGAAAATTACAAGATATATTAACAGATAATCTACTTATTGTAAATGGAGGATACCCAGCAGCACTTAGCTCTTTTTCTATAGCTATCGCTGGAAAGAGATTGGGAGTTAAAAGGGTTGGACTCTCTATTTTAAGTACTCCTTCGCCATACTATAATAATAAATTTTTCTCTTTTTTTCATTCAAAATTGGATAGTTTTACAGATAAATATATTGATTTTTATATCCCAAATTCAAATAAGATTAAGTCTGAATTGATAAAAATTGGCTTTAAGTCAGATAAAATAAAAACTATATATACAGGTGTTAATATCCCTTCTAATTTAAGAAAATATCCTACTCTTAATTATAAAAATCTTCAATTAACCAAAAATAATAGTGAAGTTTGGATAGCTATGATTGCACTATTGGGTTCAACTAAACGACAAGATTTATTAATAGATGCAATGAGTAAAATTGAAGATAAAAGTATAAAATTACTACTTGTTGGTGATGGACCTAAAAAAGAGATGCTTATAGAAAAAGTTAAAAAATTAAATTTAAATAATAATATATTTTTTCTAGGATGGATAGAAAATCCCAAATTTATTTATCAATTTATAGATATGATAGTATATCTATCTGACCATGAAGGATTACCTTATGCAATAAGTGAAGCTATGTCATATAAAATCCCTATTATTGCTAGTGATGTAGGTGGGATACCACAACAGATTGATAATAAAAAAGGTGGATTATTAATTAAGAATAGTGATATAGATAGTTTAGTTGATAAAATCCAACTCTTAGCAAGAGATAAAGAGCTACAACAAAAGTATGCTAACTACTCTTTTAATAAATTAAAAATAACATTTTCTATAAATAGAATGAAAAAAGAAATTTTTGATTTATATACAAAAAATTAACAAGGAATTAAAGATATGAAAGTAGTACTACTAGCAGGTGGATTTGGCACAAGACTTAGTGAAGAGACAGATATTCGACCAAAGCCAATGGTAGAGATAGGTGGAAAGCCAATTCTTTGGCATATTATGAAGATATACTCACACTATGGATTTAATGAATTTGTAGTTCTACTTGGATATAAAGGTTATTATATCAAAGAGTATTTTGCAAACTACTTTTTACACCAAAGCGATATAACAATAGATTTACAAAATAATAAAATGGAAGTTCTAAACAGTTCTAGTGAACCTTGGAGGGTAACCCTACTTGATACAGGGTTAAATAGTATGACAGGTGGGCGAATAAAAAAAGCTCAAAAGTTTATAGGCAATGAACCATTTATGTTAACTTATGGTGATGGGGTAGCCGATATTAATATCAAAGAGTTGATTGATTTTCATAAATCACATAAAAGGGTACTCACAATGACATCAACTCAACCTGCTGGTAGATTTGGGGCTTTGGATATTGATGAAAATAATAGAGTAAATGTATTTAAAGAGAAACCAAAAGGTGATGGTAGTTGGATAAATGCTGGGTTCTTTGTTTGTGAGCCTAAAGTTTTTGACTATATTGGAGATAATGACTCAATTGTATTTGAACAAGAACCATTACAAAATATAGCACAAGATGGTGAGTTAATTACTTTTAAACATAGTGGTTTTTGGAAGCCTATGGATAGTCTAAAAGATAAAAATGATTTAAATGATTTATGGAGTAAAAATTTAGCACCTTGGAAGGTATGGAATAATGTTTAATAATATATATAGAGATAAAAAAGTTCTAATTACAGGAAATACAGGATTTAAAGGCAGTTGGTTAACTGTTTGGTTACTTAAATTAGGAGCTAAGATTATTGGAATTTCAAAAGATATTCCAACCTCTCCATCTATGTTTGAGGAGTTAAAGTTAGAGAAGCAAATAGAGCATCATTTTATAGATATAAGAGATTTAGAGGCTCTACAGGAGGTTATAGATAACTCCAGACCAGATTTTATATTTCATTTGGCTGCTCAACCTATTGTATCACTCTCATACAGTAATCCTTTAGAGACACTTAGTTCTAATATTATGGGGACAGCTAATATCTTAGAGGCTTTAAGGGTATTAGATTTTTCTGTAACTGTAATTATGATTACAAGTGATAAGGCATATGATAATATAGAGCAGGTTTGGGGATATAAAGAGAGTGATAAGCTTGGTGGAAAAGATATATATAGTGGAAGTAAAGGTGGGGCTGAAGTTGTAATTAAATCATACTATCACTCATTTTTTAGAGATAATCCAAAAATAAAAATAGCTATTGGAAGAGCTGGAAATGTAATTGGTGGTGGTGATTGGGCAAAAGATAGGATAGTGGTTGATTGTATGGAGGCATGGAGTAGAGGAGAAGCTGTTGAGATAAGAAGTCCTAATGCTACTCGTCCGTGGCAACATGTATTAGAACCTCTAAGTGGATACTTAAATTTAGGTGCAGAGCTTTATAGTAATAATAGTTTAGATGGAGAGGCATTTAATTTTGGACCAAGAGCTGAACAGAACCATACAGTCAAACAACTACTTATAGATTTGAGCAGATATTGGAATTTCAAAAATATAGATAAAGCTTTTAGCGTAACTGATAATATTCCTTTTCATGAGGCAGGATTACTAAAATTAAATTGTGATAAGGCTCTATTTTATCTTAAATGGCATAGTAATTTAGAGTATATTGATACTATTAGATTTGTTAGTGAGTGGTATTATGACTACTATAAAAAAGATGTGAATATCTATACTAAAACCATTAAACAGATAGATGAGTATGAGAGTATGGCAGAAAAAAAAGGTCTAAAATGGATGGAGTAGTAGTTACACCACTTAAGCAGATTAGAAATCCCAAAGGTGATATATTTCATGCTATGAAAAGTAGTGATAGTGGATATAGTGGGTTTGGAGAGGCTTATTTTACAACCGTTCATAAGGGTAATATAAAAGGGTGGAAAAAGCATACTCAAATGACTCTAAATTTAGTAGTTGTAAGTGGAGAGATTGAATTTGTAATTTACAATGAGTTAGATAAGAGTTTTTTTACTATTAAATTATCCCATGATAACTATCAGCGATTAACGATAGAGCCTAATTTATGGGTTGCATTTAGAGGTCTAAAAGAGCATAATATGCTATTAAATATAGCCAATATTGAACATAACCCCAATGAAGCAGAAAATTTGGAACTAGATAGGATTAAATATGAGTGGTAAGAGAGTTCTAATTACAGGTGGATTTGGAAATTTAGGTTTATGGCTTACAAACTACTTTGCTAGTGGAGACTATAGAATAACCATTCTATCCAAAAATATTAATATTAAATTAGATAAGGATTATAGAGTTATTCAAGCTGATATAACAGATATTGGTGAGTTAAGAGAGAAATTAAAAGATATAGAGTTTGATTATATCATCCATACAGCAAGTTATAATGAGTATTTTCATAAAGATTATGCCAAAAAAGCCCTTTTGGTAAATACATTAGGGACTAGAAATCTAATAGATGTGTTAAAAGATAAAAATATTAAAAGATTTATATATCTTAGTACATTTCATATATATGGATTAGATAGTGGAATAATCACAGAAGATACTCCACCAAATCCAAAAAATGATTACGCATCAACTCACCTTTTTGCAGAGTATTACCTAAAGCAGTTTGGAGAGAGTGATGAGTTTCCATATATTATATTTAGATTAACAAATAGTTATGGTTCTCCTAAATATATAAATAGCTCTAAATGGTATTTGGTACTAAATGAT
Source organism: uncultured Sulfurovum sp. (assembly GCA_964573285.1). Taxonomy (GTDB): domain Bacteria; phylum Campylobacterota; class Campylobacteria; order Campylobacterales; family Sulfurovaceae; genus UBA1140. The sequence goes on along the minus strand of CAZNJD010000011.1, from coordinate 23,139 downwards.
TTAACAAAATCTGCCTTTATAAAGAAGAAAATTCTATTAAGAGGGAATGGAAAAGCTATTAGAGATTTTATATGGAGTGGTGATGTCTGTTCAGTTATAGAGAAGAGTTTTCATTTTAAAGCCAAAGAGATATTTAATTTAAGTTCAAATCAGACCTATAGTATGTACTATATTGCAAAAGAGGTTCAAAGAGTATATAAAAAAAGATATGCTCAGGAGATAGAAATTATATTAAATAGCAGTGATAAAACCCCATCAAAAAATTTAATAGTTGATAATAGCAGACTAAAACAATATATAGATATAGAGTTTTCTAATAAATTTCAAGATGAGGTAGAGAGTATATTTAATCTTTTGGAGTTGCAAAATGGCTAGAGTATCTATCCTAATGAATGGTTATAATTCAGAAAAGTATCTAAAAGAAGCAATAGATAGCATATATGCTCAAACTTATAAGGATTGGGAGATTATATTTATAGATAACTGCTCAACTGACAATACAAAAGAGATAGTTGATAGTTATGATAATATAAAATATTTCAAGACCAAAACAAATATTCCACTAGGAGAGGCTAGAAATTTTGGACTTACTAAATGTAAAGGAGAGTATTTAGCCTTTTTAGATACAGATGATATTTGGCTTAAAGATAAATTAAAAGAGCAGATAGAGTTACTAGATAGCAATAGAAAACTTCAGATGTGTTATGGTGGTGCTATCTGGATAGACGAGAATGGAGATAAGATAGGTCAAGATTTACCAAAGGCTAAAACAGGTTTTATTTTTGATAAACAGCTGATTAGATATGAGGTAAATATGCAAAGCGTTGTAATTAGAAATAGTATAGATATATCTTTTAATACCTCTATGGAGTTCTCTCCAGATTATGACCTATTTATGAGAATTATGAGTATATATCAAGTGGGTGTAATTGGTAGAGCTTTAGTTAAATATAGAAAATTATCTAACTCTCTAACTTCAAAAAAGATAGATAGATGGGCTATTGAGATAGAAGAGAGTTTAAATGATATTTTTAAAAACAATCCAAGTTTAAAAGATAAATATTCAAGAGAATACTCTTTAGCTTATGCAAAAGTTGGGTATTATTATGCCCAATATTTTGTTAGTATAAATGATATGAAAAAAGCTAGAGCATCTCTTTTCCGATATAGGTTGCTAAATAAACAATATCTTTTTTTATATTTTTTATCATATTTTCCTGCATCTATATGGATGTGGATTATAAATTTAAATAATAAATAGGACAATTATGACAAATTCAAAACTCTCTACCAAAAATTTTATATTACTAATACTCTTAGCTTATATATTTAGTCTATCAGTTAGAACCATTTGGGTCTATCAATTCAATGGAGTTGAAGAGTTTAGATGGAACAATCAACTTATGATTAATACCAATGATGGATATGGTTATGCTGAAGGAGCTAGAGATATATTATCAGGTACTCATCAAAAGGGTGATGGCTCTTTTATTGATACCTCTTTAGCTATTGTTACAGCTTTTTTTGTAAAAGTATTACCCTTTTCATTTGAGACTATTATTCTTTGGATGCCTACATTTTTAGGTTCACTCTTGGTAATCCCTATAATGTTAATGGCTAGGGCATTAAATCAAGAGTATGCAGGTTTTATCGGTGCATTATTGGGTGGAATTGCTTGGAGTTACTACAATAGAACAATGACTGGTTATTATGATACAGATATGCTTACTATTGTATTACCTGCTCTGACGCTTTGGGCTGTTATATTTGCTATGATAAAAGAGAAAAATAGATATATCTTATTGGTAGCTCTGTTTATGGTACTCTCTAATTGGTGGTATTTTCAAAACTACTCATTGAGTCTTTCTATGGCTGGAATGGTTCTTGTATATACCCTTATATTTGATAGAAAAAATCTCTTTAACTATAAAATTTTAATTTTTATGCTTATAGCTCTATCTCAGATAGCTTTATTGATAAAGCTTCCTATTCTTTTAGCTCTTTTTGGTCTTTTCCATACAAAAAAGAATTTAGAAGATAAGGTTATATACTCAATTTTAGCTCTTTCAATTTTGATAATTTTAATTACAGGTGGATTTGACCCTATTATATCTAGGGTTAATGGGTATTTATTTAGAGATAGTGCTGATACTGTATGTCAAACAGGACTTCATTACTTCTCTGTTGTAAAAACTGTAAGAGAAGCAGGACAGATACCATTTGAGACATTTGCAAATCGCATTAGTGGAGATACTACTATATTTATATTATCTATTATAGGTTATCTACTACTTATATTTAAAAATCGTATATTTTTACTATCTTTACCAATGGTTGGGTTAGGTTTTATTGCTCTGTGGGGAGGACTTAGATTTACTGTATATGCTGTTCCTATTTTAGCTTTGGGTATGGGTTATCTTATCATATACATATCCAACTTTATAAAAGAAAAAAAGGCTAAATTGGCTTTTGTATCTATTGCAACTATAGCTATTCTTGTTCCAAATATATTACATATTGAAGGTTATAAAGTTCCAACTGTATTCAACAAACAGACAGTAGAGGTATTGGACAAACTTAAAAATATAGCTTCAAGAGAAGATTATGTATTAGCATGGTGGGATTATGGGTATCCTATTAGATACTATAGTGATGTCAAAACATTTATTGATGGGGCTAGACATAGTGGAAGTGGAAATTATGCTGTTAGTTTTGCACTTTTGCATAATCAACAAGCATCAGCTAATATAGCTAGACTTGATGTTGAGTATAAAGAAAAAGCTTTATATGATAATAATTTCACAGGTACTGTATTAGAGATAGGTATGAGAGAGTATAATATCTCAAATGTAAATAAGTTTATTCATTCTCTAAACACTCCTATTACTTTACCTAAAAAAACAAGAGATATATACTTTTATCTGCCATTTAAAATGATGAATATTTTACCAACAGTTGACCTCTTTGCTAATTTAAACCCATTGACAGGTCAAGAGTATAAAAGTCCTTTGTTTTTTAGAGCAAATCTAGTAAATACCAAGGGAAATATGTTTAATTTAAGTAACGGTATGCAAATTAGAGGAGATAAAGTTATCGCAGGTAAAAATATATTACCTATCAATCAATTTGTAGTAACAGAGTATGATAATAGAGGTATATTACATAAAAGAGTTCGATATTTAAATATTGGTTCACCTTTTTATGTTATTTATATGAAAAATTATAATCAATTTTTGATTTTGGATAAACGAATGTTCAACTCAACATATATAAAACTTTTCGTTTTGGAAGATTATGACCATAAGCTATTTGAACCTACCATTCTAACACCGTTTACAAAAGTATTTAAGTTAAAGATATAACTAATGTGGGGGGATAGAGTTAATTTAGTAATTGGTAAGCAGAGCAATTTATCTAATGTTCTAGAACAAAAAATAGATAATATTATTTTAATATCTGCAAGAGATATTTTGGCTAATATAGAGATATTAGCTCCATATAAAAAGTCGAGAATTAGATTGGTTTTTAATCATTTTAGACCATCTACTCAACTCAATAATATTCAGAACTATACTCAATATATGCAACAAGCTATTGTATCAACTTCTATGATTTTGGACTATTTATCTCCAACTCTGATAGAGAAAATCATTTATACTAGTAGTAGCTCAGTATATGGAAGTAACCGTTTGTGTCAAGAGAGTGATATACTAAAACCTATAAATTTACACGCCTCATTAAAAATATCAAATGAGAAAATAATAGAGAGTTATTCGCAAAAATATAATATTGATTATACAATTACACGAATTTTTAATATGTATGGAGGAGATGACAAATTTTCTATTATTAGTAAGATTATAGATGCCTATGAGAATAATAAGATTTTAACTATTGTTAATAATGGTAGTGCTATAAGAGATTTTATTCATATTGATAATGTGGTAGAGGCGTATAGTAAACTTCTGTTTCTCAAAAATATACCTATAATGAATATAGGAAAAGGAGAGGGAAATTCTGTTCAAAATATACTTCAATTTTTGGAACAAAATGGAATATATATTAAAACTAATAATATAATAAGAGAAGAGATTAAGCTATCTACAGCAGATAATACTTTTTTGAAAAAATATATTGGAATAGATAAATTTATTGAAATAGAGAGCTATTTAGAGGAGAGATTAAAGTTATGAGAAAATTAGTTATATTAACAACTGTTCCTCTTAGTTTAGCAACTTTGGTAAAAGGGCAACCTAAATATTTATCACAATTTTTTGATGTTTCACTTATTAGTTCTAATGATACTATTAATAGTGATATAGAAGCTTATGAGGGTATAAGTGTTAATACTATTGATATGACTAGAGAGATTACACCTTTTCGAGATTTAAAGGCTCTATTTCAAATATATGTATATCTATTAAAAAATAGACCCGATATTATATACTCAATTACACCCAAAGCAGGATTATTAGGTATGATAGCTTCATTTTTGGCAAGAGTACCTATTCGAATACATAATATTGTAGGTATGCCATTAATAGAAGCATCTGGAAATAAAAAGAGAGTACTTAAAGTTATTGAGAAGATTACATATTTTTTCTCTACCAATCTATTTTGTAATAGTTATGGACTCAAAGAGTATATCCAACAAAATAACTTTACTAAAAAAGAGATAAAAGTAGTTGCTAATGGTTCTATTAATGGTATTGATACTGAATTTTTTAGAGATAATTTTACTCAAACTCAAAAAGATGAATTAAGAGATAGTCTCAATATACAGAAAGATGATTTTGTATTGCTATTTATAGGTAGAGTGGTCAAAGATAAAGGAATAGATGAACTTATTCAAGCTTTTTCTATATTAGATAAAGAGGTTACTAATCTTAAACTTCTTATTGTTGGTGATTTTGAAGAGCATTTAAATCCTATAAAGAGTAAAAATATAGAGATAATGAAAAACAATCAAAATATTATCCAAGTTGGTTTTCAAAAAGATATTCGTCTATATTTAGGTATTAGTAATCTATTTGTTTTGCCATCATATCGTGAAGGCTTACCCAATTCACTACTAGAAGCTGGAAGTTTTGGTATTCCTTTGTTAGCAACGGATATAAATGGTTGCAATGAAATTATAATAGATAAAGAGAATGGAATACTCATTAAACCAAAAAGTATAAAGAGTTTAGTAGATAATATTACTCTTTTACTTGAAAATAAGCAACTCTACAATAAAATAAAAGGTAATATACGAAATTCTATTCAAACAAGATATAATCAGATGTTTTTTTGGAGAAGTTTAAAAAAAGAGTTGGAGTCTTTATAAATGATAAAACGATTATTTGATATACTGTTATCTATGTTTCTTATTATACTCTTTTCTCCCTTTTTACTAATTACAGCACTATTAGTATATTTTAAAATAGGCAGACCTATACTATTTAAACAGGTTCGTCCAGGGTTAAATGAACAGCTCTTTACTATTTATAAATTTAGGACAATGAGTAATGAGATAGATAAGAATGGTGATTTATTACCTGATAAAGATAGGCTCAAAGGTATAGGTGTCATAATTAGAAAAGCAAGTCTTGATGAGTTACCACAACTTTTTAATGTACTAAGAGGAGAGATGAGTTTTGTAGGACCTCGCCCACTTTTGGTTGAGTATTTGGAGCTTTATAATTATGAACAAAAAAGACGACATAGTGTACTTCCTGGTATCACAGGTTGGGCTCAAGTAAATGGAAGAAATGCAATTAGTTGGGAAGATAAGTTTAAATATGATATATGGTATGTAGATAATCAATCTTTTTGGTTAGATACTAAGATATTATGGATGACATTTTTGAAAGTAATAAAAAGAAGTGATATATCTTCTGATACATCTGTAAGTATGGAAAAATTTAGAGGAAATAAGTAATGCAAGAGAGTAATCGTTTTGATAATTGGAAATTACCAGAGATTGAAGAGGGTAAATTAACTAAATATAATTGGATTGTTCAAAATAAAGATGGTCTGAAATTAGGGTACAAGAGTGATATTGGTGCTTTTTGTTATATCAATGCAAAAAATGGTGTTATTATTGAAGATAGAGTACAGATAGGTTCTCACTGTTCTATTTATACTATATCTACTATTGATAATAAACAAGGAGTTGTTCATCTAAAAGAGAACTGCAAAATTGGTTCTCATTCAACAGTTATGCCAAATGTAACTATTGGGAAAAATAGTATTATAGGTGCTAATAGCTTAGTTTTAGCGGATATTCCTGATAATGTAGTCGCTTTTGGTATTCCTGCAAAAGTTATAAGAAGATTAGATGAATAAAATTTTTTTATCCCCTCCACATATGAGTGGAAAAGAGCAAAAGTATATAGATGAGGTGTTTAAAAGTAACTATATTGCTCCAACAGGAGCATTTGTTACAAAATTTGAAGATAGTATAAAAGAGTATTCAGGAGTTAAATATTCTCTAGCACTATCTTCTGCAACAGCAGGATTGCATTTAGCCTTGAGAGTTTTAGGAGTAGGTGAGGGTGATATAGTATTAACCTCTACCTTTACTTTTATAGGTTCTGTAAACTGCATACTCTATCAAGGAGCAACTCCTATTTTTATAGATAGTGATAGTAGTTGGAACTTATCACCAAAACTTCTTAAAAAGGCTATTAAAGAGTTACCTCAAAAACCAAAAGTACTAATTGTGACACATCTATATGGACAGTTAGCCAAAATTGAAGAGATAGCCTCTATTTGCAAAGAGAATAATATATATCTAATAGAGGATAGTGCTGAGTCATTAGGAGCTACATATAAAAACAGACAAAGTGGTTCATTTGGAGATTTAGGAGTATATAGTTTCAATGGAAATAAAATATTAACTACTAGTGGTGGTGGTATGCTCATAAGCAATAATAGAGAGTGGATAGAAAAAGCTAAATTCTTATCTACCCAAGCCAAAGAGCCATTTTTGCATTATGAACATAAGGAGTATGGATATAATTATAGATTGAGTAATGTACTAGCATCTATTGGTGTTGCTCAGATGGAAGTTTTAAACCTAAGGGTTACTCAAAAAAGAGATATATTTAATTTTTATAAAAAAGAGTTATCAGATATATCAGAAATTCTATTTATGCCTGAAATAGAAAATAGTAGAGGAAATAGATGGCTTACAACACTACTCTTTCACAAGACTAATCCTATAAAAGTGATTGAAGCTTTGGAAAAAGAGAGTATAGAGAGTCGCCCATTATGGAAACCTATGCATATACAACCACTATTTAAAGGGAGTAAATCTTTTGTAGATGGAACTAGCGAAGATATGTTTAATAGAGGGATTTGTCTGCCTTCACCTACAGCTTCACAAGATGAATTATATAGAGTAGTTGAGGTTATTAAACAGATATGTTACTAAATATTTTTTTTCAACCAACTCAACTTAAACGAATACTATTTTTTATTTTCTTTGATGTTTTTATATCTATAGCTACTATATCTATATCATATCTTTTACGGTTCAATTTCCATATACCTCCAAATTTTTTAGACTCTATGTTTAGCATGATGTTTATATTAATACCTATTAAAATAGTTCTATTTTTTGTATTCAAAATCTATTTTATAGCATGGCGTTATTTTGGATTGACAGAGTATAGACAAATTATTTTTGCTCATATAGGTACTTATTCTATTTTTGCTATAATATTTTTTATATTTAATGATTATTTTTTTCCATTTCCACGAAGTGTTATTGTTATTGATCTGTTTTTATCACTATTTTTTATAGGTTTTATACGAATATCCAAAAGGTTATATATAGAGAGAGGTCAATCTAATATTCAAAAACGAACACTAATTATAGGAGCAAATGATAGAGCTATACAGGTTATCAAAAGTGCATGGGCTCAAGATATATCTTATCATCCTATAGCATTAATTTCAAATAATAAACATGTAATTGGTACATATTTTTCGAATTTACGCGTTTACCACAAAAACTCAATTGTAAATATAATAGAGGTATTGGATATAGAATCTATTATTATTGCTGACAAGTTAACCCAAAAAGAGTTAGATGAACTTTTTACAAAATTAAATGAGTTGGGCATCAATGATATAAAAATAGCTCAAATCTTACAAGATAATAAACCAACTCTAGCAGATATATCTATAGAAGATTTACTAGCACGAAAACCACAAGATTTAGACCAAAAAACTATTGCTAATTTTATAGTAGGAAAAGTAGTTATGATTACAGGAGCTGGGGGAAGTATCGGTAGTGAACTCTCTCGGCAAGTCGAGAAATTTGGAGCTAAACAGATAATATTAGTTGATAATAGTGAGTTTAATCTATACTCTATAAATGAGGAGATAAATCAAACTAAAACTATAGCTATTATGCAAAATGTTCAAGAGAGGTCTATGTTAGATAAAACATTTAGAAAATATAGACCAGAGATTGTAATACATGCTGCAGCATATAAACATGTGCCAATGTGTGAAGCCAATATCAAAGAGGCTATAAATAATAATATATTTGGAACAAAAAATATAATAGATTTATCTATAGAGTATAATGTAAAAAAGGTAGTTTTAATCTCAACAGATAAAGCAGTAAGACCAACTAATATTATGGGAACTACCAAAAGAGTTTGTGAACTATATGCTCATGCTGTTCCTTCAAATAATACAGAAATTGTAGCTGTACGATTTGGTAATGTACTTGGTAGCTCAGGTTCTGTTATCCCTAAATTTAAATCACAAATTGCACAAGGGAAAAATATCACCGTAACTCACAAGGATATTACACGATATTTTATGATGATACCCGAAGCGTGTCAATTAGTTCTTCAAGCAGCATCTATTGCTAAAGGTGGAGAGCTATTTATATTAGATATGGGAGAGCCTATCAAAATAGTTGATTTGGCAAAGAAGATGATAGAGTTATCAGGTAAAAATAATATTAATATAGAGTTTACAGGTCTTAGAGCAGGAGAGAAGCTTTATGAGGAGCTATTAATAGATGATGCTGATTTAAAAACCAAATATAGCTCTATTATGGTATCTCAAAACCCACCTATTGATTATGTAGAGCTACTTAAAAAGATAGAAAGATTAGTTAATGAGAATGAAAATTTACCTCAATTATTAAAAGATATAGTTCCAGAGTTTAATCATAATAGTTAGGAAAATTATTTTCCAATTTTTAAAACCCTACGAACTACCTCTTCAAAATTTATAATCTCTTGGTCTTTGGCTATATCTTCTTTTTTACTATGGGCAGAAAAACCATAAGCCATAGGAGTAATATTCTCAGTATCATAAAAGGCAGTTCTAGCATCTATCCATTTACCTGTTTTGGCATCGGTTATCCATATTATAGCTTGGTCTTTCCAACTTTGTTTATGGTCTCTAAACCATAGTACCATACATCCTATATCATCAAACATATAGGTTCTACCATTTTTGGGATTTCTTACTTGAGTGGTATTTTTTCTATCACTTACCACCATTACACATCTAGCACACATATCTCTATCCCAATGTACCTCTGTTACAGCTGTTTTTGATTTCTCTTGACAACCTATCAATATAATAAGTCCATAGGAGATAATAAATAGTTTTAGAAATCTAGTCATATTTCAGCTCTTTGCATTTTTGTTTATCAATAAAGAATGTAAATAATTCTTTTTTGCTAATTGCACTTTTATACTCATAAGCTAATGATATATTTGCATCTAAAAATCTTTTAGAACTTTGACATACTCCTTTGGTAACTGCTTTTTGCATTCTATATTTATCATCTTTTATTACTGCCTCATCACTTTTTGAGCCTGTATTTATCTCAAATATATAGATTAAAGTTAGATTTTCATCTCTAATATTTGTCATAGTGGTATATTTATCCACCTTTTGAGGCAAATCTTTTGATATTTCAGATACGACCATTTTGATGATTTGACTGTTTTGCTCTTTGAATTTATCTAATGGATACTCTTGTTCTCCTTTGATTATCCCTTTTGAGTAGCCTAACGATAGTATAAATAGACTTATGATAAGTAGTCTCATAATAAATAACTCCTTTTTATTGTATTTTAACAGATTGATAGATAAGTTGATTGATATATATCAAAAATAATAGTCTAAAAAAAGTTTAATTTTCCATTTTTTACATAGAACATTTCTAAACCTCCTTCACCCAAACTCTCTTACCATCAAACACAACTCCAAAGCTCAAAATATTATCATACCCTCTCTTTTTAACCTTGGCAATATACTCCATATCTCCTATCTGTTTAATAGCACTCTCTAATGCACTATCTTTTGTCTCTTTCATCCTTATCTTTTTTAGCTCGATTACTAACGCTAGTCTCTTTTTATCCTTTTTATGCAAAATCATAATATCAACTCTGCCATATCCTGACTCCTCATTGGATATAACTTCGTAATTACCCAAATTGACAAGAAGCCCCAAGAAAAAAGCATGATATACAGACTCTATACTCTTGGCTGTATCATAAAATGACATTGTATCTCTGATAAACTCACTAAATAACTCTTCGAATATGTCTAAATCTCCCTCTATTAGTGATTTAAGTAAAATCCTTAGTTTTCTATTTGAAAAACTATCTGTAATCCAATTTGATATTATTTTTTTGAAAATATATTGACACTCTTGATTGACAATAGAGAGTTGACATATATGCTCACCTTCTACGAACTCTTTAGCTGTATATTTTAAATAGCCACTAAAAAATAGAAATGAGTATAGCATCTCCTCTTTGAAATTGAAATCTCTATCTTTAAAAGTTATATTTGGATTAATTACTCTTTTTAAACTTTTACCATTAAGTAGATATTTTAAATCCTCTCTAAATGTATCAGAGTTTTCAACTAGCGTTTTAATAATTTCATTAGATGATGTATTTGCCCAATATACATCAAACCGTTTTCGATTGCTAAAATTTAGTAGAGACCAAGGGTTAAAAATAGTCGTACCTCCAATGCAATAACCATCATACCATCTATCCACCTCCTTAAACTGCTCTATTAAATTATAATCTGATAATAGTTTTTTGACTTCATTAGTAGTAAACCCAAACTTATCACTAAACTCACTATCTAGCAGAGTATAGACCTCTATATTATTCAAATCACTAAAAATAGACTCTTTAGATATTCGTAAAATTCCTGTAAGAACTGCTTTATAGACATTAACATCATTATCTTTTAAAACTGCTCCTATAAAAGTTTTGAAAAACTCTTTAATCTCTTCGTAGTACCCTTGTAAAAACCCTGTTTGAATGGGGGTATCGTACTCATCTATTAAAATTATACATTTTTGGTTATAGGCAATAGTTAGAAGAGATGAGAGAAACTTAAAACCATTATGATAATCAACTCTTGATGCTTCCTCATTGATAATCTTTTGAACTCTTTTTTTGTCAATTTCATCTATATCTAAGTTTATAATAGCTTTAGAGTGTCTTTTGAATTCATTACTAATTAATCGTTTTATCTTTTCATAACTATACTCAAAACTACTCTCTTTGACATCTTTGAATGTAATATAGATAATTGGATATTTGCCACAATGCTTCATAGCCTCTTGATTTTTTGAGATATTTAGATTGTCAAAAAGCTCTCTATTATCCTCTTCTACATCAAAGAAATATTTTGTCATAGTAAGATTAAGAGTTTTGCCAAATCTTCTGGGTCTTGGGAGTAGGATAACATCGGCACTATTATCTATAACCTCACTAATAAAATTGGTTTTGTCTATATAGTAAAAATTATCTTGAATGATTGATTTAAAATCGCTTTTTCCTATAGGTAGCTTTTTCATTTTTTACTCTTTTTGGTTTGATTATACTCTTTTGGGCTTAATTGAATAGAAAAGTTGTTATTGATAGTAAATATATCTATTTTCTGTGGAATATTAGCTATATCTCTCCATAATATACTCTAAAGTAAACTGCATATCTTCATCTAAATCCATATTTTTATACATCCATTTAAGATAACTCATATCTTTTCTGGCTATCTCTTCAATTTTCTCACCATTATACTTACCAAATCTAAACTCTTGAAGTAGTACAGGCTGTTTAGTTAACTCCACTAATTTTCTCATAGGATGAATATGGGGATAATGCTCTTTGACTTTAGATACCAATTTAGAAAGAAGTAACTTCATAACCAAGACATCACCTATAGCATCATGTGCTTTTATAGTAATATTATATTTCTGTGCCTCTTTGACTTCAAGCTTATATAATCCAAGTGAAAATCTAAAATATTGCAAACGATGATAAGGAGATTGATTAAATAGATGTTTGGAACATCGTAAGGTATCTATTAATTGCATCTGATTTTTAAATCCCTCTTTTTCCAACATACCTAAATCAAATTTAATATTATGTGCTATTAAATAGTTATTATCACTATTTAACTCTTGTAAATCATTATAAAATCTAGTAGTTTTAAAATCACCCTTGCCCTCTAATAGTTCAGGAGTAATATTATGCACCTCCATTGCTTCTATCTTGATAGGAACTGAACTAGAACATAACTCATCATAAACATCAACACTACCTCTACTACCTACTACCATAGCACCTATCTGAATTATTCTATCCTCATCTTGATTACCTGTTGTTTCAGTATCAAAAAGCACATATTTTGTCACGATTTTTCCTATTTTTTAAATTTTTGATTAATAATTCTAAGGAGAAATTGAGGGATAAAATCCCTCAAATAAGAGGTGTGAGAAATAAATATATTATTTTCTTCTAAGCTCTTTAATTCTAGCTTTTTTACCTTTTAATGCTCTAAGATAGAATAGTTTAGCTCTTCTAACTCTACCTCTTCTTAGTACAGTAATACTTTCAATACTATCAGAATAAATTGGAAAAATTCTCTCAATACCAACAGAGTTAGCTCCAATTCTTCTAACCATCATAGTTTTACCTGTTCCTGTTCCTCTTAGTGCAATACATACACCTTCATAGTTCTGAACTCTCTCTTTTTCACCCTCTTTAATTCTAACAGCAACTCTAAGTGTATCTCCTGCTCTAAACTCTGGAACACTTTTATTTTCTAATTGTGCTTGTTCAAACTGCTCAATATATCTATTTCTCATGATTTACCTTTATATTTTCTCTCACTCAATTTGAGTTCGTTATGCATATCTGGTCTAAAATATTTAGTCTTACATCTAGCCATCGCATTTTTTAAGTCCGAGATTTTAGCGTGATTTCCCTTTAGAAACTCTGAAGGTGGTTCGCTTTTAGAATAATTTTTTGGTTTAGTAAAGGATGGTGCTTCCAAAGATGACAACTCAAAACTCTCAACACTCAATGAATTACTATTTCCAAGCACTCCATCTATATTTCTAGCAATAGCATCACACATCACCATAGAAGGTAATTCTCCACCCGTAAGTACGAAATCACCTATAGAAAAGAGTTCATCAGCTCTTTGTTCTATAAATCTCTCATCTATCCCCTCATATCGTCCTGAGACAAATATTATATGCTTTTTGGTAGAGAGTCTCTTTGCATCATTTTGACTAAATGGTTTCCCCACGGGTGTAGCAACTATTACATAAGCATCTATTGAGCTATCTTTAATTGCATCAATAGTATCAAAAAGAGGTTGAGGTGTCATTAACATACCAGCTCCTCCAGCTACCATAGGTTTGTCAACACGATTATGCTTATCTATAGTATAGTCTCGTGGATTTACATAATCAACATATATAAGCTCACTCTCTATAGCTCTATATAATATAGAAGCAGAGAAGTATCCTTTTATAATATTGGGGAAAAGTGTTACAAATGAAAATCTCATTATATTATCTCTTTTATTTATAATTATTCATCTATCTCTCTACCATTAGTAGCTTGAATTGGTCTATTATTTTGTTTATTTATCTCTTTGTGTATTGCTTCTATTTGTGCTTTTGATGCTGTTTGTGGTGTTTTTAATACAAACCATTTAACTTGTTCACTACATGGTGGTGTAGTTAATGAACCCATAAATTTATAATAATCTTTATTTATAGGCATAACTACATTTAGATATGCTTCTGAAAAGTTTAATGGGGTCTCTTTGTTCTCTTTTAGTGGAAATGATTTAATGATTTTGGTTAGGGTAGAATTCATTGTTCCCTCTTTAAACATTACAGCAACTACAGCTAATTTTCCATCTTTGGTTGCATGAACAAAGTGTGCCTCTAGTGGAAAAGATTTCCCATTTATATGATTTTCACTTGGTGTATGGAAATGAAACTGTTTAAGTTCATATGGTACGCCATCAATATTGAAAATATCTCCTGATTTGACATTTACTTGAACAGTGTGACCATTATCGATTATACTTTTAGAACCTTTTGTATATTTGAAATCTAGTGGAGGTAACTCTATATCTTTGGTTGCTACTACATTAATAGGTGTTTGTTGTTTTCCTTCTGAACACATATGGAATTTTTCATCTAACTCTCCCCAATGAGCTGGATTTACATCTCCACTATATCCCCAATGTTTATGTTGGTGTTCTGCATGTTTTGTATTATGTACTGCTTCATCTGTTTTTGGTTTATCCTCTACACATCCTATGATTAAAAACATTGTCGATATGGCAATTGCTGATAGTTTTAACACATTGTTCATTTTTATCCTTTTAGATTAATTGAAACTAATTATATCAAATAAAGTAATATAAACTTTTTATATAAATAAATTAATTTATTAATTTTATATAATCTATAAGTTTGCAATATATTGTTATAATTAGAATAAAACAAGGTAATATAAATATGAATATAATATTTGGTCCGATAAATTCACGACGATTTGGTAAGTCATTAGGTATTGATTTGAGTCCCACTAAGAAACAGTGTAACTTTGATTGTCTCTATTGTGAGTTAGAACCTGCTGAAACTATAGATAAGTATGAAGATATTATATCTGTAGAACAGATTATAATAGCACTTAGGGAATCATTAAAAACACATCAAGATATAGATGTAATTACTATTACAGCCAATGGTGAGCCTACACTATATCCATATCTCCAAGAGTTAATGATAGAACTCAATAAGATAAAAGGAGATATAAAAACCCTAGTACTCTCAAATGGAAGTAGTATCAATAATCCTAAAGTTCAAGATGCTCTTATACTTTTTGATAAAGTTAAACTCTCTTTAGATTGTGCTACATCCAAATGTTTAAAAAGGCTTGATAGAGCATATAGTAATATAACTATCGAAAATATAAGAGAGGGTATGTTTAAATTTAGAAAGAGATATAATAATCCACTTATTATAGAAGTGTTAATTGTCAAAACAATTAATGATAAAAGAGAAGAGATAAAAGCTTTAAATAATTTTTTATTGAAATTAAATCCAACACGCATAGATATAGGAACTATAGATAGACCACCTGCTTATAAAGTAGAGGCA
The DNA here is from genome assembly GCA_964573285.1 of uncultured Sulfurovum sp. Lineage (GTDB taxonomy): Bacteria > Campylobacterota > Campylobacteria > Campylobacterales > Sulfurovaceae > UBA1140. The sequence continues at coordinate 7,676 of CAZNJD010000011.1, read as the reverse complement.
TTGAGTTATGAAGAGTTGCGAGATATATCATTGCAATTTAGCTCTACTCTACCTATATATATAGCATCAAGAAAAAAAGTCAATAACCAACCCTCTTATTATAGTGAAGATGAAATATTAGATACAATAAGAAAACGCCCATTGACTAAGGAGGATATAGAGGTACTTTTTGATAAGCAGAGTAAAACTCTACTTAAACAGATGTTAAAAGATACTCAACTCAAAGTTATAAACAGTAGTGGTTATGATTTTTTTGTGATAAATGATTAAAAATCAGAAAAAACTCTTGACATTCAAGAGTTTTTTGTCTATAATCTCACTCCAACAAATCGTGATAATTTGAAAGAATTTGTTCCGGATTAGCTCAGCGGTAGAGTAGGTGACTGTTAATCACTTGGTCGCTGGTTCGAATCCAGCATCCGGAGCCACTTTTTTATAATCTCTTTTTATCTGTTCCGGATTAGCTCAGCGGTAGAGTAGGTGACTGTTAATCACTTGGTCGCTGGTTCGAATCCAGCATCCGGAGCCACTTTTATTTATCCTTTATCTTATTTTTTTCTATTGGTTCTTTTATTTTTTTAAACTTTTCTACTTTTTTCTGTTTTTTTTGTTTTTTTATCTTTTTTAGATACTCTTTGGCTTTAAGTTCTCTACCTTCTGTAATTACATGAGTAGCAATTCCTCTTTTGCAAAGCTCTTTTGCATCCATCCAGTAATCTTGTCCAATTAGCATTTTTTCAAACTCTTTTTGACTCAAAAATCCTTTTTTGACGATAAGGTCATAGAAAAATTTTTCTAGTTTTTTAGAAGTATGGTCAACATGCGTTTTTACCTCTCCACCTTTGCCATGAGAGCCATGAGAATAGGTATGAAACATTAAATCAGAATATGGATATATTACCCTTTTCTCTGCCATACAAAATAGTAATGCACCCATACTATACCCCTTGTTATCCAGATAAGATATAGTTCTTTTGTAAAATTTAGATTCCATAAGATTATAGAATTGTTGACCCTCATTAACAAGTCCACCACCAGAGTTTATCATAAGTTCCAAATAATCTTTGCTTGTAGCTTCTCTTAATCCATTAAATACAGAGTGTAACCCTTTTTTTAGTTCAAAAAATCTTCCTATATAAACTCTATATCTTTTGTGTTTAGGTGTTACCTCATAAATATTTTTTTCTTTATTGATAACCCTTTTGTGTTCAGGAATTGTTTCTATATATAGAGTATGTTGTTCACTGCTTAACTCTTTTTTTACATCTATCATATTATCTCTCCTAATTTTTATTATATTATCACTAATTATACCCTAATTATACTCTATAAGTTTACTTTATTTAAAAAGTTAATTTATCATTTATATCTGTTTCAATGTTTATTAATGTTATTATTCATGCTTTATTTATAATATATAAGGATTTTTAATGAAAAAAGTATTAATTATTGATAGAGCTAATAGTACTAGCTCTATTATAGCACAAGCATTGATAAATAGATATTTAAACAGTATTAGAGCTTATAGTGCAGGAGTGAAGCCAATAGGAGAGATTGACTCAAATAGTATAAAAGCTCTCCAATTAGAAGATGCATGGATTGATTCTTATCATTCTAAAAATTTGGATGAGCTTTTGGATATAGAGTTTGATTTAGTTATAATAGTAAGTGATACTATAAATGATATTACAGATAAGTTTTCAAAAGGAGTTGAGATAATTTCTGTTAGTTTTGAAGAGCCTATAGGAGTGGATTTTGAGTTATTTAAACGGACAACCAAAGAGATAAAAGAGAAACTTTTACCAATTGTTCGTAAAAAATTATCTTAAATTAGATATAATAAAATTAAAAAGATATAAATTGAAAAAAGAGCAAAATTTCAGAACAAAAATAATTGGTGGCAAATACAAAGGTAAGTTTATAGAGATACCAAATATCTCAACAACTAGAAGTTCCAAAGGTATTTTAAGAGAGTCTCTATTTAATACTCTACAGTTTGATATTATAGATAAAAACTTTGTAGAGGTATTTTCAGGAAGTGGCTCTATTGGACTTGAAGCATTGAGCCGTGGAGCAGGAGAGTGTTATTTTATAGAACATAACAAGATTGCATATAAAGTTTTACAACAAAATATCAAACAACTTGACCCTAGCAGATGTCATCATTTTTTTGGTGATAGTTTTGAGAAATTTGATATGGTGCTAGATATGCTTAAACATAATAAAGAGAAGACATATTTTTACTTTGACCCACCATTTTCTACTCGTGATGGAATGGATGATGTTTATAATAAAACAATATCTTTGATAGAAAAAATAGATAGTTCTTTTTGTGCAATGGTTATAGTTGAACATATGAGTAAACTTGATATGCCTAAAGAGATTGGTGCATTGGAGCAGAGCAAACGCAAAAAATTTGGTCGCTCTACCATGACCTATTATCAACCAAAAGAGCTTAATTAATGAAAAATAGAGAACATATAGCTCTATTTATAGATAGTGATAATATTTCTCATAGAGCATTAGAGGGGATTATCAATGAGCTTAGTAAATATGGAGTAGTTAATATCCGTCAAGCATATGGAAACTGGACAAAAGATAATCTAAAAAACTGGGAAGAGAAACTCTTAGCATTTGCTATTAAACCTATACAACAGTTTGATTATAGCAAAAATAAAAATGCAACAGATATTTTGATGACAATTGATGCTATGGATATGTTGCATACCAAACAGATAGATGCTTTTGCATTTGCTACTAGTGATAGTGATTTTACTCCTGTCGTGATGCGTGTTCAACAAGAGGGCATTAAAGTTTATGGTTTTGGGGAGAAAAAAACACCCAAAGCTTTTATGGCTGCATGTTCTCAATTCATTTTTACAGAAAATCTTACAGAAAATAGTACTACTCCAAATATGGAAACAACCCATCAAATCAAAAAACAATCTAAAGATTTAAAATCTGATAAATGGTTATTGAATATTTTGAAAAATGCTCATAGTCAAACAATGGATGAGTTTGGATGGTCAAATTTAGCAGATATGGGAGCTTATATCAGTAATAATAGCTCTTTTTCTCCTATTAATTATGGATATAAAAAATTAAGTGGTCTTCTAAAATCTATAGATATATTTGATATATATATGGATGAAAAAAGTAAACAGATGAGTGTTAGAGACAAAAACTATAAAGCATAAATTCAAAAATTCTGTTATAATATAATTAAAACAAAAGGATATACAAATGAAACAGCTTATATTTATAATATTGCTAATAAGTGTAACACTTCTGAATGCTATGAGTAAAAAAGTGGATATAAATGCTACTGATGATTGGGAGTATAATGGTACACGAGTTATGGAAGATGGTCTATTATTATCTCCTGTTGGTGCTGTTATAGGTTCTAAACGAATAGGTATGAGTAGAGCGATAGCTCCAAAATCTCTTGGTTCTAAACTTGGCATGTCAGTAGGTGGAGCTAAAGATACCAATAATTTTAAAGCCAATATAGAAAATGGTTATCTACCAAAATTAGACTCTATCACTTATGAGGGACAGTTTTATAATCACTATTTTGATACAGGTTTAGGAGGCAAAGAGTGCAAATCACTATTTTGTCCTAGTTATTCATCGGCAAAAAGAGTTAATAATTTTTCAAATGAAGAGGAGTATTTCTTATCAGTTGGACTTAATTCTGGAATTGATGCAAAAGATTTTAAACGGAAAAAATTAAATTTAGTAATAGTATTGGATATATCTGGCTCTATGAGTGCAGGTTTTGATAGTTACTATTATGATAAAAGTGGCAATAAAGTAGAGAACAAGGAGAAAAAAAGCAAAAAAAAGATGACTATAGCCAATGAGTCTATAGTTGCAATGCTTTCTCACCTAAAAGATGATGATAGAGTTGGGATTGCACTTTTTGACCATAGAGCATATACAGCAAAACCATTAAGATTAGTAAGAGGCACAAACAAAAAAGCAATTAGAGACCATATCTTAGCACTCAAAGAGCAAGGTGGAACAAATTGGAGTGCAGGTTATCAAGAGGGACTAAAATTATTTGATACTATTGATTTAAATAAAGATTACGAAAATAGAATAGTATTTTTAACTGATGCTATGCCAAATAGTGGTGAACTACGAAAAGATAAGCTATTTGGAATGGCAAAAAAGGCCTCTAAGAGAGGAATACACACCACATTTATAGGTATTGGCGTTGATTTTAATAACGATTTAGTGGAGTATGTATCTAAAACAAAAGGTGCAAACTATTTCTCTGTTCACTCATCAACTGAGTTTAAAAAACTATTAGATAAAGAGTTTGATTATATGGTAACTCCATTAGTTTATGATTTAAAACTCCAACTAGATAGTAATAAATATAAGATAGATGCAGTATATGGTTCTCCTGATGCCAAACTGGCAACTGGTGAGATTATGAGAGTTAATACTCTTTTTCCTTCTGCTACAGAAAATAGTCAAACTAAAGGTGGCGTGATACTTTTAAAACTCAAAAAGATAGGAAAAGGTTCTGATGATATTAAACTAAAAGTTAGTTATACTAATGTTAACGGTAAACCATTTTCCAATAAGCAGAGTATCTCATTTAATCATAAAAAAAATGTATATTATGACAATAGTGGTATCCAAAAAGCTATTTTGGTTAGTGATTTTGTAACTATTATGAAAAATTGGCTAATTGATGCAAGAGCAGGATGTAATGATAATGTTAAATGGATAATGCAAGATTATATAACTATTATGAAAAGATGTATGATTTTCCCTCCAAAACGACCCATATATCCAACAATCAAAACATGGGAGAGAAAATCTTGTAAACTAAGAGTTTCAGATGGATACAAAAAACTTTTTCAAATGTTTAGAAAAATTTATATAAGTCAAATGCAGATATTAAAAGATAAGTCACTTCAAAAAGAGTTAGATATTATAAATATTCTACTCAAACAGAAAACAGAAGCATTTGAAAAAAATAGTGATGATTGGCAATTTGTACAACAATGATAAATTTAGGAATATTTATAGCTGTTGGCATAGGTGGATTTTTGGGTGCAATATTTCGCTTCACAATATCAGGCTGGATTCAAAAGAGTTCAGCTTCATTATTTCCTTTTGGAACATTAGGGGTTAATATATTAGGTAGTTTCATAATAGGCTTTTTGTTTTTATATTTTCAACATATTAATCTATCTATACATCAAAAAGCAATATTCGTGACAGGACTTCTTGGAGCATTGACAACTTTCTCAACATTCTCTTGGGAGACACTATTTATGATACAAGAGGGATTATGGGGCAAGGCAGTAGGAAATATTGGTCTTAATATATTTTTGTGTTTGGGTGCTACATTTTTAGGAATGATAATTTTCAAAAAGATTTATGGAGTTTAAAACTCTATAAATCTTTGAAGGATTAGTAGTAATTAAATTATTCTTTAGCTTTAATATTTGCTTTTACAAGCAGAGTCACTAAAACTAGCACATAATAAACAATATCTATCTCTATATTTTCATCAGAAGTTGCAAACAGATTATGTTTAATATTTATATCAACTCCTAAGATTTTATCTTTATTTGATTTTACTCTTTTATTTTGGTTTTATTGACTATTGTATGTTTAATTCTGCTTTGAGTTCTAAAAGATAGTGAACTGAATTGATGTTGATTTCTATTATATTTATTAAAAGTATTAAATCTCTTTTGAAAAGCTACCTTCAATAATCTATCTTCTCCATACTTATTGAGAAAATATGAGAGGATTTTATAGAAAACTTCTTTTTTAGCATCATCTTTGTATTTGCCATCTTTTAGATTATTATCTATTTTTTTTTGCAATTCCAATATAACCATATCTACCTAAAAACTCATAACTTTACTCAATTTAGTTGATTTTTTTTCCACTTCAAATACTCTTAAATCCCCTTTGTTATGGTTTCTAAAATTTCATCTTTAGTTAGATGTTTTTTTCTCTTATTTTTTCTACATCTTGTAAAATTAAATTATACAAACCAACATTTTTTATCTCTAGTGCCACTCGTTCTAGGTATATCAAATTACTTCCTTTATTTTATATCTTTTTTTTAGAGATAAGATTATCTATCTTTATCTCTATATTAAGTTTATTTATAAGTTTATACTATAGTTTTTCTTGAAAAAAAATACCCATAACTACTTTAATTTTAACTGAAATATTATTCATACAATTAAATTTGATTTAACTCATCAACAGAAAGATTTCGATTAGCATAACTAAAGATAATCGTATCTTCTCGATAGATATGAAGTTTAAGTAGCTCTAGTAACTCTTTGGCTTGGTTGAGTGCCACATCCAAAATCATAATACGACTTCTCTCATCAGGAATTCTTACAAATAGAGCAAACATATTAAATGTCACAGATACCATTTGGATGATTTTGACATGTTCATCTTCGAGTACATCTATTACATTAAACTTATCTGCCCCTTTGGAGTGTTTGCCATCCTGTAGCATCTTTTTGCTAATAGCAGGAAAGAGTGCTTTCTCTTCTTCTCTGTTGTGTGGGATAACCTCTTCATCCATATAGGCAAAAAACTCTCTAAGTCTTGCATCTATCTCTTTGTCTATTTGTCCACCCTCTATTAGCATAATGGTCTCTTCAAACATCTCTAGTTTATCAGAGTAGGCTTTGTGTTCATCCATAAGCTGTTGCAAAAGTGGGTGCATATCTTCATATGCTACCTCTTCTTCTTTTGGGGCATCATAGGCACTTGGTGGTGAGAAAGGGGACATCTCTGCCTCTCCTATGTTTATCTCTTCTATTTCTGCTACGGTATTCATTGGTCTCCTTTGTTTTTAATATAGGTGCGTTAGCAAACGCACCCTACGGGTTTAATTGTTTGTTGGTCTTCGTATATCATCCCAAGATGTTTTTGGGTCTCGTACTGTTTTTCTGTTCCAGTTCCATCTAACTACAATAAATGGTCTTGTAATGTAGTGGAAAGGTGCTACTAAGAAGTGAACCAATCTGGAGAATGGTACTAATAAGATAATAGCAAATGCTAATACAATATGTGTTTTTACAATCCAAGGAAGCACCACGATAGCACTAATATCAGGAGTAAAGGTAAAGATAGAGTGTAGATAAGGAACCATATCAGAAGCATACCAACTAAGTCCCCATCTACTACCAATTGCAATAACTACACCCAAGATAAACTGAATGATAAGCATTGCTTCAATCACTGTATCCATTCTATTAGTAACCACTTTAATTCTATCATTAGTATGTCTTCTGATAAAAAGCAGAACCAAACCGATAATAGCCAAGACTCCAAAGATAACACCCATAGTCTCTAGTATTACTAGTGTTCCTCCTCCAAAAGAAGAGAAGAGTGATGGGAACAAAAATCCGAGCAGGTGTCCTAAGAATATCATAATAATTCCTGCGTGAAAAGCTACAGAGGCTGAAAATAGCTTCTCGGTCTCTAAAAGCTGAGAGGATAGTGATGAGTATTTAAACCCATGACCATATCTATAGATTGTTCCTATCATAAAAACAACCAATGCAACATAGGGGAATCCCCCAAAGAGTAACATATCCATATTTTTCTCCTATTTTTTATTTATTTATACGCCACAACTACGAACAGGCATACCATTAGCATCAAACTTCATA
>CAZNJD010000010.1:0-8727 GCA_964573285.1 uncultured Sulfurovum sp. | reverse complement strand
CAAAAGGGGCTGAAATATTTTGTAGAGTTAGAAGCTATCTTTCTACTTGTCATAAGCATAATGTCTCTTCTTCTTTAGCCTTGGAACTCCTATTTAAAGGGGAGTTGCCTTTCTTTGTTGCTGATGGGGCTGAATAGTTACCTAGATTTTTTAGATATAATAGCATTTTTTTAATAAGGATAGTTATATATAATGGATTTTAAAATAGATAATATTGATGGTAAAGCAAGAGCATGTACCATTAAAACAGTTCATTCAACCATACATACCCCTGTTTTTATGCCTGTTGGTACAGTTGGAGCTGTCAAAGCACTTGATGCAACTGACCTAGAGACTTTTATCAAACCACAAATAATATTGGGTAATACCTATCATTTATATTTAAGACCTAGTGATGAGATTATAAATAAAATGGGTAAACTGCATGGATTTACCAAGTTTCCTAAAAGTTTTTTAACTGATAGTGGTGGATTTCAAGCTTTTTCTCTATCTGATAATGCTAAAATAGATGAAAACGGTATCACATTTAGAAGTCATATTGATGGGAGTAAACATTACTTTACACCAACAAAGGTTTTAGATATTCAGTATAATTTAGGCTCAGATATTATGATGATACTAGATGACCTCGTAGCTTTACCTGCTACGCAAGAGCGTATTAGAGCTAGTATAGAGCGAACTACTCGTTGGGCAGAGAAGTCTATAGAGTATCATCGAGCCAATCAAAAAAAAGGTATAGGAGTAGTTCAAAATATATTTGCAATTATCCAAGGTGGAACAGACAAAGCTTTTCGAGAAAAATCAGCCAAAGAGTTGTGTGCTTTGGATTTTGATGGATTTGCTATTGGAGGACTGTCTGTGGGTGAGAGTAATAATGATATGTACTCTACTGTAGAGTGGACTACACAGTTTATGCCAACAGATAAACCTAGATACCTTATGGGTGTAGGAACACCCGAAGATTTAGTTGAAAATGTAGAAAGAGGTGTAGATATGTTTGATTGTGTCATGCCAACACGAAATGCTAGAAATGGAACTCTATTTACGACTTATGGTAAAGTCAATATTAAAGCTGCAAGATTTAAAGAAGATAACCAACCCCTTGACCCTGAATGTGGTTGTATGGTTTGTAAAACCTACTCCAAAGCATATCTAAATCATCTATTCCGTGCTAGAGAGATTACATATTTTAGGTTAGGAACAATCCATAACCTTTATTATTATTTGAACCTAATGAAACAGATGAGAGATGCTATATTAAAAAATAGATTTAAGCAATTCAAAGAGGAGTTTTATCGTAAAAGAGAGAGTTGAGTAAACTCTATCTAAAAGCAGATATATATACTAACTCTTTTGCTTTATCATTAAATACTATTTCAGGATTATACTCTCTTAAAAAATTTGCAAGGTCTTTTGCTGTTTTACATCCATATTCAATTGCAATTTTCAATAAGTTGTTTTTATGTTCTATTCTCATTATATATCCTTTCAAATTAATTATTAAAATAAAATAAATTATTAATTTAATTATAGATTATAAGATATAAGATACAACTTAATTTAAAATAAATATATTACTTTACTTATTATTTTTATTTCAAATTAAATATATAAAAACAGTTTTTAATATTAGTTAATTTATTAACTATTTATCTGTTTTGCTATTAATCCAATTGCACTATTTAACTCTTCTCTAGTGTCATATAAAAATGAATATTTATCTTCATTTATTGATATAAATAATCCATACCCTGCTATCTCTACTCTTCCTTTAGCTTCTGTATCTATCCACTCTAAACTCATCTCTGTTGTCTCTTCCTTATAACCTGTTTTGACAAGTACTGCTGGATAGAGTTGCTTAATATCCTTGAGACTAAACTCTTTATTTTCGATTGTTAATTTTTTCATATTAATATAGATTACGATTTTTTTTATAAGTTCCTAATATTTTAAATTTAGTTACATATTTTTGAAGTTCATCTATTGAGTCTTTTACACATTTACTCTCCATTGAACCATTTACATCTATATGAAAACGACTTTCTTTTAGTTTTCCTAATGGAATATAACTCTCTATTTTTAAAATATTAACATTATTATGTGCAAAACTTCCAATTGCTTTATATAGTGCTGATGGAATATTTTTTACTTTAAATATAATAGATGTTATATATTCTGTATTAGATTTAATTTCAATTTCTTGCTTATTAGATAAAATGATAAATCTTGTAAAATTATCTTTTTGGTCTTGTATATTTGCTTTAAGAACCTTTAATCCATATATCTCTCCTGCTAAAGATGAAGCTATAGCCCCTATTTTAATATTTTGAAGTTGACTAATCTCTTTTGCTGAACCTGCTGTATCAAATTGTGCAACAGGTTTTATTCTAAGATTTTTGAGATTTTCTCTACATTGAGCTAATCCTTGAGGATGAGAATAAGCATACTCTATATCTTTAATACGACTACCTTCTACTCCTAATAGATAATGTTCTATTTTCTGATAATGTTCTCCTATAATTTGTAGTTTCATTTGTGGAATTAATCCATAAAACTCACTAACTCTACCAGCTGTTTTGTTTTCGATAGGTATTAATGCAAAATCAGCTTTTTCTTCCTCTACTAAAGCCATTGCATCTTCAAATGTTTCTGTACCTATACATTCTATATCTTTTCCAAAATAACTATAACATGCCAAATGAGAATATGCACCTGCAATCCCTTGATATGAAATTTTTAACATTTTTTAACCTCCTATCGTTTAGAATAGTATATTATACATCTTTTATAATAAAAATAAACTAAAATTATTTTATAATATTAATTAATATCCCTCTATCTTTTTTATTATATTTGTGATAGAATTCTCATAAAATAAGGAGAACAGATATGTCAAACAAAACCCTAATAATCGGTGCTGGTGGCGTTGGTAATGTAGTTGCATTTAAATGTGCTATGAATAATAATATTTTTGGTAATATTATACTCGCAAGTAGAACAGTGAGTAAATGTAAGAGTATTGCAGATAATATACAGAAAAAAATAGGTATAAAAATCCAAACAGCACAAGTAGATGCTAATTTGGTTGATGAATTAGTCAAACTGTTTGATGAGGTTGAGCCTAATATTGTTATAAATGTAGCATTGCCTTATCAAGACATAACTATTATGGATGCATGTATTAAATGTGGTATAGATTATCTTGATACTGCTAATTATGAACATCCAGATACAGCCAAATTTGAGTACAAAGAACAGTGGGCTAAAAATGAAGCATTTAAAGAAGCAAGTATTATGGGATTATTAGGTAGTGGATTTGACCCTGGAGTGACTAATCTATTTTGTGCTTATGCACAGAAACATTATTTTGATGAGATACATACTATAGATATATTAGATTGCAATGCAGGAGACCATGGATACCCATTTGCAACCAATTTTAATCCTGAAATAAATCTGCGAGAGGTTAGTGCCAATGGGCGATATTGGGAAAATGGAAAATGGATAGAGACTAAACCTATGGAAATAAAACAAGTTTGGGCATATCCTGAGATAGGAGAACGAGATAGTTATTTGCTCTATCATGAAGAGATGGAATCATTAATTAAACATATCAAAGGTCTAAAACGGATACGATTTTTTATGACATTTTCAGAAAGTTATCTAACTCATATGAGATGTCTTGAAAATGTAGGAATGCTAAATATTAAAGAAATCGAACATAAAGGACAAAAGATAGTACCTATGGAGTTTCTAGCTACCCTACTCCCTGACCCTGCTAGTTTAGGCAAAAGAACTAAAGGTAAGACAAATATAGGTATCTATGCTAAAGGGATAAAAGATGGAAAAGAGAAAACCGTATATATCTATCAAGTAAGTGACCATGAAAAATGTTATGATGAGGTAATGAGCCAAGCTGTTAGTTATACTACTGGTGTTCCTGCTATGATTGGAGCAAAATTAATATTAGAAGGAATTTGGAATGGAAAGGGAGTATTTAATATAGAAGAATTTGACCCTGACCCATTTATGAATGAGCTAAATAAACAAGGACTACCTTGGCAAATTATAGAAAGATAAGTTTAATATTCAAAAAAGTATTTTTTTTAAAAAATACTTTTTCTATATAGAGCTATAAACTTTGAATAATCTCTTCAATAGTAGAAACTATACTTGGGTCTTCAAGTGTAGAGGTATCTTGTGTTATCTTTTCACCTTTTACAATACTTCTTAAAATTCGTCTCATAATTTTACCTGAACGAGTTTTTGGCAAATCTGGAACAAAAGCCATACCATCACATAAAGCGATAGCTCCTATCTCATTTTTGATAATACCATTTATCTCTTTCATAGTTTCTAAATCATCTGCTACCTCATCCTTATGTTCTGTAGGGACTGATTTGAGTACTATATAAGCAAAAATTCCCTCACCTTTTATCTCATGAGGTTTACCTACAACTGCAACAGATGCTATATTTGGATGTTTTTTAATTGCTGCTTCGACTTCTGCTGTTCCCATTCTATGACCTGATATATTGATAACATCATCTGTTCGTCCTGTGATTGTGATATAATCATCTTCATCTATCATTGCACCATCACCTGTGAAATAGACAGCCTTGCCATCTTTTTTACAGTCTCCGAAATATGATTTGATAAATCTATCAGGGTCATTCCAAATAGTTCGTATCATACTAGGCCATGGTTTTGTAATACACATAAAGCCTTTCTCTCCAACTGGTGTTGGTGTTCCATCTTTTTCTATAATTTCTGCTTTAATTCCAGGTAGAGGAAATGTAGCACATGCTGGTTTAATGGGAGTAGCTGATGGTATAGGAGAAATCATATGTCCTCCTGTTTCAGTTTGCCAATATGTATCAACAATAGAGCAGTTGGAATTTCCAACCTCTTCATAATACCATTTCCATGCAGGTGGGTCAATTGGCTCTCCTACTGTCCCTAAAACTCTAAGTGAACTTAAATCATATTTACTAGGCTCATCTGCACCCATTTTATGAAGTAGTCTTATAGCTGTTGGTGCTGTATAGAATTGATTAATTTGATACTCTTCTACCATTTTCCAACATCTTCCTGCATCAGGAAAAGTAGGAACACCTTCAAACATCACAGTTGTAGCTCCTGCCGATAATGGTCCATAGACTATATATGTATGTCCTGTAATCCAACCAATATCAGCTGTACACCAATAGGTATCATTATCTTTTATATCAAATACCCTCTCCATAGTCATTTGAGCCCACAAGATATATCCTGCTGTTGAGTGCTGAACACCTTTGGGTTTTCCTGTACTTCCACTTGTATATAATAAGAATAGAGGGTCTTCACTCTCCATAGACTCTGCTTCACATTTTGGAGATTGAGATTTGATAAGTTCATTATAGGCATAGTCTCGTCCTGCTATCCAATCAATATCTTCACCATTTCGTTCTACTACACATACTTTTTTAACACATTCACATCCACTCTCTAAAGCTTTATCAACCACAGGTTTTAGCATATATGGTTTACCTTTTCTAAAAGCACCATCAGCAGTAACTACTAGTTTAGCCTCTGCATCTATAATTCTATCTCTAAGGGCTTCAGCACTAAATCCACCAAATACAATAGAGTGAATAGCCCCTATCTTAGCACAAGCTAACATTACAACAGCCGACTCTGGTATCATTGGCATATAGACTACTACTCTATCACCCTTTTTTACACTAAACTCATTTTTAAACATATTGGCTGTTTTATTTACTTCATAAGCTAGTTCTCTATAGGTTAGTATCTGTTGGTCACCATTATCCCCCTCAAAAATAATTGCTGCTTTATTTTTTTTGGTAGCTAAGTGTCTATCAATACATTGATGAGCTACATTTAGTTCTCCTCCACTAAACCATTTATAAAATGGTGCATTTGATTTATCTAATATAGTATCATAAGGTTTAAACCAATCTATTTTCTCATTAGCAAATTTTGCCCAAGTTTCTTCATAATTAGTTTCAAATTCTTTTACTAAAGAGTGATAAGCCTCCATATTTGGAATTGGAGAATTGTGGAATTGTTCTAAGTTTGGGTTAAATATCTCTTTTGACATGGTATTATTTCCTTTTTTATTTATTTATAGCATAAGTTTTTATGCTATATAAATTATAAAGGTAAGTTTATCATAAAAACAAATAAAAAAGTTATTATAATTGTATCTTTTCTACAACATCCAATCCAAAACCTGCCAATCCTATAAATTCTGTCTCTAAATTAGAAGTAAGTAGTTTAATATGTTTTACACCCAAATCTTTTAAAATTTGAGCTCCTACTCCAAACTCTTTTGCTTGTTCTTTTGATATTACTTTCGTATCCAAAAATATAAGTATTCCTCCATTAGTTTTTAGGTAATCTAATGAATTTTTCATTGTATCAAAACGATTTAAATTTATAATTAAATCAACATCTAATCCTACATTATGAAACTTAACATTGGCAATATTATCTATATCTCCAAATTTAATAACTTTGTGAATTCGTCCTAAATGGTCTTCATAATTTATTTTTTCTACTTGCATACCCATTAAGTTTATCTTTTTTTTATTAATACATTCTACTAGTTTTTCATTAGCTAGACGATATTCAACTAAATCAGAGATGTAAACTATAGGCATATTATGTTTCTTTGAAAAAATTTCAAGGTCATCATGTCTTGCCATTTTACCATCATCTTTGATAATTTCACAAATAACTCCAACAGGTGCTAAACCTGCTAGTTTACATATATCTACAGAACCTTCTGTATGTCCTGTTCTAACTAATACACCACCATCTTTGGCTATTAGAGGAAATATATGACCAGGACGAACAAAATCTTCAGGATTTGTTAATGGATTAGCTAGTTTAGAGATACAATCATCTCGTTCCAAAGCTGATATACCAGTTTCAGCTGTCACAGAATCAATAGATACTGTAAATGCTGTTTCATGGTTTGAGACATTATTACTAACCATAGGTATTAGATGTAATTTCTTGGCAATAGCTCTAGTAACAGGTGTACATATCAGTCCCCTAGCCTCTTTTGCCATAAAATTTACAAGTTCAGGGGTAGAAAAAGTTGCGGCATAAACCAAATCACCTTCATTCTCTCTATCTTCATCATCCATCATAATAATCATGTGACCTTTTTTTATCTCTGATATAGCTCTCTCTACTCGTTTTAATGCTTCATTTGACATATATATTTTTACCTTTTTTTATAAATAGTCGTTATTATACTATTTTTTTAAAAGAAACCCTTGACATTAATATTTTTTTTGTATATAATGCCGTCCACACAAACTAAGTGTAACAAAATATTGGGGTATGGCCAAGCGGTAAGGCAATGGTTTTTGGTACCATCATTCGGGGGTTCGAATCCCTCTACCCCATCCAATATTAAATATCGCGGGATAGAGCAGTTTGGTAGCTCGTCGGGCTCATAACCCGAAGGTCGTTGGTTCAAATCCGGCTCCCGCAACCAAAAGATTGGGGTATCGCCAAGTGGTAAGGCACATGGTTTTGGTCCATGCACTCGTAGGTTCGAATCCTTCTACCCCAGCCACTACTCTTTCTAGGTTTTTTATGAAAGATGTCGATATTGATAAAATTGCTATTGATCTGTCATTGAGTTTAGAAATCTCTCAATCAATGTTAGAAGAATGGCGTATTTTACCACTTTATGAAGAGTTAAATGTTATACATATTGGAATACTCAAAGAGCATGGTTTTCCAAACAATCTAAAAGTCTATTTTCACAAAGAGATACAAGAGCATTTTATCTCTAAAACTGTATATGATAAATATCTATCTATAATAAAACAAAATCGTTCTTTGGGTTTTATTTTATCACAAGTCAAGGCAGATATTACAAATTATACATCACATTTAAAAACTTCTCACTCAAATATTACTATATTATTAGAAATTATTTTTAAAACTGCGGTTTTAAAAAAAGCAAGCGATATTCATATAGAACCATTAGAAAATAGGTATCATTTGCGTTTTAGAATTGATGGAGATTTAGAGCTTGTTTATGAATTTGATGCAGATATAGTAAAAGCCTTATTGGTTAAAATTAAAATTTTATCTTCATTAGATATTTCAAAATTAACCCCTCAAGATGGCGGTTTTTCTTATGATATTGAAGATAAAAATTATGATTTTAGAGTTGCTACTATATCTACTAATTTTGGTGAATCTATGGTTATTAGGATACTTTATAATACTTTAGGGTCATTAAAAATTGATACTCTTGGTTTTTGTAACAAACAGACACAAAAAATAATTTCTAAATTAAAATCTGCAAGTGGATTAATTTTGGTAACTGGTTCAACTGGAAGTGGAAAATCAACAACTTTATATTCATTTTTAAATTATATCAAAAATATAAATACAAAAATTATAACTGTAGAAGATCCTATAGAATACAAAATACAACAAGCACAGCAGATTCAAATAGATTTTAATGATCAAAATAGTTATGATGAAGTTTTAAAGAATATTTTAAGACTTGATCCTGATATTTTGATGATTGGAGAAATTAGAGATACAAATTCATTAGAAACCGCTATAAGATCGGCATTGACAGGTCATTTGGTATTATCAACACTTCATACAAATGATGCGATAGATACAATAGCAAGGTTAAAAGATATCGCGGTGCAAGATTATTTATTGGCTTCAACTATATCATTGGTT
>CAZNJD010000009.1:0-117545 GCA_964573285.1 uncultured Sulfurovum sp. | reverse complement strand
CTATAGATACAGATATTAGTGTAATAGAGTATTTTAAAAAAATGGCACAAAAGAGTGGTCTATCATATCAAAATCTTATTAATTTATATTTAAAGGATTGTGTTAACTCTAATCGTGAGTTGAAGATGCAGTGGTTATAATACACCTGTTCAAGTTTTCCCTCACTTAAGTTTTGTTCGCAAAAGGGCTTTGACCCCTAAGTTTTTATAAAGATGGAACTAGAGGTGTTACAAGTAAAAAACACCTATAGTTCTTTGAAATATTCCTCCTTTTTGCTTTTGGGGATTGTTTTTGTGGTTGGTATCTGTAGCACTTCATAGTTTTTTGCACCTTTTAGATACTCTATTGTTATTTTATCTCCCACTGCTACATTTTTACTTGCTTTGGATTTGAGTCCATTGATATAGACTACTCCACTTTTTACCATATCAGAGGCTATAGTTCTTCTTTTTACTACATTTACTGCTGATAACCATTTATCTATTCGCATTTTTTAATCCTTTGTGTAAAGGGTAATCACAAAGGATTGCCCCCCTATATTACTGTTTGAACTCTTGTTCTGCTTGATTAGCTACTACTACTCCTGTCATAGAGAGATTGTCACCTACTATATAGTTATCGGCTCTAAGTTCATCTAAAACTTTTTTGGCTTCATTTATATCAAACATACCTGTATTGACTAGACTTTTCATTGTCTCATCCATACTTTCACCCTCTTCTCTTTTGGCTATTGCCAAGAGGAAAACCTTTTTAAATATATCTATCTTTTGCATTAGTGTAAATCTGCGTTTAGTTTTACTTCTCTAGTACTTCTTTTAGCTATTGTCTCACCTGTTATTGAGTTTTGTCTATAGTGGATACCGTTTAATCCTTGAAGCTCTGCACCTTTGAATATTGTTTTGTCTTCTAAAGAAGCTTCGGGGTTTGCCTCATTAATAAGTGCTAACTGTTCAGAAGAAATTTTGATTTTGGTTCCTGCTAAAACTGTAATACCTGCATCAACTATACATCCATCACCCAATGGTAATCCTGTAACAGAGTTTGCACCTAGTAGTGTATTTTCACCAATAGAGATAGGGTTACCATCTGTTCCACTTAGAACTCCGAGGATACTTGCTCCTCCACCTATATCAGAACCACTTCCTACAATAGCAGAGCTTGAAATTCTACCCTCTACCATAACAGCACCTAGCGTTCCTGCATTGAAGTTAATATAACTAGCACCTGGCATAACTGTTGTTCCACCTGCCAATTGAGCTCCCATTCTAACTTTGCTACTATCTAATATTCTAGTATTATCAGCTGGTATTATATGTTGTAAATATCTTGGAAATTTATCTACACTATCAATAGTTGGGAATGTTCCATTTAATTTCATCTCTATTTCATTTTCTCTTAGATACTCTAACTCATAAGGAGTATTACCCACCCATGCGACATTACTCAAAATTCCAAATGCACCATTTAAGTTTAAACTTCTAATCTCGGCTTTACCCTCTGAGAGTGCATATAGTTTGAGATAAACTGCTTCTACACTTTTTGGTGAAGTATCTTCAAATAGAAATGTAATTCTAAAGTTTTTGGCTACATCTTCCATTGATGCTAAAGCTTTAATTACTTGAACATTTTTATGTACATTGCCTGTTGCTTCACCTATATAAGGGGCAAATGCAGAGATTGCATTTTTCACAAAGTTATCATTGATGGTTGTTACAAACTCTGAACCTGAACAGTCTATTTCACATTTTGCCTCTTGAAGTGCTTTTATAAAAATTGCTGCTGAACCAAAATTCTCTTTCCAATTAATCAATGCATAATTTGCTTGTAGAACTTTATCTGCATTTTTTTGTCCTCTATCAACTCTAGCTATACCAAATGCAATTGGTTCTCTATAACCATCTTGTGCTGTTACCTCATCTACTAATGCTTTAAACTCATCTGTTGAATTTACTGTTTTAATTGCCATATATATTACCTTTTTTATAAAATTAAAATTTTGGGATTATAGCCATATTATCCAAATAGTTTTTTTAATATTGGACTCTCTTTCTCTTTACCACTTAATGCATAATATAAATCATAAATATTTGAAGCGATAAGCTCTATCTCCTCTTTGCTCTCTTGGGTACAAGCAAAAAGTATTCTATCATCTATCTGCAAAATTCTATTTTTAGGTAACAATATCTCTTCATTTTTTCTATGAATTAACAAAGGAATAATGCTATTATTTTTCTGCCAATTACTCAATGAGTGTAATAGTACATCTACACTTATCTCATTTCCTGCTAAGAGTTCATTATAAATAGCATAACTCTCTTCTTCATTTATTTTTAATGTCATCAGTTTCGGATTAGCTCCAATCTTATTTCTAAGAAGTTTGACTAACTTTTCTGCCCAAACTTCATCTTTATTCAAAATAAGTTTCAAAAAACGATTTTTGAGAGGTTTGCTTAGAGCTAGAGATGTTTTATTGATTAGTATTTTTTCTATCATAAACACCCAATCTATATTAGCTACTTGAAATATACTTACCTCTTGCATTGTATTTTCTCTAGCAATCAGATAAATATCTGGATTTAATTTTTTAGCTGTTATCATAATAGAGAGATTATCAATATCATTTTGCGTACCCACAATTAGAGCAACAGCATCTTTAATACCTACATCTAACAATACATTTTTATCATCAGGATTGGCTCTAATGAACTTTCCACTCTCCATCATCTCTCTATTTGCCAATCGTTTTTCATCAATAAAAACTGAATCCAAATTGTGTTTATCAAATTTTTCTTGCAATAGTTTACCAAATCTACCATAACCACAAACAATATATTTACCTTTTGGTAAAAACATAGCTTTATCCATCAAATCACTGTTTTGATAAATCCAATTTTCAAGGACTAAAACATGAGGAGATGCTAAAGCAATATCAACTCGCTTGGCAAAAATTTCAAATGGATTGAGTGCTTTGGCAATATCTGTATCCAAAATACTATTGGTAATATCACTAAAAGTTGACTTGGCAATAACTTTCACTTTTGGATTTAAAAATTTAGTCAAAATTGAGATACGAAGGTTCTCCTCTTCTTTATTAAAAAGTGATACTATCGCTTTACAATTTGAGCATAAAATCCCTGCATCTTGAAGTGTTTCAGTCAATAGAGCATTTCCTATCATAACAGGAACATCATGGCTAGACTCTTCTAATAAAAAATGATTGATTTTATTCTCATTTTCATCTATTAAAACTACTTCTATATTGGCATCATGAAATTTTTTAATAATCTCAGCATTAACATAAGTATAGCCCAATACAATTACAAAATCATTCTTGATTGCTTGAACCTGTTTTCTAAAACGATTTCGCATCATTTCAAATTTAAGCGTCTTGTCTGTAACAGCAGAAACTAAAGCTCCAATACCATAAAACCAACCAACAACAGTAATATAAATACATATAGAAACCCAAAGTCTTTGTTGATAAGTAAAAGTATAAGGAGCTTCTCCAAACCCAATAGTAGAAGCCATATAAGATACGAAATAAAAAGCATCAAAAAATGTAAGATGATAAACATTTCCATTATCATCCATACCTGGGATAAGAACCATACCTAACATTGCTATAGAGTAAGTAATAATAATTACTAATAGTGGTGTTCTTAGCTTCTGTAATATAATCCAAAGAGCATTATTCCCCATCAGATTACCTTTTGGACTTTAGCGTTTCACCTATATATAGAATAACTGAAGTAATATTTGCTAATAATGCTCCACCAGATAAAGATATAATAGCAGCAAACGCTTCAACATCTACAATAGATAGATACTCTGTAACTGTCCAAACTATAACTGCTGATATAAGTTGTATGTCTGCAACTAAACTTGTAGCCAATAAAACAGCTCCTAATTGTGTTTTGTCTCCAATTTTTAAAACTGTTGAAATAAGACTTACTACCAAAGCTACAAATAGTTCATAAACACTATGCAATTCAGGATTATCTATATCCCCATAAAAAAAACCAAAATTAATGGTCATAGCCAAAATAAAAAAGAAACCTGATACTACCTTTTGTAAATTCATTTAATATTTACTCCTAATTAAAAAGATTGAATAGTATATTAAAATATCTCTTAATAAAATACATTAAAAAGTATTTCTTTTAGTTCTTGTATCATTTTTTTTGCTATATGTTAATTATTGAAATAGTAAACTCATTATAACTCTATACAAGTTCCTATTCCTGAACTAGTCAATATCTCCAATAACATAGAGTGTTCTACTCGTCCATCTATTATATGTGCTTTTTTTACTCCCCCTCTGAGAGCCTCTATACATGCATCTACTTTTGGAACCATACCACCATTGATAGTTCCATTATCTTTAAGATCTTGGGTCTGTTGTATATTTAAATTACTAATTAATTTCATATCTTTATCTAAAACACCTTGTGTATCAGTTAAAAATAGTACTTTTCGAGCTTCTAAAGCTACAGCTATCTTACTTGCAGCCAAATCAGCATTGATATTAAATCCAGGATGTCCAATCTTAGAGCCAGTTGCAATTGGAGCAATAATAGGTACAAACCCATCATCTAATATATTATCTACTATTTGGGGATTGACATTTTGAATATTACCTGTATATCCAAAATTTTCAAAATCTTTAGGAATTGCTTCTAAAAAATTTGCATCTTTACCTGATATACCTATAGCTTTAGTACCATGTGCATTTAATAGAGATACAATCTCTTTGTTTATCTCTCCACTTAGAACCATCTCTGCAATTCTCATTACCTCTTTAGTTGTAACTCTCTGACCATCTACAAATTTGGTATTTACTCCCAAATCAGATAATAAATTGGTAATACTTTTACCACCACCATGAACAATAATTGGTTTCATACCTACAGTATGAAGCAAAACTATATCTTGTGCAAATTTTTGTTTTAAATCTTCACTTGTTTGTGCTGAACCACCATATTTAATTACAATTTTTTCATTATGAAATTTTTTGATATATGGGAGTGCATCTAAAAGAGTTTGGACTACCTCTATTTTTGTTTTCATATTTCTACTTTTACCTATATTTTTTATCTAATTTTATCTCTATAACTAAATAATCAACTTAATTGATATTTTTTTAATAAAATATTAATATAACAGAATAATTATAGAATAATAATATGAAATATCAATAAGTATATAAAAACATCTTAAAATCTTTTTTTTTAATAAAATATCTATTTTTACTAAAAAAATATTTTTATTAAAAAAATCAAGCAATGATAAAGAAAAAATCATTTATCATTAAACTTATCTTGTAATAAAATAACTCAAAGGAGAAAAAATGAGAAAAGATATTTTGGCTACAATTCTATTAAGTAGTTTATCAACAGGGCTATATGCAGGTGGAGATATTGGTGGTATAACTACATTTGAAAATACAGATGCCGCAATAGCCGAAGCACAAAGTGTAGAGCCTAAAGTAATTGAACCTAAAAAAGTTGAACCAAAGGTGATAAAAGAGGTTAAAAAAGAGGTTAAAAAAGAAGAGCCTAAAAAAGAGGGTGGATTATATATTGTTGCAAAAGGTATTAGTATTGCAGGTGATGATGCAGGAACATTAAGTACTGATTCGGGTTATGGTGCTGGTCTTGATTTTGGTTATGGCTTTGGTAATGGATTAGCTGTAGAGTTAGGAGCTAATTTTACAAAAAATAAACTAGATAATCCAGCAGAGAATGAGGCATCATATAAAACAGTAGATTTAACTCTTGTATATACTTATGATATTACAAAAAATTGGGGGATTTTTGGTAAAGTTGGATATGCACAAGAAAATACAAAAATTAATGCTTTAAATGTTGATGATAATGATAATGGTCTGATTTATGGTGCAGGATTAGAGTATAATATCAATAATAACTATGGTATAGTAGCTGAATATGAGGCTTCTGATATTGATAATAGTCTCCGTGGTGATGCTATTGGATTTGGTCTTAAATACTCTTTCTAAAAGTTTATCTTAAAGAAGGGGGGACTTTTAATAATACTATTTTAACTCCCCCCAAGAGTTCCCAATACTAACCGAACACTTTAAAGGAATATCTAACTCTAAGATATTCTCCATTATATATTTAAATTTAGAAGATATTTCCTCAACTATTTCCTCTTTTATCTCAAATATTAGTTCATCATGTATCTGTAACAGCATAGCTCCATCTATAGACTCCTTTTGGATATACTCTTCTATCTCTATCATAGAAAGTTTGATTAAATCGGCTGCACTACCTTGGAATACTGTATTGATGGACTCACGCATAAATGCAGCTTTTTGCATACCATTTGCACTCTCATAATCGAATATTCGTCTTCTCTTTAAAATGGTTTCTACAAAACCTTGTTTTTTGACACTATCTTGTATCTGCTCTAAAAAGTTTTTGACTGTAGGGAATGAAGCAAAGTAGTTTTGTATAATCTCTTTTGCCTCATGAGTAGTAACTCCTAATTCATTAGATAGCTTTTTAGCACCCATGCCATATAATATTCCAAAGTTTACAGATTTGGCAAAACCTCTTTTGGCAGTTGCATCTTCTTTTCCAAAAAGTCTAATAGCTGTTGCCATATGAATATCCAAACCATTTTGAAATGCCTCCATCAATGCACTATCTTTGGAAAAGTGAGCCAAAAGTCGTAACTCTATTTGAGAATAATCAATACTAAGTAATTTGTACCCCTCTTTGGCTATAAATGCCTCTCTAATAGTTCGTCCTAATTCTGAACGAACTGGTATATTTTGTAGGTTTGGATTTTTGGAGCTTAATCGTCCTGTAGCTGTTCCTGTTTGTAGAAATGAGGTATATACACGACTATTTTTATCTTTTTGAGCTAGTTTTAGTAGTGGGTCAACATAAGTTGATAAAATCTTTTGAACACTTCTATACTCTAATATTTTTGGAATAACCTCATGTTTATCTTTTAATGAAGTGAGTACTGCTTCGTTGGTGCTATATCCTGTTTTAGTTTTTTTGCCACCTTCTAATCCTAGATGATTGAATAGTATAACTCCTAGTTGTTGAGTTGATTTTATATTAAATTCACTATTTGTTAGTCGATAAATCTCTTTTGTTAATTCTATTATTTTTAGAGTTAGAGTTGATTTCGACTTTTTTAGTTTCTCTAAATCTAATTTGATACCTCTTTGTTCCATTTTTATTAGTATATTGATAAATGGATATTCAATCTCTTTTGCTTCAACTTTGAGTTGAGGTAGTAGTATATCATCCAATTTCTTATATAGTTTATATGTCATCCATGCATCTTCACTAGCATAAAAAGTAGCCAACTCTATATCTACACTAGCAAATGTTTCACCTTTTTTGACCATATCTTTAAATGGCTTCATCTTATATTTGAAAAACTTTTGAGCTAATGTATCTAATCCAATCTTGCTTCCTGCATTAAGTAGCCAAGCCAAAATCATAGTATCTGCAAATGGTGTAATCTCTTCTATCCCATATTGATAATATAGTAAGGATAAATCAAATTTAAGGTTTTGACCAACTACTTTGGCTTTTAGTATCTGCTTGATAGCTTTTAAGGCATCATCTATAGAGACCTGCTCTGTCATTCCTAGATAACTATGCCCAATAGGAACATAATATGCTCTAAACTCATCTATAGTAAATGAAAATCCAACCATTTTATCTGTTTTAGTATCTAATCCCACTGTTTCAGTATCAAATGCAACAACTGTATCAGAAGTGATATTATCTATAACTTCAAATAGTTTCTCTCTATTATCTAGTGTAATAGCTTCAAATGAGAGTATAGTTTTGGGCTTTTCTTTTATATTTAGACCTATTTTAGCTTTTTTGATAGCCTGTTTCATCTCAAATCTTTCAAAATCATCCAATAAACAACTTAGATAATTTTTATCCTCAAAAATGAAACTATCTAAATCGAAATCTTTGAATATATCAGTTCTCATTCGTACTAAATCTCGTGATAAGAATGCTTTTTCTTTACTCTCTAGCAGTAGTTTCTGTATTCGTGGTGTTCCACATTTTTCTATATTGTTATAAATATTTTCTAGTGTATGAAACTCATTAATAAGTTTACTTGCACCCTTTTGACCAATCCCTTTGACTCCTGGGACATTATCTGAGCTATCACCTAATATTGCTTGAAAGTTTACAAAATCTTTTGGTTTTACTCCAAATTTATCTATACACCCTTGTTCATCTATCTCTCTTTTTTTAACTCCATCATATATTATTACTTTGCCATCATCTATCATTTGATATAAGTCTTTGTCATGAGAGACTATACGAACTTTGAGCATATGTTTTTTTGCAAATTGTGTTACTGTAGCTATCACATCATCAGCTTCATAACCATCTTTACTTATATTAGCAAATCCCATTTCTCGTATCCAATCAATAGCAATAGGAAGCTGTTTGACCAAATCTTCAGGTGGAGTGGAACGATTAGCTTTATAATCAGGATAAATATCATTTCTAAATGTTTTCCCTTTGCTATCTAGTGCAAAAACAATATAATCTGTAGCATGGTCTCGTTTTAGTCCATCTATTAGATTTATAAACCCAGTTAATAGACCCGTAGGAAATCCATCAGAGTTTTTTAGAGGTGGTAGAGCAAAATATGAACGGAAAAAAAAGCCAAATGTATCAATAATTGTAATAGTTTTCAATATGAGAGCCTTGTAATAATATGTGGAATTTTACCATATTCAGATATAATTTCTTATTATCAAAGGAGTAGATTTGAGATTTGAGAGATGTAGAATGCTTTTTGGTAAAGAAAATTTCATAAAATTACAAAAAGCAAAAATTTTAATATTAGGTGTAGGTGGTGTTGGTGGTTATGTATTAGATTGTTTATATCGTTCAGGAGTTACTGATATAACTATAATAGATTATGATACCTATGATGAGACCAATCAAAATAGACAAATAGGAAGTGAAGCGATAGGAGAACTAAAAACAGAAGTTCTCAAAAAACTCTATCCAACTATAACAGCTATCAATCAAAAAATGGATATGGCTTGGGTTCGGGAGTTTAATTTTGAGCCTTATGATTTAATAATAGATAGTGCAGATACAACTAGAGTCAAAATAGAGTTAGCCAAAAAGGTATATAAAAAACTTATAATGTCCACAGGTTCAGCTAAACGGTTTGATAGTTCTAAAATAGAGGTAGCATCTATATGGAAAACTTCAGGTGATGCTTTGGCTAGAAAAATACGAAATGAGTTGAAAAAAGTTAAGTTTGATAGGAATTTCACTGTAGTATTTTCACCTGAAGAGGATAGATGTAAAGATAAAGGTTCATGTGTAGCAGTAACTGGAGTTTTTGGACTTACTATATGTTCCGAAGCTATTAAAAAGATATTAAAATGAAAAAATGGTTAATTTTATATTTATAGAGGGATAGTATGATAAAATACGCTTAATAAATATATTAGAGGATTTGTAAGCAATGATATTTGTAGAGATAATAAGTAATATTCTGTTTGTTTTAGCTCTTGGCTACTATTTTATAACCAATATGCAGTGGTATAGTTATAAGTTAGATAGAGTGATATTTCACCATACTAAATCGTGGTGGCATTGGGTCTATTTTGTAGCTCCTCTTTTGACCTATTTTATTTTAAGTAAGTTTCATTTGAGTATTATTGCTACAGTTATTTATATCGGTATGATTTATAAATGGAGAAGAGAACAAGATAAACCTTTAGTTTTTACAAGTAGAGTTAAACGATTTTTTGCCTCTTTGCTCTTTTTTATAATTTTTACTAATATGATATTTTTAGGAAATAAACATTCTAGTTTTGCAGTAGTTATTCCTATATTCTTAGCCTATTTAGTCTCTATTATGATAGAAAAGATGCTTTTTAGAGGTTTTGTTATCAAAGCCCAAAAAAAATTAGACTCTATGCCGAATATGATAGTAGTAGGAGTAACTGCTAGTTATGGCAAAACTAGTATAAAAAACTATATAGAGCATATCCTAAAAGCTAAATATAAAGTCTATGCTACTCCTCGTTCAGTAAATACTTTTGGTGGGGTACTCAAAGATATAAATGAAGATTTACCAACTGATAGTGAGATTTATGTAGTCGAGATGGGTGCTAGAGGTGCAGGAGATATTAAAGAGATTTCTACTTTTGTAAATCCTCATCTAGCAATAGTAGGCAAAATTGGACCAGCTCATATCGAATATTTTGGAAGTTTAGAAAATATTCGTAATACTAAAATGGAAATATTATCATCCAATAGACTCAAAGAGGCATGGGTACATGATAGTGCTATGGTAAAACCTGAAAAAAATATACACTCATTTGGCAAAGAGATACATGATATAGAAGCTACTCTTGATGGATTAGCTTTTAAGATGGATGGAGACTATTATTATGCTAATATATTAGGAAGTTTCAATGCTATGAATATAGCAGGGGCTATCAAAGTAGCAAAAGCCTTGGATATAGATACTCAGAGTATTAAAAAACAGTTAAAATCATTAGCTCCAACTCCTCATAGACTCCAAAGAATGGATGCAGGGGGCAAATTAATTATAGATGATAGCTTCAATGGTAATATAGATGGTATGTTAGAGGGATTTAATCTAGCTTCTACTTATAATGGACGAAAAGTAGTAATCACTCCTGGTTTAGTTGAGGTTGATAATGAGTTCAATATCCAAGTAGCCAAAAGAGCTAATGAGGTTTTTGATTTAGTAATCGTTACAGGAGATTTGAATTATAATATATTCAAAGAGAATGTAGATAGTGATAAATTATTTAAACTAGAGAGCAAAGATAAAATGCAAGAGATGTTAATAGAACATACTAGAGCAGGGGATTTGATTTTATTTGCTAATGATGCACCTAGTTTTATATAAAGGAGTAAAGTTTATAAAATGAGCTATTACATAGATATTATAACTAAAAAAGTAGGCTATTTAACAGCTATATTAGTAATATTATTAGCCTTATTTATAGGTTATGATGCACTAATGCGTTATCTGTTTTCGGAAGGTTCAATTGCTTTACAAGAGATAGAGTGGCATATTTTTGATATAGTATTTTTGTTAGGGCTTTCATACGCATTAAAACATGATAAACATGTCAGAGTAGATATATTTTTTGCTAACTATTCAATTCAAAATAAAGCTATAATAGAGATACTATCTATGCTGTTTTTGCTTATACCATTTTCTCTATTTTTTTTACAAGGCTCTTTTGATATGGCTGTGCAAAGTTTTCTCCAAAATGAAATATCTAGTGACCCTGGGGGATTGAAATATCGGTTTATTGTAAAGAGTATTCTATTTTTGGCATTTGTTCTTTTGGTGTTTCAGGCTATTTCAGAAATTATTAAATCTTATGCTAGAGTAGATAACAAAAGGTTGCTTTTTGGATTGATTGGTGGAGTGGTTGTGCTATTTGCTATAGCATTATTACATTTACCATTTTTACTTAACCCTTTGTGGCTTATGTTTCTCTTGACTTTAGTTCTATTAATGAGTGGATTTCAAGTGGCTTTTGTATTTGCTGGAGTGGCACTACTATTTGCTTTGGTTAGTGAAGAGTTGGGATTAGAGGTTTTGGAGATGTTACCTTATCGTGTTTATGGTATTATGCAAAATGTAACATTAATGGCTGTTCCTCTATTTATTTTGATGGGATTGATACTTGAAAAGTCTAAAATAGCAGAAGATTTATTACTATCTATGGGTAAACTATTTGGTGGAATTAGAGGAGGTTTAGCTATCTCTGTAGTAGTAGTTGGTGCAATATTAGCTGCTAGTACTGGAATTGTGGGAGCTTCTGTTGTAATGATGAGTTTAATTGCTTTGCCTTTGATGCTTAAACACAATTACAAGCCTGAATTAGCAACTGGTTCAATTGTAGCTAGTGGAACACTAGGTCAGATTATCCCCCCATCTATTGTTTTGATTGTTTTAGGTGACCAGATGCATTTAAGTGTAGGAGATTTGTTTCGGGCTGCTGTAGTTCCTGGTATCTTATTAATTATTTTATATATATTATATATTTTAATCTATGCACGGTTTAATTCAGAAGTAGCTCCTGCTATAGAGAGTGATGAAAAATATAGTGATATGGCAAGAGAAGCTTTTAAAGTTATTACTCCTCCACTTATTTTGATTTTGGCAGTTTTGGGTTCTATATTTGCAGGAGTTGCATCTCCTACTGAATCGGCTGCTATTGGAGTTATAGGTGCTTTGGTTTTGACGGCTATAAATAGACAGTTCTCATTTGAACTACTACGATATGCCTCTATTGAAACAGTAAAATTAACCTCTATGATATTTATGATATTAATTGGTGCAACAGCCTTTTCACTAGTCTTTAACGAACTTGGTGGTCAAGATATGGCATTACAATTTTTTGCAGAAGATATGGGTAGTAAGTGGGCATTTATTCTATTTGCTATGTTGATTATATTCCTTTTGGGCTTTTTTATAGATTTTATCGAGATTGCTTTTGTAGTTGTACCTATCTTAGTACCTATCATTCACACATTTGGAATTGACCCTATTTGGTTTGCTATATTGATAGCTCTCAATCTCCAAGCATCATTTTTGACTCCTCCGTTTGGATTTGCTCTGTTTTATCTAAAAGGAAGTGCTGGAGATTTGGTGACTACTGGAGAGATTTATAGAGGTGTTATACCTTTTATTGCTTTGCAGATATTGGCTTTGGTTATTATTTTGCTATTCCCTGATTTGATTTATATATTTGGAAAATAAAGTTTATTTAATTATACTCAATAGTAGCATTAATCCCATCAGCAGAAATCTCTCCTTTATTTAAATCATATCTAAGGTGAGAACCAAGAATTTTGCTACCATTTATATCTATTATAAAACTATCTTTTATATAAGCTATTTTCTCTTTTATATGATATTCCAAATTATCTGTTTGGAACTTCATCTCATTATCTTTTTTGAGTGTGATATTTTTTTCTATAGAGAGTAGATTTTTTTTATAAATAGCTCTTTGAGCCAATATATGATAAACTTTTTCATGAGTTATATTTATATCTCTAGCTTCAAGAGAATTTTTATATTTAATAGCTTCTGTAGCTTTTAACTCATTTTCTATGCCATTTTGATTAATCTCTACTAGAGAAAAATCCCGAAATAATGCCTCTTTGGAAGAGTTGGATTCAATTGCATCAATATTATTAGGTTGCTCTATAAATATAAAGAAAGATAAAATCCCCAAAGAGATTAATAAAATATATTCTACTCTTAATACCATAATCTCAAATACTTCTCTCTTAAACCCTCTAGTTCAATTAATTTTTCTATCATCTCTCGAACAGCACCATCTCCACCATTTTTAGATAAAACTATATTAGCAATCTTTTGAACATCCATAGAGGCATTAGCAGGAACAAATGATATTTGAGAGGAAGATAACATACTATAATCATTTAAATCGTCACCAACAGAAGCAACATTTCCCATATCTAGTTCTAGTTCATCCAAAATAGTTTGTAAAACTCTTTTTTTATCTTCTACACCTTGATAGAGATATTTGATACCTAACTCTTTGGCTCTTCTTTCAACAATTTTGGATTTTCTTCCTGTAATAATAGCTACCTGTTTACCCAGTCTAATCCATGAAGATATAGCCAAACCATCTTTAACACAAAATGATTTAATTTCATTACCATTTTGTGTATAAGTTATCTTGCCATTGGTCATAGTACCATCTACATCTAAAACAATTAGTTCAATACTCATAGAACACCCTTTGTACTTGGTATCCCAGCATTTTTATTTATTGTTAATGCTCTACGCAATGCAACAGCCAAAGCTTTAAATGATGCCTCTACTATATGATGTTTATTTTTTCCACGATTATAAATAATATGAACACTCAAATGGGCATTGAAAGCAAAAGCTCTAAAAAACTCCTCAACTAACTCAACATCAAATGAACCAATTTTGCCCTCTATAGGCATATCAAAAACCAAAAATGGACGATTAGATATATCCAAATCACATGTTACAGAAGCCTCATCCATTACAATTGTAGCATTACCATATCTCTCTATTGTTCCTACAGGATAAACAGCTTTGGCAAATGCTTGACCTAATACTATCCCTATATCTTCTACAGAGTGATGGTCATCTATATGAGTATCTCCCTTACAAGTTAGATTTATATTCATATGAGAGTGTTTTGATAAGGCTTCTAACATATGGTCAAGAAAACCTACTCCTGTATTGATATTGGATTGACCCAAACCATATAATTCTACTCCAATAGATATTTGTGTCTCTTTGGTCTTTCGTGAGATTTCTATCATTTCTAATCCTAGCTAAAAAAATTATTGTAGAATACACTCTTATAACTATAATTTTTCTGAAAATGGAATATTTTTATAAACTCCACAATAACTACACTATGGCTACACGACCAAAACACATTTATAGTATATACTTCTATTGTCACCCCGAAAGAGGAGTATCAATTGACAAAAAATCTAATATATTTTATGATAATATCACTATCTAATGCTTATGACACAAATTTATTTACTATAAAAGGCATCAACGATACTTTGACAACCATATTCAATCAGAAAAGTAATCAAATAATTAAGAAAAAAACTGATATGAGTATGGGAGATGCAGTAAAAGGTAAAGAGATTTTTGTAAATAGAATTAAATTTTATTGTGATATATCTGATGATGAATTTTTACCCATTCATACACAAGATGAGTGGGAAGCAATAGTCCAAGCAGGTAAATTTAAAGAAGAAATTTTAGAAATATGCCCTAAACTAAAAGATATTTATAAAGATAAATGGAGTGCTGATTTATATCAGTTTTTTTATGAGTATGCTAGTGATAGTGGAAATATACTATTATTTTAAAATTCAATTACAATTCCTAAAAAACATACTATTATTATAAAAAAATAATAAAAGATGAATAATGGCAAAAAAAAGAACCCTATTTGAGTGTCAAGCGTGTGGATTTCAATCTCCTAAATGGTTAGGTAAATGCACAGGCTGTAATCAATGGGATACAATGATAGAACTCACAACAGAACAGATAAAATTTGTAGAAGAATCCAAACAAATTACAAAATCAGGTGCAACTACCAAAGCAACACCTATAACAGAAGTTAAACAAGAGAATATTAAACGATTTAGTTCAGGAAGTAAAGAGTTAGATTTAGTTTTAGGTGGTGGAATAGTTCCAGGGTCTCTTACTTTAATAGGTGGTAGTCCAGGTATTGGTAAATCAACCCTACTTCTAAAAATAGCAGGAAATCTAGCTAAAACTAAAACTAATGTACTTTATGTATCAGGTGAAGAGTCAGCAGGACAGATAAAACTTCGTGCCAATAGATTAGATGCTAACTATAAAGAGCTATTTTTACTACCCGAGATAAATATGCAAACTATTAGCCAAGAGATAAATAGTAAAAACTACGCTTTTATAGTTATAGACTCTATTCAAACACTTTATTCAGAAAATACTCCATCAGCCCCAGGCTCAGTTACACAAGTGAGAACCATCACCTTTGAGCTAATGCGAATAGCAAAAAGTCTTGATATACCTATATTTATTATCGGTCATATTACCAAAGATGGCTCTATTGCAGGGCCTAGAGTTTTAGAGCATATGGTTGATACTGTATTATATTTTGAAGGAGATGTTAACTCAGAACTAAGAATACTAAGAGGGTTCAAAAACCGTTTCGGTAGTACTAATGAGGTAGGAATATTTGAAATGAGTAAAAAAGGACTACTAGATGCTAAAACTATAGCAGGAAGATTTTTCAACAAAGAGAAATTAGCTTCAGGTTCAGCATTAACCGTTATGATGGAGGGTAGCCGTCCTATTGTTATAGAGATACAAGCATTAGTAGGTGAAGCATATGGTCACCCAAAACGAAGCTCAACAGGATTTGATAATAATCGACTCAATATGCTTTTAGCTCTACTAGAAAAAAAGCTAGATTTACCATTAGGTACTTATGATGTATTTGTAAATATATCAGGAGGAATTAAAATTAATGAACCCGCAGCCGATTTGGCAATCATTGCTGCAATTTTAAGTTCATATAGAGATAGAGAGTTAAGTAGTGAAACTATATTTTTGGGTGAAGTAAGTTTAACAGGTGAAATTAGAGAAGTCTCAGCCTTGTCCCAACGACTCAAAGAGATGGCAACCCAAGGATTTAGCAAAGCTGTTATACCTATTAAACCATTAGAAGAGACTACGATAAAGTGTTATATCGCTAATGAGGTCTCTAAAGTTGTGGAGTGGATGTAATTTTTAAATCTTTTTTCTCTTTTTTTTAAGTAAAACTTTTAATTGATTATTTTTGTGCTATTATATCTAATATAAAATTTAACACAAAAAAGGATAAATTATGAAACCCATAAAACAGATATTAGCTGTAATAGATAATTCAAAACTTAGCAGAGATATTTTAATGAAATCAATAGAGTTTGCTGATAAATTTGATGCGAAGATTATAATTTTATATACTATACATATTCCATTTTTTGATTTACCTTTTTATAATAAAAATGTACCTATAGATAAAGAGGTAGTTAAAAATAGTATAAATAAGATGTTTGATGAGTTGAATATCAAAAAAAATATAAACTATCATACTATAGTCTATTTTGGAGATAGTAGTGATAGAGCAGTAGTGGAGGCGAAAAGAGATAATATAGATATAGTTATTACAGGGGCTAATATTAAATATGAAAAAATCATAAGAGAAGCCAAAAAGACACTACTAATTATCAAAGATAGATATAAAGAGTATAAAAATATATTAATACCTACTGATTTATCTATTAAATCCAAAGATGCTATTGAATTTATGAAAGAAAATTTCGATGCTAATTTTGCTTTGGTATATGGATATGAAACCATAGCTACGACTATGAGTATGTATGATATAGGATATGTAGATATGGTAGAGTATCAAGATGAAAATAGAGAAATAGCCCAAAAGCTTTTAGAAGAGTTTAGTATGGAT
Organism: uncultured Sulfurovum sp.; assembly: GCA_964573285.1. GTDB lineage: Bacteria > Campylobacterota > Campylobacteria > Campylobacterales > Sulfurovaceae > UBA1140. The sequence continues at coordinate 100,477 of CAZNJD010000009.1, read as the reverse complement.
GTAGGAATTGACGGTGAGTTGAGTGATGCTAGTTTATCATTACCATATGGTATTTTGGATTATATAGAAAAAAAAGCACCAGATTTAGTAGTAACTGCATCACATAGTTCACCCAAAAATTTTTTATTAGGGTCAATATCTAGTTATATTGCAAAAGAAATTACTACAGATATATTGATATTTGTTAGATGTTTTACCTAATTGATAATAATCTTTATGGCATTTGGTGTTAATTACACCAATGTTTAATCATTATAATTTCTAATTAATAAATGCTTTGTATTTTTATTGTTTCTATTTTGAAAACTAACAAGATACTTTTTATCGAAAAGAGTAATATATATATTATTCTTATTATATAAATCAAATATAAAATCAGTATTTTTAATTATCATCATCCATTTAGCTTTACACTCTTTTATAAGATAATTTGCTAATCTTGTTTGGTCATCTCTTGTAAATTCATTTTTTGCATAAGTGCTAAAATCACTATCATATGGTGGGTCTAAAAATATAAAATCATTTTTTGTTAGAGTATATTTATTTAAAAAATCTTTAAAATCTAAATTTTCAATAGTAGTTTTTAATAGATGTTGATTTAACTCTTTAGATTTTAAATAATTAAGTTTTTTAGATAAATTTTTTCTATTATATCCTATCCCACCATATGGAACATTAAAATCTCCTTTTTTGTTATATCTAAACATACCACTATATGCAAAGTTTCTAATAAAAAAGAAAATTGCAACTTCTTTTGATTTCTCAATATTGTATTTTTTGATATTATTATATAAATATCTAAAGTGCATATAAAAAGCACTTTTTAATGATGCTTCAATATTATCCAATATATCATTAGTTGGTAGTTTTCCTTTTTCCAATTCTATTTTTTTCATTCGCTTGATTTTATTTAAAAGATTTTTTTTAATTTCTTTAATAAAATTATCAAGGTTAATATTAAAATTTGTTTTGAGCATTCCATTAAACTCTTCTGAATGCCTGATTGTAAACTCTAAAATCCAATTATTAAGATAAAGTTCATCAACTATATTAGAAGAAAAGTCAAGATAAATATTAATTAACTCATTTGAATTATTCAATACTATTATTTCTAATAATTTCCAATTATAAATCATTTCTTCTACTGAATTAAAAAATAATTCATCTTGATTTTTAATGATTTTATATAAATCAATTAATTCATAAGATTTATCATTTATAAACATTTCCTTTGAATTTATACTAAAATAAACTGCTCCTCCACCTACAAATGGTTCATAATATCTATTGAATTTTCTAGGTATCATAGGGTGAATATGCTTTAATTCTTGTTCTTTGCCCCCAGCCCATTTTAAAATGGGTGATAATCTATTTTGTAATATATTAGATTTGAAATATTTACTTGATACTGTCATATCTAACCTAAATATTCTTTTTTAATATTTTCTAATGCTTCATTAATAAAATAAGCTGACTTTTTATACTCATCAATTACAATTTGATAACCTTTATCACTACAGCAAACCAAATTCCAAAAATCTTTTCCAATCAGTAACTCTTCTTTAGCAAAAAATTGTAAAACTCTAGTTTGTTTCCACTCTTTATCTTCTCCAAATCTATTATAAGCAGTTGCAAAATGACATTTTATTTTTGCATCTTTTCCTAATGAGTTTGCTAAAATCGCATATTGCTCAAATATTGCTTCTTTTTCACTTCTTGCTTTTTTATTATCTAAATCGCCACCAATTTTCAATTCTATTAAATGATGTATATTAGTTTGTTCATCATATAAATAATAATCACTAATATGAGTTTTAGCAATTAATTTTGAATCTGTTTTTATATTTTTTATTTCTTCATAATGTGATACTGAAGGTTTTAATGGATTTTTATTATTTTTATAGGCTTCTAAAAATTCTGCTATTTTAGTTGTTTGTTCAGGATATAAATTCCCTTCTACATTTTTTTCTACTTTATAAAAAAGCTTTGCAATATTTATTGCCATTTTTTCTAACATATTACCGAGAGAACTATCCAATGAACGAACAAGAGCCGTATAATATTGTATCTCTTCTCCTAATGCTGATATAAATACATTATGAATTTTCATATTAATAGTTCCATTAGGATTATCAACTTCACCAATATGCCTTGCTTCAAATCCATTAGCATATGCTTCAACAGAACTTCTAACAATTTGTCTTATTGATTTTTCAGTTTTGACTTGTCTCATTTTAACTCTTTTTTTATTTTATTTAGTATAGCTAAAAATTAAATAACATATTATTAATTTATGTGTTATCATTATATATGTTAGCAATACTTGCTATAATACCAAAAAATAATTATGGATAGTCAATGAGTTTAATAGAAAAGATAAAAAATAAAAAGAGATTAACACAAGAAGATGGAGAAGCTTTATATGAGTTAGATTTGTTTTCATTAGGTGAATTAGCAGACACTATTCGGCGTGAAAAATTTGGAAATAAGAGTTATTTTAATATCAATCGTCATATCAACCCTACTAATATCTGTGCAGATATTTGTAAGTTTTGTGCATATAGTGCTAGTAGAAAAAACCCAAATCAATATACTATGAGTCATACTGAAATTTTAGATATAGCCAAAAAGGCAATAGAGAGTGGTGCTAAAGAATTACATATAGTATCAGCACATAATCCAAATGATGGAGTAGAGTGGTATATGGGAGCTTTTCAAAAGATAAAAGAGCATTTCCCAGATATTCATATCAAATCTATGACAGCCGCAGAGGTTGATTTCTTACATCGTCAATATGGTTTAAGCTATGATGATGTATTAGATAAGATGATAGATAGTGGTGTAAATTCTATGCCAGGTGGGGGAGCAGAGATATTTGATGAAAAGGTTAGAGAGTATCTATGTAAAGGTAAAGTAACTTCTACACAGTGGCTAGAGATACATAAGAAATGGCATCAAAGAGGTAAGCAGAGTAATGCTACAATGCTTTTTGGACATATAGAGAGTAGAGCAAATCGTATTGACCATATGTTAAGATTGCGTGATTTACAAGATATAACAGGTGGATTTAATGCTTTTATCCCTTTAGTATATCAACGAGAAAATAACTTCCTAAAAGTTACAGATTTTTTAACAGGTCAAGAGATATTAAAAACCTATGCTATTAGTAGAATACTACTTGATAATATTCCTCATATCAAAGCCTATTGGGCAACCTCTACTATAAATCTAGCTTTAATAGCCCAAGAGTTTGGAGCAGACGATTTAGATGGTACTATTCAACAAGAGTCTATCCAATCTGCAGCAGGAGCTAATAGTTCAAATGGTATGAAATTAGATGAGTTTGTAACTATGATTAAAAATGCAGGGTTCATACCTGTACAAAGAGATAGTTTATATAATGAGTTAGAGGTCTATTCCTAACTCAACCCATCAAATCACACTAAAGCCCACAAAATAGGGATTTCATTTTTTAAAAAAGTATTACGAAATACCGTTCAATAAAATTAGATTTCCAATGGAAACTGTTACGCTATCATTATCTTGATATTGAAATCTACCATACTTATCTGTAAAACCTTTAAGTCCTGAAGTTGTTGAATATTTAGCACCACTAACTGTTGCATCTAAAAAATAACCTATTTTTAAGTTATTATTTACACTACTATTAGTAGTTCTATTTATATCACTATTACCATATCCATAACTATTCCCATTAAGTGCAGGAGTTGGAGAAGGAACTATTGTTGTGGTAGAAGAGTCATCACTTCCACATCCTATTAATAGTATTGCTACTAAAGCTGAAGATAATATTTTTGTTTTCATATATAAAAACTCCTATCTATTTTTATAAAAGTTTATAATAGATTTGTTACTTAAATGTTACCATTAAGATATATTTAAATTATTTTCTAAATCTATCTCTTTTAGTGGTTTTTCTCTTTTTATTGGTTTTAATAGATGCTCTCTTTTTATTTCCAAAAGCTCCATCTACTTTTTTATTGCTCTTTTTAATTTTTCTAGCACCTAACTGTTTTGCCACAACTTTGGGTGTGTAACCATTAATCATCTCTCTACTAATACTTTTGCCTATTAATCTTTCTACATCTTTTAATGCTATCTCTTCATTAGGAGAGACTAGCGTAATAGCTAGACCTTTTTCTCCTGCTCTACCTGTTCTACCTATACGATGAATATAATCTCCTATTACATGAGGTATATCATAATTTATTACAACTTCGAGTGTAGGAATATCTAATCCTCTTGAAGCAATATCTGTAGCTACTAATACTCTTATTCTATTTTCTTTGAAAGCCTCTAAAGCTTTGGCACGAACTCCTGAGCTTTTATCCCCATGTATAATTGAAGTTTTGAGTCCACTTAGATTTAGCTCTTTGGCTACACTATCTGCTTCTTGTTTTTTACGAACAAATACTAAAACCTTTTGATAATTTCTTGAACCTATCAAAAAAGAGAGTAGTTCATTTTTTAGCTCTTTGATAACAGGAATGACAATCTGTTTGAGTGTAGAGGCTGTTGTTCCCATACTGTTAGCCTCTATTAATTGAGGTCTATGAAGTATTTGAGTAGATAATCGTTTAACAGACCCTGGTAATGTAGCAGAGATTAGGATATTTTGTCGTTTATTAGGTAAAAATGAGAGCATTTGTCTGATTTCATCTATAAAACCCATATCCAATATAGTATCTGCTTCATCCAAAACTAGATATTCTACTCTATCTAATAAAATATTTTTTGCTTTTGTATGTTCTAATAGTCGCCCAGTTGTTGAGATAACAATATCAACTCCTGCTTTAAGCTTTTTGGATTGAGTTGTCATTTTTGCTCCACCATATAATACTACACTTTTGAGTGGTAGATATTTACTATACTGCTCTATATTAGTATATACTTGTTTGGCTAACTCTCTAGTTGGGGTTATAATAATAGCTTGAGGATAGTGTCTCTCTTTTATACTTTTTTTTGCTAATATATCCAATATTGGTAGTGCAAATCCTGCTGTTTTACCAGTTCCAGTCATAGCACCTGCGATAATATCTCGTCCACCAAATATAGCAGGGATTAGTTTTTGTTGTATAGGAGTTGATTTCTCATAACCTTTTTCTTTAATTGCTTGTAAAATTTCAGGTGATAAACCTAATCTATCTAATGACATACTCTGCTCCATAACATCAAATCACACCCTTTTGACTCTTGATATAAAAATTCTAATCTCATATTGATATTATAACAAGAGTTATGAGTAGATAGCTTGGGTGTTTGATACTGTAATAACCAATCTACTCTATCTTTTAAAGCATTTAACATCCCTTCACCTCCTTCGACTAAAAGGAATGATGGTTTATCTAAATCTAATTTATTAGTTATTTTAACTTCTCTATTCTCTACTCCAAATAGAGGTATATCTCTATCAAAATTATCTTGCCTAGAGTATATAGTTATATTTGGTGCATTATCTCCTGTAAACCTACAATCAAGAGTAGGTCTATCTAATCTAACTGTATTACCACCAATAATCATACGACTACAAACAGTTCGTAGTTGATGAACGAGAGTGAGTGACTCTTTTGAACTTAGATACCCTCCACCTATTTTACCATTGGATGTTTGAGCTATTTTAAAAAGAATAAAAGCTCTTGTTTGCCAAATCAAAAATGGCTCTAATAACTCGGAAGCCCTTTTTTGGCATACACCTACTTCAATATCTACTCCTATCTTTTTGAGCATATCTATACCATCATTATGACCCTCTATAGGGTCATAAGTGGCTACAATAACCTTTTTGGGTTTGAGATAAGCCAAAAGCCAAGCACAAGATGGAGTTTTGCCTATATGAGAACAAGGCTCTAATGTTACAAACATAGTAGTATCTGCAAAAAAATATTGGGGAAGTGAATATAAAAATTTATGAGCTTTTTTTGCATCAAATCTATCAAAGTTAATATTATTATTGGATATAACTTCATAAGCTTTTAATAGAGCCAAAACCTCTGCATGAGAAGTTCCTGCTTTTTGATGTGCTTCTAATGCAATTATTTTATTTTGATATAAGATTAACGCACCTACTGCTGGGTTTGGATAGGTTCTTAGCTGATATTGCCATGCTTTTTCTATAGCTAATTGCATATAGATTTGATTACTATTCATATATACTCCATTAAAATTAATAAAACTTATAAATTACTTAATATTTTTCACAATTACTCACTATTTATTTACTATAATTTATATACAAAAAATTAACAAGGAGAAATAGGATGTTAAACTTTTTTTATGAACTATTTACTGTACTTTTTAGTAGAAAAGAAGAAAAACCACAAATTGGTATTTTCGTTATAAAATATACTGAATAATATTATATGCTTTTCTTTTATAAAAGAGAAGCACTATTTTTTATTCCACTCAAAATAGGTTTTTGCCTTTGATATATTGGTATATTCAAATCTAACCTCTTCACCTTTTAGCGTAATTACAAATCCTTTATTATCAGCAGATACTATTAGACCTTTTAATTTATCTCCACCATGTTCTTTGAACTTGACTCTCTCACCAATAGCTGACATAAAATGTGTAGGGTTCTCTAATTTTCTCTCAATTCCAGGAGAGCTAACCTCCAAATAATAAGCTTCATGCATAGGAGGATTAACATCTAAAAATGGAGATAATTCATTAGATATTTCGGCACATAAATCAAGACTTACTCCACCCTCTTTAGTAACATAAACTCTAAAAATACTCTTTCCATCCTCTTGTGCAGTCTCTGTTCCATAAAAACTAGCTCCATTGGCTTTTACAATTTTTGCTATCTGCTCATTTAGACTCATCTTGACTATCCTTGCTTTTTCTTTTGCCTATCTCTTTAAATAGAGCTTCTATATTGGATATTCTTTCTAACTGGTCATCAAATTCAAATGTAAATCTGGGTGCTTTAAACCAACCCTCACTCTCTCTAATATAAGTTGATAGATAGTTTGATACCACTCTAAGCTGTTTTAGTGCTTCACCTTGCTCTTTTTCATTAAGATATGATTTATCCAAATATACTTTGGCATCATATCGTCCTCTTGAACATACAACCTCTGTTACTGTTAATCCATTAATACGATTATCATTCATAGTAGATAATGCTTCAGGTATTAGCTCCACAAGTCGTGACTCTGTTCTTTTTCTTTTTATCTCTTCTTCTCTCATTATTCATCACTATAAAGAAACTTGTTCTTCTACCATTTTGAAAGTTTCTATTACATCACCCTCTTTAATATCATTATATTTATCAAGCATAATACCACATTCAAATCCATTTTTGACCTCTCTTACATCATCATTAAATCGTTTCAATGATGAAATTTTACTTGTATATATTACTATACCTTCACGGATAAGTCTAGCACCTGCATTTCGTATAATTATTCCCTCAGATACTTTACAACCTGCAATTGTTCCTACTTTAGCTACTGTAAATGTCTCACGAACTTCTGCTTGACCTATAATCTCTTCAGATATTATAGGACTCATCATGCCACCTAGCAAGGCTTTAATATCATCTAATAGTTTATAAATAATGGAGTATGTCTTAATCTCTACGCCGAGTTCTTTTGCTTTTTTCTTGACATTTCCAGTAGGTCGAACATTGAACCCTAGAATAATAGAGTGTTCAGAGGCATCTGCTAGTTGAACATCACTTTCTGTTACGCCACCAACACCTTCATGAATTACATTTACTTTAACTTCTTCATTTTTGAGCTCTGCTAATATACCTTTAATTGCTTCGAGAGAACCTTGGACATCTGTTTTTATAATTACAGGAAGTGATTTTAAATTGCCTTCAGCAATAACAGCAGATAAATCTTCAAGAGAAACTTTTTTACTTTTTGAAAGCTCTTTAGTTCTAGCATATTCTGCTCTTTTATCAGCTATCTCTCTAGCCTCTTTTTCAGAGTCCATTACAACTAATACATCACCTGCTATTGGTACTTCTGATAACCCTACAACAGCAGCAGGAGTACTCGGTCCAATAGCTTTAGTACGAGACCCATCATCTAATATCATAGTTTTGATTTTACCATAAGTACTGCCTACTACAAAGCTATCTCCAATCTTCAAAGTACCATTTTGAACAATAATATCTGCAACAGCTCCAAAACCTTTTTCTACTGAACTTTCAACTACTATTGCTTTGGCATTTCTAGTAGCATCGGCTGTAAGTTCCATTACTTCAGCTGTAAGTAAAAGAGTATCAAGTAAATCTTCAATACCTTCACCCGTATGAGCTGAGACAGGGATAAATTCATACTCCCCACCCCATTCTGATGGTGTAATATCAAGCTCTGATAATTGTTTTTTAACTAGTTCTGGATTAGCACTCTCTTTGTCGATTTTATTAATAGCCACAACAATTGGTACATCAGCAGCTTTAGCATGAGAAACTGCTTCTTTAGTTTGTTGTTTTACACCATCATCAGCAGCAACAACAATAATAACAATATCAGTTGCTTGAGCTCCTCTTGAACGCATCTCTGTAAATGCTGAGTGACCTGGAGTATCTATGAATGATATTTTTTTACCATTTTTTTCAACTTGATAAGCACCAATATGTTGCGTAATGCCCCCTGCCTCTTTTGCTGCTATTTTAGTTGAACGAATTTTATCAAGAAGTGATGTTTTACCATGGTCAACATGCCCCATTATAGTGATAACTGGTGGTCTCTCTTCTAAGTTTTTATCCTTTATAGCATCATATACTTTTACATAATCCAAGGCATCTAATGGGTTAATTGTTGTTACCTCTACAGCAAACTCTTCTGCTAAAATCTCTATAGAATCTTTATCCAAAAAGTCATTTTGTGTAAACATTGTCCCTAAAGCAAAAAGTACTTTGATAACTTCACCAGTACTTCTACCAACTTTTTCAGCAAACTCATAAACTCTTACATTCTCAGGAATTTGTATAGAGTTTATCTGTTCTGTACTCTCTTCTTTAATATATTTTTTTCGTTTACCACCTCGTCTAAGACCTGATGGTCTTCTTCGATTTTGTGTACCATTTCTACCACGACCTTGTTGTGGACTATTTCCTGCTCTCTTTTTAGCCTCTTCTTTTCGTTTTTGCTCTTGTCTTAGCATATCTTCATAGATATTTTTATCAGAGAAATCAAGCATCATTACTTCTGGCTCTTCTTCTATTTCAGTTACGCTATTTCTCCCATTACCAAAACCTGCATTGGACATAAAATTAAGTTTTTCACCAGTTGATTTAGCTTGTGCTACTTTTTTGGGTTTTTTCTTAGATGGAGGAGTTGGCATACCTTTTGGTTGAGATTTTCTAACAATAGAAATCTCTTTTTCAGGTTTTCTCTCATCAACTATTCTAATTTTAGGTCTCTCTCTATCTGCTTTTTTAATAACAGTGATACCAATTCTTTTTCTTTTTATTTTTGGTTTTACAACAACTTTAGGCTTTTCTATAGCTGTTTCTATTTTTTTAATATTTGGCTCTCTAGTTATTGCTGTTTTTACAACCTCTTCTTTATTTATAGGCTCTTTTTTTATTTTAATCTCTTTTTTTATCTTAGCTTCTTTGTTTATTTCAGCTTCTTTTTTCATTTTAGCTTTTTCTTTAGGCTCTTCTTTTATAATATTACCTTCTGGTAATTTTTTGGGTTCTTCTGTAGTCGTAGCTGTTGGAATAGTAGCCTTTTTAACTATAGTAGCCTTTTTTATTTTTATCTTTTTTTCTACTTTTGGCTTTACACCATTGATAGCATAATCTATTAGAACTCCAGCCTCTTCAACGGTTAGTGTACTATTAGCTGCTTTTACATCAAAACCTAGCTCTTTTGCTTTTTCAAGTAATACTGCATTAGATGCTCCAGCCTCTTGTGCTATCTCTTGGATTTTAATTCTATCCATTCTTATTTAACTCCTTTAAATACTTAACAAACCGTTCACTATCATCTGTAGAGAGTCGAAAACGCTTAATTAAGCCTTTTATTCTTTTTTCATTTTCACTACAAAGAGTACATAGATAAAAACTTCTACCTTGACTAGTGTAAGGGAAAATATTATTATTATCTTGTTGTAGTCGTATTAACTTTTTTTGTAGGTCTCGTTCTCTACATGCTATACACATTCGTATAGGTTCATTTTTTTGCATAATTATATCCAACTTTTGTTATTAACTCTTTGAAGTTACACCATAATTATCAAGTGTTTTAGTAAAAACTCTATATTTAGGGAACTTAGTTTCTAAAGCTTTGTGAATTTTAGACGCATCAACTGCATAACATAGTGTAAAAAAGGTTGAACCACTTCCTGAGAGAGTACTCATTAATGCTCCATTTTCTAATGCCACCTTTTGTACTTCAAAAAGTTCTGGCATCTGTTTCATTCGTCTTGTCTGATGTAATTTATCTTTTGAAGCAATTTTCAATAAATCCCAAGACTCTGTCATAAAAAGTGAAGTCATAAATGATGACCTAGATAGAGAATATACTATCTCCTCTTTCCTATATATATCAGGTAGGATTGTACGAGATTTTGCTGTAGATATAGTTCTATTTGGAACAACTAAAACAGCTCTTAGATAATCTGGAATTTTTCTTTTTTTACTATATACTTTTTGCTCTTCAACACAAGCTACATTAAATCCACCCATTACAGCAGGTGTGATATTATCAGGATGTGCTTCATACTCAAGAGCAAGATTTAAAATCTTTCGTTTGTTATATCTCTGTTTAGATGCTACAAAAGCAGCAGTTAATGCAGCAGTAATAACGGCTGAAGAGCTACCCAAGCCTCGTGATATAGGAATACGATTAGTAAACTCAAACCGAAAGTTATCTTTATGACCTTTTAAAATTTGATACTGTTTATCAAAAATATCCATAAACAGAATATTTTTACGAATATGAGGATTTTCTGCTCCTTCACCACGAGTTGATACAGAAAAAAATCGTGACGGTTTTATAATTATCTCATTACGAAAATTAATTGCTAACCCAAGAGTATCAAATCCGGGGCCAAGATTGGCAGAGGTAGCAGGTACGGATACAAACAAAGCACTTCCTTTGCTGATGTTATAATTATAAATTAATAATTAAACGGCAGGTAAAATATACAACGGTTTATTATTATTCAAAATAGTAACTTCACTCAACATGGAAGGTAATTTAAACCGTTGCTCTACAGCCTCATCAAATTTTTTTGTTATTATAGTATTTTTTTCTTTGATAAAGTATAGTTTACCTATAGCTTTAATAGGATTTTGATTATTAAGAGAAAAAGCATCACAACCATATATCTTTACTCCTTCGATAATCTCTAAAGTTCGGAGTGTAATGTATGTTAATTTTATAGACATATAACTACCTGGTCCATTAGTATAGATTAGCTCTTTATAGTTATATTGTGCAGAAATATTCATTAGAACTTCGAGGAGTATATCAGAAGTTTTTTCATTTTTTTCTATAGTATCTATTAATAAATTATCTCTATATACTCCAATAAGTAGAGGTGAAGATATAGAGATGATAAGAACACTATATTTAGGCAAAACTTTTTTCAAATGCTCTACTTTTTACTTTATTTAGAGTTACAATCTCATAATTAGCACTATTAGCTAAAACTTTTTGAGTAAGTTTATGATTAAGTTTATGACTTCCTGCAAATGAGCTATATGCACCCAAAACTACATAACCCATTACCATCATATCTCCCATAGCATCTAATATTTTATGCCGTACAAACTCATTGGTAAATCTCAATCCCTCAGGGTTTAAAACTTTCTCATCATCAAGTCCAATAGCATTATTGAGACTAGCACCCAAAGCTAAATTGATACTTTGGAGATATTGAATATCTCTAGCAAAGCCAAAGGTTCTAGCTCTTGCTATATTTTCAATAAATGATTTAGTTCCAAAGTTATATAGTTGGGATTGTTGTCCTATAACAGGATGTTCAAAATCAATATCAAAATTGAATGTTGACCTACTGCTAGGCTCTAATCTTACAAATTTATTACCATCTCTAACTTCTATAACCTTTTTAATATGGATAACTTTTTTAGGTAGAGATTGCTCTTTTATTCCTGCTTCATCTAAAAGCAGACAAAATGAGGCTGCACTTCCATCCATAATAGGCATCTCATTACCATTAATTACAACTCTTAGATTATCAATTCCATAAGCATATATAGCTGATAGAAAATGTTCAATAGTTGATATAGAACCTCTATCAGTTCCAAGAACTGTAGCCATTTGGGTGTCAATAACATTAGATGGAGAGAGTGGAATACGTAAGGCTAAATCTTCTCTATAGAAAATAATCCCTGCATCTTCACTTAAGGGTTCAAGTCTTAATTTGATAGGTTCACCTTTGTGTAATCCAATCCCTACAACTTCAACTGGTTTGCAAATAGTTCTTTGGTTCATAATATATTCCTTTATTTTTGAAACTATATTATAACATAATAGTGTGTATTTTTTGTAAAATATATATATTTCCTATCTAAAGTTTTAATTAATAAAAGTTAAATCAATTCTTTAGCCATTTATTTTTTAACTTTTCATGAAAACTTTTTTCTAAGCCATTAGCTTCTCGTAGTTTTAATAAAACTCTATCTACACTCTCTCTTAGTTTACTCTCTGATGGAAATACAATCCCATAATTTTGAGGATTAAATGTAAAAGGAGCAACCACAAGAACTTTTTTATGCTCTTTTTTATTGATTTTATTTGCAAGATATACTAGTCTAGGTCCATCATGAACTAAAGCATCTGCTTTTCTACTGCGTAAAAGCATAATACCCTCTTCCAAAGTTTTTACAGGTATAACATTAGCTCCAATTTTTTCAACATATTGTCTTGGTGCATCTGTAGCCACAGCTGCTACATATTTACCTGCCAAATCTTTTTCTGAACGGATTGACCCACCAATAGTTTGTGCTGTCAATGCTGCTGTAACGATAGCTGTCAATATGCTAATAGCAATAATACCTACAATATGCCACATTAAGTCAATAATTCGTGCTAAACCCTTGCTTGGTGGGGTTTCCCATGTAACCAACATTGTAATACCCCACCAAAATGCATCAATAATTCCATTAAGATAACCTTTATCAAAGAGATTTGATTTTTTATCTTTTTTATCCACAAGCCATCTTAGATGTATTGTAATTAAAAGAAATAATAAAAAAATTAGTGTTGTTTTTAGTGTCATTATTTTTTTTATCTCTTTAGCCATAAGCCCCAATACAGAAGATGATGAGTTATCAGCATCCACCATAACTTGAAGCCCTAATTCATACATAGAGTTTGAGAAATCTATATCTTTTTCACGAGCAGAAGTAATAGTAATAGCTGAAATAGCAGCATCTACCTCTCTGTTCTTGGTAGCATTAATTAAATCAGAAGTCGAATTATAATAGACCCATTGAGTTTTCATATTTAATTTATCTGCTATCTTATTCCATAAATCAATACTAAATCCAATTGGTTTTCGTTTCTCTTTACTTACATTTTGGTCATACATGACCCAAGGTTCTGAAGGTTTAATTCCTATTTTTAGTGTTTCACTATTTGCAAATAGTGAAAAAAATAGTAGAAAAGCTAATAGTAGTTGCATAATTTTATCTCCTAAGTTAATTTAAAAATCGAATTATAGCAAATATATATAAGCTATTGATAGAATTTTGTTATACTTCGCTTATGAAAAAAACTTATGCTTATAATCACCAACCAATACACTTTAACTTTGAACAATCTATCGATAGATTTTTTGTAGAAGAGATACCTCTTTTTGAATTTACGAATAAAGGTTCTAATCTAATTTTGAAGATTAAAAAATCAGATATGAGTACCTTTAAACTAATTACTGTTATTGCCAAAGCTACTGGACTAGAACAGAGAAATATAGGTTATGCTGGACTCAAAGACAAAAATGCCACAACGGTTCAATATATCTCTATTCCTAAAAATTATGAAAGAGAGATTATTAAAAATTTAACTACTGAAAAAATAGAGATTTTAGAAAAAAAATATAGCAAATTTCCTATTAAAATTGGTCAACTTAAAGGAAATAGATTTGCTGTTATATTAAATCATGTATCTCCACAAGCTAATATAGATATACGAAATGTTGCTACTCAAATGCAAAAAGATGGAATACCAAACTATTATGGCTATCAACGATTTGGAGAAGATAGTAAAAGTTATCTACAGGGTAAAGATATAGCTCACTCTGGTAAAAAACTCAAAGGTGCAAAAGAGAAATTATTAGTTTCAGCATATCAGAGTCACCTTTTTAATGAATGGTTATCCAAACGAGTTTATATATCTAATATAATAGACAATAATAGTATAGAAAAGGCTTCTCAAAGATTATCTTTTCCAAAAGAGCTAGTAGAAGTTTTAGATAAACAGAAGAATATATTCAAACTTTTTATTGGTGATGATATGCAATCATATCCTTATGGTAAATCTTATCCTCTTCAAGATTTTGAGTTATCTTCAAAAGAGTTTGAAAATCATCAAATCTCTCCGACAGGTTTATTATGTGGTTCAAAAACAAATAGAACAATGTCAGATGCTAGATTTTTAGAAGAAGAGTTTGATGATAATGAATTATATTCAGTAAAAGGGAGTAGAAGATATGCATGGATATGGCCTGAAAATTTGGCTTTTAGTTATAATGAGAAAAAAAGGCAACTTAGATTGCAGTTTTATCTACCAAAAGGCTCATATGCTACAACTTTTCTCGAAGAGATAGCCAAAAGAAGTTTAAAATAATTTTATGGAGATATAAGTGAAAAATATATTTTTTGTAATAATAACATTTATGATTGTAGGGTGTTCAAATAGAGGATTTTATAATTCCACAGAGATTTCATCAGTTGAAAAAAAGGCTCTACTTCAAGAGGCAAACATATTAAATAATAGAGGTGTACAAGCTTATAAAAAAGGTAACTATAAAATCTCTATAAACTACTATAGAAAAGCTATAGCTATTAAAGAAAAGGTATTAGGTGAAAATGATTTAAATACAGCTACTAGTTATAATAATCTAGGTTTAGCATATAAGAGAGATAAAAACTATTCCAAAGCATTAGCATATATCTCTACAGCTCTAAAAATTAGAGAAAAGATATTGGGTAAAAATGATACTCAAACAGCCCAAAGTTATAATAATCTAGGAACACTATATGCTACTATGGGAGAGAGTGATAAAGCTATAAACTATACAGAGAAAACAGTAAAAATTAAAAAAGAGATAATTAAAAAAGAGCAAAAAGCAACAGCAATAGCTTATAATAATTTGGCTGTATTAAATGAAGAGATTGGAGAGTATAAAAAAGCTCTTGCAAACTATTTTAAAGCATTAGAAATCAACAAAAATCTATATGGTGAAGAACATCCAATTACACAAAATAGTTATAAAAATATAGCTTTACTCTACTATACTATGGGTAACTATAAAGAGGCAAATAGATATGCCAAATTAGCAAAATATAAATCTGAAGAGATTGAGTTAGAGCCTATTATAGTTAATGGGAAAAATTAATTATTAAGGTATATTTTTTTTATACCATGCTTCTATTACTTTTTTGTTAATAGTAGCACTATATGTTCCACCTGTTCCTGAGTTTCTTACCACAGTTACTACTACTATATCACCTCTTTTTTTGCTTTTGGTAAATGATACGAACCATCCATCATATAATCCACCTTTACCTTTTTCTGCTGTTCCTGTTTTTCCATATACAGATACATCAGAAAATGCAAAATCTTTTGGATTTATTTTTTGAAATTTAGCTCTATATCCTAAACAAGGTACACCAATAGCTCTATTGGAAGAAACTTTTCTATTATATGCTCTAGCTTGATTTATAAAGCTATTGTAATAAAATGCACATTTAGCAGTTCCATCTCTATCTATAATTACATCTCTCATAGCATCTTTGATAGCTTTTTGGGTAGATGATTTTATGAAATTTTTATAAACTATTTGACTTTTCTCATTTTTAATTATTTTAGGTATCTCTATATTTTTTGTTCGTATAGTATTGGCAACAATTGCCATCTGTAAAGGTGTAGAGGCAACCTCAAACTGTCCTATACCACTATCTGCAACCTCTTTAGCTAGTATAAATTGCTCTGGAAAAACTGATGCTGGAGCAGATATTTTTTTATCTTTGGATAGTATAATTGGTTTATTAAAACCTAATTGGTTAGCTACTTTCATAAGTGAAAATTCATCTTCTCTATCTTTTATACTATTACTAATAGGGTATAACTCTTTTTTAAATCCGTTGTCTAGTTTGTGATTTAGCATTAATGCCAAATACCCAAAATAGACATTATATGATTTTTTAAATGAGTTTCTAAATGTAGCATCATCTGTTCTTTCTACAAAACCGTTAGAAAAAGAGAAGTTTTTTAATTTAGTATCAATCACTGAATTATTTCTAAAAATAGCTCCATCAATATCGGGTCTTCCTTCTATATATCTACTATATTTTTTATCCAAAAGAGGAATTATATTTCGTTTAAATCCAGCTATAGATGATACAATTTTAAAGGTTGAACCTGGTCGAATTCTCATATCCATAGCTCTATTTCTAAGACTACTTTTAGGATTATTGAACTCATCTAGTAACATATATCTAAATATCTCTTTCTTATACTCTTGTCTCTTGGTTATATCTAATTTTTTAGGATATGGATATGAAAACATTGATACTACTTGTAAATTATTTTTGCCTTTGTCTGCTAGTACTACTACTGCACCCTCTAATATACTATTATAATTTTCCCTTTTTTTCATATTTTTAGCAGATTTGAGAGGTTTTATTGTATCTTCAAATATATTAGCCACCTTTTTAGAAAACTCTGCATCTAGTGTTAATTCATTAGATTTTACCCCTTTTGAAGTTAATCCAAAATGGATACCATCACCATATATAGGAAGTAATTGAGTAGATATAATATCTTTGATTTTATTTTTTTCTTTTATATCTCCTGTAATTATTTTGGATTTATTTTTTGGTATCATTCCATTATTTCTATATGATTTGGGTATCAACTCCATTAAATTATCTTTATTATATAGAGATAATTTATTAGCTTGATAATCTTTTGCTAAACATGTAAGAGAGGGAGAATATCTAACCATTTTGGAATATTTACCTATATTATATTGTTTATTATTTCCTAAATATCTAACAACTCCACTACTATCTGCTTTGATATGTAGATAATATTGTTTAAAAGGTTTAGCAGAGTCTTTTTGTATCTTATAGTAGTATCCATCACCTCTATTTATTACTTTAAACTTTTTATATCTTTTCCCATTATAGCTATATCTAAAATTCTTAATTTTTTTAGAAGATTTAAATACCACTCCACAAGGTAATAAATCACTATCTAAAGAGACTTCTAAAATAGTACTACCTTTATAAACATTAATAGTATAAGTATTATAAAATGGGATGATTTTGTTATAGTTTTTGCTGATTATTTTTCCATTTTGTCGGATAATTCCATTAAATGCTACTTTGATTTTAGATTTAGTAGTTTTGATTTTATAATAAAATTTACCTTTGATATTACCGATAGGAGATACAAATTTACCATCTATTTGACTGTTGTATAAAAATAGAGGAGGAGATTTTTGATAATTAGTTTGTGCTATTTGTAAAAAATTATGAGCAGTTTTACTATATAAAACTTTGGCATTTGGGTCACTAATATATAAACCATTTAGATGTGTAACATCTATAAACTCATTTAGCTCATCAACATTTAGATACTCTTTTTTAGGAATTTTAGGTTTATCAAGTATAGGTACTTGTGTTGGGAAATAAGTATTTTTTGTATAGGTAGAGTTATTAAATATATTTTTATTTCCTCTAATAGTTAATCTGTTATCTTCAAATTCCATTTTTTGAGGAATAGATAGATACTTTTTTTGGTTTGATAAAACAATAGAGAGTAAATCTTTTCTATTTTGATTTAATATATTGACATTTGCTCCTAATAATATAGATATTTTGGTACGATAATAGTCACCATCACTTACATTTTTAAGTAGCTCCAGATTTAATCTATGACTCTCTTTATTTGATAAAAGTATTCTCTTTTTTATATAATCTTTATAGAATTTCTCTTTTTTTAATGACTCTCTCTCTTGGACAATATCTAGTAACTCTTTTTGTAAAAAATTGCTCTTTCTTATACTCCTTTTGATGATATTTTGGGCATTAGGTACTCCATATTTAATAAGTAAATGTGCAATTCTTATAAAGTCATAAGATAATCTACTCTTATATAGTGCATTATCTGCATAAACTAAATTAAATGAGGATGATGGGGTATTTTTATCAACAATAGATACATTGATTGTTTTTCCTTTGATTAGATTATATTTTTTGGGTTTTTTGCTAACTAATACACTTTTATTTTTTGTTCCTAGATATATTTTGATAATATTATTATTTTTGTCACTAATATAACCACTATCTAATATAATACCTTTGCTATGGAAACTATCCCAAATTTTTCTACTTCTAATATTACTCAAAGAGCCACTATATACAGGAATGGCTCGTTTCTTGTTATCTGCTGAGTGATAATAGTATCCATTTTTTAGGGCTATAACTTTTAGGCTATTTGCTCTTAATAGACTTCTTTTTTTATTACTATTAAATATCAATAGAGAGGGGGTATCATTTTTATTTAATCTTATAATAGAGTCTCCATCTCTACTTTTATACTCTCCACCAATAATCTCAAACCATTTTGGATGAGTAAACATAGATATAGTATGACTCTGCTTATCAGGAAGTAGTTGGTATATAGCTTTATGATTATCTAAATTTAATGTTACAAAACTATATGGATATAGGACTCTTTTTTTATCTCCATCTTTAAATATTGTTTGATTGTTTTCAATATAAAAATCTGCATAAATATCTCCATTAAATTGATATAAGTATCTATCTTTGGAGGTAGTATCTAATCCATTTATAGCTAAAAATCTAATAATAACCAAAACTATAAATATAAAAAATATTAATAAAAAAGCTCTTTTGGAGCTAAGAAGTTTCTCTTTTGTTTTTCGTGTTTCTCTGTTATTTCTTCTCAATATATTTCCTTTAGTGAAAATATACAGAAAAAAGATTAAATTTAGTTACATCATAACCTTTTGTTTCAATTTTTCTTGTTTATTTATTATCTAAGTATCCCTTGTTGTGCTTGGTTATCTATCTCTTGTTGCATAGTCCGTTGTAGATTTTTATACCACTCTTTATTAGTTTTATCTACTTTGAATGGTTCTAAATATTTGATATATACAGTAGTAGCCTCTCCTGTAAAGTTATGTTGATTTAATAGTTTTTTACTATTTGTAATAATAATAGGTTGAACTTTTAACTTAAGCTTTTCAGCTAATATTTTAGCTCCACTTTTGAAATCTCTAAGTTTCTGTTCTTTTGCTCGTGTTCCTTCTGGGAAAATAGCTAAGATACGATGAGGTTTACTCTCTTTTGTCTCTTTGGCATCTCGTATTAGTTTAAGGAGACCTGCTTTGTTTTCTCTATCGACATTAACCATATTGGGTAGTTTGACCAAGTTTCCAAACCATGGAATTTCAAAAAGCTGTCGTTTGGCTATCCATCTTATATCTGTAAGTTGGGATGCTTCCATTGCGATTATATCAATAATACCTTGATGATTTATGATAAACATATCAGCACTATTATCTCTTGTACCTTGGGTCTCTATTTTCCCCCCAATTAGTTTCATAATAAGTGCATTATATTTATGTAAAATTATACTACTATTTTTTCTAAATAGATACATGAGTGGAATCATGATAGTACTAGTAACGATTGTTATTATAAAGGCTTCATAATAAAATCTAATTTTTGCAAATATCTTCATCTTTTATCCATCCTATTATGCCGTTTTTGTATGTAATTTTATGGTATTCTCCTCTTTTATATAGCTGAGTTGTTGTAAATTTTTGGTCAGTATATACACTAATTGTACTATTATATGTAGGAATAATATATAATGCTGACCCTGCTTTTATACATATTTTTGATAATGGAGTATAAAAAGTCAAAAGAACTATAGATGCTATAACACCTAAAATGAGATAAAAAAAGTCTCTTTTCCAGAAAAATAGTAATAAGAAAATTATTATCATACCTAATAATAGATATTTTTTGAGTGCTTCAAAACTATCATCTTTGGGATTAAGGTCTGTTTGTGCTGCTACAGAACCATCATCTATACTTATAGGGATATGCTTTTGGATAAATTTATCTTTAATAGTATCAAAATAAGAGAATGTAAGAGAGTTCTGTTTAGAAGGAAGTACTATATAATAGTTTCCGTCAATCCGAGAGCCAGTCCGTTTAATATTTTCTATACCATCTTTAAGTGCTTGGGGAATATATATATCTTCTAAGTTTGCATCATGTGCCTCTATAGCTATTGCAATTAGATTTGTCTTTTCATCATAGACTGATGCTTGATAACTTTTGATTTTTAGTCCAGAAGATATAACTCCTGAAAAATCATCTCTTTTTGGTAGCTCCTTAACTGGTATTTCTATACCATCTAATAGATTATCTTTGCCATTAATATTAATAGTGACTGATGGGATTTGAAATAGTGGATTATCTGTTTTAAAATAAAAGGTATAGAATGTTTTAGAAGCATCTTTAATTATAACAGGATTTTTAAGAATAGGAGATTTCTCTCCTGCAAATTTAAATATAATCGTTCCATTTGGATTTGTTCTACTCAAAAAACTAATAGGAAATACCTGATTTTTATATACTTGTTTAGGAACAAAACTATATTCAATTTCATTTGAAAATAGGCTCATTGGTATTAGGAAAAAAAATATAAATAACCAAAGAGTATATGAGTGGGGTTCTCTCATTATGCAATAAGCCCCTCTAGCATTTTAACCCCATCTGTACTACCCAAAACAACTTCTAAAGCTCTTTCGGGATGTGGCATAAGCCCAAATACATTTTTGTTCTTATTGCAAATACCTGCAATAGAGGTTACTGAACCATTTACAATAGCTCTTTTCCCTCTATTATCACAATATCTTACTAATATCTGTTCATTCTTTTCAAGTTCTTTATAGCCATTTTTATCAATATAATAATTTCCATCAGCATGAGCTATTGGGATATTGAGTATCTCCTCTTTATTACATTTTTGTAGAAACTCATTTGTATTATTGACTACTTTTAGTGTTTGGAATTTAGATATAAAATGTAGATTGATATTTCTTTTTAATGCACCTGGCAATAGACCAACTTCTGTTAAGATTTGAAATCCATTACAAATTCCTAAAACTTTACCACCTCTGTTAGCATACTCTATTACACTATCCATAATAGGTGAAAATCCTGCAATAGCACCCGAACGGAGATAATCACCATAAGAAAATCCACCTGCAATTACAACAAGTTCTGTATTTTGGGGTAATTCTTTCTCTTTATGCCATACGATAGTGGTTTTACATCCTAGTTTTTCAAAAGCATATTGGGTATCCAAATCACAGTTAGTTCCAGGAAATTGTAATATAGCTACTTGTTTCATTAAAATAACTCTATTGTATAATCTTCTATAACTGTATTTGCCAAAATATCTTCTGCCATTTTTTCAACCTCTTTTAGAGCCTCTTTCTTATCTGTAGAAGAGAGTTTAAGTACTATCTGTTTACCCATTCGTACATCATCTACACCTTCGAAATTCATAGCATTTAGTGCATGGTGTATTGCTTTTCCTTGTGGGTCTAATACACCCTCTTTTAAAAATATATTTACAATCGCTTTCATTATTTATTTGTCCCTAAAATTCTTTTTAAAACCTCTTCATAAGCTATTTTTAGCCCACCTTGACCTTTTCTAAATCTATCTTTATCCATACTTTCACCAGAATTTACATCCCAAAGTCTAAAGTTATCAGGACTTAGTTCATCTATTAGAATTATATTATCATTATTGTCTCGACCAAACTCTAATTTGAAATCAACTAGTGTTAAATCTCTTTTAGCATAAAACTCTTTTAGTATTTTATTAATTTTTCTAGCCATATATCGGATATATTCTAGTTCTGCTGTATCATTTACTAGTTCAAGTATTAGACAGTGTTGGTCATTTAGTTTAGGGTCACCGAGTTCATCATTTTTATAATCAAACTCTACAAGCACAAATGGGAGTTTTTTACCATCTTCAATACCAAGATTTTTACTCAAACTACCAGTTGCTATATTTCTAACAATTACCTCAATTTTAATAACTTTGGCCTTCTTGTGAAGCATATGGTTATCATCTAACATCTCTACAAAGTGAGTAGAGATACCCTTATTATTCAAAAGTTTAAAAAGTTCAGTTGAAATTTTATTATTCAATGCACCTTTACCCTCTTGGCTTGATTTCATAGCTCCATTTCCAGCTGTTAAATCATCTTTAAATTCTGAAATTAGTAGAGTTTCATTATCTGTTAACCAAATCTTTTTTGCTTTACCTTCATAAAGTAGTTCGGTTTTATTCATCTATCATTTCCTTATTTTTTGTTTATGATTAGTGCTTTGAGTATATCTACAGCACTTTTGAGTTGTAAATCATTATAAATTTGCTCCTCTGTAATAATAGTTTTATCTTTGGCTTTATCTTTATCATCCAACTGAATACCATCAACTTTTTGCAGTTCACTCTTTAAGTGTTTTTGTAAATCTTTCTCTTTGATAGAGATACCCTCTTCAGCTTTTTTTATCTCACCATAAGAGACCTCTATATCAGGAGTTACTCCTACTGCTTGGATAGTTCTACCACTAGGTAAGTAATATCTAGCAATAGTTAACCGAAGTGATTCACTGTTTCCAACAGGCATTACAACTTGTACAGAACCTTTTCCAAATGTTTTTTCTCCCACGATAATAGCTCGTTTATGGTCTTGGAGTGAACCTGATACAATCTCACTTGCACTTGCACTTCCATCATTGACTAATATAACTAGTGGAGTTTTGGTATCACTATTATCTGCTCTTGCATTATAGATTAGATTTTCACTAGCTACTTTCCCTTTTTGACTTACGATTATACCATGGTCAACAAACATATCAGCTACACCTATAGCTTGATTGAGTAATCCACCTGGATTATTTCTTAAATCAATGATAATACCTTTTGCTTTAGGATGTTTTTTTATTGCTTTTTTCATACTACTAACAACTTTTTGGTCGAATGAGGTAATACGAAGGTATAAAATATCATCACCAATTGTTTTCGCATAGACTGATTGTATCTCAATAATATCTCTAATAATATCAATTACTAGAGGTTTCATTACACCTTTTCTAATTATTGTTAGTTTGATAGGTGTTCCTGGTTTCCCACGCATTATAGATACTGCTTTGTCTATTGTCATACCAATTGTTGCTTGGTCATTGATTTTAAGGATAATATCATTTGCTTTCATTCCTGCTTTATCAGCAGGTGTTCCTTCAATAGGTGCGATAACAGTTAATGCTCCATCTTTCATTCCTACACTAATACCCAATCCTCCAAATTCCCCATTGGTTTGAACTTGTAACTCTTTTGACTCTTTTGCATCCATAAAAGATGAATGTGCATCAAGATTTGAAAGTAACCCTTTTAGTGCTTTATCAATAATATCGCTGGTATTTAAGTCATCAACATATTGGTCTTCTATTAGCGAAACAATTTTTGTAAATTTTAGATAAGCTTCAAGTTTAGAAGTATCTCTGTTTGGTCTATTATTATATAAATTATCAGCTTGAACATTGCTAACCAACAGTAGTGAGGCAGTTACTGTGGATAGAAAACCAAAAAGTATAGCTTTTTTATTTTTATTTATCATTATTGTTATATTAATCCCATCATTAGTTTAGGTTGTATTTTATTCAAATATTACTAAAAGTTCTCTAATTTATGATAAAATTTGCAATTTAAATCAAATATACAAATTAAACTTGACAGTAAGTGACTAAAGTTGTATAATTACACAAACTAAAGTTTATTAAAAAAAAGGAAGCAACTATGAATATATTAGAAAAATTAACACATCAAATGAGTTCTACAGTAGAAGCAGGGGTTTCTCTAGCTTTGCATAATAAAAATCAAGAAGTTGACCCCATTCATCTGTTATGGGCTTTACTAACAAATACTAATTCATTATTACATCAAGCACTTAATAAAATGAATATTGATAAAAGTGCAATAGAGTTAGAGGTTAAAAGTTTTGCAAATACTTTACCCAAGGTATCCACTGTAACCAAAGAGACTATTAGACTTTCTGCTAAAACTGTAGCATCTTTACAACAAGCAGAGGGTGTTATGACTGCTAATGGAGACCAATATCTATCTGTTGACTCTTGGATTATAGCCAATATCAATGAACCATTTATAAAAGATAGCATAAGTAAATATATCGACTTATATGAACTCAAAAAAACATTAGAGTCTATTCGTGGTGGTAAAACAATAGATACTCAAAGTGCAGATGAGGCATTAGAGGCATTAGAACAGTATGGAATTGATTTGAACCAAAAGGCTATTGATGGAGAGTTAGACCCTGTAATAGGTAGAGATGAAGAGGTTCAGAGAATGATGCAAATCCTTATTCGTAAAACCAAAAATAATCCTATACTTATAGGCGAACCTGGAACTGGTAAAACAGCCATAGTTGAGGGATTAGCACAAAGAATTGTAAACAAAGAAGTACCTTTAAGTTTGCAAAATATGCGTGTTATTTCATTAGATATGAGCCGACTAATTGCTGGTGCTAAATATAGAGGAGAGTTTGAAGATAGACTAAAATCCGTAGTTGATGAGGTTAAGAGTGCATCAAATATTATTCTCTTTATTGATGAAATTCACACTATAATAGGAGCAGGAGCAAGTGAGGGTAGTATGGATGCTGCTAATATTCTCAAACCAGCACTTGCAAGAGGTGAATTGCATACAATAGGTGCTACAACACTTAAAGAGTATAGAAAATATTTTGAAAAAGATACTGCTTTGCAGAGAAGATTTCAACCTGTAAAGGTAGAAGAACCAAGTATCAATGAGGCATTACAAATCTTGCGTGGTATCAAAGAGAGATTAGAATCACATCACAATGTAACTATTATGGATTCAGCATTAGTATCTGCTGCAAAACTTAGTGATAGATATATTAGTGATAGATTTTTACCAGATAAAGCTATAGATTTGATAGATGAAGCAGCAGCCGAACTTAAAATGCAGATAGAGAGTGAACCAACTGATTTGGCAAAAACCAAAAGAGAATTTACTACACTTCAAGTTGAAAAA
Organism: uncultured Sulfurovum sp.; assembly: GCA_964573285.1. Taxonomy (GTDB): domain Bacteria; phylum Campylobacterota; class Campylobacteria; order Campylobacterales; family Sulfurovaceae; genus UBA1140. The sequence continues at coordinate 75,096 of CAZNJD010000009.1, read as the reverse complement.
GAGGCTCTCTTGATGGAAGAGGGTGATAAAAATGCTTCTCGTCTCCAAGAGATAGAAAAAGAGTTAGCAGACCTCAAAGAGAAACAGATGTCATTACAAAGTCAGTTTGATAATGAAAAAGCTGTATTTAATGATGTTGCTACTATCAAAGCAACTATTGAAGAGTTGAAAATAAAAGCCATCTCTGCACAAAGAGATGGTGATTTCTCTAAAGTAGCAGAGATACAACATGGGCAAATCCCAGCACAAGAGGCTAAATTAGATAAGTTAGAAGCTAAATGGTCTCAAATGCAAAAAGAGGGAACACTACTCAAAAATTCTGTAGATGAAGAGATGATAGCAAGTATCGTAAGTCGTTGGACTGGAATTCCTGTAAATAAGATGTTACAGAGTGAAAAAGATAAAATCTTAAATGTTGAAAATATTTTAAATCAAGAGGTTGTAGGGCAAAATCAAGCTCTAAGAGCAGTCTCTCGTGCCATTAAACGAAATAAAGCAGGACTTAGTGATGTTAACCGACCTATAGGTAGTTTTATGTTTTTAGGCCCAACTGGTGTAGGTAAAACACAAGTAGCTAAAACTTTGGCTAAATTTTTATTCGATTCAGAGAAGTCACTTATTAGAATTGATATGAGTGAATATATGGAAAAACATGCAGCATCAAGGTTAGTAGGAGCTCCTCCTGGATATGTAGGATATGATGAGGGTGGACAGCTTACAGAAGCAGTTCGACGAAACCCATACTCTGTAGTACTATTTGATGAGATAGAAAAAGCCCATCCTGATGTATTTAATACTCTATTACAAGTTCTTGATGATGGACGGTTAACAGATAATAAAGGTGTAACAATTGATTTCAAAAATACTATTATTATTATGACTTCTAATATCGCAAGTGATAAAATAATGGAATATGATAATATAGAACAGAGAGAGAAAGCTGTAAATAGTGAATTAAAGAGATACTTTAAGCCAGAGTTTTTAAATAGATTAGATGATATAGTAATATTCAATCCACTTGACCTTGAAGCAATCACTAAAATAGTTGATATATTATTTAGAGATATAGAGAAAAAATTATCACAACGAGATATTAAAGTAACATTAAGTGATAGTGCCAAAGCATATATAGCCCAAGCAGGTTTTGACCCAGTTTATGGTGCTAGACCTCTCAAAAGAGCATTGTATGATGTGGTGGAGGATAAGTTAGCCCAATTAATCTTAGAAGATAGAGTTATAGAGGGTAGTAGTGTTAACTTTGATGTTCAAAATGGAGAAGTTATCGTAAATATTGGATAATTACTTTACATTTCCATCGTTTCTAAGTAATATTATTCTATTATTCTACAATTAACATGGAGACAGTATGAGTATATTTCAATTTTTACTTTTTATAATTTCAATTATAGTGTTTGTTTTATTTTTTAAACAGTTATTTTCGGGAGCATTTCCTAAACGGGGTGTAGATTTTGAAGCAAACAGAGACAATGAACAAATAGGTGGTATCACTGAAATGGATAAAGTATTTTCTGTTCCAGCACCAAAGCTATCAAGAGTTCAACAGCTTATTCAAATGGCTGATAATGCTCTTGAAAAACAAGATTTTATAGAAGCAGATAAAGCACTATCAAGTGCTTTAATTTTAGAGAAAGATAATATAGAACTATTATTAAAATATGGCTTTGTATTAATTAATATGAATAGATTAAATGAAGCCAAAGATATTTATACTCAGATTTTATCTATAAATCCAAATGAAGATATGGCTCATGTATCATTAGCTAATGTACTTCATAAACTCAATCAAGATGATTTGGCTATAGAACATCATAAAAAAGCGATTGAGTTAGACCCTGAGTTTGCTCCTCATTATTTTAATTATGCCAATACCCTATATGACCTAAAACGAATGGATGAAGCACTTTTAAATTATAAAAGGGTAGTTCAGTTAGACCCATCTATAGAAGAGTCATCAAGAATGGTTAAAGAACTTTCATGAGTTTTTATAACTATTTTTAGTAATAAAATATGCAAGATACTAATATAGCAATAGTAGCTATTCTTATATCTATAATAATAGTTCTATTATATCTTTTTAAAAAAAATAGAAATAGTTTCAAATCTTTTCTCGATATACAGACAAATATTTTAGTATTAACAACTGATACAAAGATAATATATATGAATAAGGCAGGATTAGAATTTTTTGGTTTTAATAATACTAAAGGATTTATAGAACAATACTCTACTCTTCCCAATCTTTTTATAGAAGATGATACTTGTTTTTCTAAACATAGTGTTGGTAAAAAATGGTTAACAAACATCTATAAAAAAAATAGACAGATAAAAGTTAAACTAAAAACACCTCTTGATAAGAATTTAGAGTACTACTTCTATATACAACTGAGTAAATTAAAGCGAAACTACTATCTTTTGTCTTTTACTAATATTACAAGATTAGAGAGTGACAAAGATATAATCCGTAAATTAGCCGATTATGATGCTTTGACCAATATCTATAGTAGAGTAAAATTTAATGAGATATTTCCTTTGTATATGGAGAGAAGTGATAGATTTGATGAGACATTTTCTATTATTCTTTTTGATATTGACCATTTTAAATTTATCAATGATACTCAAGGTCATAATATAGGTGATAGGATATTAATAGAGTTAACATCCATAGTCAAACAGAGACTAAAAGAGCTAAAAATAAGAAGAACCACACTTTTTAGTAGATGGGGTGGAGAAGAGTTTGTGATATTGGCACAATTTTTAACAAAGGATGAAGCTTTTAAAATAGCAAATATATTACGAAAAGATATAAGCCAATACCCTTTTACAAAAGATATTAAAGTTACTTGTAGTTTTGGAGTAACCCAAGCTAAACCAAAAGATACACAAGTAGATATATTTCATAGAGTTGATAAAGCACTCTATAAAGCAAAAGAGGGAGGACGAAATCAGGTGGTAATGAAATAATTTATCGCATTGATATAGCTTAAGTTATTAAGTTTTCTCTTTTGATATGCAATATCAAAAGCTGTTCCATGGTCAACAGATGTTCTTATAATTGGTAAATTCAAAGAGATATTAATACCCTCATCAAAATATAGAGCTTTTAGAGGTATCAACCCTTGGTCATGATACATTGCTATAAAATATTTATAGTTTTTACGCATATTAGGAGTGAAAGCTATATCAGGAACTAATGGATTACTGAATAATAGATGGTTACTATCTATTACTTCTTTTTCTCTTATAATTTTGGTGGCTCTATCTATAGCATTAGTTATAATCTTTTCTTTATCTCCTAATACTCCATTATCTCCTGCATGTGGATTTAATCCCAAAACTGCTATGGTAGAGTCTGGTTTAATCGAATTATAAAAATCTATTAGAAATCTTGTTAAATTTTTTTCATCTATTTTAGAAGCTACCTCTTTTAGTGGAATATGTTCAGTATATAGAGCTACAAACATATTTGGTACACCCAACATCATAATAGCATTAGCAAAGAAAAAGTCACGCAATGCATCTGTATGACCTTTATATTTGACTCCTGTTAGTTCCCAAGCTTTTTTATTTATAGGTAGTGTCATAACTCCATCAACATCTTGCATTTTTGCCATCTCTACTGCTTTTAGAAATGATGCAAAACTATATACTCCACTCTCTTTAGTAACTTCTCCTGCTTGTATAGTAAAAGGTTTAGAAATTTTATTTACTATTTTGAAATCATCGGGTATAGTGATATTTAGTAGTTTTGAAGCTTGTTTTAACATAGTTTTATCTATACAGTATATAGGTTCTACTATTTTTTTTATAATATTATGGTTTTCTAGTGCTAGTTGGATACCTATTCCATTTAGGTCTCCTATACTTATGGCTATTTTCTTCATCTTATTAATAAATCTTTCATATCTAAAATAGCTTGTTCCAATCCAACCCAAATAGACCGAGCAATAATACTTTGACCTATATTCAACTCCTTAATACTCTTTATATTAGCAATAGCCTCTATATTTTGGTAGTTAAGTCCATGTCCAGCAGCAACTTTTAGTCCTATTTCTATTGCTTTAGCACTTAATAGTTGTAGATTATTAATCTCCTCTTTTAGCATACTTGATAGCTCTTTACGAGATAGTTCTAGCTCTAATATACTATGTGGAGTATTAGCTAAATTGCTAAAAAGCATGGCATATATATTTGCATATTTACCTGTATGAAACTCTATCCACTCTACACCTAATACTTTGGCTTGTTGGATATTTTTATAAGTTGGGTCAATAAATAAAGAGACCTCTATCTCATTAAGATGAAGTCTATCTATAATCTCTATTAATCTATTTGGTTCTTCTAATATATTTAATCCACCCTCTGTAGTAACTTCTTCTCTTTTTTCAGGTACAAGTGTAGCTCTATGGGGTTTTAGTTCACATACTATATCTATAATTTCAGAGGCTAAAGCACACTCCAAATTTATAGGTAGTTGTGAGAGTTGAATAATATTTCTAGCATCACTATCATTGATATGTCTTCTATCTTCCCGTAAATGTATAGTTATCTGTTCTGCACCTGCTCGTTTGACAATGCTTAGTGCATCTAGTGGGTTTGGGTCTGCTATCTTTCTAGCCTCTCTCAATACGGCTATATGGTCGATATTTACGCCTAATTTCATCAAAAATTCCTTATATAGATGTTATGATTTCATAAAAAAAGACTATAATGAAACATAACTTTATTTCTCCTTGGAAACATATAACCCAGAAAAAGTATATTAAGTTGAATATTCCCAAATTCCCATGTAGTGATTACACTATTGTAAATCTTAGTGATATACATTTAGGTTACTATCTTGATAAATCTTTTTTGGAAAATTTGGTTAAAGATGTTATAGATATATCTCCTAATATATGTGTAATTACAGGAGATTTAATATCATATAATATTAATTTGGATATAGAGATATTATCTCCATTAAAATATCTAACTCAACAGATACCTACATATTTTATAGTTGGTAATCATGAGATAGGCTTATATCGTAGTAATATAAGAGAGTTTCTTGATAAGTTAAATATATTAGGAGTGCATACGCTATTTAATCAATCAACTATTATAATGCAGAGTAAATGTATATTTAATTTAGTAGGAGTAGGGGATTTTATAGGAGAGCGTTTTGGTGTTCCTATGGATATAGAAAAATCTTTTAGAGATATTGATATAAATCTAGCTACTATTGTATTAATTCATCGTCCAAATAGTATTAGATTTTTTCAAGGCTATCCATTTGTTTTATCTCTTAGTGGGCATAACCATGGAGGACAGATTACAAAACTAGGTCTGCTTAGTTCGGTTATTAGAAATCAGGGTAAATTTCTAATAGGATTAAAAGAGATAGAAGAGGGTAAATTTGTTTATGTATCTAATGGTATAGGCTATTCTCGCATTCCTTTTAGACTCTTTGCACCAAGTCAGATTGATGTGATAAAAATAAACAACTCTTAAAATCTTTTTAATATCAATTTATGAACGGATAGCAATGAGTAAAATTTGGCAGTATAAATATATGATTTGATGAGTTTTAATTTTATTAAAACTCATTCCAACAGATAATTCTCTCCTTTTTATCTACTAAATCTTTAATCCAAATCTTTTTCTCTATAAACTCATTTTCTCCGATTACAGCACAATATCTAGCACCAACTCTATCAGCACCTTTTAAGTGAGCTTTGAGTTTTTTGGGAGAGTATTCAATTGTAACTTTATCTGATACTCTTTTTTTGTGGGCTAAAGAGAATAGGGTATCTATAGCTTCTTTGTCCATTGCTCCAATATAGTATCCTTCTCGTATTATTTCAGGCATTTTTACCAATTCCATAATTCTCTCAATTCCTAAAGCAAATCCTACAGCAGGGGTTGGTTTACCATCCAAGAACTCTATAAGTTTATCATATCTTCCACCACCTGCTATAGCTGATTGTGAACCAATATCATTGCTGATAAATTCAAATGCAGTTTTGTTATAATAATCGAGTCCACGAACTAAGTTTGTATCTATTTCAAACTCTATATTTTCACTATTGAGCAGCTCAATCAATTTTTGAAAATCTTTATTACAACTGTTACAAAGATTTTTGATAAGTTTTGGTGAATTAAGCAAGAGTGATTGACACTTTTTATTTTTACAATCTAATACACGAATAGGGTTTGTAACAATTCTTCTATTACAATCTTCACAGAGTTCATTTTGAGACTCCGTTAGGAAGTTTATAAGATTTTCTCTATAAGAGGGCATACAGTTAGGACAACCTAGTGAGTTTATCTGTAACTTATATCCAATTCCTAACTCTTTGAATATATCTCCAATCATCTCAATAATAGTAAAATCTTCATATACACTAGCCTCACCAAAACTCTCACATCCAAATTGATGAAATTCTCTTAATCGTCCTTTTTGAGGTCTCTCATATCTGAACATAGCTCCATAGTAATAAAATTTAAATTTCTCATTTTGTCGTCTATCTAGTTTGGCTTGAATAAATGCTCTAACTACTCCTGCTGTTCCTTCTGGTCGCATACATACATCATTACCACCTTTGTCTTTGAACTGGTACATCTCTTTGCCTACTATATCACTACTTTCACCTACAGAGCGTTTGAAAAGTTTAGTCTCTTCTAATATAGGTGTTTCAATATAATTGAATCCATATTTTTTGGAGACTCTAATAGCAGTTGTTATAATATGCACAAATCGTTGACTCTCCTCAAAGGTTAAATCTTTCATTCCACGGAGTGCGTTTATCATTCTATTTCCTAAATTTTATTTTGTGAATTATACTTCTATTTTACTTTTGTTATAATTGTGAAAAGGAATTGAGATAAAACTAATATATTTAAATAGTTTAATTTAGTAATGATATATCTCATCTTTATTGTCATATTATGGCTTGATTTAAAAATGATAGCTATTTCATCTTTTCATTAGATACATTAGATATAATAATCTAAAAATAGATAATGGAGATAGAATGAATATATTTGATGATGATGATGCATTTGTAGGAACACCAAAGAGTAACTACTTCTCAATTGCAAAGATAGCCAATCAAAATATTGTAGAGATGGAATTAGACAAGATGTTTAGACGATTTGCAGTAGCTGAAAAGATACTCGAAGAGAAAGGCTTAGAAGAAGAGCATGAACGATTGATGAAAAATATGATAATTGATGCAGAGTTAGATGATAGAACCAATAGTTTATATATAGAACTTGTTGGTAATATTGTTACTCAATGTGAATAGTCAAAAGGTAAATTAAATTAAGGAAGAGATGGTGATAAGTGCCGTTGAAAGAAAGATAGAGCAGTATATAATGGAGCTTGATGATAAGTTCGTTACAACTCTCTATCGAAGATTACCTCATGGGAAGAGACTTAGAACAAAGTTAATTCTAAAAATTGCAGGTAACAATTTAAAAGTTATAAAAACAGCAGCAACTGTTGAGATGATACATGCAGCCAGTTTGTTACATGATGATGTGATAGATAATTCGTTTACTCGTAGAGGTAGAATTTCTCTAAATGCTAGTGAGGGAGACAAGACAGCTATTATGATAGGTGATATACTCTACTCTAAAGCATTTTTTGAGTTAATTAGTATCTCTCCTGAAGTAGCAAAAGTAGTATCTAATGCTGTTGTGCAGTTAAGTTTAGGTGAATTAGCAGATGTAGAGTTATCCAAAAGATTTCATACCAATCGTGAGGCATACCTTAGAATGTTATATCAAAAGACAGCCTCACTAATGGAAGCTAGTGCTGAAGCTGGTGCTATTTTGGTAGGTAAAAATCGTAAAGCTTATAGAAAATATGGACGAAATTTGGGATTGGCTTTTCAGATGATAGATGATATACTAGATATTACAGCAGATAGCAAGACATTGGGAAAACCTGCTCTGCATGATTTTTTTGAGGGGAAAGTTACTTTACCTTATATGTATCTCTATGAAAAGCTAGATAGTAAGCAACAGCATAAACTGATTTCTTTGCATAAAAAACGGTTAAATCCCCAAGATGAGAAGTGGATTAAAGAAAAAATGGCAGAGTATAATATAATAGAAAAAGCTTATAGCCAAGCCAAAGATTTGATTGTTGAAGCTATATCTTTGATGGAGTCTTTGGGTGAAAAGGATTTATCAAATATTGCTAAAGCAATGATAGAAAGAGAGTTTTAAATGTCATATCAGGTTATATCGTTTAATCATAAAAATTGCGAACAAGAGGTTCGAGAAAAGTTGGCCTTTAGTACAGACGAAGAGAAAAGATCTATGTTGGTTAAGTTAACTGGATTTGAGTTCATAGATGAAGCTTATATAGTTTCTACTTGTAATAGGGTCGAGATAGCATTAGCTACTAGAGATACTTTCTCTAGCTATCATGCTGTTTTGGGAATGCTCAGTCTTAAATCAGGGCTTACTTTTTTTGAACTTAAAAGTATGGATGGACGATATGATGATAGTGATGCTATTGCTCATATATTTTCAGTAGTATCCTCTTTGGAGTCCCTAGTTATTGGTGAATCACAAATAACAGGACAGGTTAAAGATGCCTATAGGTTCTCTTTTTATAACCATACAGCAGGTAGAAAACTCAATAGTGTAATCTCTTATGCTGTTAAGTGTGCTGCTGAGGTTCGCAATGTTACTAATATTTCTCGTTATCCTTTATCTATTGCATCCGTAGCTGTTACACAAGCTCATCAGATATATGGAAATAATATTACAGGTATGACAGCTGTTGTAATTGGTGCAGGAGAGATGGGAATAATAGCTATCAAAAATCTATTGCGTTTGGGTTGTGATGTCATAATATTAGGTAGAGATAGAGATAAAGTTAAATCTATAGCCAAAGAGTTAGGAGATGATGTTCGTTCTGATACAATGGAACATCTACATAAATATCTAAATAAGTATAGATTACTTTTTTCTGCTACATCATCTAAAAATATAATTATCAAACCTGAAATGATAGAGAGTGATAATATAGATAGAGTTTGGTTTGATATGGCAATACCTAGAGATATAGATGATATTCCACTAGAAAAGTTACAGCTATTTAGAATAGATGACCTAAAAAGTATCTCCAAAGAGAACTATGCACTCAAACAAGAACAAGCAAATAGAGCGATAGATATAGTAGAGAAGTATAAACAAGATTTTTATAAATGGCTTAGAATATTATCAATAGAACCAGTTATCAAAGATATGCGACTACAAGCCAAAGATGCTATAGAAAAAGAGCTAACCCGTGCTATAAATAAAAAGTTTGTACCAGCCGAGTATCAAGAGAATATGCGAAAAATGGCAGAACAGATGTTTAATCGTTTTTTACATAATGCTACTCAAAATATAAGATACTGTTCATCAGAGACCTCTTCAGATAAAAGAGTTAATGCTATCAAAGATATATTTAATATAAAAAGTACAAAAAAGTATAATAAAGGATACCAATAATGAGATTTTCAAGAATATTAATACCAACAACAAAAGAGAGTCCAAATGATGCTGTTTTAGCTTCTCATAAACTCTTATTAAGAGCTGGTTTTATACAACAATCAGGTGGTAGTGGGCTTTATAATTTTTTACCTTTGGGGAAGATAACACTAGATAAAGTAAGAGCTATTGTCAAAGATGAACTAGACAAAGTAGGAGCTCAAGAGGTTCATTTGCCAATTGTAACACCTATTACTCTTTGGGAAGAGACAGGTAGGGCTGATAAATTTGGTAAAGAGTTACTCCGTTTCAAAGATAGACATGAAAATGATTTTGTACTAAGTCCAACAAATGAAGAGGCTATGGTAAATCTGGTTCGTCAAACAGTCAAAAGTTATAAACAGTTACCTGTAAATATGTATCAAATAAATTGGAAATTTAGAGATGAGGTTAGACCTCGATTTGGATTAATGAGAGGTCGAGAGTTTCTAATGAAAGATGCTTATAGTTTTCATGCTACCACCGAAGATATGATTAGAGAGTTTAATCTAATGGAAGAGACTTACAAAAAAATATTTACTCGACTTGGATTAGAGTTTAGAGTAGTAGAGGCTGATAGTGGAGCTATTGGAGGAGCTGGTTCTAAAGAGTTTATGATATTAGCTGATAGTGGTGAAGATACTATAATGGTTTGCAATAGTTGTGATTTTGGGGCTAATATAGAAGTTTTGTCAGAAGATAAAACAGTATGTCCGAAATGTGGTGGGGGATTGAGCCAAACCAAAGGAATAGAAGCAGGTCATATATTTCAATTAGGAACAGTCTATTCTGAACCTATGAGGGCTGAATTTCTAAATGAAAAACAGAAATTAGAGCCATTTATAATGGGAACTTATGGTATTGGAGTAAGTCGTTTATTAGCAGGAATTATTGAACAAAATCATGATGATAAAGGTTGTATTTGGACACAAGAGTCAGCACCATATATAGTAGATATTATTGTAGCTAAAGCTAAAAATATTGAACAAATGGAAGTAGCACAAAAAATTTATACTAAGCTTCAATCTAAAGGAGTATCTGTAATATTAGATGATAGAGCAGATAAAAAAACAGGATTTGGAGTCAAGATGAAAGATTTTGAGTTAGTTGGTTTCCCTTTTGCCATTGTAATAGGAAATGATATTGTTGATGGCAATGCAGAGTTAATTACTAGAAATGGATTAACTAAAGAGGTTATAAAATTAGATAATATAGTAGATATTTTACTAGAGAGGTTGGATTAATGTTGTTTATTATTCCCTATTTTTTCCTTGAGCTATATTTCTCTTTGGCTGTTGGGTCAAATATAGGATTTATGGGTTCAGTTCTTTGGATATTAGTCTCTTTTATGTTAGGTATGGGATTATTACAAAATGCTCATATAACCATTATGAAAAGTTTTAGCTCTCTAGCTACTGGGAAATTAAATGGGAAAAGTTTCCATGATTCTTCTACAGCTTACTTTTTAGGAGCTATACTTTTAATAATTCCTGGAGTTTTTTCAGATTTTTTAGGAGTTTTTGCACTTCTATATTCTTTATATTTACAATTTGGTGGTACAATACCATCTATAAAAAATAAAACAAATATTAAAAATTCAAATAAACAAGGAGATGAGAATGTCATTGATGTCGAAATTATTAAGCACGACACTATTAGTCACACTAAGCCTTAGTGCTAGTTCAAATGAGGATGTTGTAAAGAATTACATTAAACATTATATGGTCAAAAGTCCAACTATTAAGGTATCATCTATAGATATAATTGGTAAAAAAGAGTTAGCTAGTCCAAAAGGTTGGGATGTATATTTCGTAAATATTCATGCTGAAATTAAGAAAAATCCTACGATAACAGATAAAGTAACTGTACCAGAAACAATTTTTGTTAAAGATGATTTTGCTAGTCCCACTCTTATTGATATGAGAACAGGAAGAGATTTAAAAGCTACACTAAAGCCAAATTTGAAATCAGATATATATGATGATAAACATCTATTTGCAGGAAACAAAGATGCAAAACATAAGATAGTTGTATTTTCAGACCCAAAATGTCCATTTTGTCAAAAGAAAGTACCTGAAATTTATAAAGCTGTAAAAGCAAATCCTGAGACATTTGCACTATATTATTATCATTTCCCACTATTGCGAATTCATCCTGTATCCGATATTTTGACAAGAGTAATGATTATAGAACAGCAGAAAAAACATTTTGATAATGCAATGAAAGTTTATACTCTTAATGTAAAATATAATGATAGAAATGTAACTAAAGTATTAGCAGAGGTTAAAAAGGTAATTGGTATTAGTTTAACAGAAAAAGACTTAGATGCCAAAGATATAGCTGATGAACTCAAAGTTGACCAAGAGGTAGCAGTTAAGGCATTAGTTTCTGGAACACCTACTGTTTATATTGATGGAAAATGGGATAAAAGTAGAAATAAGTATAAAGAGTTTATATCTAATAAATCAGATATTAAAAAATGAACTAACCGTATCAAAGATTTTTTTGATAACATAATAAATTAAATAAAGAGTTTTCTTGGATAAATTAATAATCGCAACTAGAGCTAGTGATTTAGCTCTTTGGCAAGCCTATCATATACGAGATAGAGTTGAAAAACAGTTTCCAAATATTATCGTTGAAATAAATGAGATTACCTCAAAAGGTGATAAAATATTGGATAAACCTTTAGCTTTAATAGGTGGAAAAGGTCACTTTACCAAAGAGCTAGAAGATGAGATGTTAGCAGGTAATGCTCATATAGCTGTACATTCCCTAAAAGATGTCCCAACTTATATTCCTGATGGATTAGAGCTATTAGCAATTACTACTCGTCAAGACCAATCAGATATTTTTCTTTCTTATAAATATGCTTCATTAGATGAACTCCCACTAGGTAGCGTAGTAGGAACTACAAGTCTTAGACGAAGAATGCAACTACTCAATGCTAGACCCGATTTGAAAGTAAAAGATTTACGAGGTAATGTTAACACAAGGCTCAGAAAACTATCAGAAGGTCAATATGATGCTATTATTTTAGCATATATAGGATTATATCGTTTAGACCTACTTAAAGATATTCCATATACTCAAAAATTACCATTAAGTATGATGATACCACCAATGGGTCAAGCCTCTTTAGGTATTGAGATAGTTAGTTCAAATAATGAAGTACGAGAGATAGTAGAATTTCTCAATGACACAGATAGCTTTTTGCTTACAAAACTAGAACGAGACTTTATAGCCAAAATAGGAGCAGGGTGTTCAGCTCCTGTAGCTGTCAATGCAACTATAGATGGAGATAATATTAAGATAGAAGCAATGATTGGTTATCCTGATGGAACACATATTTTACATAAATCTCTTTTGGCAATTAGAAAAGATAGTAGCTCTCTAGGAGAGGCTTTAGCTTCACTTATGATAGAAGAGGGTGCTTTAGAAATTCTAAAAAATGCTGAAAAAATAGCATTCAAAGATGAGATGCCTCAACGACTCTAACTTTTTGTGGGTAGAAATACCCCTTCTATCAAATTTCAATCCAAAATTATTTAAAAATGTTAAACTAAAATATTACATATTATATTTAAGAAAATATTAAATATAATAGAATATATAATGTTAAGCTTATGTATAATATTTACATTATTTCTTTAATATTAATTTAATGTTAAAGAAATAATCAATATAATTACCCTATAAAATTAATATGTATATAAGAAAGAAGGATTATATTATGAAATTGAAAGAAGTTGCAACAATTATTAAAGGTACTTATTTAAAAGAGAAAGAGAATGATATGGAAAATCATACTATTTATAGAGAACTTACTATGCTATCATTAGAACCTATCTCTTTTATAGATGAGCGAAAGCTTATAACAGTAGATAGTAATAAAAAAGTATCTTCTGAAAATTTAACCAAAGCAGGGGATGTGATTGTTAGTTTATATTTTCCTATGATTGCTTGTTTTGTCGAAGAGGGGCAAGAGGGATTGGTTATTCCTCATTATATGGCATCTATTCGTGTCAAAAAGGGTGTAAACCTGGATTCAAGATTTATTGTACAGTTTATTAACTCAACACGAGGAAGAAAAGCAATATGCCAAGAGGTATCATCTCTATATTCTATTAGACCAACCTCTCTACCCCTAACATATCTAAATAATGTAGATATTTTGGATAAAGAGAATGTATTGCTAGAGAGTTTTTAGATTTTACTCTGAATAAAACTATCCATATCTTCAACAATAACTTCAAGTGTTCTCTCACCATCAATTACTTGAAGTAGATTTTTATCTGTGTAGAAGTTTCTAATTTGGGTTAATGGGTCTGTATAGATTTTCATTCTATCATAAAAAACTTCTATACTATCATCACTTCGTTGCTCACCCTCTTGTGCTTCTGCTGCACGACCCAAAATTCTATCTTTGGCTACCTGTTCGCTTACTCTTACTTCTATGACAGATACCAAATCAATATCATCTTTTTGACTGAGTAGCTCATCTAGTGCTATCATCTGTTCTATACTTCTTGGATAACCATCTATGAGTACATTATCTACAGGTGCATTATCAATTGCCACGACAATAGTATTTACGATAATCTCTAATGGGACTAAAGCACCTCTTGAGATATAACTTTCAATTTTTTGACCAAGTTGAGTTCCACTGGCTACTTCTGCTCTTAACATGTCACCTGTAGAGTAGTGAATGATATTTTCACTTCTTTTTTGTGCTATTAAACTAGCATCAGTTGTTTTTCCTGAACCTGGTGCTCCAATAATTAAAAATAGTTTTTTTGACATCTTATTTTTCCTTTTATATTATTTTTTCATGCTTTATTATTCAGTTTGTTGCTTACGAACTCGAATACTAAGCTCTCTTAACTGTTCACCATCAACAGAACTTGGTGCATTAGTCAATAGACATTGTGCCTTTTGAGTTTTTGGGAATGCAATAACCTCACGGATACTACTAGCCCCAGTCATAAGCATAATCAATCTATCAAGACCAAATGCAATACCACCATGTGGAGGTGCGCCAAATTGAAGAGCATTTAGCAAGAACCCAAATTTAGCCTCTGCCTCTTCATCTGAAATTCCTAAAAGTTTAAATACTTCTGCTTGAATTTCCTCTTTGTGAATACGGATAGACCCACCGCCAAGCTCTGTACCATTAAGTACCAAGTCATAAGCAATAGACTCAATCTCTTCTATATCATTAAAGCTAATCTTTCCATTCTCATCAGTTTTAGGCATAGTAAATGGGTGATGAAGTGCTTTTATTCGACCATCCTCTTCTTCAAACATAGGGAAATCCATTACCCACAAAAACTCAAATGTATCTTTTGGAATTATATCCATAATCTGGGCTAAATGAATTCTAAATCTACCCATATAATCTAGTACCAATTTTTTGTTCCCAGCACCAAAGAATACAGCATCACCAACTTTTAATTCACATCTTTCTATAATAGCTTCTATATCTTCAGGAGTAAAGAATTTAGTGAGAGGACCTTTTAGACCATCCTCTTTCATTTGGAAATATCCTAAACCAGATGCTCCAAATTTCCGTACATAATCTTCAAATCTTTTCATCTCTCTTTTGGAGAATATATTATCTCCATTTGGAACTTTGAGAGCTTTTATTCTATTTTTTTTGCTATCTTTTGCAATATTTGAGAATATAGCATTATCACATCTCTCAAAAATATCAATAACATCAACCATAGCTAAATCATAACGCATATCAGGTTTATCTGAACCATATTTTTCCATTGCTTCATTATATGACATTCGTTTAAATGTAGTAGGAATATCAAAACCACATTTAGTAAAGATTGAGTACATAAGTTTTTGAGCCACTTCAATTACATCTTCTTGGTCACAGAAACTCATCTCAATATCTATTTGAGTAAATTCAGGTTGTCTATCTGCCCTCAAATCTTCATCTCTAAAACATTTTGCAATCTGAAAATATCTATCAAATCCTCCAACCATAAGTAGTTGTTTAAAAAGTTGTGGAGATTGAGGAAGAGCATAAAACTCACCACCATGTACACGGCTAGGTACTAGATAATCTCTAGCTCCTTCTGGAGTAGATTTTGTAATAATAGGTGTCTCAACTTCCAAAAATCCAAGTTCATCAAGTGCATTTCTAGTAGCAATTGTTGCTTTTGAACGAAGTTTAAAAATATCATAAGATTTTTGAGTTCGTAGTTCCAAATATCTATGTCTTAGTTTAATCTCTTCATTAACCTTATTATCACCAAGCTCAAATGGCATAGGCAAAGATTTATTTTCAACTACCAAATTATCTACTACAATCTCAATTTTACCAGTTTTGAGTTTTGGGTTCTCTAATCCTTCCCCTCTAGCTCTCACTTTTCCAGTAGCTACCAATACAAATTGGTCTCTAATACCCTCTGCTATCTTATGAGCCTCAACATTATCTGCTGGGTCACAAACAAGTTGAACTACTTCATCTTTGTCTCTTAAATCTATAAAAATTAGACCACCATGGTCTCTTCTGCTAGATACCCAACCAGCAACCGTTACATCTTGACCAATAAGACTCTCATTTACATCTGCACAATAGTGTGTTCTCACAATTATTCCTCTATCTAAATTACATAATAGCTATGTATATTAAAAAATTTTCGCGATTATAACGCAAAGTTCCCTAGAAGTACGAATATTATATAGTTTTTCTAAAACTCAAACTCACCCCTTATTTCTTCTCTTTTGCTGTTTAAATATTTCTAATATAATTTAGTTATTATTTTTTAAGGGAATTTTAGCTTAAAAGGAGTTTTTAACAGATTGAAACATTAATCTTAATTGTTATATGAGAGAGCTTTAAGTGTTGTTGCCTTTGCATCCTATCTCAGGAGAGAATGGGATGAGGTGGAGCGAGTATTAAGTGCTTTTCCTCTTATGCTTTTGGATTATTATGGGTTTGCTGGATTTAAAGAGAATTGGGAATAGATTTAACTCGCTCCACCTTGTTCCATTCCTCTCCTGAGGTGGAACGGATAGGAAAATAGAACAAAAGCTACAATTGAATATTTTAAAAGATTTGGGAGATAAGGCGTACCTTGTATTTACAGATAGAGGTAAATTACACAATCTAAAACGCAATCTTCCGTGAAATCTCAATATCCTGTTTAATTAAGGCATTAACAATACTATTCAAAGAGAACATATTCCCCTTATCTTTAAGTTTTTTCATTAAAACTTCTCTAATATCTCTATCTAAATAAATAGGAATCTCTAACTCCTCCATAGGTCGATAGAATCTGCCTTGCTCTGCATTTGTGAAATCGTACTCTTCTTTCATTTTGGATACCTCTCTTCATCTTCTGAATGCTCCTCATCATATCGGTTTAGAGCAAATGGGTTTACAAAAACATAAGAAGCCTGTTCAAATGAGATACCATGTTTTTTAATATTTATATTCTCTTTTTTCTATCCCACTCAAATTTCATGCTTGGATACCTATTATTTTGTTTTTAGCATAACATAAAATTGTTGAAATTACTGTTACTTGAAAATAAGAGAGTCAATATCCAAAAGTGTAAACTACCTATGAAAGATGCCTAATTTTATATATTAAAACTCAAACCCACCACCTGCACCTTTGTTCATGCTAGAGTAAACAGCATGGACATAATTATCTCGTAGTTTACAGTTAAGAAGCTGGGAACATTTTAGACAACTATCAACTCTTTGTTGCTGTTGACAACTCTCTAGTTCTCTTTTTTTGAGTTGAAGTTCTAACTCCCATTCATCTAATTGTATCTCTTTTTTATCCTCGTCCATAAGCCTCTCTTAGGGCATTGATTTCATATTTAGAGCCGAAGAAACATGGTGAGGTATCATGTGGATGAGATGGTACTAACTCTAATAGTCTCTCTCCTTTATCATTTATCGCTTCTCCACCTGCTTGTTCATATATTAGAGCAAATGGTATAACTTCAAATAGCTGTCGTAGTTTTCCATCTGGTTTATCTGTAGTTGCAGGGTATGAAAATAGTCCACCACCTTTGAGCAAAATTTGATGTAGGTCTGGAACCATACCACCTGAATAACGCAATCTATAACCCTCTTGAAATAGTCCGTCTATAAAGTCCTTATGTGTTTTGGACCAATTTTGTTGTGTTCCACCCGGTCCATTCAGTTTACCTTTTTTATTTAGTGTTATCTCTCCAATTTCTCTAAATGTCTCTTGGTATCCACCAAAAAGCAGTGGTTTCATATCTCTTTCTACATATACCATCTCTATTCTAGGACCATATACTATATAAGCAGAAGCTATCAAATTCTCACCTTTTAGCTCACCTTTATAAATCCCAAATATAGAACCTACAGAGAGATTTACATCAACTAGACTAGAACCATCCAATGGGTCATAACATACTGTATATTCTCCATTGGGATTTATTTTCATTATACCCTCTTTCTCTTCGCTTACAATAGCTTTAACAGAACTCACATTACTAAAAGCTTTTTCTATAATCAAATCACTCTGTACATCTAGTTTGAGTTGGTCTTCACCTGAACTATTTTCACTATCACTATATCCTAAATCTTCTGTCTGTATTGCATTTTCAATTTCAAAAGCAATTTTTTTAATAGTTTCTACTATATTTAACATCTTTATACCTCTTTTGCATTTTTTTCTATCCAGTTGATTATCTCACTGATACTATTTAGATTGAGTATATCTATCTCTTGGGGTATATTATACTCTTTGATATTTATACTCTCGTCAATCGCAATTGCTTCACTGCAATCAAGATAACTCTCTTCTATTTTGTTACGAAAAATAGCTATCCTTGGTAGTGGAAGAGTTTTGAGTCCCTCAACTAACAAAATATCAAAATCATTAAATATTCTGATAATCTCATCTAACTCTTTATCTTGTTTGGATAGGTATGTTGTGCGAGTAGGGGATGCCACAATCACCTCTGCACCTATTTGCGAAAACTTATAACTATCTTTGCCTTCTGTGTCAAATATCGCTTTGTCTTTGGGGTCATGTTTGATAATTGCTATCTTTTTAGTTTGGATTAAAACCTTGGCAACTTTTTCAATAAGGGTAGTTTTGCCACTCCCTGATGGACCTGTAAATGCTACAGCATACCGTTTCATATTTTTCCTTGGATAAATTAATATTAGATTATACATTAATGTTTATCAAAAATGTGTTAAAATGTTTGAATATTAAATCAAGGTTAATAAAAATGTATAAAAAAATATTATTACTATCCACACTTTTGATTATATCAGGTTGTAGCACCAAAGAGGGGGATAATATCTCCCAACTTTTTACCAAAGATGATATTTATCATATTAGTCTGTTAAATACTCAAAAAGCTCAACTTATAGCATCACTAGAGACCAAGGCACTTCTTACTGCTACTTATTTAAATCCTGTTTTTACAAAAGAGAATTGTAAAAATTTTTCTGTAAATGTTTATGGTGGTGAATACTTTTTCGTCGGAGTTTATATAAATGGAAGTAAGACAAATCATTTTAATGATAAAGGTTATTCATTGAAATTAAATGGTATGAAACCTATAGAGATAAAAGAGTTGGATAAAGATGACCCATTGAGGTATGAGATGCCTATGGTTGATAATTGGAGTACCTACTATAAAATTAAATATCCTACTGTTAATAGCAAAGAGCTTAATCTAGTATTTGAGAGTGATAGATTTGGTAAAGATGTTTTGACATTTACTAAAGTAGAGGAAAAGTAGTTATCTAAATCTATCTGTCTCTAAAGGTTTATCCAAACTATCAAGTAGAGAGCTAATTTTGGTCTCTACTCCTAACTTATTGAGATATATTACAAAATTAGCTAAAACTTTTTTGCCATACTCTCTACTCTGTTCATAATCTATTAGTTCCATACTTAGATATGGTTCATATTTTCCTGTTTTGAACAGATGTTTACTTCTAATAGTTCTTTTGGTAAAACCAATTCCTCCATTATAAGCATAGGCAATAAATAGAGGATGGTATAAAAATTTATTAAGATAGTCTAAATGTTGGTCAGCATAATCTATAGCTATATATGGGTTAAACATCTCATCTAAATCTATAGATTTCCCTCTCTCTTTGGATAGATGTTTTATTAGAAATGGCATAATTTGCATCATGCCTAGAGCATAAGAGGTTGATATTGAAGCAGGGACAAATCTACTCTCTTGTCGTCCTATTGCATAGAGTAGGGCAATTCTCTCTTTGGTTTTACCAAACATTGCATCACGATAAGGCATAGGAAAATACTGTTGGGTATAGTTACTAGCTTTTTCTTTGAGATAAGAGTATATTCCTTCTGTGGAATAGCTTTTATAGTTATCTGCTTGTACCTCTATAGTCTCTGGATGATTTTTCATATCTATTTTGATATTTTCCCAATCAATTGGATTGTATGGGTCTATATATTTAACCAAATGAAACCCTAGATTTGGAGTAATAACCTTTGGATATGGTTTATTGGCAATATCTCTAGCTTTTAGAGTATATATATTAATTTCTGGACTCTCTAATAGATTTTGTAAATACTTTTTATCTGAAGTAAGCAGATATAACCAAAAGTCACACTGGTCATATTGAGACTCTCTTTTGCTTTTTTCTCTAGCTTTTTGTATATAATTTATAGCTATTTTAATTTGATTAAATTCAACGGCATTTATACCCAATAAAAAAGTGCTTTTAAATGTCAGTGTATCTGTTGGAGTATCTAGCAAAGATTGTTTTAGTTTATCTAAATCATGTGTGGTTACTATTTTAAATATAGATTGATTAAACTGCTTTTGGAGTACTAACTGTTTTAGTTGTTCTTTTGAAAAAGGATGATTGAAGTATCTTTTGCGATATTTTGTTTGAGAGCGATTAAAGATATAACATACTGTTTGGGGCGTTACAGTTCTTAGAGCCTCAAATGGATTATCATTAGCCATTACTTTTAAAATATCAGAGTACTGACCTCTATTTTTTATCTTTTTGTAGAGTCTTTTGAGTGATTTTTTACTCTTTTTAATAGCCACTTCAGGATAGATTATATAGTTATTTGGGTCTTTTTTTGTAACTATTTTTTTATCAGGTAAAAAGCCTACTTTTTTACGGATAGCTTTTTTGAGTTTATAGCTTTTTCTTTTTGTCCAACTATATGCACTTAATGCTTCCTCTTTTGTTGCATTCCCCTCTTCTAAAAAACGCCATATATAATAATCTTTTGATATAGATTTTGGCATAATCTCTATCTCTTTGAGAGAATATATTTTTGCTTGAAGAGTTGTAGTATTTAGAACTATCAGAGTTAAAAAAAACTTGATAGTTATTCGATAGGTATCCCCCATACCCATTTTATATAGCCATTACCGAACGCATCAGTATCGTATCTATAAATTGTAATCCAAAGATAATAACAATAGGTGAAAGGTCAATACCTGAAAAGATTACAAATGGTAACTTTTGACGCACAAAATTAAAAGCAGGAAGAGTTAGTCTGTTAAGTATATCCACAATAGGATTTCTTGGGTCTGGCTGAACAAATGATAATACAGCAGATATAATAATAATCCAAATATACATAGTAATAATAGAATGTATTAGTTGAACAATAGCAAAGATTAAGGCACTCATGATGCGACCTCCAATATATAAGATTTAATTAGTGGATAGATTTCACTTAATTTAGGTTTTTGTTTTTTATCACCTGTAAGCAAAAGTCTTAATGGTTTAATTAAATTATTACCTTTGAGTCCACTCTCTTTGGCAATATATTTTTTGAACTCATCAAATTTATCAAAATAAGGGGCATTGAAGATGATTTTTTCTATCACTCTCATCTCCTCTCCCCACTCTTTATCAAAATTTTTAGGAGTAAAAATAGAACGAATTTTACCCTCTAATTCATTAATAGTAGCACTATCTCCTAGATAAAGTTTTGCTAATTTTCCAATATCAGCATCAGCAAACCCAAATAGTTTAGATAACTCTTTATCATCCATCATTTTTATATGTTCACGGTTAATAAATCGCAATTTATCTATATCAAATTTGAGAGACTCTTTAGAGATACTATTTAAATCAAACCATTTTATGGCATCGGGAAGGGTAAATATCTCTTTTGGAACTTTTGAATTACCTAAAAGTATGAGATAGTTTAAAATAGCATCAGGTATAAATCCTTGTTTAAATAACTCCTTGAGAGTAATTCTATTATCAATAGTAGCTATATGTGCATATCTAGTTGGTTCTATATAACCTAGAGAGGATTTAATATATATCTGTTTTGTCGTATTAATAAGTTGTTTCTCTTTACAAATAATAAAATTAATTCCACTCAACATATCATCACAAGCAGATGCAAAATCATTCGTAGGAGTATTATCTGAATTCATAATTATAAAGCTATCAATCTTTTTAGATTTTTTGATACGAATTACAAATGGCTCATTTTTCTCTCTAAGAGATTTATAATCTTCATTTGTTAAATTCTCACAATTGCTATTACATCTATCCTCACTACATTTACAAATAAAAGCTTTTTTCTCTTTAAGTAATCTAATAGCTAAGTTTTGATGAATATTAATATGTTGGCTTTGATGATATACTAAATCATGCTTAATAGCAAATTTCTTTAGTATCATCATTATCTCGGTATCTTTTCCTTCTATAATTTTATCTTGTCCATTATCTTCAATACGCACTAAAAATTGTTCATTTTTCTGTTTTGCAATAATATAATTCAAAATGGCAATTCGTAAGTTACCTATATCCATATCACTAGATGGTGATTGGGCAAATCGAAGCATTAGCTCTCCTATAATTTATTAATGTAATTATAATGATTTTTGCTGAAATTATTATATCATAATATTTTAACTTCACTAAAAGTATGACTAATACATATTAAAGATAACTTTTATTATTATTTTGTCAAATAATTATTATAATTTAAAAATATATAGGAGTATAAACAAGATGAAATTTGAACTAGAACAGATAGCCACTATCAAATCCCCATTTTGTGATTTGGTAAATATGCCAGTTCAACCCAAAGGAGCGAAAGAGGTTTATGCCAATATAGAGTTTAAACCAGAGTATAAAGAGGGGTTAAAAGATTTAGATGGTTTCTCTCATGTATATTTGATTTACTATTTTCATAAAATAAATAGACCAAAACTACAAGTTATTCCATTTAACGATAAAACTCATACACCAAGAGGTGTCTTTTCCACTCGTACACCGATGCACCCAAATAGTATGGGCTTATCCATTGTTGAATTAGTCAAAGTAGAAGAGAATATTGTAACAATTAAAGGAGTGGATATTTTAGATGGTACACCACTATTGGATATTAAACCTTATATTGAAAATTTTGATAAAGTAGAGAGTACAGTAAAATCAGGTTGGATGAAATCTAGTTTGAATGAAGTCGCTGACAAACGCTCTGATGATAGGTTTGTAGAGAGTTAATTCTTTATCCACTCTTTATCAAATGTCGAAACTAAAATAGGATTTTGGCGTTTGAACTCTTCTTCATCAAATACAAAACGAAAATTATCCATATAATGAGTCAAAATCTCATAAGCGTTACGAATTTGTTGAAATTTTTGGGTTGAACCATTTTCCATATCAGGATGATATAAACGAGATAATTTTAAATACTTTTTACGCACATCTTCTTTACTTGTTAATGATAAAAGACCTAATATCTCTACAGCATTTTTGAACTCAGTTAAACTTACTTGGTGCATATCTACTCTCTTTTTTATTTATATATCATGAAAATGCTTAAAGTATTAATATAAGTTATAATATAATAGATTTATCTTAATAATAAAGAAGGAAAAAAATGCAAAAGTTCTATTTCTCTTTAGCCGTATTATTTATCTTTGTAG
This sequence comes from uncultured Sulfurovum sp., assembly GCA_964573285.1. Classification (GTDB taxonomy): domain Bacteria; phylum Campylobacterota; class Campylobacteria; order Campylobacterales; family Sulfurovaceae; genus UBA1140. Next base: position 51,646 of record CAZNJD010000009.1, on the reverse strand, counting down.
GTTGTGGAGAGAGTAAACCTAAAGTTCAATTAGATGGAGAAGAGTTATTACATCAAAAATGTTCCAAATGTCACAATTTGGATATGCCTCCAAAGAGTTATGAGAATGAAGTAGCTCCATCTATGATGGCTGTTACTTTTCACCTTAAAGATTTTATCAAATCCAATAATCCAAGTGAACATGAAGCAAAGATTATAGATTTCGTTCAAGATTATGTTATCAATCCATCTGCCTCTAAATCTTTTTGTGATAAAAAGAGTTTGGATAGTTATGGTGTTATGCCATCACAAAAAGGTGAAGTTACAGAGAATGAATTGAGAGCTATCACTCATTATATGTATAATAATTATGATAATCAAAAAATGCTCCAGATTATGCAAGAGAAAGCTAGATTGGCTAGAATGCCTCTGCATGAAAGAGTTTTTGAACAGCAGAGATGTATAAATTGTCATGATATAGACAAAGATAAAGTAGCTCCCTCTTTTGAACATATTGCACAAAGATATAGTTCAAAAGATAAAGCACAATTGATTAAAAGTATTAAAAATGGTTCAAAAGGTAGATGGACGAAATTTAAACTTATTATGCCACCATTTAAAAATATGAGTGATAAAGATATAAGTGGTATGGCTGATTGGATTTTAACTTTAAGAAAGTAGCTTTTTGCTACTCCTATGAGTTGATATTTTGTGTTATAATGAATGCAAATTTAGATAAAATAATATAAATATAAAAGTAGCTAATAGGATTAATTTAATGACCATCAATGCACATGCCAAAATAAACACTTTTCTAAAAATTACAGGACACAAAAGAGGTTACCATACTCTTCTATCACGATTTATAAAAGTACCTCATATATATGATACTATCTCTATAGTACCTCAAAGTTGTAATAAGTTTACTATTGAGGGATGTGGAGATATTCCTATAGAGTCAAATATTATATATAAAGCCTATATAGAGATTACAGAACATATAGGTTATATTCATAAATTCTTTTTGGACTATAAAATAGTAGTAGATAAAAGGATACCCTTAGGTGCAGGACTTGGTGGAGGGAGTTCTGATGCAGGGGCATTTATGCGTTTGATAAATGAGAAGTTTGAACTTGGAATTGATACTCCAACTTTGGCAAAAATTGGCTCAAAAGTAGGGGCTGATGTTCCATTTTTTATATATGATTATGATAGTGCTAATGTATCAGGTTTTGGAGAGATTGTAGAGCCATTTGAGGATGAGCTATTTGAAATTGAGCTTTATACTCCTAATATTCATTGTGATACATCTTTGGTTTATAAAACATTCAAACAGGAGTTATTAAAAGATATAGATTTGAAATCATTTGAGGGTTGGAAAAGTTTATCCACCAAAGAAATTTTATCAAAAGTGGATGCAATTGAGGCTAATGATTTGTATCGAGCCTCACTTATTGCATATCCTAAATTAGAAGAGTTTGCAAAGGATGGATGGTACTTTTCTGGAAGTGGAAGTACTTTTTTTAGCATCAACCCAATAAAAGATTAAAATAATCAAGGAGATAATTTATGTCATTTACTACACTATCATTATCAACAAAGCTACAAGATACTATAAAAAAATTAGGATATACAGAGCCTACGCTAATACAACAACAAGCTATACCTATATTGAGAAAAGGTAGAGATATATTAGCCACTTCTCAAACAGGAACAGGTAAAACAGCTTCATTTGTTTTGCCTATGCTTGAAAACTTATCAGAGCGAACAGAGATTAGGGTAGGGGATGATAGATATAAAATAGATGCTCTAATTTTGGCTCCAACTAGAGAATTAGTTGTACAAATTCATAATAGTATAGAGATTTATTCTACAGAGTTTACTCATAAATCAGTTGCACTTTATGGTGGTTTGAAATTAGGAAGTCAAATCAAACAGATTAGAGCAGGAGCTAATATAGTTGTATCCACTACAGGGAGACTGATTGACCACTTGAAAAATAAGACGGTTGATTTGTCTATTGTTCAGATGGTTGTAATAGATGAGGCTGATAAGCTTTTAGAGATGGGCTTTATAAATGATATTAGGTTTATAAGCTCTAAACTTCCTAAAAAAAGACAATCTGCTATGTTCTCTGCTACTTTTCCTACTGCTGTTATGAAATTGGCTAAAACACTACTAAACAATCCTAAGATTATAGAGATAAAGGGTAGTATATCAGCCAAAGAGATTAAACAGTTAGTTCATTATATTAATGAAGAGCAAAAAATTCCATTATTAATTTCTCTATTGAAACAAAAAGATGCCAAAGGGGTATTGGTTTTTGTCAATACTAAACGACAAGCTAATATATTAGTCGAAAAATTAGAACTAGATAGTATAAAGTCAGTAGCTATTCATGGGGATAAAACCCAAGGAATGAGAAATCAAGCATTACAGAAGTTCAAAGATGGAGATATTCATGTACTCATAGCTACAGATGTAGTTGCAAGAGGTATTGATATAAAAAATCTGCCTTTGGTTATAAATTTTGAACTTCCTATTAAAAATGAAGATTATATTCATCGTATAGGAAGAACAGGAAGAGCAAAAGAGAATGGTGAGGCTATATCATTGATTTGTGCAAAAGAGGTTGAACAGTTCAATGAGTTAGAAAATTTATTGGGTATCTCATTGCCTATAATATCAACAAATGAGTTTACATACACTCCTATTGTTCAATTAAGTAGTAAAAAAATAAAAAAAATAGATGCTAAAAAGAGTGAAAAGTTAAAAAAAGCCAAAGAGTTGGCTCAAAAGATGATGAATTTAGATAAAAAAGACCATCACAAAAGCCCAAGAAATAAGCGTCATTTTTAAATATAATAAAAAAATAGATATTTTAATTTCAATTAAGAGTAATTTTATCTGATTTAGCTATAATTATATTATATCTTAAGTATGTGATGAGGAATTATTCCCCATTCCTCCTTTTAAATTAACAGATAACCTAACAACTTGTACTCCTCCCCCTATATAGTACGAAAGTCGTTCTCATCAATACTTAAGATTAATAACTTCTTGGATATAATATTTAAAAAAATCGGATATTAAATGCATTGGTTTCAGTTTGACAGAAGAATACTTCAACAATTTAATTTTATATTAATATTACAACTTATCCCTATATTTGTAGTTTCATCATATTTAGTATATGAGATAAAACCAATACTTTTTGATAAACAGATGATGTATTATGGGCTATCAGCAGGTGTATTTTTTATAGCCTTTCTTATACCTTGGCGTAAATATCAATGGCTTATCCCTATATCATATTGGATTAATCTATTTTTACTATTTAGTGTAGAGCTATTTGGTAAAAAGATATTAGGTGCTAGGCGATGGATAGAGATACCATTTACACATATGACTCTACAACCATCTGAATTTATTAAGATTACAGTTTTGTTGATGTTGGGTTATCTTATAGTTCGTAATCCACCACCCAAAATGGGATATGATTTGAAAATATTTGCAAAGCTTTCTGCCTATATTTTAATTCCTTTTGTATTAATAGCCAAAGAGCCAGACCTTGGAACAGGTTTGGTACTTCTTTTAACTGGATTTGGTGTACTTTTTATTGTAGGTGTTCGTATGCGTATATGGCTATCTTTATTAATTATTATAGGACTATCTGCACCTGTACTTTACAATTATGGGTTAAAACCTTATCAAAAACAGAGAATTGCAAACTTTTTAGGAGAACCGAGTTATCATGTCCATCAATCAATTATAGCTATTGGTTCAGGAGGTATGAATGGACAAGATAAAGAGAATGCGACACAAACACAACTTAAATTTTTGCCAGTTTCATCTACAGATTTTATTTTTGCTTATTTAGGGGAACGACTTGGATTTAAAGGTATGGTATCTATCATTGTTTTATATGCTTTATTAATATTACATCTTTTACATATATCAATCTCTAATACCAAAGATTATTTTGTTAAGGTTGTTGCATCAGGAATTGCATTTTTGTTTTTTATATATATGGGTGTTAATATATCTATGACCATGGGATTAGCTCCTGTAGTGGGTCTTCCACTGCCAATGTTTAGTCATGGAGGGACTTCTTTTATCATTTTTTCAATTCTTTTTGGTATTTTGGAGAATTTACTTGCTTTTCGTTTTTATTTTATGTATAATACTGACTCGAAAATAACAATGATGAGAAATAAACCTCATCCACTAAAAGAGTATTAATCCTTTAGATATTTTCAGCAGGTGGGTCTTTAGCTCAGCTGGTTAGAGCACTCGGCTCATAACCGAGTGGTCCGGGGTTCGAGTCCCCGAGGACCCACCACCTACTTTAAATTTAATCTAATCCAAATTTTGATATTATCTTTTATGATTAAAATATTAATAATAACCACTACCATATTTACCACAACACTTTTTTCAGCATTTAATGCTAATATTAGTTCTATTACCCCAGAGATTAAAAATAAAATGATTAGAGGTAATTCATGGCGAAAAGGTTGTCCTGTACCTTTATATAACCTTCGTTATTTACAACTTGTATATCATGACTTTAATGGGAGAGATAGGCTAGGGGAGATGATAGTCCATAAAGATGTAGCAAATGATGTTGTTTATATAATGGAAGAGCTATATAATATAGGATACCCTATCAAACAGATGAGATTAGTAAGTTATTTTCATGGAAATGATTGGAAATCTATAGATGTTGATAACACTTCTGCTTTTAATTGCAGAAGGGCTACAGGCTCTAAGAAATGGTCAAATCATGCTTTTGGTAAAGCTATAGATATAAATCCTATTGAGAACCCATATATCTCTAAAAAGGGTCATATATCACATAAAGCTTCAGAAAAATATAGAAAACGAATACATCATGGATATAAAACTTCTGCTGATAAAGCTCTACTGCTACCTCATGATGAGGTGACAAAAATTTTTAAACGATATGGTTTTAGATGGGGTGGAGATTGGAGATATACCAAAGATTATCAGCATTTTGATAAGAGATAAATAGATGAAAGTTATAATAAATGCAAAGATTATTACAGATGGTAAAATAATAGAAGGATATAATCTCTTTTTTAATCAAAAAATTATAAGGATAACTCAAGATTTGCCTATTTGTGAAGATATTATTGATGCAAAAGGTGCATATTTGAGTGCTGGATTTATAGATATACATATACATGGTTCTAGTGGGGCTGATGTAATGGATGGTACTCCTGAAGCGTTAGAGATTATATCCCATAGTCTATTGCAAACTGGAACTACTTCATTTTTAGCTACTACTATGACTGTCTCTTCTGATGATATTAATAAAGCACTATCTAATATTCAGAGAAATATAGATAGCGTAGATGGTGCAAAGATATTAGGAGTTCATCTGGAGGGTCCTTTTATCAATCCAACTAAATGTGGGGCTCAAAATCCTAAATATATTCAAAAACCAAATTTTGAAATGATAAAAGAGTATATAGATATAATTAAGCTTATTACTTTAGCACCAGAAGTTGAGGGAGGCAAGGAGTTTATCAAATTTTTACAAAAAGAGTATCCCCATATTATCTTAAGTATAGGTCATAGTAATGCTTCATATAATCAGAGCATAGAGAGCTTTGATTGGGGCATTTCTCATGCTACACATCTATTTAATGCTATGAACCCACTACATCATAGAGAACCTGGTATTGTAGGGGCTGTTTTAGGAGATAGTAGTATAAGTTGTGAGATTATTGCCGATAACATTCATATTCATCCATCTTTTTATAATTTGATATATAAATTAAAACAAGAACAACTATTATTGATAACTGATGCTATGAGAGCAGGATGTATGAAATGTGGTGAATATAGTTTGGGTGGGCAAAAAGTTATAGTAAAAAATGGGGAAGCAAGACTTGTTAATGGTACATTAGCAGGTAGTGTTTTGAAACTCAATAAGGCATTGAGAAATGTTTATAAATATAGTGATATTGAACTACCTCAACTTATTAAAATGGTTACAGAGATACCTGCTAAAAAGCTTGGTGTTAAGTTAGGCATATTAAGAGAAGATTATCCTGCTGATATTGTTATATTTGATAAAGAGTTTAATATTATACAAGTTTTTATAGATGAGGAATTAAAATTTAACGAAAACAAATAGATGATATTTCAAATGGTTTGATTATATATCTATTTTTATTAAAGTTATATTAAATTTTGATTTTTTTATAAAAAACTAATTTTACTTATTACTATTTAAGTTTTTATACTATACCATAGATTAAATTATATTAATAAGGGGTATATTATGGGAACAAATAGATATAACAACAAAGTGTTAGATGTTAGAAAAGATAGACTTGATTTACGAGATAGAGTCTATATGCCTGTATTGAAATATTTACCCAAATCATATCCAGACTTTATAGATATAGAATTAATTATCAAATGTTACAAAGCTACTAATATGATTTTAGACCAAGGAGCTGATGGTGCATGTACTGGTTATGCTTTGGCTACAGTAATTAATTATTTACAATGGAAAAAAGTAATAAGTGAAAATTATAGAGATTTCTTGGAAAATCCTTTAGGCTTTGAGATTAAAAAAGTTAGTCAAAAGATGCTTTTTAATTTAGCTAGAATTTATGATGAGTGGGAAGGTGAAGATTATGAGGGGTCATCTTGTCGTGGAGCTATGAAAGGGTGGCATAAACATGGTGTATGTAGTGAAAATTTATGGGAATTCACCCAAGATGAACCATATGATGGTTGGCAAAAAGATGCAATTGAACAGCCTCTTGGTGCATATTATAGAGTAAACAAAGAGTCTATAGTTGATATGCAATCAGCTATATGTGAAGTGGGGGCTATATATGTCTCTGCTAATATTCATGATGGTTGGTGGAGATTAAAAGATATAGAAAAAAGAGAGATAAAAGATATAACAGTAGATATACCTTATATACCTTATGATACTTTTCCTATAGGTAGTCATGCTTTTGTAATAGTAGGTTATACACGATATGGATTTATTATACAAAACTCATGGGGAACTGTTTGGGGAAATAGTGGTTTCGCAATTTTGAGTTATAAAGATTGGCTTGAACATGGTATGGATGCTTGGGTTGCTATGATTGGTGTGCCTGTTAATATTGATGTATCTCCAAATACATACTCAAATTTATCTTTATCAGTTAAATGTAATGAAGCTGTAGAGGGTACTTCAGTAATAAAAGAAGCATTAAAATATAATTATCAAAACCAAGATTTAAAACCAGTTGGTGAGGAGTTAGCTTATCAACATACTCTAGTTTTAAATAATTATGGACGAGCAAAACATACTATTATAGGAACTTCCTCTGTTGAAAAATCAACACGAACTATATCTTATGAAAATATCAAAAGATGGTTGAACAAGAAACCATCTAATAGAAAAGTTACAATATATGCTTTGGGTGGGTTCAAGAATGAAAAAGAGTATATATCTAAGATAAGAGTGATGATACCATATTTTTTAGAAAATGATATTTATCCTATATTTCTGACATGGCAAGAGAGTCATATCAAAGCTATCAAAGAGTCTATAGATAATAAATTCAAAGATATAGAGATAAAAACTCCTGATGAGGTAGATGCACTAAATAGGGCGATAGAAAATTATGCTAGAAAAATATCTACTAGAGCGATATGGTCAGAGATAAAAGAGAAATCACATAATGCCAACAAAAAAAGAATTTTTGGTTTTAAAGAGAATAGCAGAATACCTGTTAGTGGTGCATTGTATATCTTGATAGATAGTTTGGATAGATTACATAAAGAAGAGAAGTTTGATATACAGATAGATGTGATAGCACATTCAGCAGGTTCACAATTGGTTTGTACTCATTTTTTAAATAATTTAGGCAAAAGAGGAATGAGCTTGAACTCTATACATCTATTATCACCTACTGTATCTATCCAAGATTGTAATATATATATTAAATCTGCTATAGATAAAAAGGTTTTGAAAATGAGTGATATTTATATCTATATGTTAGATAGAGATATAGAGATGATAGATAGTGTCGGTAGATATGGTAAATCTATACTTTATCTAATTAGTAGAGCATTAGACCACCTACATAAAACTCCTCTGCTTGGATTACAAGATTCTTGGATTATGAAAAATATTGATAAAGAGGATGGGGCATTTAATTCTCAGCAGTTAAATCAGGTAAAAAGATGGTATTCTAAATCTATGAAATCAGAGGAGATATGTAATCTTTGGTTTTTAAGCAAAGAAAAGAATATACAGTTACATCGTTCACTAAATAATGATTTGCTACCATTAAATAATGAACATTTAGATAGTAGTATCTTTATACTAGATAGAATATTGAAATATATCTCTACAGGTAGTATAGATGGAGAGCTAAAATCTCCTATTGAAAATTTATGTTAAAAGTAAATTTGGATAAAATATGATTAAAATTTATTTTAAGGTTCAGAAACAATGAAAGTAGTAGTAATCCAAGGTCCAAATTTAAATATGTTAGGTCATAGAGAACAAAATATCTATGGACCAATGAAATTAGAAGATATTCATAATCAAATGAGTGCATTTGCAGAGCAAAATGGTGTAGATATAGAGTTTTTTCAAAGTAATTTAGAGGGTGAAATTGTTGATAAAATACAAGAGTGTTTGGGGGAAGCTAATGGAATTATCATTAATCCAGCAGCATATACACACACCTCTATAGCTATCAGAGATGCTATCTCAGCAGTTCAAATACCTACTGTTGAAGTACATTTATCAAATGTATATGCAAGAGAAGAGTTTAGACAAAAATCATTAACAGCACCTGTTTGTGCAGGTCAAATTACTGGTTTTGGTCCATTCAGTTATCATATGGCTATGATTGCTATTACTCAAATTATGAGTGAGGTTAAAGCTATGAGAGAAGCACAACAGGCTCAACAAGCACAACAATCTTTACAAAATAGCTAATTAGGTATTGGGGTCAGCTATTGAATGTTTCAATATCAGACCCCAATTTACATTATGAATTATATACTAAAAGATGAAAATGCACTATATTATGAGTGTGGTTATAGCTGTGATAATGCACTATTCTTATCTCTAGGAGATGAGAAATTTTTCCTAACAGATAGCAGATACCAACAAGAAGCGACTGAAACTATAAAAGATGCAACAGTTATTATAGAACGAGATTTATATAAAAAAGCTAATAAAATTATCAAAAAATCAAAAATTAAAAAGCTAAATTATGACCCTAAAGAGTGGAGTATATTTGCTTTTGAACAAATCACTAATAGATTGGATATTAAGCTAAAAGCTAAACCTGATTTTTCACATAGAAAACGGATAATCAAATCCCATCAAGAGATAGAATTACTAAGAAAAGCCGTCAGATTAGGAGCTAAATCGTTTGATGAATTTGCAAAAATGATTAATAGATATGGATTTGGCAAAGATGAGTATGAACTTACCTATATGGCAAAAACAGCACTATCCAAATATGGTAAACGAGAACTCTCTTTTGAGCCTATTGTTGCAGTTAATGCTAATGCATCTAAACCTCATGCTCTACCTACCAATAAAACATTAACAAAAAATGATTTGCTATTAGTTGATGCAGGATTAAAATATAAACGATATTGTTCAGATAGAACTAGAACCGTATCTACTATAGAAGGTTTTGGGTTCTCTAATAAGCAGAAATTTAAGAGTAAAAAGATACAAAAAGCTTATGATATAGTTTTAAAAGCTCATGATAATGCAATCTCAAAAGCTAGAAGTGGGATGAAGGCCAAAGAGGTTGATGCTCTAACTAGAGATATTATAGAAAAAGCAGGTTTTGGAAAATATTATATCCACTCAACAGGTCATGGAGTGGGGCTTGATATTCACGAGATGCCTTATATCTCAACTAAATCAGATACTATTATAGAAGATATGATGGTCTTTACCATAGAACCAGGGATTTATATACCTAATGAGTTTGGTATTCGTATAGAGGATATGGTAGCTATGATAAATGGGAAAATAGAACTATTATAAACTTATCTTTTTATAATTTAAAATCCAACCTCATCAACTCTTCCTTTGAAACATCTACTTTTAGGTGTTTCTCCTTTAGACAATAACTCTTCTAGTTTATCACTTTGACTACCAATATGTAACCACAATTCTGTTATTAATCCTCTATTACAGTTCATAGTAACATGCTCTCCTGCACCATTACCAAACTCACTATCAAATATTTTTCGTATATCTTTTAGTTTTATAGTTTGACCTATATGTTTAACAAAATATGTTCGAACTTTGGAGTTATTAACTTGGGTTAATAGATTAATAGCATCCTTATAATATTTATTAGCATCCATCCCATAACAGCTACCATGTTTAACCCATTCATGTAGATGTAGATTTGAGCTATATCCTGTCATATATTTTTTCAAATCCTCTCGTACTTTTGGAGTTAAATCTAATCTATTTAATCTATTCCACTGTTTGTTTTTGTCCATACCAATCTGTTTTTTATCGATATTACAATATTGATTATTACGAGGTTGAGGCCAAAGTCCATGAAGTACAAAATGAGATGATGCAAAATCCCCTCTTTTCATAGATTTACACTCTTTTTTATATTGATGTGTTTGACAAAAAGCATTTTGCCATGATATAGCCAATAGATTTTGTTTGCTTCTTTTTAAAGTAGTTTTAATAGGTGATTTGGAAGTTGATTTAGTGGTAGAAAAACAAGCTTCATCTACCCATCTTTGAGCAATTCTTTCACCTTTGATTAGAGTTAGTATTTGTCCTTTTTTGTGGTCAAGTATCTTATATTTATTACCTATTTTTAATTTGATGCCATTTGTATTTGTAGTATGTTTCATATTATTATATGCTGGACATGATTTTATCGCATTTTGATAAACCTCTACTTTTTTTGACATAGCTATAAGTGGTAGAGCCACTATAATGGATGATATTATTATTTTTTTCATTTTTTTCCTTATTTTTTGTATGATTATATATTAAAATTATTAAAACAAACACAAAAAATGATATTCAACCCAATAGATTTAATTATATAATTATTTTTCTTAAAATATTATCATTTAATTTTTAATCTAAAAATTATTTAATCTAATAATTATATAAAATAAGTTATAGTTATATAATTATATTTTAAAGGAATAAGAAATGAAAAAAACAATACTACTATCTATGGTAACAACAGGTATATTATTTGCAACTAATGGAGATAATCTTATTGGTATAGGAGCAAAGTCAAGAGGAATGGGTGGGGCTGGAATTGGGATTAGCCATTGTGCTGAATCGACTTTGCAAAATCCTGCTTTGATCAGTTGTACAAAAGGGACTTCTATATCATTTGGTGGTACTATATTTATGCCAGATATGAAACTTAAAATGGGTAGAGCAGATGAGCATGATAGTGATGCTGATATAAATTTAATTCCAAGTGTATCAATTTCTCAAAAATTAAATGAGAATTGGTTTTTAGGTATTGGTATGTGGGGAACTGCTGGTATGGGTGTTGATTATCGTAATGCACAACAGAGTCCAACAGATTCAGGTAATATGCACATGATTACCAATCTTCAACTTATGGAGTTTGGTGCATCTTTGGCATATCGTAGAGACAATATAGGTTTAGCAGTAACACCAGTGTTGCAGTATGGTTCATTAGATATAAGTTATCAGGGATTTGATGGTAAAACAGTAGGTGATGGTGTTGCACAGGATTTAGGATATGGAGTTAATTTTGGGGCATATTATGATGTAACTAATGGGGTAACTCTTGGTGCTGTATATAAATCTGAAATTGATATGGAGTATAAAAATCAGCTCTCAAGTGCTACTCAACCATTCGTTGATTTTGGTATCTTCCCTCAAGCAATGGGTGACCATTTAGAGCAACCTGCTGAAATTGGAATGGGTATTGGTTATGAGTTTGGTCAACACACTTTAGCATTTGATGCTAAACAGATTAAATGGTCAGATGCAAAAGGGTATAAAGATTTCGGATGGGAAGACCAAACCGTATATGCTTTGGGTTATCAGTTTAAAGGGCAACAGTGGAGATTTAGAGCAGGATATAATCATGCTACCCATCCAATTTCTGAAAAACAGAGTGGTTCATCTGTAATTAAAGCAGGGAGTTATGCACAAGCAGGTGGTAATGCTTTGAACCTATTTAATGTTTCGGGATTTCCAGCAACAGCAGAAAATCATTATACTATAGGTGCTGGTTATGAATTTACAAAGAACTTTTATATAGATACAGCATTTGTTTATGCACCAGAGACCAAAACAAGAATGAAAACTATTGTGGGTATGAACTCTGAGAATGGTGATTTATATACAGGCGATACTACTGTAAAACATGCTGAATCTAGTTTATCTCTACAACTCTCTTATAGATTTTTTTAGAAAAGTTAATTTATATTAATAAAAATATATTTCTAACTTAATCTATCGATAATAAAAAAATGATATAATTTCATATATTATAACAGGTTTCTTAATAATAAAAATATCGATTTTAGTATAAAATTCAGTTGTTTATTATGTGCTAGTTTTAGTAACTCTTATATTTAACTTAAGGAAAAAAGTATGAAAAAGTTGTTTTTAAGTTTATTGTTGGTGTTTATTACACTTATTAGTGCTGTAGCAGATGATGGTCCAAAAGCAGTTATTATTTTTGATGCAAGTGGTAGTATGTGGGGTCAAATCCAAGGAAAAACCAAGATAGAAATAGCCAAAAAGGCATTAGAAAATGTAGTTCAAGATTGGAATTCCAAAATTAAATTGGGATTAACTGTCTATGGTCATAGAAAAAAAGGTGATTGTAATGATATAGAGAGCCTTATTCCTGTAGGCAAAATTGATAAAAATAGGATGATTACTATTGTAAATAAGATACAACCAAAAGGCAAAACTCCAATTGCTCGTTCACTTAAAAAGGTATCAAATGAGCTTAAATATACAGAAGATAAAGCAACTATAATTCTTATCTCTGATGGAAAAGAGACTTGCGACTCTGACCCTTGTGCTGTAGCAAAAGAGCTAGAGCAAAAAGGGATAGATTTTGTTACTCATGTTATTGGATTTAATGTAGATAAAAAGACTGATAAGCAGTTGGAGTGTATAGCAAATGCTACTGGTGGAGAGTATTTCTCTGCCAAAAATGCAACTGCTTTAAATAGTGCAATGAAGAGCATTGTTAAAAAGGTAGAGAAAGTTGAACCTAAACCTAAATCTACTCCTACACCAAAAGATACTTTGGAGTTAAGTTGTAGCGAAAAAGATGGTGGTAAATGGGTAACTTGTGGTTATGCTATCTATCAAGATGAAGAGGGCAAAGCAGGAAAACATATTGCTACTTATAGGTCATACAAAAATAAAATTGCAAAAGCTCAACTTTCTATTGGTAAATATATTTTAAAATCAACTTATAATAAGTTTAAAAAAGAGACTCCATTTGAGATAAAAGCAGGTGAGGTTACCAAACTTCATATTGTATTTGGAGAGACAAGCACCGTAGAGATAACAGCATCAGAGACAAAAAATGGAAAATGGATTAATGCCTCTCATGCAATTTATGAAGATGATGATGGAAAAGCTGGTCATTGGAGAGCTTCACCAAACTCTTCAAAGAAAAAAGCAGGAACAAGCAGACTCCCTGTTGGTAAATATATCCTAAAATCAACCTATAATGAATTTAAAAAAGAGACTCCATTTGAGCTTAAAGCAGGTGAAGTTACCAAACTTCATATCATCTTTACCCAATTCTCTATAGGTGCAAAATGTAATGATATAAATACAAAAGTAAACTATGAAATATATGCAAAGAGTGGACGCATGGTATATGAGAAGAGGTTAGTCTGTTCAAAATCATTTCAAATTAGTTTAGATGAAGGTGATTATAGTGTTGAGGGCAAAACCCAAAAAGGTACTAAAGAAGAGAAGTTTACTGTAGGTGGTAATAATAACAAAAGAGTTATCTTAGATTTTACAAATATAGATAATCACAAAGATTTAATAGATGCAGATAACCAAAATAGTAGCTCTACAAAAGAGGAAGAAGCTATGAGAAAAAAAGAAGAGATAGAAAAAGTAGCAAAAAAAGGTAACAAACTTGTTAAAGAGATAGATAATAAGAGTTCTGAAGAGATAAAAAAAGCAGGTGATTTGATTAATGTATTGGGAGGATTGGTACAAGGCTTAAATCAACAAGTTCAAGGCAAACAAAAAAAAGAGAAAACCAAAGAAGATAAAGAGTTTGAAGATATGAGTAAAAATTTAGATATGTTTACAAAATAAAAGGAACATCAGATGAAAAAATTAAATATATTAGCAATAAGTGTAGTAGTATGTGTAAGTTTTATTGGATGTGGTGATACAGATAAAGTATCAGATACCAAAGTAACACAAGATACAAAACAGGAACAAAAGGTGGAGAAAGCCTATAAATCTATTGATAAGCCATTTATAAAAAAATATGGTATTCGTAGTGGTAGAATATCATATGATATAAAAGGTTCGGGTAATATTTTAGGGGTGAGTACTAAAACTATAGGTAAAAAAAGATTGATTTTCTCTAATTATGGTAGTCGTGAATTGATTGAGGAGAATAGTGTTGAAAAACAAGATGTTTATGGCAAAAAAAATATTACGAAAAAGCATACCATAGTTTATAATAAAGATGCTGTAATTTATAATGTTGATTTTGAACAAAAAAGGATAGTACGGATGAAAAATCCTGCTATATCAATGATGTTAGGTTTAGATAATAGTGACTTAAGTAAAATTGGTGAAAATCTAATGAGAAAAATGGGTGGTAAAAAGATAGGTACAGATAATATTTTAGGTTATGATTGCGATATTTGGTCTCTAATGGGTTCAAAACAGTGTATCTATCACGGTATTGTTTTAAAATTAGAAACTAATGTAATGGGAATGAAACGAGTTGAGATAGCAACCAAAGCAAAGTTTAATATAGATATAGATAAAGAGTCATTTAAATTACCAGATTTTCCAATATCAGGTATTACATCTAATATGGAAAAATTAGATAAAATGGATGAACAAGCAAAACAAGAGGCTTTAAAGGTTGGTAAAGAGGTAGTCCAGATGGGTGAAAGTATAAAAGAAGCTCAAAAAAAGATAAAAGCCAATCCAAATATGAGTGATACAGAGCGAGAAAAGGTGATAATGGAGAGTATGATGAACTCTAAAAGCATGATGAGTAAATTTGAAAAACAGAAAGCCTCTATGCCTAAAATGTTAAAAATGATGAAGTCATATAGAGCATGTATAGCTGATACCAATTCTCAATCTGATATGGATGAGTGTGTTAAAAAGGTAAAAAAGAGTACTCATAAATTAGGACTAGATGAGTTAGGTGATAATGAAGAAGAAAAATTGGTTTGGAGTAAAGCAAATAGAGAAAAAACACTCAAAGAGATAGATGAAGGGATAAAAGAGGTTTCAAAAAGTTTGCCTTGTATGAAAAAATCTAATAATATGATGGAATTTGTAGAGTGTGCTAGAGGTGTGCATTAATATAATTAAGAAGAGATTGGTACAATGCCATTAATAAAATATCAAGGGCATTAATTGAATAGTACAAAAAAAATCAAAGAACTATTAAACAAAAGAATTCTGGTAATAGATGGTGCTACAGGTACTCAGATACAGAATTTAGAGATACCAAAAGAGGCTTGGTTAGATGAGAATGGGGCTGAACAAGAGGGGTGTAATGAGCTACTTAATGCTACAGCACCTAAGCTTATGCAAGAGGTTCATAATGCTTATGCCAAAGCAGGGGCTGACCTAATCAAAACTAATACTTTTGGGAGTATGCCTTGGGTATTAGATGAGTATGGTATGGGAGATAGAGCTTATGAACTATCTAAAAAGGGAGCAGAAATTGTCAAAGAGATTTGTGATAAATATTCTACACCTGAACAACCTAGATTTGTATTAGGTTCAATTGGACCTGGAACCAAGCTTCCATCATTGGGTCATATTCATTATGATGAGATGAGTAAGGGATATACTACTACTGCTTTGGGGCTTATTGATGGTGGATGTGATATATTCTTATTAGAGACTTGTCAAGACCCTTTGCAGATAAAATCTGCTATACATGCGTGTCAAGAGGCAAATTCTCAAAGAGGAGTGAAACTTCCTATTATGGTATCTGTAACTATAGAGCTAAGTGGTAGTATGCTCATTGGAACAGATGCTACTACTATTGTAACTATTCTTGAACCATTTGATATACTCTCACTTGGTTTTAACTGTGGAACAGGACCTGACCAAGTCAAAAAACATATTAAAACTCTATCTGAATTATGTTCTATTCCAATTTCAGTTCATGCTAATGCAGGATTACCTCAAAATAGAGGTGGTTATACCTATTATCCAATGGGTCCTATTGAATTTACTCAAAAACAGTTAGAGTTTATAGAGTTTGATGGTGTTAGCTTTTTAGGAGGATGCTGTGGAACTACTCCTCAACATATTCATGCACTTAAAAAGGCTGTAGAGAGTATAAAGCCTAAAAAACCAATTGGAAGTATAGAACCCTCAATCGCATCACTATTTAATACTACAGAGCTATTTCAAAAACCAGCTCCTCTACTTATTGGAGAGAGAAGTAATGCCACAGGTTCAAAAGCTTTTAGAGAGTTGATTATTGCTAGTGATTATGATGGAACTTTAACTGTGGGTCAAGCACAAGTACGAGATGGGGCTCACTGTTTAGATGTAAATGTAGAGTTTGCAGGTAGAGATGGTGCAAAAGATATGAGAGCTGTTATGGAGCTTTATAATCAGAAAATTCCACTTCCTTTAATGCCTGATGCTACTAGAGTCAATACTATGGAAGAGGCTTTGAAGTGTATCGGTGGTAAACCTATTATAAATTCTGTTAATTTAGAAGATGGAGAGGATAAGCTAGATGCTATATGTCAACTATCTAAAAAATATGGTACAGCATTAGTTTGTCTAACTATTGATGAAAAAGGAATGGCAAAAACTACCAAAGAGAAGCTAGAAATAGCTGAACGGATTTATGATTTAGCTGTTAATCGTCATAAAATTAATCCTCGTAATTTGATTTTTGATATGTTAACTTTTACTGTTGGTTCTGGAGATTTGGAGTATCGAGATGCAGCTATTCAGACACTTGAAGCTATAAGGGAGCTACATATTAGACACCCTGAAGTAGGTTCAACTCTTGGTCTTTCCAATATCTCATTTGGACTTGATAAAAATGCACGGATATTTCTTAACTCTGTATTTTTGCATCACTGTATTCAAGCAGGATTAACTTCTGTTATTATTAATGTAAAACATATAGTTCCACTTACCAAAATGACTAAAGAAGATATAGATATTTGTGAAGAGTTACTATTCTCTCCTGATGACCAATCTCTATTTAAATTTATAGAACACTTTTCCGATAAATCTATAGATGATAGTAGTACAGATGAAGAGTATGAGGCTATGAGTAGTGAAGAGAAGATAGCTTCATTATTACTAGATGGAGACAAAGATAGAATGATACCTTTAGTAGAAGAGGTACGCCGAGAGATAGAGCCTGATAGGATAGTAAATGAGATATTAATAGATGCTATGAAAGTAGTGGGTGAGTTATTTGGTAGTGGTCAAATGCAATTGCCTTTTGTGTTACAATCAGCAGAGACTATGAAAGCTACAGTTGATTATCTAAATCCATATCTAACCAAACAGGAAAAAGAGACCGATACTACACTTGTAATTGGTACAGTAAAAGGTGATGTGCATGATGTTGGTAAAAACTTAGTGGATATTATATTATCTAATAATGGATTTAAAGTTATAAATGTTGGCATTAAAACCCAATTAGAGACATATTTAGATGTACATAAGAAACATAAAGTTCAAGCTATTGGAATGAGTGGGCTTTTGGTTAAATCAACAGCAGTTATGAGAGATAACTTAGAAGCTATGGCAGAGATGGGTATGGATATTCCTGTACTTTTAGGTGGTGCAGCATTGACTAGAAGTTTTGTAGATGATTTTTGTCGTCCTATATATAAAGGTGCTATTTTCTATTGTAGAGATGCCTTTGATGGGGTAATTGCTATGAGTAGAATAGAAAAATATAATGAAGACCCATCTGTAGGTTTGGATACTAGACTTGCAGGTGATATGAAAGAGAGAAAAGAGGTAAAGAAAAAAGAGATAATCATTCCTCCATTTAGCGAAATAAAAATGCCTGAACCTGTAGATATTCCAACTCCTCCATTTTGGGGTAGAAGAGTTATGCAAAAAGATAATTTGGATTTGGATATGGTTTTTGGTTGGGTTAATCAAAGAACAGTAATCAAAATGCATTGGGGTTACAAATCCAAAGGAATGAGCAAAGAGGATTACCAAAAACTGCTCAACGATACAGTTTATCCTGCTTATGAGAGACTCAAACGAGAGTTTATAGAGAGAGAGTTATTTGACCCAACGATTATATATGGATATTATCCATGTAGAAGTAGTGACCAAGAGCTGATTTTATTTGATGAGGGTGAGGGTTGGAATATAGATGCTAATGCCAATCGTGAACCATTTGATAAAGTAGTAGGTAGAGCAGTGACTCAATTCTCATTCCCTAGACAAGGGCGAAAACCATATAGAGCATTGAGTGATTTTTTCCGTCATGATAGACATGATATAGTAGCTCTTACATGCGTAAGTGTAGGGGATAAATTTTCAGTTTACGAAAAAGAGTTATATGATGCAGGAAAATATTTAGAGTATAATATGGTTCATGGTTTTTCAGTAGAGTTAGCTGAGGCATTAGCAGAGATAGCACATAAACAGATTAGATTAGATTTAAATATAGCTAGAGAAGATGAAGGACATACTCTAAGAGATGTACGAATGAACCGTTATCAAGGTGCTAGATACTCATTTGGGTATGCAGCTTGTCCTGATTTGGAGCAGAGTCGTGAGTTATTTGATATGTTAAAACCTGAAGAGTTTGGAATAGAACTTAGTGAGACATTTCAGATACATCCAGAGCAGAGTACCTCAGCATTGGTAGTTCATCATCCCAAAGCTACTTATTATGCTATTTAGTGATGATTTTGGATTACTATTTACATATATAACTATTTATAATATAATACGATGATAATAAGAGAGGAGTATATATATGAAAAAAAGTAATAAAATACTTTTATTTGGCTTGTTTATTGCTATTGTATATATTGTATTATGCGTTTATATACAAAAAGATAGAATGATACCTAAGTCACCAACTAAATCAAAATCAAATAATGAAGTTCAAAAGCTATCATTGGAGTCAGTTGATATAAATGATAGTACACATAACAAATCAACACTAGAGTACAAGATAGAAAATGGTGTTATAACTATTGCAGGGAATATGCCAATACTTGATAATGATGATATTCTCAAAAAAACAATGATGAGGTTTTGTGGAGAGGAGTATTGTGATAGAACTATCTTATTCTCAGCAGATAGAGAGAACCCTTCTTGGAAAAATATAGCCAAAGAGTTTATTGACCTCTTTTATGAAGAGAATTTAACCAATGCATCTTTTTTAGCTGATGAGTTTGGTAACATCTCTATTAGTGGTGAACTTTTGACTAGAAAATCAAAAGATAGAATAACTCAAATTTTGAACTCTAATCATAGTGTTAATATTATAGATAATACTCATTTGAAAGTTTCACCTGTGCTAGAAGATACTCCTAAAATTAGTAAAGCTAAAATAATTGATATAAATAAAAGTATTGATAAAAATGTTACAGTTGTAGATAGTAGTAAAGTTGTTGATAGTAATGAAGTTATTGATATAGCACAAAATAAGATAATAGAACTTTTATCAACTAAAAAGATAAATTTCGTTAGAAATCGTGCTAGAATTACTAGAAGAGGTATTCGAACTTTAAAAGAGATTATTCCTATATTAAAAAATACTCCTAATATTAAAATATTAGTCAAAGGATATACAGATGCAGGTGGCAAAAGAGCTATCAATAGATGGATAAGTTCCCAAAGAGCAAAAAGTGTCAAAAATTATTTAGGAAGTCATGGTATAAATCCTAAAGATATAGAAGCAAAAGGTTTTGGTGAAGATGATTTGCTTTATGAAGATAATCCATATAGTCCATTAAATAGACGAGTAGAAATCGAAATAAAAAGGAGATAAATTATGTTAGAATTAATTACAGAGATGGCACTTTGTCTAATAGTAGCATTAGTAATAGGATTTTTGATAGGTTGGTTATTTGCTAGAGCATTAGGGTCAGAGGCTTATGATATGGATTATGATGAATTAAGTATTCGAGAAGATGAGCATAATCGTGAAGTCAAAGAGCTAGAACTCAAATATGAAAATGAGAAAAAATTACTCAAAGCACAAGAGAAAAAAAATAGAGAACTAAAATCGGAGTTAATGAAGAAGATAACATTATTGCAAGAGAAAGAGCTTGAACTAAAAGAGTTTGAGACAGTATTAGTCAAAGCTGAAGAGACTATAGAGAGGCTTAAACAATCTATAAATTAGCTTTTAATAATCCTGCCTCATACAAAAATGGAGATGGTTGAAAATCCAATTTTTTGACCCTATCTGATTTGGCAAATGATAGATATAGCTTCTCTTTTGCACGAGTAACAGCTACATAAAATAGTCGTCTCTCCTCATCCATACTTCCACCTTTGCTCATGAGTTTAGTATTTGGAAAGCGATTATCCATTAAATCAGTTACATATACTTCTGTAAATTCCAATCCTTTACTTGCATGAACTGTTAGTAAATTTATTCCATTACCCTCACTTAGTTCATTTCCACCTAATACCATTGCATTGATAAAGTGTCTTACATCTTTGTAGTGTGAAGCTAAGTCTCTAAGAAGTCTAGCTTTTCGAGCTATTCTCTCTTTGGCTAGAAGTTTTTTATCTTTGTCTATCTCTCCTGATTTTAGTTTAGCTCTTTGATTTGATAATAACTCTATAATTGCTTCATAGAGAGGGGAATTAATGAGCTTAATAATCATAGTTTGAGGTTGTTTTACATTTTTGATTGATTTGAGAAAATCATAAAACTGTTTGAAAAATATTACTCCATCATCAGTTAGCTTAGGATGCTTGAGTATAGGATTAGATTTTATCTGTTCACTTAGATTTAAATGAGCAAAACGACTCATTGAACCTATCTGTGTATCATCATCAAAAAGTCCCAATTGTATATTTTTGGTAGGATTTAATTTCGGTAGATTGAAAACTCTAGGAGATAACATACCTGTAAATAGATGTCCCTCTCCAAAATGGATAAAACACTCAAACATCTCTTTGGCAACTGCTGTTCCAATTCCTCTACCATATTCAAAGATATGTATAAATGCCATCATATCTTTTGGATTTATTATTAGTGTCAGAACATCTAGTAAAAATTTTACCTCTTTGGCTTCAAAAAAGCTATTTCCACCTTTTCTTTTAGAATTTATTCCTAACTCTCTTAGAGAGGCTTCTATTCCATCAGCACTAGCATTATTACGAAATATTACAGCTATATCGTTGCTTGGAGTATATGAGTTTTTGATATTTTTTGCAATAGCCTGATATTGGTCAAATAGTTCATTATAAATTAATAATCGAGGAGGATAGTTTTTACTTTGTCTAGTTACCTCTAATTTCTTTGGATATATTCTCTCATTTCTCTCTATAACTCTATTGGCCAGAGATAAAATTGATGCAGTAGAGCGATAGTTTTTACTCAAAGTAAATACAGTAGCATTTTTATATCTTTTTCCAAAAGTAGCAATATTTTGGATATTTGCACCATTAAAAGCATATATACTTTGGTCATAATCACCTACACAAAATAGTGAATTCGATTGTATAGAGTCTATTAATGAACTTTGTAAGGTATTGGTATCTTGGTATTCATCTACTAAAACCTCTTGCATATTTACTTTATTCTCTAGTAGAGATTGACGCATCTTAATAAGTAAATCATTAAATGATACAAAACCAAACCTATCCTTGGTTACCTCATATTCATCAATAATATTCATATATATATCTATCAATGGTTTGTGGTCTGGATATTTATCTATAAACCATGTATCAAATCCATCTAATGATGCATTTTGATATAGATTATACTGCTCATAGAGGTATATTGATGAGAATGCTTCTATATCATAATTTAATCGTTTAAACTGTCTTTTTTCATATATACTACGAAATAGAGTTTTGAGTTCTGTTGGTTGTTTGAGTGAGACATTTTTATTCATCTGCTTAAGCCATCTATAACTAACAGCATGAAAAGTACCTGATTGAATTTTATTAACTACAATAGATGGGAAATATCGACCCACTCGCTCTAGCATTTCACCAGCAGCTTTATTTGTAAAAGTTAATAATAGTATTTTTGATGGCTCTATTCCACTTTGTAGTAGATAAGCAATTCTTCCAACAATGGTAGATGTTTTTCCAGTTCCTGCACTAGCAATAATCAAATTATTACCTATAGGTGCAGTAGCAGCACTTAGCTGCTCCTTGTTTAGGGTGCTAAGTGGCATATTGTTTTATTGACCGATAATATAATATGTTGGTTTTTGGGATACTTTTTGGATTTCTACTTTATATTTTTTTGCCCAGTTTTTTACCTTTTCTGCAAATGCCTTTGCTATCTCATCAGATGTATCTTGACTTCCTTTTATTTTTAAATTATTATGTGAGTTCGACATAGCTATAAAACCTTTGAGTGGAGCTAAATTATCATTTAGTGAGAGTATATGATTTGAAAATTTTTTAAAGTTACTAGTATTATTTATAATCTTTTTCATCTGTTCTAGTGATTGCTCTGTTTTTGAGTATCCTAATTGCGATAATAAAACCTCTGGTGTTAAATCTATATTCATCGATATTCCTTATTTTGGTTTATTGGTATTTCTATAATAAAAATAACCAATATATAACTTTAGCAAAAATAAAATTTAACCTAGTTTAGATATGAGATTTTTTGAAATTATATTAGACACTTAATAAATTTTAGATAAAATTGTAAAAATTAATAAATGGATAAAATATATAATGGATTATTTACAGATAGAAGGTGGCAAGAAGCTACAAGGAACTATTACTATATCAGGTGCAAAAAATGCAGCATTACCAATAATTGCAGCAACGATACTCTCTAATAGACCAGTTAAATTAACAAATCTACCAAATGTTGTAGATATAAGAACACTATTAAAATTATTAGTCATATTAGGTGGAGAGGTAGTACATAATAATACTAAAGCAATAATCAATAATAGTACTATTAACTCAACCAAAGCAGTATATGAAATTGTATCACAGATGAGAGCATCTATTTTAGTTTTAGGTCCTCTATTATCGAGATTTGGTGAGTGTGAGGTAAGTCTGCCAGGTGGCTGTGCAATTGGTCAAAGACCTATTGATTTACATCTAAAAGCATTAGAAGCTATGGGTGCGAATATAGAGATAAAAGGTGGATATGTTAGAGCGGTTGCACCAAATGGTCTTTATGGAGCAAAAATAATATTTGATAAAATCACTGTAGGTGGTACAGAAAATATTATTATGGCAGCATCATTAGCCCATGGAACTACAACCATAATCAACGCAGCCAAAGAGCCTGAGGTCGCTCAATTATGTGAGATGATACGAGATGCAGGTGTAGTAGTGGAGGGGATAGGAACTAGTACTATTACTATAGAAGGAACAGCTCAAAAACCTTTAGAGTTTAAAGATACCAAAATAATTCCTGATAGAATAGAAGCAGGAACATATCTTTGTGCAGGGGCAATTACCAATTCATCTATCACTATCAAAAAGGTAAATGCAACTCATATCCAATCATCTATAGATAAACTAGAGTCAATGGGATGTAGATTTGATATAAATAAAGATGAGATAACTATCTATCCTATAGGAAGACTAAAACCTGTAAGCTTAATTACTACAGAGTACCCAGGTTTTCCAACCGATATGCAAGCACAATTTATGGCAGTAGCTACTATGGCAATTGGAGAGAGTGTAATAGAAGAGAGACTATTTGAAAATAGATTTATGCATGTAAGCGAATTAAATCGTTTAGGTTCAGATATATGGCTCAAAGGAAGTGTAGCTGCTGTTAGACCAGTAGCCCAGCTTTATGGTGCTGATGTAATGGCAACTGACCTACGAGCTAGTTCAGCACTAGTTTTAGCAGGATTGGTAGCTAATGGTACTACTAATATTCGTCGTATTTATCATCTTGATAGGGGATATGATAATTTAGAGGGAAAACTATTAGCTCTTGGAGCTAATATTAAAAGAGTGAGTGAATAAGTTCAAAATCTTCCTAAAAAAAGAGTCTTTAGACTCTTTTCTCTCTAACTTATTTGCTTTCAACTCATCATCAACAAGATTTTTAATATAAGCTTTGGCTGCTTTGATTTTATGTGGTGTAAAATTAATTTGCATCTAAAATTCTCTCTATTTCATACATAGCATCTTCATTTTTGAGTCTAAATTTAATCTCTATTCTTCGTGAAGCATCTTTGTCTTCTATTCCATTTACTTTGATAGGGTCGAGATAAGACCTGCCACTTGCAACTAGTTTAGATTTGATATTATGCTTTTTAATATAATCTAATGTCAATAGATAGTTCATTACTGCATAAGCTCTTTTTTGAGATAGACCCAAGTTATATAGGTATCCACCATCACTATCAGTATGACCTTCTATAATAATTTTGTCTATATAGTTTGATATATTTGGATTGGATATAAGTGTATTTACATAATCTATAAAACTTGATTTAAGTTCTGCTTTAGCTCCATTTTTTAGGACTGCTGAACCTTTATCAAATAATATATTGGATGATAGTCTCAAACTTCCACTTTTCTTATCTATATTTATCTTTTTGCCTAATGCTGATTTGAGTTCGGCGATTACTTTTAATTTGATACCAGTTAGAGATTTAATTTTGGCTTTTTGTGCTTGAAGTTTACTTAATAGTTCATCATATTTAGTCTCTTTTTTATCAAGTACTTTGAGTAGTTCTAAAAGCTTCTTGTTATTGAGTTTAAATTTTTCTTCTTGCTTAGTTAAATTATTAGATAGTAGCAATACTCTATTTTTATAATTATCCAAATCTATTTTTTGATTTTTTAAAGTAGAGTTGTACTCATTAGTAAGATTTTGTAGTATAATAACTTTATCTGAATAGGTATCTATTTTGGTATTTTGTGCCAAGAGAAGTTGATTGAGTTTTTTTATCTCATTATCTCTTAGTTCAAGAGTTTTAGATGTTATTATTAGTCTTTTATTTGTATTTTCTAGGTTTTGTTCTCTTTTTGCTAAAAGATTTTTGAGTTTATTTATCTCTTCATCTTTTATATTTATAACTGTTGATTGTTTTTTGATATTGTCTGTCTGTTTTTCTAATACTTCAGTTTGTGTCTCTAGTGTTAACTCTTTTTCTTTTAGAGAGTTTTTTAGTATAGAAGATTTGACAATAATAGCACCTATCAAAAGAATAAATACAAAAAGCAGACCAGCCATTAAGTCTGCATATGAAATCCAAAAATTGCTATTCTCATTGTTACTATTTTTTTTATTAAACATAATATTTTCGCTACTCTATACGATTTGAAATCTCATTATGATATTTTGAGATTGTATCTTGTAGGAGTCTGTTTTGTTCACTTATGCTAGTAGCAAAATTACCTAATTTTATAATAATATCACCAAGTTCATCATCAATTTTATGGAAAGTAATATTTAGACTATTTTCCAAAGAGCTGTCAAATCTATCTATAGAGTTTTGGAGTTTATCTGTAGCTGTTACAAATTTTTTGATGTTATCCTCTATCTTCTCTGTAGCTGTTAATGCATCCTTAGAGTGATGTATTTTGGATATTGTATCTTTGAGGTCGGTTGATACCATCTTCATATGTGTTGTAATATTACTAAAGTTTTTATTAGTTTCATCTATAACAATTTTGAAGTTTTCTAAATGTCTCTCATTGAGTGTTTGTATAAACTCTAAATTAAAAGTATCTTTTAGAGCTTTTATCATCTTTTGGTCTCTCATCTCATGTTGCATATGTTCATGTCGTTTTAGTTCACTCTCTGTCCATATAAACTCACTATACATCTCTTCTAATTGATTATTGTCTTGGTCAGCTTTGGATAGACCTCTCTTTTCAAAATAGTTCCAAATAATAGATAAGAAAATACCAAATATAGAGGCATAAAAGGCAGTTCCAATACCACTTAGTAGAAGTGAAATTTCACTATCAAGTGCTTGACTATTTTTGATAGAAAAGTCAGGCATAGAGATAGCAATAGCTGTAAAAGTACCTAAAATACCTAACATTGGAAAAAATGAAGGTGCAACAGAAGCGAAATTATCATTACGAAAAGTTTTATAATAGTTGTTAATATACTCAGGTATATTTATTGTTGATTTTGTTTTATCTCCAATAGTTAATGAATCATGCTGTATGCTTTTTTGTAACTCTTTTTGTAGATGATAATATTTTTTACGCATTTTACATATAACAAAATTTGCATTATGTTGAATAAATAGTAGATATATCACATATATTATAGATATAATAACTACAGAGTGCATATCAACTTTGAGTGATATGATATTTAGATAACCCAATATTATACCAATAAAAAAAAATGTTGGTAGTATGGCTATCACAATATAGTTCAAGAAACAAGGGGAATTTGAATTTGTATTTTGCATTATTAGTACTCTTAATATTATTTTATATTATATTATCACAATATAGTTAATCAAATATTAATCTGTAGTACTATTTTCATCCTTTTGCAAAGTTTTATTTAAATCATGAATTTGAATAGGAACTTTTTTGACTAAATAGAAGTAGTTTGGATGTAGTACATCAGCATAAGTTTTAATAATTGCTGTTTTGTATGTACTTCTAGTTAATACCTTTGAAACAGTTCCTACAGGGATATTTGCTAAAAATATATTGTCTAATCCACTAGTAACAACTTTATCACCCACCAAAATTTTTGACCATTTTGGTATAAAATTAACCTCCATAGTTTTTTCATCTATACCTTTGGCAATGCCTGGCATCTTCTTTTTACCTATAAAGGTTGAAAATTGACACTTTTCATTGGAAATTAATATTCCCTCTAATTCATTATCTTTTCTTATAGCTATACCTGCTACTACATTTTTTTGGATTAGACCATATATTTTATCCTCTTTAAGCGTTTCACCACTATTTGTTAGATATATATATGAAAAATCATTAAGCTTTTTGTATGATAGTGTTTGAATATGTAATATATTTTGATTGGTATCAAATTTTTTTACTTTTACTTTATTATACTGTTCTAATTGATTTATTGTCGTTTTCTGATTATATAAATATTTTCTAAGTAAAATATTTTCTTTTTTTAAATTTTCTATAGAGTTAGCTTGTGATATATATTTGTCTATAGTATTATTTATACTATTACTAACATCTAAATAGATATTTTTGATAGGTAAAGAGATAACAGCAAAGTTTTCTTGGAATTTCTCTTCTTTTTTAAAAAAAAGAAGAGAAACTAACAAAACAACAATGGCAAAAATAATCTTTTTATTCATCGTAACTTGTATGTTGTAATAAATCTATCTCTTCGAGTGCCTTACCTGTACCTTTTGCGACAGCAAGTAGTGGGTCTTCACAAACATAAACGGGGAGTTTTACAATATTGGATAGATATTTATCTAATCCTCTAATTAATGCACCACCACCAGTTAGTACAATACCATTTTCTACAATATCTCCAGCTAAATCAGGTGGAGTATCTTCTAGTACAAGTTTTAGTGCTTCACCAATCTCTTTAAGTGGTAACTTCATTGCATCTCTCATATGTTCAGAGTTTATTTCAATAGATGTAAGTAGCCCTGTGACTTGGTCACGACCTCTTACTGTCATATTAAGCTCTTCTTCTAGTTGCATAGCAGTACCTATACGAATTTTCATCTCTTCAGCAACTCTATCTCCAATAAGTAGGTTGAAGTTCTTTTTCATATAATCAATAATATTCTTATCTAGCATATCACCTGCAATTCTAATAGATTTACTCTGTACTAGTCCACCAAGTGAAGTTACACCAATCTCTGTTGTACCACCACCAATATCAACAACCAAGTTTCCATTTGGCTCTTTGACAGGGATACCAGCACCAATAGCAGCAGCCATAGGCTCTTCAATTAGATATACCTCTCTAGCTCCTGCACTCATTGCTGACTCCTTTACAGCCTTTCTTTCAACTTGTGTTAAACCAAAAGGAACACAAATAATAATTCTAGGAGAAAAAAGACCTTTCCTATTATGTACCTTTTCAATAAAATATCTAATCATCATCTCTGTTACATTAAAGTCAGCTATAACTCCATCTCTCATAGGTCTAATAGCTTTGATATTTCCAGGTGTTTTACCAACCATATCTTTTGCTTCTTGACCTACTGCTAGAATATCTTCTCTTCCATGTCTATCATATTGTATTGCTACAACTGATGGTTCATTTATTTTAATCCCCTCTCCTTTGACTAATACTAATGTATTTGCCGTTCCTAAATCTATTGCTAAATCATTAGAGAACATACCTAAAAATTTTTTGAACATTTTTACTCCTTTATCTTATGCTGATTTTGAATTTTTTATATAAAGTGGCTTGACTCTATTCTCAACTACATCTTCTGTAATCACAATCTCATAGCCATCAAGCTCTGGAAGTTCATACATTATATCTACTAGAGTCTCTTCCATAATCGAACGAAGCCCCCTTGCTCCTGTCTTTCGATTTATTGCTTTTTGTGCAATTGCTTTTAGTGCATCATCTTCAAAAGACAATGTTACATTATCTATTTCAAATAGTTTTTGATACTGTTTTACAATTGAATTTTTTGGTTGAACTAAAATTTTTACCATATCCTCAATTGTAATTGGTTCTAGTGTAGCATTGATATGAAGTCGTCCAATTAGTTCAGGTATAATTCCAAACTGAACCAAATCACCAGATTCAATCAGATGCATAACAGACTCTTCATCTCTATTACTTCGTTTAGTTTGACCAAAACCAAGCTGATTAGCTCCAAGTCGTCTTTGTATAATCTCTTCAATTCCATCAAATGCACCACCACATATAAATAATATATTTTTTGTATCTATCTGTAAAAAGTCTTGATTTGGATGTTTTCGTCCACCTTTTGGTGGAATATTAACGATAGAACCTTCTATAATTTTTAAAAGTGCTTGTTGCACACCTTCTCCAGATACATCTCTAGTGATAGAACGATTTTCACCCATTCGTGCAATTTTATCCATCTCATCAATAAATATAATACCTCTTTGTGCTTTAGATACATCACCATCTGCAGCTTGAAGTAATTTAGTTAAGATATTCTCAACATCTTCACCTACATATCCAGCTTCTGTTAGATTGGTAGCATCAGATATAGCAATAGGAACATCTAAAAATCTAGCAATAGTTTGAGCTAATAGAGTTTTACCTGAACCAGTTGGACCAATTAATAAAATATTTGATTTATCTATATTTGTATCATCTGTTGTATCATTTTTAAAAATTCTTTTATAATGGTTATAAACAGCAACGGATAGTGTCTTTTTGGCTCTCTCTTGACCTATGACATAATCATCTAAAATTCTATGAATTTCTTTAGGGATTAAGAGAGTTACATTTTCTGTATCTTCTATTTTTGCTTCATTTTCCCCAAAAAGTATTTTATAAGCAGAGGTTACACAGTTTGAACATATATATACACTATTTCCTGCTATAAACGGATTATCTTGTTTTTCTGTAGTTTTACAAAAACTACACTTTCTTTTAGCCATTAATATTTTTCCTTGTATATGGAATGCCCCGTTTTGATATGGTGACAAACTTTAATAAATTTTTTATAATTTCTGATTTTTCATTTTCTAACAATTTTTGAGCACTCTCTTGTAGTGGTAAACCACTCTCAAATAACTCTTTATATACTATTTTTAGTTTATTTATATCATTTCTATCTATATTTCTTCTAAGTCCTGTTAGATTTAAGCCTCGCAAGGTTGCTCTATTTCCTTCTGCTAAACAATATGGTGGAATATCTTGACTTAGAGCTGAAGCACCTGCAATCATTGCATAATCACCAATATGAACAAACTGATGTATTGGTGTTAATCCACCTATAACTACATTATTACCTAATTCAACATGACCTGCTAGAGTAGCACCATTTGCTAATATACAGTTGTTACCTAAAAAGACATCATGTCCTATATGAACATATCCCATTAGTAGATTATTGTTACCAATCTTAGTGATACCACCACCACCCTTGGTTCCAGGATTGATTAGTGTGAATTCCCGAATTTTATTATGATTTCCAATAATTAGTTCAACCATCTCTCCTGCAAATTTTAAATCTTGTGGAATAGAGCCTATGACAGCATGAGAGAAAATATGATTGCCTTCACCTATAGAAGTTTTACCCTCTATAATAGCATGAGCATCTATAATATTATTATCACCTATAGTGACTTTTGAAGAGATTACAACAAAAGGACCAATAGTTACATTATTACCAATTTTAGCACCATTTTCAATAACAGCAGTTGTGTGAATATTTGACATCAATATACCTATTTGTCAACAATCATAGCTTTTAACTCAGCTTGGGCGACAAGTTTATCTTTAACAAACGCTTTAGCATCAAGTTGCCAGATTGCTCCCCTATGTTTTATAACAGATAGCTTATATATAAGTTGGTCACCAGGAGTTACAGGTGACCTAAATTTTGCTTTATCTATACTCATAAAATAGACCACCTTGTTATTTATATCTTCTTGCTCTTCTTCATTATAACTTTGAAATGCTAGAACACCACCTGCTTGTGCCATACCTTCAATAATCATTACACCTGGATAGATTGGATGGTCAGGAAAATGTCCTTGAAAAACAGGTTCCGAGATAGATACATTTTTATAACCCTCTATATATTTACCTTGTTCGAGTTGTGTTACTCGGTCAAGTAATAGAAACGGGTATCTATGTGGTAAGATTTTTTGGATTTCAACTACATTAAATATCACTAGTTTAGCCTTTGGAGAAAAATTTAATAGATTTTATCTAAATAAAGCTAAAAATAAACTCAAACTTTTATAACTTTCTCTTTGACATCTTGATAAACATGACTATGACCTATAATTTCTAGCTTTTGTGTTGGAATTTGTGCTACAACTAATATCATAGATAGGTCATAAGGATTAGAAATAAGTTTCCTTCTAACCTCTATTTCTACTTCAAAAATGGGTGTATTATAGATTAACTCTTTAATATTTATAAAATCTGTTTTGGCCAATTGATTATAAGTATCTAGTGTAATAAATTTAACCTCATCACGGTTCATATAGTATAAATTCTCTATATTATACTCAATCCGTCCTCTCGTATATAAGTTTTTGAGAGTAGAGTAGGGTAAAAAGTGAGTAGGTATAGTCTCTTTTCTAATTCGTAAATATCCAAATTCCATTCTCCAATTTAAAAATCTCTCTTTGACTATTTTATAAGATATATTCTGCTCTTCGTACTTTAATCGTTTTTCATATAACTCAACTCTAGCTTCAATAGATTTAGGTTGAATTTGTCCAGATATTGGAGTAAATAGTTCATCAGCTAATTTTTGTTGCTGTTCTCTTTGTATAGTAAGTCCAAATATACAACCACAATAGTCTTGACGATATAATTTATCCTCTTTTGCTATAATATTTTGCTGTTGAGTTCCCGAAGCTTTACGATAATCAGGAGTTATAAATTTGATACCATATTTAGAACCTAATATATCTCCTGCTTTTTTAAGCTGTTTGAGAGATTTTTTAGGACTTGTTAGAAGCGTAGAGGTAAATATTTTTTCTCCTAACTCTTGAGCTTTTTTTGCAGTAACTTCAAAGCGTCTATCAAAACAAATCGAACATCTAGCCCCTTTTTCGGGTTCATTTTCTAATCCTCTTACTATTTCTAACCAATTTTGGGTATCATATTCTCCCTCTATTAATTCAATTCCCAATATATTACAAGAGCGTTTGACTTCAAGTAGTCTCAGATAATACTCACTATATGGATGTATATTTGGGTCATAGAAGAACCCTATAAGTTTTTCATTTGGATAATCAGTTTGTAGTTTTTGTAAAAAATAGTGACTATCAACGGCACAACATATATGTACTAAAATTTTTTATCCTTTGATAAAATAGAGGCGATAGCCTTTGAACTTCCATGCCCTAAATACTCTCGTAATTCATTAGCCTTTTGTGTAAATATCTCTATATTAGTGCTATAATACTCATTTAATAGAGTATCAACACTAACAGCATCTTGAATTAACTCATTATGTAGTGTAGTACCATTATATCGTGTCAAAATAATATTTGCTAAACCAATTTGAGTAATATTAAGCAGTTTCGTACCTATAAAATAATCTACTTTTTTAGCAATATAGCTTAGAGTAAATGGCGTACCAATCAGTGCAGCTTCTAGTGTAGCAGTACCAGAACATATAAATGCAAATTCTGACTCTGCTAAAGCAATATGAGTATCTCTACTAATTTCAAATTCTGATAAATCACCATATAGCTTTACTATTTTCTCATTAGAAAAACTATATGGAATAATAATAATTGCCTTTTTATCAGATAATCTAGCTCTAACTTCTCTAAATATAGGTAATAGTCGGTTAATTTCACTTTTGCGACTACCTGGCATAAAAGCAATAGTACCTTGTTTGGCACGATTTCTTATTTTAATCTCATCTAATAAAGGGTGACCAATATATTGAGCTTTATTGTGATAAAACTCAATTTCAAAAGGTAATATCCCTAAGAGTCTATCACAATATAACTCTAATTTATTAACTCGTTTTGGACGACTAGCCCAAACTTGTGGTAATATATAATATATGATTTCTTTATCAGGATAAGCAGTTTTGAGTTTTTTTGCTAATGGAATATTGAACCCTGAAGAGTCCATTAGAAGTATCTTATCAGCATCAATTGCTAGTTTTACCATCTCATTGGCTACTTTGAAAAACCATTGAAGCTTTTTAATTGCATCAACAACTCCCATAATAGCCATATCTGATATATCATAAAGTGGAGTTCCTAGAGATTTATCAAAAATTCCTATTAACTCTATATTCTTAGTATATTTAAGAACCTCTTTTAGATGTAAATTAGAAGATGGTTCCAGAGCAGAAACTAAAACTCTCATTATCCAAATTTAATACCAGCAAAAAAACCAGCAACAGCACTAGCACCAGAACTTATTTTCATACTACTTAGTCTATCTTTTAACATTGCTACTAGACCTTGAAATGAATCGATACCACTAGAGACACCATTTTCTATCATTCCATCATTAACATGGAAATAACCTTGTGACTCAAGTACAAATAAGGTTACAAGTCCTAATCCTAAAATAAGTAAAAGAAATTTAAAGCTTTTTTTGAGGAAATATCCTATCGCTAAACCAATAACAAAACTAGTTCCCATCTCCAAAAATGGAAAAGCACCACTATTATGAGTTGTAGTCGCTGTTGTATTAACTGTATTATAAGAGTCTATTGCATATTCGTCATTCATATATAACCTTTTAAAATTTTTGTATCATTATAACCTTATATTGGTTTAATGACTCTTAGCATCTATTTTAAGCATCTTTTATTCTATCCCAAAAAATTATATTTTATAATTAATTGGTTCTATAAGCCCAGCACATAAATCAAACCGATTATGAGTCATTAGATGAACTTTGGGGTGAATATCCATAATCTCATCAAATATCTTTTTGGATAGTGCAAACCCTACCTCTTGTTCTTTTTCTACTCCATCCATAGATGCTAAGTTCATCTCATCTATAATATCTTTGGGTACTGTAATTCCTGGGACTTTATCTGATATAAAATTAGTTGTTCTAGCTCTTACTACAGGAAATTGCCCCAAGATTAATTCTGCCTCTTTGGCTGTTTCTCTGATACTCTCCTCTTTTGCTTCATTGAATATCTCTATAAGCTCTTTGGCATTTTCTATATCATATACGGGTTGAGTAATAATTCCTCTAGCTCCATAGTTTAGCTTTTTGACTATTCGTTTTTTTATACGGTTCATATCTTTGGCATAGGCGTTTGATACTGCAAAGGGATAGATTGGTTTTGGTTTTGGTTTTAACTCTTTGTTACTATAATCTACTCCATTATTGAGATGATATATGATACTAAGTAATAGTGTAGAGTCTCTCTCTAGTACCCCTTTGACCTCTGGTTGGTCTGATAGTTTAGCAGGGTCACCTGTGAGAGCTAATATAGTTCGTATATCAAAATCATTTGCACCCAAAAGAGTAGATTGAAGTGAAAGTTTATTTTTATCTCTCATACTCATTGTTAAAATAGCTGGTTTATTAAATGATTGTTGTACCTGTATTGCTGATAATGTAGCACACATTTTTAGTTTGGCTAATGGATTATCTGTTACTGAAAATCCAGCTACCTTTTTATCTAGCCCTAATTTTTTGATATCTTCTAAAATACCTTTTATAGATGCACCATGAGGGGGTGTTATCTCTATAGTAATAAAAGGCTCATCACTTTGAAGTTTTTTGCAAAATTGTTTAAACATATATATCCTAACTAATAATTGGATATAATTTTATCTAAAAAAATTTAAAAAGGTATTTTATTTGGAAGATACACTCACATCATTAAGCACTTGGGGTTATCTAGCCCTAGCATTTTTCTCATTTGGTGGCTCACTTGTGGTAGTGGCTGCTGCTGGAGTTTTATCATATATGGGCGAGATGAACCTATTTGTCTCTTTGGTTATTGCTATAGTTTTTAACTATATAGGAGATATGTTTCTATTCTATTTGGGCAAATATCATAAAGAAGATATAAAACCATATTTCCAAAAACATAAACGAAAAATTGCACTCTCTACACTTATTATGCGAAAATATGGAATTTTGGCTATATTTATACAAAAGTTTCTATATGGTATTAAAACTTTAGTTCCTATCTCTATGGCACTCTCTCGATATGATTTTAAAAAGTTTGGTTTTTATAATATTTTTGCTTCTATATTTTTTGTAACTGTTATTATGTTGGTATCTTTTTATGCAGGTGGAACTATCAAATCCCTATTTGAGTCATTCAAAACTTATCCTTGGGTTCCATTTGTAGTTCTCTTTTCTATAATTGGTGCTATATGGTATGGTATGGAACATCTAACCAAAAAGAGATGATAATGAATTATCCTACTATTATATTAGTCCGACATGGTCAAACTATATGGAATGAGGAGGGTCGTTTTCAGGGTAGATTAAATTCACCTTTAACAAAAAAAGGAGAGCTACAAGCTAAGGAGAATGCATTAAAACTTAGAAAAAATATAGAAAATATGGAGAATATTAAAATCTTTTCCTCACCATTAGGGAGGGCTAGAGATACAGCTTTGATAATATGTAGGGAATTAGGAATTAACACAGATAGTATTATATTTGATAATAGAATTATAGAGTTTAATTATGGAATTTTCGAGGGTAAAAAGAGAGAAGATATGATGAATAGACAAGAGTTTCAAGATAGAGAAGCAGATAAATGGTCATATAAAATAGAAAACGGTGAGTCATATATTTTAGTAAAATATAGAGTCAAAGATTTTTTAGATGATATAAAAAATGAAAAAAAAGTGATAGTAGTAGCTCACGAGATGGTCAATAGGACTATTAGAGGAGTTTATTGCAATTATAATAAAAATATAACCTTAAGTTTAAAACAGCCAAATAATATGATTTTATTGCTTAATAATAAAGAGGAAAAAATACTCACTTAGTACTATAAAATAGTAAGTTTAAGTAATTTTAATAAAAAATTAATAGATATTTCGGTATAATCCACTCTAAAAACCGTGCTAATATAATAACCACCAATTATAATTTTAATAAGGAGTCGCTTTTGGCTGCCAAAGATATTAATAAAAAATTAGATGAAATTTTTAATTCATGTAAGAAATCTGATATTCTAACTTTTGAAGACATCGCAAGAGAATTTGAAAGACAACCCACACTTGTACAATCAAGAAAAATTTTAAAACTATCTCAAAAACATAAGATAAAAGTTGTTTCATCTTCAGAATATGCTAAATATCTTTTTGAAAAAGAGAAAAAGAGAATTGCATTAGCAAGAAAACATGCAATGGAGGATAATGAAGAGGAGTTTGATTTTCTCAAAGAGAAAGAGCTTTTGGAGTGGAGTCGTTCTGATAGTCCTGTAAGAATGTATCTTCGTGAGATGGGTAAAATTCCACTTCTTACCAAAGAAGAAGAGGTATATCTAAGTCGTGAGATAGAGGCTGGAGAAGATATTATTTTGGATGCTATCTGTTCTGTTCCTTATTTGATTGATTATATTTTAAATTATAAAGAGCCACTCTTAAATCGAGAACGAAGAGTAAAAGAGCTTTTTAAAAGTTTTGAAGATGAAAAAGAGGAAGAGGTAGAAGATACTACTATAGAAGATGGTGAAGAGCCTGTTAAACCTGTAAAAAAGGTTGATAAGCGAGTTAAACAAGTAGTTGATAGCTTTAAAGCATTAGAAAAAGCTAAAAAAGAGTGGTTAAAAGCCCAAGATGAGTTAGAAGCTATTCTCGAAACAGAAACGAATAAAGAGAAGATAATGCATGAAAATATGAAAGTTGCATTTAAAAAACAGCTTCTCAAACTATCATTGATTGATTTAGGTCCTACATCTAAATTGATTAATGAATTAGTAAAAGCTATGGAAACTGCTCTAAAAAGTGATGATGGATTTGAAAAAGAGTTAAAAAGATTAGAGTATAAACTTCCACTGTTTAATGATACACTAAAAATAAATCACCAAAAGATATTAGGAAGTATCTTGGATATGGATAAAGAGGATATAACAGATTCTGTACCAGAGACTACAATGGTGAGTACTTATGTTGAAATCAAAAAACTTTTTGAAACTAGAGAAGCAAGTAAAGATAGTTTTGACCTTGACCCTGAGAAATTAGCAGAGATTTTAGGTCAAATTAGAAGAGGTAAAGCAAAAAGTGAAAAAGCAAAAACGCGAATGGCAAAATCAAATCTTAGATTAGTTGTATCTATTGCAAAACGATATACTAACCGTGGCTTACCGTTTCTTGACCTTATCCAAGAGGGTAATATAGGTCTAATGAAAGCAGTTGATAAGTTTGAGTATAAAAAAGGATATAAATTCTCTACCTATGCAACATGGTGGATTCGTCAAGCTATATCAAGAGCTATTGCTGACCAAGCACGAACTATTAGAATTCCAAT
Organism: uncultured Sulfurovum sp.; assembly: GCA_964573285.1. Taxonomy (GTDB): domain Bacteria; phylum Campylobacterota; class Campylobacteria; order Campylobacterales; family Sulfurovaceae; genus UBA1140. The sequence continues at coordinate 14,184 of CAZNJD010000009.1, read as the reverse complement.
TCATATGATTGAGACTATAAATAGAATTAACAAGATTATTCGTAAAAACCTTCAAGAATCAGGAAAAGAGCCTGATTTGGATACTATTGCTAGAGAAGTCGGATTATCAGTTGATAAAGTCAAAAATGTTATCAAAATAACTAAAGAGCCAGTAAGTTTAGAAACTCCTGTAGGAGATGAAGATGATGGTAGATTTGGTGACTTTATTGAAGATAAATCAACAGTTAGTCCATCAGATGCAGTACTCAAAGATGACCTAAATAATCAAATTGATGAGGTATTAGACCAATTAAATGAGAGAGAAAAAGCAGTAATCAGAATGCGTTTTGGGCTTCTCAATGATGAGAGTGATAGAACACTAGAAGAGATAGGACGAGAGTTAAGTGTAACTAGAGAGAGAGTTAGACAGATAGAATCTTCTGCTATCAAAAAACTTAAGCACCCTAGAGTTGGGCGAAAACTCAAAAATTATATCGAGGGATAATCTCTTTTCGATATAACTCAAAACATAAAATATTATGCTAAAATTCCCAAAAATAATTATAATAAATAATAAGGAAATATAAGTGTTAAGCACAGTAAATATAGTACAAAGATATGGTAAAAGAGTACTTTTTGATAAAATAAGTATTACACTAGATGCTGGAAAGAGATATGGTCTTATAGGAGCTAATGGAGCAGGTAAATCAACATTTCTCAAAATACTTTCAGGTGAGATTGAACCAACAGATGGAGAGGTTCAAATTCAACCTAATTTAAAAATGGGTGTATTGAGTCAAAATCAGTATGCTTTTGAAGATTTTACACTAAGAGATGCAGTCTTATATGGTAATAGAAAACTCTATGATGCTCAAAAAGAGAAAAATGAACTCTATATGAGAGGTGATTTTGAAGATGATGCTGTAAATAATCGTTTGGGTGAACTAGAGATGATATGTGCTGATGAAGACCCAACTTATGAATCTGAAATAAGAATAGAGAAACTATTAGAAGCACTTGGATTTCCTGTATCACAACATGGTGAGTTAATGAGTTCAATAACAGGTGGAGATAAATTCAAAATCCTTTTGGCACAAGTTCTATTTCTTAAACCTGATATTTTACTACTGGATGAGCCTACCAATAACTTGGATATTGAAGCAATATCATGGTTAGAAAATGAACTAAAAAGACATGATGGGACTATGATTGTTATTTCTCATGATAGACACTTCTTGAATAATGTTGTAACACATATTTTAGACCTTGATTTTCAAAATATTCGTGAGTTTACAGGTACTTATGATGATTGGTATATTGCAGCAAATTTGATAGCTACACAGGCACAAGCAGACCATGGTAAAGCAATGAGAGAAAAAGAAGAGTTAGAGAAATTTATTAAGAGATTTTCAGCCAATGCATCCAAAGCTAAACAGGCAACAAGTCGTCAAAAGAAATTAGATAAATTGGATATTAATGAGATAAAATTATCATCAAGAAGAGACCCATCTATTATGTTTAAACCTCATAGAGATATAGGTAATGAGGTGCTTGAAGTATCTCATTTAGCCAAATCTTATGATGATAAAGAGGTATTCTCAGATATATCATTCAAAATAGAAAAAGGTGACAAAATAGCCATAATTGGTGGTAATGGTGTAGGAAAATCAACACTTCTAAATATAATAATGGAAGAGATAAAACAAGATAGTGGAACATTTAACTGGGGACAAACTATAACTACAACATATTTCCCTCAAAATACAACAGATATAGTAGCTGGAAGTGAGACACTATATTCATGGATACAAGGATATGACCCAAAATGGCATATTGATGAAATTCGTAAATGTCTAGGTAGAATGTTATTTTCTGGAGAAGAGCAAAGCAAAGCAGTTGATAGCTGTTCAGGTGGAGAGAAACACCGTGTAATGCTAAGTAAAATGATGATGGATAGTGCAAACTTTTTAGTTCTTGACGAACCAAACAATCATCTGGATTTGGAAGCTATTGTAGCCCTTGGAGAAGCATTGCACAACTATCAAGGTGGAGTAATTTGTGTATCACACGATAGAGAGTTAATTGATGCTTTTGCTAATCGTATTATTAAGATTAATGAAGATGGTTCTATTATTGATTTTGAGGGAGATTATGAAGCATTTGTTGCTGAACATGAGTAGTAGAAGTGTAGGATAAATCCCTACATTTCAATAACTTCTACCTGAATATGCCCACTCCAATCATCTGATATAATAGGATAGACTCCATCCACTAAATCTATAGATATTGTGGTTCTACCAAGCGACTCTTTGGATTTTACAGCCAACTCATCTATATCATATTTGGTACTTCTATCTATCTCATATCCTTCTATTTCTATTTGAACTTTAGTTTCACTATCTAGTACAAAGTCATCAAATAAGATTTGATTAGTCTGTTTTTGTTTATGTCTATCTTTAAAATGATAAATAGGTAGTGTGCCACTATCATAAACTCTTTGAGATATAGGTGCTGTGATATTAAATTTCTCTATAGCCTTCGGTGAGTATATTTGATTTGCAAAAACAATCTCTGCTTTTTCATTTATAGTTGGCACAATATCTTCATGCAACTTATCTACAGTAGCATCAATAAGTGTAATTCTAACCCGTTTTTTTGTTTCTAAAAATGCTGATAAAGAGGCAAATACGCTATCATTGTCATTGATACTTACATGGTCGGTATGTATGAGTGTATGTGATGGTACTTCGATTGCATTATCAACCTCTTGAAAATATGTATCTTTGACAAGTTGATACCCATCATTTGGCTGGAAACCTCCATGTGTTGAGAGGATATATTTAAGTCCTACTCCATCATCTTTATCACTATCTGTTAAGCTAATTTGACCTATTAAAATATCGTTGTAATATGGGCTACTCATACCATTTCTATTTGTTGTTAAATTGGAAGTTATCCATTCATATTTCATCTGTTGTGTCTCTGGAGAGTTTTGAAAAAATGAGTTAATACTATTTTTGATATACTCTATATTTATCTCATCAATTTTGCTTAGAGCATAGTTTCCTCTCAAAACACCTTCTGCTGTCATCCATTTTTCTATTTTCTTATCTGATGCTAGATTTTCTATATTTTTTTCTATCATATATCTTGTGATAAGTGACCCCATACTGACACTAATTATATTGGCTTTGGTAGCTCCTGTTTGCTCCAAAATATATTTAGTAAATTTAGCTACAACTAGAGCATATCTAGGAATTCCATTTATTGAGCTATTTATATCATCTATATCTGCTTGTGTATAGTAACTTGGTGATTGATTTCCATAATACTCTACACCTGTAATAATATTTGAGAAATTTTCTTTATCATAATTAGATAGAGATGGTAAGTCTGTAAAATCCCTTAATTTTGTAGTGAAATTACTATCATACACATCTCCATATATAGTGTCACGGTAATATCCATCTTGTTTAAAGCCATGAACATATATGGTTACTGTTTTGGAAGCATGTTTAAATGAGCTATTTTTATCTAGTACATTTTTGGGGATAGATATAGTATTATCTCCATTACCATTACCACATGCAGTAAATATAATTAGTATTATCATAAGTATCAGTTGTTTATATTTCATCTCTCATCCTTTTCTTTTTTCAGGTTTATTATAGCATGTTTTTATACTATAACTTTGAATGACAAAATATATTCATCTAATAAATTATAGTAATGGTTAAAATGAATACAACTTTATTTTCTATAATTTTAAGAAATAATTAAAATTAAACACTTAAAATTAAATTTTATATAAAAATATTTATTGAGAATTTAATTCTGTTATATAAACAATAAATTTTTAAATTTTTTATATTTTTATAGCAATTTTTCTATTATAAAAAAGAGTAATATACTATAATAATAGTATGTTTAAATATATGTTTTATCTCATACTCTTATCATTATCGTTATATTCTGATTTTAATACTACAATACTTGATGAATATCATAAAAGTTTATGTAATATTTTAGTAAATAGTAGTGATAATATAGATAACTATTTTATTGAAGGAGGCAGTACAGGTAGTACAACCCGAGCTGAATTCAAAACCTCTTATGCTATCGAGAGTGAAAGAAAATCTGAATATGCTTTGAGACTTCGTTTACATTTAAGTCTGCCAAAACTTCAAAAACATATGCGTTTAATTTTTGAAGATACACAAAGTGATGATTTACTCAATGATGGTGTAACTTTGGAAAATGAGAAAAAAATTCAAAATATGAACTATACTTTAAAAGTTGAGATTTCTGATAATATGATTAAACAATTTAATACTAAATTATTACTAGGTACAAGATTTAGAAAATCTTTTTTGCATCCATTTTTGAGTATGAAACTTAATAGAGTATTGATAAATGATAATTTAAAAACAGTTGTATTTCACAATCGTTTTCGTATTTTTGATGATTTGAATTATGAAGAGATAGCATCTATTAAGCGTATGGATACAATGAATAATAATTTATATATGATATTTGAAAATATTTTTCGATATAAAAGTGATAGAGATAATAATGAGCTTATAACTCGTTTAGCAGGTAGAAAGCTTTTAGGGGAAAAACGAGAACTATCTACTGGTATGTCATTTTATAGCTCTTTTAGGCATGGTAGATATGATATTGTTTATCCTGAAGTTTTTACTAAATATTATGAGATGTTTTATAAAAATTGGATATATTATGAAGTATCTCCATCTGTTTTATGGAGACATGAACATAACTATCGTGCATCATTGAGAGTTATGTTTAATTTAGGAGTTGTATTTAGAAAAGATTAATTTATATTTGTATAAACAGCTTGAACATCTTCATCATCTTCTAGTCTATCTATTAGTATTTCTATCTCTTCTAATTGTTTATCATTCAAATCTATAGGGGTATTAGCAATATATTGTGTTTGGGCTTTGTTAACCTCTATTTTCATCTCTTCAAGTGCTTTTGATAATTCACCAAATGCTTCAAACTCTCCAAATACTCTTATAATATCTTTATCATCTCCATTATCGTGTGGTTCTATATCCTCTTCTATCTCTTCAAGACCGTAATCAATAAGTTCTAGTTCTAACTCTTCTATATCCATATTATCTTTTTTATCAAATGTAAAAACTGATTTTTTTGTAAACATAAAGTTTAATGCCCCAGAGGTTAGCATCTCTGCTTTATTTCTAGTTAGTGCTGCTTTGACATTTGCAACAGTTCTTGTACTATTATCTGTAGCACAATCAATAATCATTTGTACTCCATAAGGAGCTTTGGCTTCATAGTGTATCTCTTTAATGTCTGCAGCATCTTTACCTATAGCTCTTTTGATAGCTGCTTCGATATTATGTTTTGGCATATTTTGGGCTTTGGCATTGAGTATAGCTGTACGAAGTCTAGGGTTCATATCAGGGTCGGGGCTACCTGCTTTGGCTGCCATAGTGATAATTTTTCCTAGTTTTGGGAAAACTCTTGACATTGTTCCCCATCTTTTCATTTTTGCTGCTTTTCGGTATTCAAATGCTCTACCCATATTAATTCCTTTTTTATTCTATTGATGATTTTATGAAATTATATCTTTCTTAGTTAAAAATAGACTATCTCAAAGATAAATAATATTACAATAATAGATATTTTTATATCAAAGGTAAAATATTATCGAAACAAAATTGAAAAAATTTTTTAACTATTTTGGTTATTTGGAGTTAGACCAAGCTATTGAATTCTTTTCTATATTCGGTGGTATAGAGGAGTTTTTGGAGTTAGATTTTTTTGATGACCTTGAGTCTATTATCCGTTTTAATTTTGTAGATAAATATAATGAATTGAGTTATCTTATATCTCCATCATATCTATTACAAGAGCCATATCGTAATATATTAATATCAACAGCTAGAGGTGATGGACGATTGTCTAATATATTCAGAAAAGCTAGAGTTGGTGATACTCTTGGTATGGCTATTTTGGAAGAGCTTATGGCTTTGGATATTATTAAGTTAGAACAATCAAGAGAAGCACCTTTGAAGAGATATCCAAATCAGAAACTACAAAGGTCTCTTCGTTCTTATAAGATAGAAGCCAAAGTGCGTTTTAAAACTCCTTTTGATCGTTTTTGGTTTGGATTTGTTGAACCTTATGCCAAAGATTTATCTCAAAAACGGTCACAAGAGTTTTTTGAAAATTTCGAGAAGCATTTTTCTCGTTTAACTAGTTTAGTCTTTGAGCAGCTATCTAATCAACTATTAAATTTATACTATAACAATCAACTCAAATCAATGGGTAGCTATTGGGATAAAAATAGTGAGTTTGATATATTAGCCAAGACAAAATCTGGTGAGATTATATTGGGTGAATGTAAATACAAAAATAGAAAAGTATGCAAAAATGAACTCTCTAAACTCAAACAAAAAGCTGAAATTTCAGGTATAAAAGTGAATACCTATACGCTTTTTTCTAAAAATGGATTTTCTAATGAGCTTATCCATGGTAATAATGAGAATTTACTTCTTTTTGAATTAAAAGATTTTGGGCGTTTATTAACATAAGCCAAAATTAGATATTATTGCAATGTTAAAAATTATTATATATTTTTTTTTGTAATAAAAATTAACTTTTAATCAAATTAATAGTAGGATACAAGTTCATGGACATTTTTCAAGCGATTATTATAGGAATAATAGAGGGATTTACGGAGTTTTTACCCATATCTTCTACAGGACATATGATTGTGGCAGGTAAGTTTTTGGGAATTGATAAGAGTGCTGTAAATGATGCTTATATGGTTGTAATACAGTTTTCAGCTATTTTGGCAGTAATACTTTTATATAGAGATAAAATTAATTTAAAAGAGATTAATTTATGGTCAAAGATAATTACAGCTTTTTTACCTCTAGCTATAGTCGGCTTTTTATTAAAGGATTGGATAGAAAAGATATTTTCAGTACCTGTTGTTGCTACGATGTTTATTGTAGGTGGAGTTATATTTTTGATTGTTGAATACTTTTATAAAGATGAAAAAACAACAGCAAAAGAGTTAGAGGAGGTTACTTGGAGTCAATCTATGTGGATTGGGTTTGGTCAGATTTTTTCTATGATACCAGGTACTAGTCGGGCTGGTTCAACTATTATAGCAGGTATGCTTAGTGGTGTTGATAGAAAAACTTCTACAGAGTTTTCATTTCTATTGGCAATTCCTGTAATGATGGCAGTAAGTGGCTATGATTTGTTAAAGCACTATCATGAGTTTGTTGGTGCTAATTTGAGTGCATTTATAATAGGTTTTGTAGTTGCCTTTGTAGTGGCATATTTTACTATAAAACTATTGATTGTTTTTTTGCAACAATTTACATTTGTTGCATTTGGTATCTATAGAATACTTTTTGGAGTATTGCTATTGATGATATAAAGGTAAAAATTTGACATTTAATGATTTTAATTTTCATAAAGAGCTTGTAAAAGGCATAAAAATAGCAGGGTTTAGAGAACCTAGTCCTATTCAAAAGGAGGTTATCCCTATTATTCAGAATGGGGAAGATTTGGTGGGTCAAGCCCATACAGGAACAGGTAAAACAGCAGCATTTGGTCTGCCTATTATTAATAAAATTGCCAATAAAGAGATAGAAAGAGCATTGGTAATTACACCAACTAGAGAGTTAGCTACACAAGTAAGTGATGAGCTATACCATTTAGGTAGATTTGCAGGTATCCGAACGATTACTGTATATGGTGGAGTAGGTTATGGACGACAGATTGCACTAATCAATAAGGGTGTACAGATAGTTGTAGCAACACCAGGGCGACTTAAAGACCTCTATAAAAAAGGGAAAATAGATAACTTTAATCCTGAAATTATAGTGCTTGATGAAGCAGATGAGATGTTGGATATGGGGTTCTTAGAAGAGATAAAAGAGATTTTTGAGTATATTCCTCAGAATAGACAAACTCTACTATTTTCAGCGACTATACCTGAACCAATTAAAGTTTTGGCAGACTCTATATTGAGTAATCCACAATTTATATCTGTGGTTAGTCAAGATGAGAGTGCAACAAATAATGGAATAGAACAGATATATTATGTGATAAATGAGTTTCAAAGAGATGAAGCTATAGTAAAATTACTAGAGACGGAAAAGATAAAAAAATGTATTGTTTTTTGTCGTATGAAAAGAGAGGTTGATAGATTAACAGAGCATCTTAAAGCTCTTGGCTTTAATGCAAGTGGTTTGCATGGTGATTTAGAACAGATGCAAAGAGATGAGGTAATCAAAGCTTATAGACGCAATCAAATACAGATAATGGTAGCAACGGATGTTGCATCTAGGGGGCTTGATGTTAAGCAGGTTACTCATGTATTTAATTATCATATTCCTTTTGACCCTCAAAGTTATATTCATAGAATTGGACGAACAGGAAGAGCAGGAAAACATGGTAAAGCTATCACCTTAGTTACAACAGAAGAGTTTAGAGAGCTTCAACGAATTCAAAAAGAGGTAGGGGCTAATATGAGGTTAGAAACTATTCAGATAGATAATAGAGATAAAAATAGTAATTTTATATCTTTAGAACAGAAAGTTAGAAGTGTTGAAATTGATGAGTTGGCTATTGATTTTATAGATAGTATGGATGATATGGACTATCATGAATTTGTAGAACGAGTAGTTACAATACTTTTAAAAGAGAGTTCTCATGCTACTACACAGATTGGTTATGATTTGGATACTGTAAATAATATGATAAATGAGTATCAAGATGAACAAAAAGTAGCACAAAAAAGTAATCGTCAGAGAAAGAGAAGATAAATTAAGCTTTTAAAAGTAAAAATTGTCTAAAATACATTTATAAAAATAAAAAGGTTTTTTATGGCTGAAGTAAATTATATAGCAGAAGCTTTTAAGTTCATGATATTAGGTATGGGGGTCGTATTTATTTTCCTCATAGTTCTAGTACTCTTTATTAAACTACAAGCATTTATTATTAATAAGTATTTTCCTGAAACTACTCCAAAATTATCTGTTTTACCAGTAGCCACTACTAGTGACGATGAACAACAAACAGTTGCGGCAATTATTGCAGCAGTATCAGAATTTCGTAAAAATAAATTATAAATGAAGGTATAAGATGGCAAAAAAATATATTGATGTGATGGACACAACTTTTAGAGATGGATTTCAATCTGTCTTTGGTGGACGAGTCCTCATGGATGACTTCTTTCCTGCAGTAGAGGCAGCAAAGAGTGCAGGTATAAATCACTTTGAATTTGGTGGAGGTGCTAGATTTCAGAGTCTCTATTTCTATCTTCAAGAAGATGCATTTGAGATGATGGATAGATTTCGAGAGATAGTGGGTTCTAAGGCAAACCTTCAAACTCTCTCAAGAGGTATTAATACTGTAATGCTTGAGACTGGAAGTAGAGAGTTAATTGATTTACATGCTAAACTATTTAAAAAACATGGTACAACAACAATTAGAAACTTTGATGCTCTTAATGATGTAAATAATTTAGCATATAGTGCATCATGTATTAAAAAATATGGTCTAAATCATGAAGCAGTTATAACTATGATGGATTTACCACCAGGTTGTAAAGGGGTTCATGATGTTGCATTTTATGAAAAAACTTTAAGAAATATGCTAGATGCTGGAATTGAATTTGATAGTTTATGCTTCAAGGATGCTAGTGGAACTGCAAATCCAAATAAAGTTTATGAGACTATCTCTATGGCTAGAAAAATTTTAGGTGAAGAGGTTCATCTAAGACTTCATACTCATGAGACAGCAGGTGTTTCTGTAGCATCATATTTAGCTGCTCTTGAAGCTGGAGCTAATGGTATTGATATGGCAGCTTCCCCAGTAAGTGGAGGTACAAGTCAGCCTGATATTTTGACAATGCTTCATGCTACAAAAGGTACTAATTATAATCTTGGTGATTTAGAGTTAACTAAAATTTTAAAATATGAAGATAGATTAAAAGAGTGTCTTGCTGATTATATGATACCACCAGAAGCTACACGAGTATCTCCACTTATTCCATTCTCACCAATGCCAGGTGGTGCATTGACTGCTAATACTCAAATGATGAGAGATAGTGGAAATCTTGATAAGTTTGATGAAGTTATTGCAGAGATGAAAGAGGTAGTAAAAAGAGGTGGATATGGTACTTCTGTAACACCAATTAGTCAATTCTATTGGCAACAAGCTTATTCCAATGTTATGTTTGGTAAATGGAAACAGATTGCTCCAGGTTATGGAAGGATGGTATTGGGTTACTTTGGCAAAACACCTATTCCTGCTGATGAAGAGATAGTTAAACTAGCATCCCAAAAGTTGAAATTAGAGCCAACAGATGAAAATCCTTTGGATTTATCTGATAAAGAGGTGACTAAATCGATTGCATATTGGACAAAAGTACTTGAAGATGAAGAGTTGGAAACAACTCAAGAGAATATTTTTATAGCAGCATCATGTGACCAAAAAGGTATAGATTTTTTAAAGGGTAAATCCCCTTTAATGGTAAGAAAAGGTAAAGAAAATCAAGAAAAACGAGGAGGAGAAGAGATGAGTGGAAATTATACAGTAGTAGTAGATGGTAAACAATATAGCGTACAGGTAGCAGAGGGTAATGCTGATATTCAAGTAACACCAACAGCCACATCAGTAGCAACACCTGCATCAGCTCCAGAGATAACACCTGCATCAACTTCAGTAGCAACAGGTGGAAAAGGTTCTATAGAGATAAATTCTCAAACTCCAGGTAATGTTTGGAAAATTCTAAAAGTAGCAGGGGAGAGTGTAAATGAGGGTGAACAGATTATGATATTAGAAGCTATGAAGATGGAGATTGATATTGTTGCTGAGAAAGCAGGTATAATTAAATCTATTGATGTAAATATTAATGATACTGTTGTAGATGGTCAGCTTCTTGCTACAATGGAGTAGATTATGAAAATTAAACAAATTTTCATCTCACTACTATTTGCCTTGGTTACATTGAGTTCATTCTCCATGGCAACCGAAGAGGCTCCATTACATCATACTGTAAGTAGTAGCGAACATAGTATAGAAAAAAAAACATATGAGTCTAAAACAGTGTCTCAATTGGCAAGTAGTTTTTTAGAAACTACAGGTTTATATGCAATTTTTAATATACATGATGGAGAAATGACATCAGATCCAGCAGGTGCATCAAAAGAGCATATTATGGGTGCTTTTGAGTCATCTTTGGGTCGTATTATTATGATTTTAATTGTATTCTTACTCTTTTATTTAGCAATAGCTAAAGGATTTGAACCACTTTTACTACTACCAATTGCTTTTGGTGGATTATTGGCAAATATTCCACTAGCACATATAGCAGGACCAGAGGGAATGCTTGGAGTTATATACAATATGGGTATAGCTAATGAGTTTTTTCCCTTACTTATATTTATGGGCGTAGGAGCTATGACAGACTTTGGACCACTATTGGCTAATCCAAAAACAGCACTTTTAGGAGGTGCAGCTCAATTTGGTATATTTGGTTCATTAGTTGGTGCAGTTATGCTTGGATTTAATTTGCAAGATGCTAGTGCTATTAGTATTATTGGTGGGGCTGATGGTCCAACTTCTATTTTTATTGCTAATAGATTAGCCCCTGATATGTTGGGTGCAATTGCTGTAGCAGCTTACTCTTATATGGCATTGGTTCCTGTAATTCAACCACCAATTATGAGAGCATTGACTACAAAAGAAGAGCGAAGAATTCAGATGGGTGTTCAGAGAAAAGTACACAGATTAGAGAAACTTATTTTTCCTATTCTTGTATTGATGTTGTCTATTATGATTTTGCCAGAGTCAACTCCATTAATCGGTGCATTTGCATTTGGTAATTTTGCTAAAGAGTCAGGAGTTATAGATAGATTAAGTGATACTATGCAAAATTCACTTATTAATATCGTAACTATCTTTTTAGGACTTGGTGTTGGTTCAAAATTAGCAGCTGATAAGTTCTTGGTATTAGAGAGTTTAGGAATTATGATTATTGGTCTTATTGCATTTAGTGCAGGAACAGCTGCTGGTGTACTTATGGCTAAGGTTATGAATAAATTTTCAAAAGAGCCTATTAATCCATTAATTGGTGCAGCAGGTGTTTCAGCTGTGCCTATGGCAGCTAGAGTTGTAAGTAAAGTAGGTTCAGAAGAGAGACCAGGCAATATTCTTTTAATGCATGCAATGGGGCCAAATGTTGCTGGTGTTATTGGTTCAGCAGTTGCTGCAGGTGTTCTACTTTCTATATTTAAATAGAATAAGATACTAAGTCATCAAGGCTCTACTCAATAGTTTAATTAAGGAATTTTACTATTGATAGAGGATAGATATACTAAATTAAATCAGATTTATAGTCTGATTTGATTTGCTATATTGCAAAACAACTTATTTATACAAAGAAGGTAAAAGAGATGAGTACCAAGACACCAAATGGTCTTGACAACCTAGGATTAGAAAATATTGGTAAGGTTTACTATAATCTAAGTTATGATGAACTTCAAGCACATGAAATAGATAGAAATGAGTGTAAAATCTCATCAACTGGTACAGCTATATGTGATACTGGTATCTTTACAGGACGAAGTCCAAAAGATAAATATTTTGTTGACCAAGAGCCATCAAATAATTATATATCTTGGGGTAAAGTCAATAAAAAAATAGACAAAGAGACTTTTGACAAACTATTTAATATTGCAAAAGATGAACTTTCAGGAAAAGATTTATATATCATGGATGTTTATTCTGGAGCAAGTGAAGATAGTAAAAAATCTATTAGATTTATTTCTGAAGTAGCATGGCAAGCACATTTTGTAAAAAATATGTTTATCCGTCCAACTCAAGAGGAGTTAGAAACATTTGAACCAGATTTTGTAGTATATAATGCTTGTAAAACAACAGACAAAGATTATAAAGAACATGGTCTAAACTCTGATGTATTTGTATGTTTTGATATAGAGAATAATGTATCTATTATTGGTGGTACATGGTATGGTGGAGAGATGAAAAAGGGTATCTTTTCCATGATGAATTACTGGTTGCCATTAGATGGTAAGTTGTCTATGCACTGTTCAGCCAATGTAGGTAAGGATGATGATGTATGTCTCTTTTTTGGACTATCAGGAACGGGTAAAACTACACTCTCTACAGACCCAAATAGAGCTTTGATAGGTGATGATGAACATGGATGGGATGATAATGGTGTATTTAACTTTGAAGGTGGATGTTATGCTAAAGTTATTAACCTAGACCCAGAAAGTGAGCCAGAGATTTTTGGTGCAATTAAAAAAGATGCTCTTTTAGAAAATGTTGTTTCTGATGAAAATGGTATAGTTGATTATTCAAATAAAACTAAAACAGAAAATACTAGAGTCTCTTATCCTATTGAACATATAGTCAATCACAAAGAGGATTTACAAGCAGGTCATCCAAAAAATATTATCTTTTTAAGTTATGATGCATTTGGTGTTTTACCTCCTGTTTCTAAGCTTACGAAAGAACAAGCAATGTATTACTTTCTAAGTGGATATACTGCAAAAGTAGCAGGAACAGAGTTAGGAATTATAGAGCCAGTTACAACATTCTCTGCATGTTTCGGTGAGGCATTTTTACCTCTACATCCAACTGCTTATGCTAAACTATTAGGTAAAAAAATAGATGAACATGGAGTACATGTATATCTAGTAAATACAGGGTTAAATGGACAAGGTAAAAGAATGAGTATCTATGATACTAGAGCATGTATCAATGGTATCCTTAATGGTTCAATTAATGATGCTGAGTTTGATACTCTACCTATCTTTGATTTGCAGTTCCCAAAAACATTAGAGGGAATAGCTGATAATAGTATATTAAATCCTAAAAATACATGGGATAGTGAAGAGAAGTTAAATGAGACTTTGAAAAATTTAGCAGGTGAGTTTATTAGGAATTTTGACAGATATAATGATAATGGAAGTGAGTTCGATTACTCTACTGCTGGACCACAAATTTAGTTTTTATAAGTTGTGGGTTTTTTAACCCACAATACAAATTATTAAAATTTATTCTCAATAAGATAATTTATATATATTCTAATAGCTCTTGAGCGATATTTTGACTTGATATAATCAAAAGAAAATATAAAAATCAATCCAATAAGTAATAACT
>CAZNJD010000008.1:0-21883 GCA_964573285.1 uncultured Sulfurovum sp. | reverse complement strand
CATTGCATATTTATGAAAATGTTGTAGATGCTAGAGAGTTAAAACATGGTTCAGAAGAGATTACAAGAGATATACCAAATGTTAGAGAAGAAAGCTTGGTACATTTAGATGCTGGTGGTATTGTAAAAATAGGTACTTATGTAAAACCTGGAATGATATTAGTTGGGAAAATATCTCCAAAAAGTGAGATTAGACCAACTCCTGAAGAAAGATTGCTTAGAGCAATTTTTGGGGAAAAAGCAGGACATGTTGTAAATAAATCCCTATATGCTAAAGCTTCAATGGAGGGTGTAGTTGTAGATGTCAAAGTCTTTACCAAAAAAGGTTATGAGAAAGATGCAAGAGCTATTCAATCATATGAAGAAGAGAAAGCAATTCTTGATGGGGAACATCATGATAAACTATTAATGATTGATAAAGAGGAGCTTTTGAGAATTTCCAGTATGTTATCTAAAGCTGAACTTATAGCTGATGTGACAATTGGTGATACTCTCTATGAGATTGGTGATAAAATTCCATCAGAAGTTATTAGAGATGTGAATAGATTTGCTCTTAGAACAGTTGTTCAGTCTTATGATAATAAGGTTCAATCTGAATATAATTCAGCAAAAACTTATTTTCAAAGACAGAAAAAGAGACTAAAAGATGCACATGAAGAGAAACTTAATATCTTGGAAAAAGATGATATTTTGCCAAATGGTGTAACCAAACTAGTTAAGATATATATAGCAACCAAAAGAAAACTAAAAGTTGGTGATAAAATGGCAGGGCGACATGGTAACAAAGGTATTGTATCAAATATTGTACCAGAGATAGATATGCCATATACCAAAGATGGAAAAACAGTTGATATTATTCTAAACCCTCTAGGAGTTCCATCACGAATGAATATTGGGCAAATTTTGGAAGTTCACTTAGGAATGTTAGGTAAAAAATTAGGTGCGCAAATCCAAGAGATGTTTGATGAACAAAAAGAGACTATGATAGCAGATTTGAGAGCTAAAATGATAGAGATAGCAGATGTAGCCAAACTTATGAATGCCAAAGAGACATTAGAAAAACTCTCTGATGAACAGCTTATTTTTTATGCAAGAGATTGGGCAAATGGTGTTAAGTTTGGAGCAAGTGTATTTGAAGGTACTGACCAACAAGAGTTTGATAAACTATTTGAACTAGCCAAAATGGATGCAGATGGAAAGACAGAGCTGTATGATGGAAAAACTGGTGAGAAGATGTTAGAAAGAGTCAACTTAGGATATATGTATATGTTGAAACTTCACCACTTGGTTGATGAAAAAGTTCATGCTCGTTCAACTGGACCTTACTCATTAGTGACACAACAGCCTGTTGGAGGTAAAGCACTATTTGGTGGACAAAGATTTGGAGAGATGGAAGTTTGGGCATTAGAAGCTTATGGTGCTTCACATATCCTAAAAGAGATGTTGACTATTAAATCAGATGATGTTGATGGACGAACACGAGCATATAGAGCTATTACCAAAGGTGAGAGCGTACCAGAATCTGGTGTACCTGAAACTATGTTTGTACTTACAAAAGAGTTACAAGCATTGGGTCTTGATGTTGATTTATTTGAAAAAGAGAAAGTGGGAGCAAAATAATGAGTGATTTTTTAGATGGTTTAACCCCTATTGATTTAACGAGCGAAGATAGACCAATGGATATTCTAGCAATGCGTTTGCGTGTTGCTAGTCCAGAGAAGGTATTATCTTGGAGTTATGGTGAGGTTAAAAAACCTGAAACTATTAACTATAGAACGCTAAAACCTGAACGAGATGGTCTATTTTGTGCTAAAACTTTTGGACCAGTTAGAGACTATGAGTGTCTTTGTGGTAAATATAAAAAGATGCGATACAAAGGTGTAGTGTGTGAGAAGTGTGGTGTTGAAGTAACAACATCAAAAGTTAGAAGAAATAGAATGGGTCATATTGATTTGGTAGCTCCTGTAGCTCATATTTGGTATGTATCTTCTTTGCCATCAAGAATTGGTACACTTTTGGGTGTTAAGATGAAAGATTTGGAAAGAGTTTTATACTATGAAGCATATATTGTCAAAGAGCCAGGAATTGCATGTTATGATAGTGAGGGAACTACACCTTTAAGTAGATTTGATGTTCTAAATGAAGAGCAGTTCCAATCTATTACACAAAGATTTCCTGACTCTGGACTTGATGCTAGAATGGGTGGAGAGATAGTTCAAGAGCTTTTAAGTGAACTTGACCTTGTAGAGATGTTTTCAGGACTCAAAGAAGATATATTAGCAACCAAATCAGAAGCAAAGAAAAAAACTATTGTCAAAAGACTTAAAGTTATTGAGTCTTTTCTTGATTCGGGTAATAAACCAGAGTGGATGATGTTGACTATATTACCAGTTATGCCACCTGACCTTAGACCTTTAGTTAGTTTAGATGGTGGTAAATTTGCAGTTTCTGATGTAAATGACCTCTATAGAAGAGTTATTAACAGAAACCAAAGACTTAAAAGATTGGTTGAACTAGATGCTCCAGAAATTATCGTAAGAAATGAAAAAAGAATGCTTCAAGAGTCTGTTGATGCACTATTTGATAATGGTAGAAGAGGAAACTCTGTAAAAGGTGCAAATAAGAGACCACTAAAATCATTATCAGAGGTAATTAAAGGTAAACAGGGTCGATTTAGACAAAACTTACTTGGTAAAAGAGTTGACTTTTCAGGAAGGTCTGTAATTGTTGTTGGACCTAACCTTAAAATGGATGAGTGTGGATTGCCTAAAAAAATGGCTGTTGAGTTATTTAAACCACATGTTATGGCTAAACTTGAAGAGAGAGGTTATGCTACTACTCTAAAACAGGCCAAAAAGATGATTGAGAAAAAAACAAATGAAGTTTGGGAGTGTTTGGAAGATGTGGTTGATAGTTATCCTATTCTACTAAATAGAGCTCCAACGCTACATAAATTGTCTATTCAAGCATTTCATCCAAAACTAATTGATGGAAAAGCAATTCAATTACATCCATTAGTCTGTGCAGCATTCAATGCCGACTTTGATGGTGACCAAATGGCTGTGCATATTCCTTTATCAGCTGAAGCTATTGCAGAGGCAAAGATTTTAATGTTGGCTTCTATGAATATTTTGCTTCCAGCTTCTGGAAAAGCGATTGCTGTACCATCACAAGATATGATTTTGGGTCTATATTACCTAACACTTGAAAAAACAGATGTAATAGGGCAACATAAACTTTTTGCCAATGTTGATGAGGTTATGATTGCTAATGAGCAAGGTGGACTTGACCTTAATGCTAATATTAGAACTGTGGTTGATAATAAGATTATTAGAACAACAGCAGGAAGAGTAATTCTAAAAGATATTATTCCCGATTATGTTCCTCAAAACTATTGGAATAAGATACTAAAGAAAAAAGATATATCTGCTTTGGTTGATTATATATATGCACAAAGTGGTATCTCTTATACTTCAGAGTTTTTGGATAATCTAAAAGATATTGGTTTCAAATATGCTACCAAAGCAGGAGTATCAATCTCTATTGATGATATTAAAGTTCCAAATGAAAAATATGCGACAGTAGATAGAGCAAAAGAGCAAGTAATAGAGATACAGAAACAGTATGGAAAAGGTCTTTTAACAGAGCAAGAGAGATACAATAAGATTATTGATATTTGGACAGATACCAATAATGCAGTTGCATCAGAACTTATGAGTTTGATTAAAAAAGATAAAGATGGATTTAACTCAGTTCATATGATGGCTGACTCTGGGGCTAGAGGTAGTGCAGCTCAAATTAGACAGCTCTCTGGTATGAGAGGGCTTATGGCTAAATCAGATGGTTCTATTATTGAAACACCAATTACTTCAAACTTCCGAGAAGGATTAAATGTTCTTGAGTACTTTATTTCAACTCATGGAGCAAGAAAAGGTCTTGCTGATACAGCAATGAAGACAGCAAGTGCTGGATATTTGACTAGAAAGCTGATTGATGTTGCTCAAAATGTTAAAGTTATTATGCACGATTGTGGTACACATGAGGGCGTTGATGTATCTGATATTTTTGTGGGTAATGAGTTGATTGAACCTATAGCAGATAGAGTATATGGACGAGTTATATCCAAGGATGTAATTGACCCACTCACAAATGAAGTACTTGTAAGTGAAGGAACTATGATTGATGAATCTCTTGCTCAATTGATTACAGATGCAGGAGTTCGTTCAGTTAATATTAGAACTTCTGTAACATGTAAAGCACCAAAAGGTATTTGTGCAAAATGTTATGGTCTAAATATGGCAGAGAACAAAATTGTAAAAAGTGGTGAGGCTGTTGGTGTTGTTGCTGCTCAATCTATTGGTGAACCTGGAACTCAACTTACGCTTCGTACATTCCATACAGGTGGTACTGCGACAGCTGGTAAAGAGGAGAGACAAGTTATTGCTAATAAAGAAGGATTTATTCGTTACTATAATCTAAATGTTTATAAAGATAGTGAAAATAAATTAGTAGTATCAAATAGAAGGAATGCAGGTGTTTTACTTGTTGAACCTAAAGTTAAATCCTTAACTAGAGGACGAATTTCTGTAGTTCAATCTCATGATGAGATTATGCTATTGGTTCAACAAGGAGCTAGAGAGCAGAAATATATTGTAAGAAAAAGTGATGTAGCTAAAACTAATGAATTAGCAGGTGTTGGTGGAAAAATTGATGGTAAGCTTTTTATCCCATATAAAGATGGAGAGCTTGTTGAAGAGGGTGATTCTATTGTAGAAGTTATTAAAGAGGCATGGTCTGTTCCTACCCGTATCCCATTTGCAAGTGAAATAAAAGTTGAAGATGGTGCTCCAATTACTCAAAATATTTATTCTGATGCAAAAGGTATTATCAAATATTTCTTGCTCAAAGGTGATTATATTGAGAGAATAGAGACTATCAAAAAAGATAAATTTGTTGAGGAAAAAGGTCTCTTTGCTGTTATTGTAGATGATAACAATAGAGAGGCAGCTAGACACTATGTAGCCAGAGGTTCTTTGATTAAGGTTGAAGATAATACATCTTTAGATAGAGGTGACTTAATAGCTGCTCCAAAAACAGATGACCAAGTGGTTATTGCAGAGTGGGACCCATACTCTGAACCGATTATTGCTGAATCTAATGGTGTTGTAAAGTTCCAAGATATTATTGCTGGAGTAACAGCAGTTGAACAGTTTGATGAGCTAACAGGTGAAAGTCGGTTAACACTTAATGAGTATATACCAACAACTTATAAACCAGCAATTATTTTAGCTACAGAAGAGGATGAACTCATAACTTATTCACTTGAACCAAAAACATCTATATTTGTTACAGATGGAGATAGAGTTAGTATTGCAGATATTTTAGCCAAAACACCAAAAGCAGCTCAAAAATCAAGTGATATTACATCAGGTCTTCCAAGAGTATCAGAACTATTTGAGGCTAGAAGACCAAAAGACCCTGCACATATTGCAAAAATCAATGGTGTAGTTAGCTTTGGTAAACCACTTAGAGGTAAAAAGAGACTTATTTTAACTGATGAACAAGGTCGAATGATTGAGCAGTTTATAGACAAACAGAGAACAGTTGTTGTTAGTGAAGGAGATTTTGTACATACTGGTGAAAAATTGACTGATGGTACAATCTCTAGTCATGATATTTTGGCTACCTTGGGTGAAAAAGCTCTATATGAGTATATTGTCGAAGAGGTACAAATGGTATATCGAAGACAAGGTGTTAATATCTCCGATAAACATATTGAAATAATTGTATCTCAAATGATGAGACAGGTCAAAGTTGTAGATAGTGGAGATAGTAAGTTTATTGATGCTGATTTGGTTTCTAAAAAGAAATTCAATATAGAAAATACAAAAGTAATTAAGCTTCATGGTGAACCAGCTATTGCAGAACCATTACTAATTGGTATAACAAGAGCAGCTGTGGGAGCAGATAGTATCATATCTGCAGCATCATTCCAAGATACTACAAAAGTATTAACTTCTGCCTCAATTGCAGGAACAGTTGATACACTTGAAGATTTAAAAGAGAATGTTGTTATTGGGCGACTTATCCCTGTTGGAACAGGTATGATTGAACTTGATAATGTTAAGTTTACTGTAGCAGATTCCAAAAATAAATAACTATTACCAAGAGAGGGGAGCTTTTATATTATGTTTAATATTCTCTATTTTGCTTTTATGATACTATTCCCCTTTTATCTGTTTAGTAGTGGACAACCTCAAATATCGCATATGATACTTATAGTCATATTTGGGGCTGTATTTATACTTATGTTTTCTAAGTTTATTCAATCAGTCAAAGAGAATATTATGTTTATAATATTTTTGATATATATATTATATATAAATACTTTTTGGTTAATTGCTACAGGTAGTATATCTTTTGTAGTATATACACTATTTTATATATTTAATATACTACTCTTCTACTCTACCTATCTACTTTATAAAGAACATTTTATTACAAGTGAAAATATAAGAAATGCTATATTTTGGTCTTTGGTTTTACAATTTATATTTCTTGTGGCTAGTGGACTAAATTTCAATACTAGAAATATGCTTTTTTTTAATAATCCAAATCAGTTAGGATATTTTGCTATATCTGTAATTAATATCTATTTTATTTTGGGTATTAATCAAATAAAACCAAGAGATAATATAGAGATTTTGAAAAATATTACTGTATATATTATTGCATTTACTCTTTTGGTATTCTCTTCATCCAAATCTGCTCTTGTCTCTTATGCTCTATTTTTAATATTTATCTTTTATATAGAGATGGTTAAAAGATTTAATATTAAAAAACTTCTAGTATCTTCACTAATAGGAGTAGCAGTTATTGGTGCAATGGTAATGAATTTAGATAAAGTAGAAAATATAGTCGAAAATACAGAACTATTTAGTCGAACAGCAAATGTAGGAACAGAAGATGATGACTCATTAGCAGGAAGAGGATATGATAGACTTATCCAATATGTTCAATATACACTTTTGGGTGCAGGAGAGGGTAAATTTACCAGATTTGCTCTATCTAAACATCATGGTGAACTTCATTCAACTATTGCAAATATTCTCTTTTCTTATGGATTTATAGGATTACTTCTTTTTATATCTCTATTTCTAAATCCAAAATATTATTTAGGGAAAGTACTCTTTTATATGTCACCTATTTTACTATATGGATTAGCCCATAATGGAATTAGAAGCCCTCTTTTTTGGATAGCTTTTGCACTATCTTTAATATATTCTCAAAAAGAGGAGATATAGAATTTAATCACTCTCTATAAATATTATATCTAAATTTTTTATATCCTCTTTTTGAACTATTCTATTTAAATTTTTTATATCTTCTCTCTTACTATAATTAGCTCTAAATACAACTAAATTAATATCACTAAATTTCATAATATATTTTGTATCTTGTATAAATCCAAAAGGGGTACTATTGATAATAATATAATCATACTCTTTTCTTAATTTTTGTATAAGGATAGTAAGATAATTAGATAAAATTAGTTCAGATGGATTAATAGGTACTGCTCCTACAGGTATCATATCAAGGTTATCATATTGTGTATGATAGATTATATCATTAAAAGAGTTTTGACCTAATAGATAGCTACCTATACCCTCTTTTACATCTCTATAAATCCCAAATATCTTTTCTATAGTAGGATTTCTAATATCAAGGTCAACTACTACGGTTTTATAATTAGCCATTCCAAATATTGCACTTAAATTAGCTGTTACTAGATTTGCTCCTTCACCTTTGATTGTAGATGTTATCAATATAATTTTATTATTTTTATTATTTTGTAAAGATAGTTGTAGTGTGGTTCTTAAATTTCTATAACTCTCTGTAAAATATGACCTCAAATTATCATAAACTCCTACTCTTAGACTATTATTTTCTATAAAAGGAACAATACCATATATAGGAATGTTTGTCTCTTTTTCAATATCGTCTCTATCTCTTATTTTATCATAAAAAGCATTTCTCACAAAAGCAAAGATTACTCCTGTTATAAGACCTAAAATCATAAAAGCAATCAGAACCAATTTATAGTTAGGACTAATAGGGTCTAATTTGCTATAAGCTTTATCAATAACCTTATAATCGGATAATGTGGCAACTCTAACCATCTCATTCTCTGCTTTTTTTTGTAATAGAAAATTATATAATTTAGAGCTAACTTCATAGTCCCTTTTTATATTTATAACTCTTCTCTCTTTGGTTGGAAGTTTTTTAATTTTTTTCTCATAACGATTTTTTAATCTATTTAAATTTTTATTAGTTTCTATTATCTGCTTTTTTAGATTTCTAATGTTTGCTACTATTTTATTTTTGGCTGTATCTATTTTATTCTGTAGTGCTTTTATAGTAGGATGTTTATATGTTAGTTCACTCAAAAGTTCATTTTTCTTCAATTGGCTATCTTGTAAAACCTCAATAAGTTTGAGTGTTGGATTATCATTTAATGCCATAAGTAGTGGTGAAATAGAATCAAGATTATACCCCTTTTTGAAACTGTTATCAATATTTTTAACAATTCTCTCTTTCAATAAATTTTCTGAAAGTTTAATATCAATATTAGCTAACTCTGTAATAAAAGTAGATGCTTGGGTAGAGGGTTGAATTACTTCATTTGTTATACGATACTGTTCTAATCTCTCCTCTGATTTAGTTAGTTTAGTTTTTGTTTTATTCAGTTCTTGAATAATAAAATTTAGAACTTTGTTATTTTGCTCATTTTTATTTTTGATACTCTCTTTTATAAGAGTATCGGTTAATGAATTTATATATAATATTCCTCTTTGTTGAATATTATCATTGTATGAGATTTTAATCAAAGATATATCATCTTCTAATTGAGTAACTTTTAGATTATTTTTAATAATATTTTCATATATATATCTATTTTCATTATTAATCTTGATAACTATTGGGCTTTTGGAGTTGGATAATCGTGTAACTTTTAGTTTAAAATAAGGTGTAGTTATCTGTTTATTATAAGCAAAAGGTTTTTTTTGTTTAAGATATTTTAGAGAAGTACCTAATAGTTTTGATTTTAATTTCTTTATAAAAGAGTATTTGATTTTAATACTATAACCATTATCTTTTTCAGTAATAATTAATTTCTGTCCTAAAAATTTTTTATCTATAATCTCTATATCTGTAACTTTTATTGGAATTAACTTATTAATCTCTATACTTTTTTTATGCTGTTGTTTATAATATTGAACAGTATAATTAACTCTACCTAATTTTAGTGCTTGGTCATTGATATAAAAAGTTTTGATGAGTGCCATATCCTCTTTTACATTTGCTATAATTGAACCCGATATTGGATTTAAAATATTATTATTAATATTATTTTTACTATCTTTTGTCTTTACTTTGACAATAGTATAAGAGTTATATATATTTGGCTGGAAATATAGATATATAGAGGATATTATAATAGAAAATATAGTTATCATTAAAATTGACCATTTATAATTGCCTATTGTTTTAAATATCTCTTTTATATCAATATCTTTTTTATCTAACTGAATGTATCTATCTACTTCTGTTTTCACAAAAACTCCTTTTAATAATATAATTTTATCAAAAATTAAATTAAAATATGTTTTAAAATATTAGAATATACTAAACATATTTTAATAAAAATAACTATATACTGTTGTTTTAATATAAAAATTATAGGAGAATGGAATAATGAAATTTAAAATTTTATTATCAATGGCTTTGAGTTTGAATTTTATCTATGCTGATGCACTATTACTTAATGAGTATAATGCTGTAGCATCAGACCAACAACTTAAAAATAATGGATATGATACCCATTTTGGAACAGTTTTAGGAAATGGTAGTTCATGGATTGAACTAGTTGTAACAGAGGATTATTTAGATATTAGAGGTGCTAAAATAGATATTAAAAAGAGTGGAGGAGTTCATGTATTAAGTGCAACTTTTCCTGATTTATTAGAGTTTGCATATTTAAGAAAAGGAACTATTCTCACTATATCTAATGAACCTACAGACCTTTCTTATGCTCCATTAAAGGGTAATGATTGGACGATAAATCTCAATGCTAATGATTTAACTAATAAAGATGGAGTTTTTGAAATATCTGATAGAACAATGGATATTAGTATTGTCTCTGTAGAAGATAATTTTTTGATGAGACATTCAGGAGAGGTTATTAAAGGTTGGGGAATTGATTATCAAGAGGTATTTAAACTCAAAAAAGAACCATCAGCATCAGTTGAACCAACTGACCCAGCTTATGGAGATGATTATAGTAATAAACAGATAATCAGTACCTTTGGCTCTGCTAATCAATGGATTGACCCAAATGATACAACATATACACAGAATTTCAGTAATCTAAGAGATATGACTTTAGAGAATAGTATAAATAAAATGGTACTTTTAAATGAATATAATGCAGTAGCCTCTAATAAAAAACTAAAAAGAGGTGGCAAAGATACATTTTTTGGAAAAATCAAAGGAAATGGTGGTTCATGGTTAGAGTTGGTTATATTAAAAGATAAAACAGATTTAAGAAACTCTATTTTGAAAATTTCTGATGATAACTCTATATACAAAGGAAGATTACCAAATATAGATATTTTATCCAAAGTAAGAAGTGGAACAATAGTTACTATTTCTGAAGAACCAACCGATTTAAGTTATAATCCATTTGATAGTTGTGGTGCTGATTGGACTCTTAATATTAATAAAGATGACTTAACAACAATTGAGGGTAGTTTCTTTACTAGTTATAATAATCTATTGGTATCTATGGTATCGGGTAGTGGAGATATAACTATTATGCCCAATAGTGGAGAAGCCATTACTAATAGCAATATTGGTAAAAGAGAGATATTTAAACTAAAAAAAGACCCATCTTGTTCTATTAACCCAAATGACCCTACTTATGGAGATGATTTCAATAAAAAAGCTAGAAGTACATTTGGTTCTCCAAATCATTGGAAAAAGAAAAAGAGACAAAAACTAACTACACAAAACTTTGATGACCTTAGAGTAGTAGCTTTAAAAGAGAATTTCAGACGACATAAAAGTTCACTTTTATTAAATGAGTATAATGCTGTAGCCCCTGATAAATATCTTAAAAATGGTGGATATGATACCCATTTCGGAACAGTTTTAGGAAATGGTGGCTCATGGGTGGAGTTAGTTGTAACAAGAGACTATCTTAATCTTCAAAATGCGAAATTAACTATTAAAGAGAACTGTACAGAGGTATTTTCAGCCCAAATTCCATCACTATTACCTTTAGCATATCTTAGAAAGGGTACAGTTGTTACAATATCAAATGAACCAACAGATATGACATATTCTCCATTTGCTCCTCATAGTCCAGATTGGAAACTTAACATTAATGTAAATGAACTTACTAATCGAGTTGGTAATTTTAATACTACTCATCAAGATATGATTATTTCTATTTTAGATGAGAATAAAAGCAGTCTGATTTTATCAGAGAGTGGTGAAGGTGTTTGGGGAGACCATACAGTTGATAATAGAGAGGTTTATAAATTAAAAGCAGAGCCTAATAAAGATATAACTCCTTATGATAATAGTTATGGTGATGATAATAACACTTTGGCAATAAGTAGTTTTTCGAATGTAAATGAGTGGAATAATGGAGGTTCAATTTTAACCAAACAGCAGTTTAATATTAGAGAAGACAAAGATTTAAATGAGACAGATGGAATAGTATTATCTAATGTTGTTGGCTTAGAAGAGCTAAGAGATGCAGAATCTCTACAATTCGTTCCTATTAATAATAGTTTATGGGTAACAGATGATGATTCTCATCATGTGTATGAAATGGATTTAACAACCCATGAGATAAAGAGTGTTTTTGATGATGTGGATTTAGGTACTTTTACCAATGGAGATATACAAGACCATTGTGCAAACCATTTAGGGGCATGTGATATAGAGTCTGTTGCATATAATCAAAATAGTGATACTCTATATATTTTTACAGGAAAAGCACCAGGTGAGCCTGTAATATTTAAGTTAACAAGAGCAGATACCAATAGTACATTTACTTTAAGTGATTATAGAAAATTAAACACTATAGAGTATCCTGCTACTACTTTTATAGGAGATGATTTTATTGTAGCTAGTGTAAAAAGTCTATATACCTATGATTTTAATTCAAATCAAGCCGATATGAATAATACACTATATACAACTCCAACTGGTAAAATAGTAGGTTTGGCATATGATAATAGTAGTAATATACTTTGGGTTACTACATCTAATTTTGAACTATTAAAAGTTAATTGGTTAACAAAAGAGACTGAAGCTATTTATCAGATGCGAGATAATGGTGTTTATGACCCAAGAGGTATAGAGATTATTAATAATAAACTCTATATCTTAGAAGGTATCAACAATAAAGCAAAAGCAGATGAGGCGATAGCTCCAATAGGTCACCCTCTCAAAAATGCAATTCATATATATACATTGCCATAGTACTTTAAAAATCTATTATCCCATTTTAGAAATGGGATTTATTATCTATTAAATCTAATTTGGTTGAAACTCTCTTTGTACTATTGGTAACTCTATGAAGCCGTAACAAATGCAATTATGATATAATTGTCAAGTTAAAACTCATCTTTTGGTCAGTTTTGATAAGTTTTTATGGACGGATAAAATAGTTTGCTACAAACCCTAAAAAATATAGACCTAACCCCATTTATATTATCATTTAAACTAGCAGGGATAACCACACTTATTTTGTTTATTATAAGCTTACCACTAGCATGGTACTTATCACAAACTAAATCAAAAAACAAACCATATTTAGAAGCTATTACATCATTACCAATAGTTTTGCCTCCATCAGTATTGGGTTTTTATATTCTGATTGTATTTGCAAAAGTTGATTTGGCTTTTACCTTTACAGGTTTGGTTATTGCTAGTTGTTTTTACTCTTTACCTTTTATGGTTCAACCTTTGCAGAGTGGCTTTGAGGGGCTTAATAAAAATATGTTGGAGGCTAGTTATATTAGTGGAAAAGGTAAAATAGAGACGATACTAAAAGTAGCATTACCAAATATCAAACCTGCTTTGATGAGTGCGATTATTATCTCATTTGCTCATACAGTTGGAGAGTTTGGTGTAGTTTTGATGGTTGGTGGAAGTATTCCTGATGAGACCAAGGTTGCTTCAGTAGCTATATATGAATTAGTTGAGATTATGGACTACTCTACAGCTCATATTTATAGTGCTATTATGGTTGGCATTAGCTTTTTGGTACTATTGGGGGTTTATATTTTTAATTATAAAGAGAGTAGATATTAATGATAAAAATCGATATAAACAAAAAATTATATGGTGCAGATGGAGAGATGGATTTAGATATTCATCTTGAAATAAAAGAGGGTGAGTTCATAGCCTTAACAGGTCAAAGTGGTAGTGGTAAGACAACGCTATTACGAATTTTGGCAGGTCTTGAAGATGCAGCGGGCATAGTCCAAATTGGTAATGATATTTGGCTTGATGGAAAAAAGGCATTAGCTCCTCAAAAACGCAAAATTGGATTTGTATTTCAAGATTATGCTCTCTTTGCCAATATGAGTGTAGAAGATAATTTGCTTTATGTACAAAAGGATAGAAAATTGGTCAAACATCTACTTGAAATTACAGAATTATTGCAATTGAAAAAACGATTACCAAATAGTTTGAGTGGAGGTCAAAAACAGAGAGTAAGTTTATGTCGAGCTATGATGAATAGACCTAAACTACTTTTGATGGATGAACCTCTCTCTGCTCTTGACCCTGCTATGCGTAGCAAATTGCAAAATGAGATACTATTACTACATAAGGAGTTTGGGACTACAACTATTATGGTCAGTCATGACCCTAGTGAGATTTATAGATTGGCTTCTCGTGTATTAGTTTTGAAATTGGGGCATATTATCAATGATGGAACGCCCAAAGAGGTACTTTTACAGACAAGTGGCTCTGCTAAATTCTCTTTTGAGGGGGAACTTTTGGAGATTATAGAGATGGATGTTATCTTTGTGGCTATTGTAGCTATTGGTCAACAGTTAGTTGAAGTAGTAATTTCAGAATATGAGGCAAAAAATTTGAAAGTAGGAGAGAGTGTTAGAGTTAGTACTAAGGCTTTTGCTCCTACTATATCATAATAACTATTATTTTAGATATGAATTATCTTTTTAATGTTATAATATATAAAACTTAAGGGAAAATAACATGAAAAAATTAAAAATAACACTCTTATTAGCAGGATTGTTTGTTTTAATGGGATGTGAAACAGGGATGAGTAATAAAGAAACTACCAAGACATCTACAACAAATAGTGTAAAATCAGGGATTGTATCAAAAGGTTTTTCATCAGATAATTATAAGTCACATGTACCTACTAGTTCAGAGATTAAAAAGATATATTCTAAATCTGGAACACCAGGATATTATATTCAAGTAGGATACTTTAAAAATCATAAACCCAATGATGAGTTTATTAATCGTATAAAGTATGCAGAACTACCTCTTTCTATTATTAAAAAATATAAAGATACTCAACCTTACTATTATGTATTAGTTGGTCCATATCGTTCTTATACACAAGCAATGAATATCATTGGAAGTGCCAAAGAGTTTGTTACTTCTACAGCTTTTATTATAAAATTATCAAGAGTTACCAAAAAGTAAAAATAGAGTTAACAAAATTAACTCTAAACAGTCTTGGAAAAGCTTTTTTCGTTCTGTGCATACTTTTTCATATAAGCATCAAAAGGCATAGCAATATTTCGTATAAGTAGAGTTCCAGTAGTACTTACTTGTATCTCTTTATCATTTATACTAATTAAATCAGCTTCTTCAAACTCTTGTAACTCCTTTATAGTATCAGCGAAATACTCTTTGAAATTGATATTATGTTCTGCTTCTACTCTCTTAATATCTATATGAAAATTTGCCATAAGTTCCATAATAATAGCTTTGCGTAAAAAATCATCATTACTTAGTTTTACTCCTCTTTCAAAAGGAAGTTTACCATTATCAATTGCTTTTTCATATATTTTCATATCTTTTGTATTTTGGGCATAGTATCTATCACCCTCACCAATACTTGTTAGTCCAATTCCTATTAGATTTGCTCCACCTTTAGTTGTATATCCTTGGAAGTTTCTATGTAGTTCTCCCTTTTCTATCGCACCAAATAGTTCATCTTTTGGCTTGGCAAAATGATCCATTCCAACCATTTTATACCCTTGTTTTTCAAAAAAATCAATGGTGTATCTAAATATTTGTAACTTAACTTCAGGTGAAGGTAGAGTCGTTTCATCAAATTTACGCATAGTTCTTTTGAGCCAAGGTACATGAGCGTAGTTGAATACTGCTACTCTATCAGGGTTAAGCTCTGTTGAGAGTTCTAGTGTCTTTTTGAAAGTATCAAGTGTCTGAAATGGTAAACCATAGATAAAATCTGTATTGATTGAGTCTATTCCATATTCTCTAGCTAACTCTACGGCTTTTTTGGTGAGTTCTAATGGTTGGACACGGTGTATCTCTTTTTGTACTTTATCATCTAGGTCTTGTACTCCAAAACTAATACGATTGAAACCGTGTTTTTGAAATACTTTCATCTGCTCTTCATTGAAAAATCGTGGGTCTATCTCACAACTTATCTCTGCATCACTGCTCCAATTGGTAAATTTTGATTTGACATATGTAACTATCTCATCAAGTTCAAATGCTTTATAAAAAGTAGGAGTTCCTCCACCAAAGTGAAACTGAATAACCTCTCTAGTGGTATCCATATGTTCTGCTAAAATATCTATCTCTTTTTTTAGATACTCTATATATCGGCTAAGTTTATCCTCTTTGGAGGTAAATACAACATTACAACCACAGAAATAACAAGCACTTCTACAAAAAGGTAGGTGAATATATATAGATATTTGCTCCTGCTCCTCTTCTAAGAATTTTATATACTCATTATAATTGAAATCATCATTAAACTCTAAAGCCGTTGGATAACTAGTGTATCGTGGTCCTGGCTTAGAATATTTACTAAACTTCTCAAAATCAATATTACTCATCTATATCCTCATCTATATGATTATCTAACCAAACCATTATACCTTTTTGAGCATGAAGTCTATTTTCTGCTTCCAAGAAAATCTCATCTGCATGGGCTTCAAATACCTCTTCACTCACTTCATAATCCCTATATGCAGGTAAACAGTGTAAAAATATAGCTCCATCTTGAGCTAATTCCATTAGGTTACTATCCACAATATACCCACTAAATGCTTTAAGTCTCTCTTCTTTTTCATCTTCTTGACCCATAGATACCCATGTGTCTGTAGTTACTACATTCGCACCCTTTACTGCCTCTTTTGGGTCATGGCTGAAACTGATTTTTGCTCTACTGCTTTTGGATATCTCCAAAGCCTCTGCTACTATAGCACTATCACAAGCATAATCTTTTGGGGTAGCAACTCTAAGTTCAAAACCTAGTTTTGCAGATAACATGAGCCATGAGTGAGTAATATTATTACCATCACCAACATATGCCACAATAGGATTTGTAACTCCACACTCTAAAAGTGTTAGATAATCAGTCATAATCTGAACAGGATGATAACTATCTGTTAGACCATTTATTACTGGTACTTTGGAGTATTTAGCGAACTCATCTAATTTTGACTGCTCAAATGTTCGTATCATAACCATATCAACCATACGACTAATGACTCTAGCTGTATCTTTCATAGGTTCACCACGACCTAATTGAATATCATTAGAAGAGAGAAATAAACCTATACCTCCTAATTGATATATACCAGTCTCAAAACTTACACGAGTTCTAGTTGAGCTTTTTTCAAAAATCATACCTAGAGTCTGATGTTCCATATATGGTACATACTGTTTTTGTTTAGTCTGCTTTTTTATCTTTTGTGCTAAAGCAATCATCTCTAATAGTTCATTTTTTGTAAAATCTTTTATGCTTAAAAAGTGTCTCATGTGAAGTTCCTAACTCTATTTTAAATAATTAAGGAAACTATTTTACCATTAAATATTTATAAAGAAGTTAAGGTTATTGATATTTTATAAAATTGCTCAATTTCAATATACTATAATAATCAAATAGCTAAAATAACAATCTAAAACAAACTACTCATTAGGCTGACAGTTGGAACAAGCATCAAAGATTTTAAATATCAAAGGTAAACTACTTACTGAAATATATTTTGAACTCCAAATATATTTTGAAAAAAAATATGGTGATAATACTATTATACTTATAGAGATAGGTAGTTTCTTTGAGCTTTATGAGGTCAATAATGATGAACTAAAAATTGGTAAAGCCAAAGAGATAGCCCAACTGCTCAATATCCAATTAACTCGTAAAAACAAAAATATACTCGAAAACTCTCTCAAAAATCCTCTACTTGCAGGTGTACCTACTGTATCTATAGAACGATATATAGCTAGACTTATTGCTACAAAAAAATATACTATTGTCATGGTCAAACAGAGAGGTACACCACCTAATATTACTAGATATATCTCTAATATTATTTCACCAGGAACAAATTTTGAGTATCAAATAGAGAGTAGTGAAAATAATATAGTATCTTTTATAGTTGATGAGAACCAAGGGATTTATTCGGTTGGATATAGTGCTATTGATGTGACTACAGGCAAAACTATAATTAATGAGATGCACTCAACTAGAGATGATAAAACTTATGCACTTGATGAGCTATTCAATCTACTACAAACTTATAATACAGCAGAAGTGATAGTTACATTAGATAATGATAAAATAGACAAAGAGTGGATAAATAACTACTTGGAATTAAATCAATATCACACCTCTTTCAATACTTCTAGGTGCAAGATAGCTTATCAAAATGAGCTTTTTAGTAGAGTATATCAGATAAACTCATTTCTGTCAGCTATTGAGTATCTTGATTTGGAGAGATACCCTTATACTACAGAGTCTTTGGCTATATTGATTGAGTTTATTATAGAACATGATGAGTTGATAATAGGGAAAATGAATAAACCTATATTTTTGGGGGCTAGTGGTTATCTCTATCTTGGAAATAATGCACTAGAACAGTTAGGTGTTATCTCTAGGGATAGTTCTGAACTTACACTGCTAAGATTAATAGATAAAACCTCTACAGCTTTTGGGAAACGATTATTAAAAGAGAGGCTACTGTGTCCAATTGTAGATAAAGAGATATTAGAAGCTAGATATGATTTATCTCAAAAACTAATAGAAAGAAGTGATAAATATGATACACATCTCAAAAATATATATGATTTAGAGAGAATATCAAGACGACTCAAACTACAAAAACTGCATCCTCTTGAATTGACATATATTAGTATGTCACTCTATGCCATAGCTAAACTACTAAAAGATGCCAAACAAGATGCTATAGAGTATGATAGTAAACTAGATGATGAGATTACAGAGTTTCGTAAATATCTCACAGATACATTTGATTTGAATATATGTGCCAAATTTAGGATAGAGCAGATAGATGATAATATATTTAGAAATGGAATTTATCCAAATATAGATACGCTTTTACAAAAGCAAAAAGATGAGATACTCAAACTAGAACAGGTTATATCACATATAGATACTATAGTTGAGCTTAAGCAGATTAAAAACAACTCAAAAAATGGTTATGCTGATATTGGATATCTTGATAGTGAGGGGTTTAGTATTAATCTAACTAAAAATAGATTTACTATGATAGAAAAAGAGCTAAAAGAGTCATTTGTTACGATAGATGGTACTCACTATTTTTTCAAAGATTTTCACTATAAACGGCTTAAAAATAGTGTAAAAATAAACTCTAAACTATTTGAACTAATAACCCAAAATTATGAGAGTAATCAAGTTAAATTAGTAGCACTTGTCAAAAGCCGTTATATTAAAAGTTTAGATGAATTAGATAAGAGATTTTCACATCTACTTAATGAGCTTATATCATTTGTTGCCAATATTGATGTAGCTATATCAAATGCTAAATGTACTAAAAAAATGCAACTTAGCCGTCCTATTATTGTAGATGGAAATGGATATGAGGCTATAGGTCTGCGACATCCTATTATAGAAGCTAACGAAAATAGTGGTATATATGTACCTAATGATATATATCTAGGAGATGGTATCACCACAGAACATAACCATATTACACTTAATGCTAGTGAGAATAGTGCGGTCAAAGGTGTATTACTATATGGTATAAACTCTTCTGGTAAATCTTCATTAATGAAAAGTATCGGTCTATCAGTAATATTAGCTCAGGCTGGTTTTTTCGTTCCTGCTGTAGAGCTACGGTTTAGTATGTATGATAAGCTATTTACTAGAATTGTATCTAAAGATAATTTATATAAAGGATTATCTACTTTTTCAGTAGAGATGATGGAGTTGAAAAATATATTTAATAGAGCAGGAAGAAATAGTTTAGTTTTGGGAGATGAAATTTCACAAGGAACAGAAACAGAGTCAGGTTTAGCAATTGTATCTGGAGCTATACTAAAACTATTAGATATTGATGCAAATTTTATATTTGCAACACATCTACATCAACTAAAAAATATAGAACAGCTGCAAAATATTAAAGAGCTTATATTTTTGCATTTAGGGGTAAAATATGATGAAAATAGTGATAAATTAATATATAATAGAGAGTTACAATTTGGAATGGGAAGTTCACTATATGGATTAGAATTTGCCAAATCTTTACATATGGATGAATCATTTTTAAAAAATGCTTATACTATACGAGACTCAATTATAGGTAATAAATCAGAACTTAAAATACTCAAACAGAAAAAAAGAAGTAGATATAACAAAAATCTATATCTAACTAAATGTGCATTATGTGATGAGGTGGTAGAAGATGTTCACCATATAGTACCTCAAAAAATGGCAAATGATAGAGGTAAAATTGGGGGTGTAGATAAAAATCATAAATATAATCTCATTCCTTTATGTAAAAGGCATCACAATATGGTACATGAGGGCAAGATACAGATTACTGGATTTGTTATGACTGATGAGGGGGTTAAGCTACATTATAGAGATGATTTTAAATCAGCAATTCCAACCGAGAGGAACTTTGAAAAAAAATAGTGCAAATTCTGACAAACTTATCTCTTTTAATAAGAGTATAACATCAATTATATTTTAAGGTGTGATAAATGAGCAAAAAGGTGTTTTTAATTCTCTTAAATCCTTAAACTTTTGACTTAAAGAGCTATCGGTACAGATTTATGTCAAATCCTCAAAAATTCTCTTAGCCAAATAGTACCCAAGATTAACAGGTACAGCATTACCAACCATCTTATACCCTGCCATCACATTTTTATAATAGAACTTATACTCATCAGTTTAAAAGATAGCACATATCCACTCTCTCTAAAAAGCCTCTTGATACCCTCCAAAGCCTCACTATGCCGACTTGCCAACATTCCTGATATATTCTCTGCCAAGAAAAAGAGAGGTTTTTTATCTCTCAAAACTCGTATAAACTCAAAAAAGAGTTGCCCCCTCTTATCCTCTATCCCTCTAAGCGTCCCTGCCTTACTCCAACTCTGACACGGAGGCCCACCAATAATCCCTACACTATCAGGTATCTCACTCGATGGAATTTGGGTTATGCTTCTTCTATCTAGTTTGGTATGTGAAAAATTTTTCTCGTAACTCTCCCAAATATCTTTGTCATATTCATTTGCCCATATAGTTTTAAATCCTGCTTTTTTGAAACCGAGGTCTAAACCTCCTACTCCTGTGAATAAGGAGGTGATTTTTATGATTTTAAACTTTCAAAAAATATTTTTTATATTTAAATTATTAAAACCTTCATACTTTTGAAAAGATAGTAGATATAAACTTTTTAATATATTTTCATCTATTCCCTTTAATTCTTCAAATACGCTGTTTTCAATACCATTTTGTTGTATATCTTCCAAGACATCATCCATTACATTTGGTAAAGCTTCGACTAATTGTTTAAATGCTTCTTTTTCTCCTGTAACTAATTCATAAAATTTATCTATAGATACTCTCCTAATCTGCACATGACTCATAGACTCACCATCTAAAGAGACTTGCCATGGGATATTCTGACTATTTTTTGCTATTACTTCAACAAGCATACAAGTTGCATTAGGAGTATTTAAAATTTTATTTTGCATTCTTGTATATGTTTTTTGAGAAGAGGAGGAGTTCATGGTGTTGTGTTTGTTTTTCATCTCAACATAGATTTTATCTGTATCATTAACAATATCAAAACCTTTTTGGGGAACATACCAACTGCTCTTTTTTTTCTCTTTCTGATAGAGATATTTAAAAATATTCTGTTGAAAATAGCCGATATGATTACTATTTGATTTATCCATCTGTCGTACAGACTCCATCTCAATAATCTCTTCAATGGTTTTTCCATACACTTTTGAATCAAAAGTTAGCTTTATAGGGTCAACCAAATTTTTATTGAACTCCTTTAGATTGATGCTAAATCGGTACTTTTCTATAGTCTCTTTAACATGGTTAAATAAATCTCTATCATCTATAAAACTCAAATTATACTCTCTCATTTTTACTTCAACTTATCCAAATATTTTTTGATAGCCAAACCTACCTCTTTTGCTAAATTAACAGGTACAGCATTACCAATCTGTTTATACTGTTGCGACAAAGACCCCTCAAAGACCCACTCATCAGGAAAAGATTGAATCCGTGCATTCTCTCTCACAGAAAAAGGTCGTAACTCATCAGGATGACACCTTTC
>CAZNJD010000007.1:0-87720 GCA_964573285.1 uncultured Sulfurovum sp. | reverse complement strand
GTGGTAAATAGGTCTTGTATTAAAAGTAGATTTTAAAACCCTAAAACTATCCTCTATTTTATAGAGATTGTGATAGTTTTGGATAATCTCTATTGGGTCTAAATCAAGATTTGAAGTTGTAATAGCATAGAGTCCATCATACTGTTGTTGCTCTTTGATTTTAATCCAATCCATACCCATATCAAACTCTTTACAGTTATCATCTTTTGTATGTTTTTGAATAAATTTTTTGAAACTTCTAGTAGAATTTAGAGATGATTTTTGATTATTGAGTATGAGACTGTTTGCTTTATCTAAAGCCCTGTATCTATCATATCTATCTTTTTTTGCTCTTTTATCTGAATAAGTAGATACTATCATCTCTTTAAGTGTCATTTTTCTCTTTTTTATCTTGACTTCACCATCCTCTTTTATCTCTTCATCATAAGTGATATCATTATAATATCCAAAGTGGTTATAACAGTAGAGTCCATCTTTGCTCTCTTTGTCGGCTAAGATGCCATGATACATGGATTTATTTAAAATAATCTCCTGCATCTTTTGGCTCATAGATTTAATACTAACAGCCATCAGATAGTCATATCCTGTATCTTTAATAAGTTTTAGATTTATTTTTGAATTAAGACCTCTATCTGCTACAATGATTACTTTATCAATATTAAATTTTTTTTTGAGATTATCTAAGACTTTTACCATTATTATTAATTATTGATACTAACTCCAAGAGCCAAATGTTATTTAACCTTTTTTTCTTTGGCTTCTGCAATTCCTCTTCTCAAAATAGTATAACTAGGTAGTTTAACTGGTAAGATTATATTATTTAGGTCTCCACTATGAATACATTCAAACTCTTTGCCTTTGGTTGAGATTATCTTTTTAAATAGAATATAAAATCTATTATCAATCTCTTCTATACGACACTTATCATTTTCCATTGGCTCAATAGTTACTCCAACTGGTAATACTATCTCTACACTATCACCTATACATGTTTTATCTTTACATTTCCATGTTAGACCATCTTCATTAACTAGACCTGCTACTTGATGTGTACCATTTTGAATAGTAAAATTATGTGATTGGGTATTATTTCTCTCAAATGGTTTAGAGACTAGATATGCATCAGAAAATCCTCTGTTTTGTGTAGTATGTAACTCTTTTTGATAAATAGCTGCATCAAATTTTCCTGCATAAAAATCATCAATTGCATCTCTATAAGCTTTGGTAACTACTCCTGCATAATATGGTGATTTGGTTCGTCCTTCAATTTTAAGGGAATCTATTACACCTGAAGTTAAAATCTCATCTATATGAGAAGCCATATTCATATCTTTGGCATTCATGATATATGTACCAATTCCCTCCTCCTCATCAAGTCTAAATGTAGTATTGGACTCTGGAGAGTGGGCATATATCTCATATGGGAAACGACAATCATTAGCACAACTTCCACGGTTTGGAACTCGTCCTGTTTGTAAAGCAGAAACTAGACATCTACCACTATATGCAAAACACATTGAACCATGTATAAAAATTTCAAGTTCTAAATTAGGAATGACTCTTTTTATCGCTTCACAATCTTTGAGTGAAATCTCACGAGCTACTATAATTCTCTCTACACCCATATCATAATATACTTGTGCATCCAATACATTCATAACATTGGCTTGTGTTGATAAGTGAATAGGGATTTGAGGGGCAATCTTTCTAGCCATCTGAACCACCCCAGGGCTTGATACTATAAGAGCGTCAGGTTTGAGTTCTGCCATTTTAGCAATATGATTTTCATAAAGTTTGAGTTGTGCATTAAATGGAAAACTATTGATAGTGGTATAAACCTTTTTACCTCTAGCATGAGCATACTCTATACCCTTGGCATATGAGTCTATATCAAACTCTTTTCCTGAACGAATTCTAAGTGAAAATGTACTAGTACCCCCATAAACTGCATCTGCTCCATAAGAGAGTGCAATTTTTAGTTTCTCCAAGTTCCCTGCTGGTGCTAATAGTTCTGCTTTTTGCATTAGTTACCTACTATTGTGTTGAATTTAATGAAATTTTACACTAATAGTAGTAATAAATAGATTTTAATTATATTTTATTTGTTACTGATAGTATCAATAGATTTATAATTATTTTTTAAGCTATAAGTAATGATAAATATAGTTATAAAAATTGCTATTATAGAGATATGAAGAATAAAAAAACAATAATTACCTATGGAACCTATGATATGCTTCATGAGGGGCATATGAATTTGCTCAAACGAGCCAAAGCACTTGGCGATTATCTTATCGTAGGTGTAACTGATGAAAACTATGACCGTTCAAGAGGGAAATTGAATGTTGTAGAGAGTACCAAAAAAAGAGTAAAAGCAGTTAAAGAGTTAGACTTTGTAGATAAAGTTATAGTAGAAAAACACAAAAAACAAAAAGCTAGAGATATGGTCAAATATGATGTTGATATCTTTGCTATAGGGGATGATTGGGTAGGTTCATTTGATTATTTAAATGAGTTTACACATGTGGAATACTTGCCAAGAACGGAGGGAATATCTAGTACTAAACTTAGAAGAGAAAATTTTGATTTAATAAAAATGGGGATTGTAGGATTAGGGAGAGATACACAATCATTTATTGATGAGGCTCAATTTGTCTCAAATATCAAAATTAATAGAATTTATGCAGAAGATTTCTTGGCAGTTAAAAAATTTACCAAAGAGAGTTCTATTATTAAATTTGGGCATGATAATTATGATGATTTTTTAGATACTTCTATTCAAGCTGTTTATATTGATACTGCACTTAAAAAGCATTATATCTTTATCAAAAAGGCATTAGAAGCAGGTAAACATGTTTTATGTGAAAACCCTATTGCATTAGATAAAAAGGAGTTAAAAGAGCTGTTATCACTTGCCAAAGAGAACAAGGTTTTACTATTATCAGCTCTAAAGACAGCTTTTCTACCTGCTTTTAATCAATTATTAAAAGAGCTTAATAAGGGTGATATAGGGGATATAAAAGAGGTTCGAGCTACTAGGACATCACTATATAAAGAGAAGAAATATCCTGATAGTTTTATGGAACAAGGAGCAACTAATATATTATCAGGGTATCCATCATTGCTTATTCATAAAGTATTAGGTAAGAAAAAGAGTATAAGCTTTTTTGACCAAAAAGAGAATGGGTATGATATTAGTAATCTTATAGTTACTACTCATAAAAATAATACTATAGGTATAGCACGAGTAGCAACAGGAATTAAATCTGAAGGTGATGCAGTAATATCAGGAACAAAAGGATATGTATATATCCCTGCACCTTGGTGGTTGACCAAAGAGTTTTATTTTAGATTTGAAGATACTCATAAAAGTTATAAATTTAGTTATGAGTTTGAGGGTTGTGGGCTTAGATATATGATTGCAGAGTTTGCATCACTTATTCAAAGAGGAAATAGAACTTCAAAAATGTTAACCCCTTCTGATATGGTCTCTATTGCTAGAGTTATATTAGATTACAATGAGTTCAAAGAAAATAGTAAAAAAACGAAAAAAACGGAGAAATAGTTTATGATATATGAAGATTATTACATCTTTACCCCAGGACCTGTTAAAATGTCTGATGAGATTTTAGCAGTTGGAGCGAAACAGACACCATATTTTAGAAATGATAAATTTTCAGAAGTAACATTTAATTGTGAAAAAGGTCTGCTGAAAATGGTAAATGCCCCAGAGGGTAGTAGAGTCATATTTTTGACAGCATCAGGAACAGCAGGTATGGAAGCATCTATTATAAACTTGTTAACCAAAAATGATAATGCTTTGGTAGTTAATGGTGGTGGATTTGGTGGTAGATTTGTTGATATTTGTGCTACTCATGATATACCTCATACCAATTTTAAAGTAAAAGATACAAATCTATATAATATAGAAGAGTTAGCTCCAAAAGGGGATTATTCAACACTAATTGTAAATGCTCATGAGACAAGTGTAGGGCATCTATATGACCTTGATGCAATGGGTGCTTATGCCAAAAAGAACAGTCTATTTTTTATAGTAGATGCAATTAGTATGTTTGTCACTGACCCAATAGATATGTCTGCTCAAAATATAGATGTAATCATAGCTAGTAGTCAAAAAGGTTTAGCACTACCTCCTGGGCTTACAATGGTAATATTATCTCCATCTGCAATCAATAGGGTTCAAGATATAAAAAATATATACTTTAATTTCAAAGATTATCTAAGAAATGGACAACGGGGTCAGACCCCATATACTCCTGCTGTAACTATTATGTTGCAACTTGAAGCTAGACTTGCTCAAATAGATAGAAGAGGTGGAGTAGGGCAGAGTATCACTAGGGCTAGAGATATAGCAGAGTATTTTAGAGCTACTATCCAAGATTTACCCCTAAAGTTTTATACCCCATATATGCCAAATGCTATGACTACACTTACCCCAACTGATGGCAAAAATGCTATGGATATTGTAAATGCTTTAGAAGATGGATACAAAGTCATGGTATGTCCAAATGGTGGGGCAGAGAGAGAGCTTATATTTAGAGTTTCACATATGGGTGAGATGACTAGAGCATATGTAGATGTATTGATAGATGCACTTTATGATTATTATAAAATAGAGAGAAAATAGTGTCAAATATAGACCCAAAAACTCTAAGAAAAGCTCAGCTAATTATGCTAGATATGTTGGTTGAATTTGATAAAATATGTCAAAAATATAATTTAAAATATTGGCTAGATAGTGGTACTCTTTTGGGTGCTATTCGTCATCAAGGGTTTATCCCTTGGGATGATGATATTGACATATCTATGCCAATAGAAGATTATACTAAATTTATATCTATAGCCCAAGATGAGTTATCTAATGATATATTTCTTCAGAGTACTCAAACAGATAATAAATTCCCATTTGATTATATAAAACTTCGTTCAAATAGAGCAAAAATAGTTGAGTTCCATGAAAAAGATAGAGATATAGAGTATCATCAAGGGGTATTTATAGATATATTTCCTATGCTTACTATACCAAATGGTAGTTTTTACAAAGAGTTTTATGATAATATATTTGAACTAATTCGTTCAACATCTGCCATAGGTTTGCATACTCCAAATGGTATAGATAAGCCTAATATACGACATAAATTAGAAGAAGCACTAAAACTAATGCACTTAGAAAATGGTGAAAAAGTAATATATGGTGGAGAGATGCCTGATATATCTGCTTGGTTTGATTATAATAAAGTATTTCCACTCCAAAAGATAGAATTTGAAGGTTTAGAGTTTTATGCACCTAATAATCCTTACCACTATTTAGAAAATCTCTATACTTTTAATTATATGGAACTTCCACCCCTTGATAAACGAGCAACTCATGCTCATGAGGTTATTGTTCATAACTAATTTTTGCTATAATTCCAAAATTTATTTCAAGGTTAATATATGAGAGCATTACTAAGCGTAAGTGACAAAAATCAAATTATAGAGTTCGCACAAGGATTAGAAAAATTGGGTTGGGATATTATCTCAACAGGTGGAACTTACAAAAAGCTAAATGAGGCAGGTGTAAAGGTTATTGAGATTGATGAGGTAACTAAATTTCCAGAGTGTTTTGAAGGACGAGTCAAGACTTTAAATCCTTTTGTTCATGGTGGAATTTTGCACAAAAGAGCAGATGAGGCTCATATAGCACAAGCCAAAGAGCTTGGCGTTGAGGGTATAGATTTGGTATGTGTAAACTTATATCCTTTCAAAGAGACTATAGATAGAACAGATGATTTTGATGAAATTATCGAAAATATAGATATTGGTGGACCTACTATGGTGCGAAGTGCATCCAAAAATTTTAATGATGTACTTATTGTTACAGATGTTAATGATTATAGTGTGGTATTAGAAGCACTAGAAAATCAAACTGATAGCTTAGAGTTTAGACGAAATCTAATGATAAAAGCATTCGAGCATACTGCTAGTTATGATGCTATGATAGCAAACTATATGAACAAGAGATTTAATAGTGGTTTTGGAGATTATCAGTTTATTACAGGTAAAAAAGTATTTCAAACAAGATATGGTGAAAATCCTCATCAAGATGGTGCATTGTACGAGTTTAATAATCATTTTAGTAATAATTTCAAACAACTTAAAGGTGAAGCTAGTTTCAATAACCTAACAGATATTAATGGAGCCTTGAAAATTGCATCTAGTTTTGGCGATGAAAACGCTGTATGTATAGTCAAGCATGGTAATCCATGTGGATTTGCTATTAGAGATACTCTATTAGACTCTTATATAGAGGCTTTGAAATGTGATAGTATATCTGCATTTGGTGGTGTTGTAGCTATTAATGGTATTGTAACCAAAGAGTTAGCAGAGAAGATGAATGAGATTTTCTTAGAGGTAATTATTGCAGGAGATTTTGAAGCTGAAGCAGTAGATGTATTTTCTAAGAAAAAAAGAATTAAACTTTTTGCACAAGGTAATTCTAAGTTAGTTATGGCAAAAGATAGTCATGATTTTAAGCATATAGATGGTGGATTTGTATATCAGAACTCTGATTGTATTTGTGATAATGAGGTACTTAATGCTCATAAAAAATCTAAATTAACAGCTTCATTCCAAGAGAAAAAAGATTTAGAGATTGCATGGAAAATAGCAGGACTTACCAAATCAAATTGTGTAGTATATGTAAAAAATAGTGCAATGGTTGCCGTTGGTATGGGAATGACTAGTAGAGTAGATGCTGCACAGTGTGCATTAAAAAAAGCAAAAGAGATGGGATTAGATGTAAGTGGTGCATCAATGGCTAGTGAGGCATTTTTCCCATTTAGAGATAGTATAGATGCTGCGGCCGAGGCAGGTGTCAGTGCTATTATAGAACCTGGTGGAAGTATCAGAGATGATGAGGTAATAGAGGCTGCTAATGAACATGGAATATCTCTCTATTTTACTACAGTTAGACACTTTTTACATTAATATTTTCAATTATTAAACAAAATATCCACAATTATTTGATATTATCTTTTTAGATAGAATTAATATAAAATAATAAGGATATTTTAAATGAAAAAAATAATATTAGGATTACTCTTACTAGGTTCATCTCTATTTGCAGAGATAACAAATGTAATTGTAACTCCAGAATTCGTTAATAGTGCAAAGTTGAAGATTATAGATATACGAACTAAAGGTGAATGGAAAGAGACAGGGATTATAAAAGGTTCTTATCCTTTGACTTTTTTTAATGAAAAAGGAAATTATGATATTGATGGTTTTTTAAAATCATTGAATAAAATAGTTAACAAAGATGAGAAGTTTGCTCTGATTTGTCGTACAGGAAGTAGAACAGGTATGGTATCTAATTTTTTAGGAAAAAAACTTGATTATCATGTTATTAATCTCAAAGGTGGATTGATGAAACTAATAAGAGCAGGGTATAAAACAGTTAGATATAATTCTAAAAAATAGGTCAATAAATCTACTTATAGTTCAAATGCTTTTTTCATCACTTGCTCTATCTCTTTAAATGAAAATTTATGATTGGTAAAATACTCAAAAGCAATAACTCCTTGGTATAGTAACATATCACTACCATCTTTGGTTGGTTTGTTATGCTCTTTGGTAAATTTCAAAAATGGTGTCTCTTTGCCATAGATTACATCTATACAAGCTTGGGCTGTAGGTATTACGAGTTGTAATATCTCTATAGGGCAGGGCAATGAGTTATCTTCTAATCCTGCTGATGTCATATTTACTACCAAATCAAATTTCTCTGCTTTGAAATCTTCAAATGTATAGGTTTGAAACCCTTTTGCTTTGAATTGTTCTAATCTTTTGGCACTTCTATTTAATATAGTGACATCATATCCTGCATCTTGAAGTACTACTGATGTAGATTGTGCTGTTCCTCCTCCTCCTAAAAATAGAACTTTTTTTGCATTTTTGAACTCTTGAATAGCTTTTA
The DNA here is from genome assembly GCA_964573285.1 of uncultured Sulfurovum sp. GTDB lineage: Bacteria > Campylobacterota > Campylobacteria > Campylobacterales > Sulfurovaceae > UBA1140. The sequence goes on along the minus strand of CAZNJD010000007.1, from coordinate 79,742 downwards.
GAAAACCTGGAGCATCGGTATTGTAGCCGTATAGTTTATTCCCTTTTTTTATGATGGTATTTACAGCACCCACCTTTTGAGCAAACTCATCTAACTCATCACACGCATTAAAGGCATATTCCTTATGTGGAACAGTAATATTTGCTCCTTTAACTCCTAGCTCTAAAAATTTACTCTTTAACTTCTCTCCCTCTTCTAATCTATATCTTGTATAACACCCTTTATAGTTTAACTCTTTAAATGAGAGGTTATGCATTAGTGGGGATTTGGAGTGGGATACTGGGTTTCCAAATATTGCGAATAGTTGCATTATAGTTTTTCCATATCTTTAATGGTAGCCAACAAAGCCCCAAGCTTATTTTTGACTTCGATATACTCTAATTCAGGCACAGAATCAGCTACAATACCAGCACCCGCTTGAAGTGTAATTGAGTTAGGTTTAATAAGTGAAGTTCGTATAGCAATAGAGCTATCCATCTCCCCATTAAATGCAAAATATCCAACTGCTCCAGAATAGAAACCTCTTTTTAACTTTTCATACTCTGCTATTAGCTCCATAGCTCGAATTTTTGGGGCTCCTGTCATAGTTCCTGCTGTAAAAGTTGCACGAAATAGGTCAAAAGCATCTTTGCCATCAGCTATAATAGCCTCTACATCACTAACCATATGCATTACATGTGAGTATCTCTCTACTCTCATCATATCAGTTACCTCTACAGTTCCTGTTTTGGCAACTCGTCCTACATCATTTCTACCCAAATCTATTAGCATAAGATGTTCTGCACACTCTTTTGGGTCATTTAGCATCTCTACCTCTAACTCTTTGTCTCTAGCATGTGTTTTGCCTCTTTTTCTAGTCCCTGCTATAGGTCGAAGTAGTATTTCGTTATCACTAAGTCTTACCATAACCTCTGGAGAAGAACCACATATAGAAAAATCTTTGAAATCTAGTAGAAATAGATAAGGTGATGGGTTTTTAGAACGCAATAGTCTATAGAAACTTAGAGGGTCAATTATCCCTTTTTGTGTATATCTATTAGATAATAGGATTTGGAAAATATCACCACTTCTTATCATCTCTTTGGAGTCTATAACTAGTTGTTTAAATCTCTCCTCTTCTATAGAGAATTCACCCTCTCCCTCTAATATAGCAGGTAGAAGTGGTTGAGGTGTAGCACTACTATATAATAAATCCTCTATATTAGCCACTTGTTTACTATATCTTTCATCATTTTGTATAATGGTAAGTGTAGCCTTTTTGTGAGAAAAGGCTAAAATAATAGCAGGTCTAACTAAATCTAAATCAGGTGTATCTAGTGGGTCATTTAGACTATCCATATATGGTTTTAGAACTGGTTCAAAAACCTTTACCATATCATAACCTATAAATCCTATAAATCCATCTACAAAAGCAAATCCAGCTTCTAATGCTAGTTTTTTATACTTCTCTTGGTTTAATTGCTGATAATAGTTTTGCAAAAAACTAAAAGGGTCAGTATCAATCTTTTTTGTTTCATTTATATTATTTGTATAATAGGTTTGACTGTTTTTATAAGCAACTCTCTCAATACTACCTATTGTAATAAATGAGAAATTACCATCACTACTATTTACCACACTCTCAAAGAGCATGGTAATCTCATCTTGGAAAAGCTCTTTTACTTTTCCATACATTGCAACTGGTGTTAGTTGGTCAAAGAGAATTTGTTTAATCATCTAACTATGGCATTTTTGTAATAAATGCATCTTTTGCAATATTAGCTCTAACTTTTGCCATATCTTTTTGAGCATCTTTTTGACTATAGTAAGGTCCTACTAATACTCTTGTCGCCATTCCATTTTTTGTATCTACAGTTTTGTATTTTAAGTGGTTTGCTTTTACTTGTTTGATAGCAGTACTTGGGTCTTTGAATGTCCCCACTTTTATATAGTATCCTTTAGTTGTTATTTTAACTGGTGTTTTTTTAACTGGTGTTTTATGTACAACTTTTTTCTTTGTAGTTGGTTTATACTCATTTCTATGTCTTACTACATGTTTGGTTATATTTTTTGTAGTAGTGTGTGTTCTTTGAGTAGTATGTTTAGTAGTATGTTTTTTAGGTTGATGATCTCTTAGAGGTATCTTTTTGCTTGAGCTACTATTTCTATCGGGTAATACACCACTTGTAGTACTTGAATTATTATTAGCTATAGCTGCCACGGCTGCACCTGCTGCTATACCAGTAGCTACTGTAGCAGCTGAAGTTAAATCACTTCCTGTACTCTGTGTTGTTGTTTCACTGCTTAGACTTGTTGTATTATTATTATCATTATCGCTACCCAAGATAAGTTTAGTAATTACTATAGATATAACCAAGATAATAAATAGAAGTGCTAATAAGGTTAAAATATTTTTTAACTGAGCCTTTTTATTGTTGTCTGCATCTTCAATGACAATGTCATTTAAATTTTTACTTTCCATTTGATATGTCTCCATTTTTTTAAACGGAGTATAACACAAAAAAGGTTATTTGATAGCGTAAAATCACATTTTTTTTATGGGAAGTGTTATTTTATTATAATTTTTAGGTAAATTTTTGTTTGGAAAGATTTTGCATCTTTTAAATGACTTAATTTCTAATAGTTGTTGTATATTTTCAACTTTTTTATAGGCTTCTTGTAGTGTAATATCTCTTATAGGTATAAATAATTGAACAACTTTTTCTATACTACTTTCATAAGTATAAAACTGTGTAATATATAGTGATTTTAGAAGATATTTAAGCAGATAATAAAAATGGTTACTCTCCTCTTTTTCATATTCCAAAACTATATAATTAGTATGATTATTGGTAATAAGTGGTAAAGCTATAGTAAACTCTCTATGGAGATGTTGTTCAATTAATAGTGGTGTAGGTGGGGTATCTATTTTTTCAAATTTACTATAAAAAGTTCGATTATTGAATTTGATTTTATCAACAATCGAATCTCTTTGAATATAATAGAATTCTGTATCGAATTCTAAATCAAAAATTTCTATTTTCAAAGCTAGTAGATAGCCTTATCATATATAACAAAGTTAGAAGCTAACTCTTTCATCTCATCTTTGATTTTTGCATGTAGTTCATTATCTTCGATGTTATCAAGAACATCAGCTATTTTATTTGAGATTATCTCTAGCTCGGCTTCTTTCATTCCTCTACTAGTTAGTGCTGCTGTTCCAATACGAATACCTGAAGTTACAAATGGACTTCTAGTCTCCCCTGGGACAGTATTTTTATTAACCGTAATACCTGCATTACCCAACGCATTATCAGCATCTTTTCCAGAGAAGTTTTTATCTAAGAATGATACCAATACTAGGTGGTTATCTGTTCCATTACTGACTAGATTATAACCTCTTTTAATAAGTATATCTGCTAATACTTTTGTATTTGCCTTGACCTGTTTAGCATAAACTTTCCACTCATCACTTAGATTGTATTTAAATCCAATAGCTTTAGCTGCAATTATATGTACTAGTGGTCCACCTTGAATACCTGGAAAAATAGCAGAGTTTAGTTTTTTGGCAATAGCCTCATCATTACACATTATCATACCACCTCTAGGTCCTGCCAAAGTTTTATGAGTAGTAGTTGTAACCACATCAGCATAAGGGAATGGGCTAGGGTGTTCATTTGCACAAATTAGACCTGCAATATGTGCAATATCAGCAAACAGTAATGCACCCACCTCATCAGCTATCTCTCTAAATCGTTTAAAATCAATCTCTCTAGCATAAGCAGACGCACCACATACAATTATCTTAGGTTGTACAATTTTTGCAATATCTAAAACTCTATCATAATTAATATAACCATCAAGTTCAACACCATAAGTAAAACTTTGATAGTTTTTTCCTGAAAAACTAGGTTTACTACCATGAGTTAGGTGTCCACCATGACTCAAATCCATACCCAAAATTTTATCATAAGGTTTAAGTAACGCAGCATAAACAGCACCATTAGCTTGGCTGCCTGAATGTGGTTGTACATTTGCATAGTTACAGTTAAATAGTTTACATGCTCTATCAATGGCTAATTGCTCTACAGTATCAGCATTTTCACATCCACCATAATATCTTTTGTAAGGGTAACCCTCTGCATATTTATTAGTTAGTATTGAACCCATAGCTTCCATAACAGCAGGAATAGTAAAATTCTCACTAGCAATCATCTCTAAATGGTTAGTTTGTCTCTCTAACTCTTGGTTTATAGCCTCAAAAATCTCTGGGTCAAATGTTTCCATTGAATAACTCAAATTTTATCCTTTATCTTTTTTGTTTAAGTTCTCTCTGATACTCGTCTTTTACAAGCACCTACATCTATACAAAATAAACCTTTACCTTTTTTGGCAGGTTTTAGCTCTTCAATTACATTATGTCCACACTTTTTACACTGTTTTGTTGCATCGACTTTAGGAGCTTCTGCAATAGGGGCTTGGGGTCTCATAGCAGGAAATAGTAATACATCACGAATAGTATGTTGATTTGTAAGCATCATAATTAATCTATCAATACCAATACCTTCTCCTGCTGTTGGAGTCATGCCATAGCTTAATGCTCGAACAAAATCAGTATCCATATGCATTGTTTCATCATCACCTGTTACCTCTTTAGCCTCTACCTGAGCTTTAAATCTCTTATATTGGTCTATTGGGTCATTTAGTTCACTAAATCCATTAGCTAACTCTTTACCTGCTACAAAAAACTCAAATCTCTCTGTAATTTCAGGATTTTCATCATTTCTTCTAGCTAGTGGTGATATGTCAACAGGATAATCTGTAATAAATGTTGGGTTAATTAGTTTAGACTCTACAAATTCATCAAATAGTTCAGCTTGAACATATCCTAAACTCCAATTTTCATCTATTTTTAGATTTTTTTCTTTTAGATATGCTATTAATTTTTCTCTATTAGTTGCAATATCTCTTGGTACTCCACCAATTTCAACTATAGAGTCAATCCAAGATATTTTGGCAAAAGGGGTACTAAAATCAATCTCTAATTCTCCATAAGGTAGTTTTCTGTTTAATTTTAAATTATCAAATAGATAATCAAATAGCTCTTCTGTTATCTCCATAAGTTCTATATATGTTTTATAAGCCCAATAGAACTCAATAGAGGTAAATTCAGGATTATGAGTAGCATCAATTCCTTCATTTCTGAAGTTTCTATTGATTTCAAATACAGCATCCATACCACCTACAATTAATCTTTTGAGATAAAGTTCAGGTGCAATTCGTAAATATCTATCGACACCTAATGCATTGTGTTGAGTGATAAATGGTTTGGCATTTGCCCCACCTGGAATTGGGTGTAACATTGGTGTCTCAACTTCCAAAAAGCCTTTATCTTCAAAAAATCTTCTAATAGATGATACAATTTTGGAACGAAGTGTAAATCTCTTTTTGACCTCACTATTCATAATCATATCCAAATATCTTTGACGATATTTTATTTCGGTATCTTGAATTCCATGAAACTTTTCAGGTAGTGGAGATATAGCTTTGGTAACTAAATTTACCTCCAAACAGTGTAGAGTAAGCTCACCTGTTCCTGTTACAAATGGATAACCTTTTGCTTGAATAATATCCCCAACTTCAAAAAGTTTTTTGACTACACTGTTATAATATCCTTCTGGTAAATCATCACGATTAAAGTATATTTGTACCAATCCATCACCATCTTCTATCTTAGCAAATGAGGCTTTCCCCATAATTCTCATAAATTTAAGACGACCTGTAAGAGTATATATTTTACTCTCATCTTTTTTCATATCATCAGTCTCTATATTATGAACAAAAGCACACTCATCTAAAAATTGTGAAGATGGTGTTCCTTTGGTTAACTGATTTTGATAAGGATTAATCCCCATCTCTTTTAATATTTTTGCTTTTTTAATTCTCTCTTGAATATATTGATTTTCAAATATCAAGGCTTCTCCTAGATGTAAATATTGTGATTTTTATTTCTGTTTTTTAGCTTGACACGCTTGACAAATTCCAACTATTTTCATAATATGGTCACGCATCTCAAAGTTGAATTTTTTGGCAATCTCTTCTTGCCGTTTTTCAATAGTTTTATCTATAAATTCTTCTATTCCTCCACACTCCATACATACTAAGTGGTCATGATGTTCTGTAAGTCCAAACTCATATTTTTTGCCTTGTACTCCAAATGATATGGAACTGACTATACCAGACTCTTCTAATAGTGTCAATGTCCTATAAACTGTGGCAATACCAAGTGTAACGGTAGGATAAGTCTGTTTGATAAGATTGTAAATATCTTCAGGTGTAAAATGCCCATCATTATTATATATTATCTCCAAAATAAGCTCTCGTTGTTTGGTATATTTGAGATTATTGCTTCGTAAGAGATTTTTAAAGTTTGCAAGTACTTCTTTATATGGGACTAATTTATCAGACATATTTTACTTCTTTATATTATAACTATTGTTATTATCTATTTTAAAATTGCTTAAATTTATATCATTGGTATTGGTAGTAGTTTTATTATTATCTTGATTATTGAGAAGTCTAGTTCCTATATTATTAAGTAGAGGAAATAGCTGACTTTTCCCATATTGCTTAGAGAGTTTTTTTGAAAGATAATCAGATTGTCCAACTCCTACAATAATAATTGCAAAAATAGCAATATATCTAGCTATACTCAAAAGATAACCAAGAATTCTACTCAAAATTCCTATTTCATCTGATGATACACCATCAAACATGGATGATATTACAGTAAAAACTAACCAAATACCCAAAAGTGTAGCTACAAATCCTACTAGTTTAAGAGATGGCTCATTATCTAGTGGAAATATATTCTGACTTAGAAATTCTCCTACTTCTATATTAACTCTTGAAGCTAATGCAACTCCCCCAACAAGCCCAATAAAGTTAAAAAGCTCTTTTGTAAAGCCACTAACTATTCCTTTTAGACTTAAAAATAGTATGAGTCCAACTATTATAATATCAGATAATTCAAATTCCATAACCTACTATACCTTAGAGTGATTTTTGCGAATTATATCCTAAGTTATATAGATATTAGTTTATGTTATCTATCTAAAATTAATTTTTATTTTTAACTCATCGGGTTTATTGGCATATTGCATAGCTATCTCTTTAGTGACAATTCCATTTCGTACTAGTTTTTCAAGTACTTGTGTTTGTGTCTGCATTCCAGTTTCACCTTGTCCTAATTGCATTTGTGAGTATAATTGATGTACTTTATCCTCTCTAATTAGATTTGCCATTGCATGATTGCTTATCATAATTTCTGGTGCTGCAACTCGTCCACCTTTTGCTTTTGGTAGAAGAACTTGTGCTATGACAGCTACTAATGAGGTTGAAATCATAGCTCTAATCTGACCTTGTTCATCACCTGCAAAAACATCAATAATACGGTTAATAGTTCCAGGGGCTGAATTGGTATGTAGTGTTCCAAAAACTAAGTGACCCGTTTCGGCTGCTGTTAGGGCTGCTTCTATTGTCTCTTTGTCCCTCATCTCCCCGATAAATATTATATCAGGGTCTTGACGCATAGCATATTTTAGTGCTTTGGCAAAACTTTTTGTATCACTTCCTGTTTCTCTATGTGAAAATACACACTTCTTGTTTTGGTGAATAAACTCTACTGGGTCTTCAACTGTAATTATGTGTTTGTGTTCTGTTAAATTTATCTCATTAAGCATAGCTGCTAGAGTAGTTGATTTTCCTGAACCAGTAGGGCCTGTAACTAGAACTAATCCTTTTTCTCTTTTGACTAACTGTTTATAAATCGCAGGAGCATCCAAATCATCAAGTGAGGGGATAGTTGTAGGAATAATCCTAAATGCTGCAGCAATATCACCCATAGTTCTATAATAGTTTGCTCTAAATCTTCCAACACCAGGTAAGAGTAGGGCAAAATCAAGTTCTAACTCCTCTTCAAAAAGTTTTTTCTGTTTTTCTGTTAGCAAAGCATAAGTCATCTCTTCTATATCTTCTCCTGTAAGTATAGGTAGGTTGACAGCTTTGAGTGTTCCATCAATTCTGATTTGTGGTTCACTTCTGCTTACAAGGTGTAAATCTGATGCTCCATAAGCAACGACGCTCTGTAGTAGTTTTTTTATATCAATAGCCATAAGAAATTATCCTTAAAATAGTAGTTTTCTTATTGTACTATTAAATTATTAAATTACTCTATAATTTTAGGAACAATAAAGAAATCATCTTCTACATTTGATGCATGTGCAAAAATACTTTTTGATATTTCAGGATTAGTATCTACTATATCTTCTCTCATTGGTGTTCCACCTGCTAGAGTTGAAAATGATGCATCTAGTTCTGTAGTATCTAACTCTTTGAGATTTTCTACAAAAGCTAAAATCTCTGTCAGTTCATTTGCTAGTTCTTCTTTTTTATCTTCATCTATTTTTAACATAGATAGTTTTTCTAAATTTTCTAATACTTTGTTATCTATAGTCACACTATTCCTTTATTTATTATTAATTTATTATGTAAAAGCAAATAGCTAAATCTTATAGCAGTAGATTTAAAAATCTATGCTATAAGAGTAGTTATTTTGAGATAGTTATTACCTCATCAGCTCTTTTAAATATATTTTCAACTCTCTCTTGCCAAAGTTTACCAAATTCAATACTCTCTAAAGGTGTAGCAATTCCTTGCATAAGTTTCATCATTAACTCTTGTTGTTTAGGATTACCTTTTACACAACTAGGGTCATAGTTAAGAGTCACTTTTTTACCATTGTCAACTCTTTTAAATTCAATCTCGCCATCTATATCAGCATTAAAGTGCATTAGATTATTTCTAGCAAACTTACCATTAAGACCTTTAAAGCCTGAAAGCTCGGTAGCACCTGTGATTTGAGTAATAACATTAGATATAACTCCTATGACTCCTTGTTTCATATCACCTTTCAATGATACCTCTATAGCACCACGAGTTGGTATCTCATTTGGGTATAGTAGTTCTAATGCTTTAATAGTTACTAAATATGCACCAGAAACTGTAGGACAGCTATGTCCTGCACTTTTGACTATATCAAGGTAAGTAAACTCTACAATTCCATCTTCAAATGTTCCTAAAAAGTTTGATAGTGGGTCGCGTAAAGTAATAGTGGGTGTATTTTTAAAAAAAATTGGGTATGTCATATTATTCATCCTAAATAGTTTTATTTAGGTGTATTATAATCAAAAAGATATTAAAGATATTGATTAATGTCAATATACTCTTGATTTGTGTCAACGAGTAAGCATATCATTTATGATATTGTTTTATTAAGGTTATGTGCATCATAACTGAAACTATTAAAATTTGGAGATTGTTTAGGTTATTAAATTATTTTCAAAAACTCTCATAGGAGGAGAAACGAATGGCTTTAAATAGAAGAGATTTTCTCAAAAGTGCAGCAGCAGCGTCAGCTGCAAGTGCAGTAGGAATTACTGTTCCATCTAGTCTTGAGGCAGCATCAAATGATGCTCAAAAAGATTGGAGATGGGATAAAGCAGCATGTAGATTTTGTGGTACTGGATGTGGTATCATGTTGGCAACAAAGGGTGGTAAGATAGTTGCAGTAAAAGGTGACCCTGCTGCTCCAGTAAACAGAGGTTTGAACTGTATCAAAGGTTACTTTAATGCAAAAATCATGTATGGTGCAGATAGATTAAAAACTCCATTACTTCGTATGAATGATAAAGGTGAGTTTGATAAGCATGGTAAATTTAAACCTGTTTCATGGCAAAGAGCTTTTGATGAGATGGAAAAATATGCTAAAAAAGCATTAAAAGAGAGTGGACCTGAAGGTGTAGCAGTATTTGCATCTGGACAATATACAGTTATGGAAGGGTATGCAGCTCAAAAAATGATGAAGGGTGGTTTCCGTTCAAATGCTATTGACCCTAATGCTCGTCACTGTATGGCTTCTGCTGTTGTTGGTTTCTATCAGACATTTGGTATAGATGAGCCATCAGGATGTTATGATGATATTGAGATTACAGATACTATTGTAACTTGGGGTTCAAATATGGCAGAGATGCACCCAATTCTTTGGTCTCGTGTAAGTGATAGAAAATTATCAAATCCTGATAAAGTAAAAATCGTAAATATTCAAACCTATATACATAGAACTTGTGATATTGGTGATATTAACATAATTTTCTCTCCAAGTACTGACCTTGCTATCTGGAACTATGTTGCAAGAGAGATTGTAATGAGAGATAAAAAAGGTGGTGGTAAAGAGGATATTATTGATTGGGATTTTGTTAATGAAAATATTGTTTTCACAGCAGGACCTGCTAATATCGGTTACGGTATGAGAAGAAAAGGTGAAAAATCAATTACTCCTGTTAATTCTGATGGAAGTGCTGGTAAATATACAGCTCTTGAAATGGAAATTATTAATAAAGAGATGAGTAAAAAAGTTTCTGCAAAAGAGGGACCTGCTCTTGAACCATTTGGTTACAAAGAGGGTGATATTATGAAAAATACTCCTGGTACTCTTAAGCATTGGCATATCTCTTTTGAAGATTATAAAAAATCATTAGAGCCTTATACATTAGATTATGTTGCAAAAATTGCAAAAGGTGACCCAAATGAAGATATTGAAGAGTTCAAGAAAAAACTTCAAGCTTTAGCAGAACTATATATTGAAAAAGGTCGAAAAATAGTATCTTTCTGGACAATGGGTATGAACCAACACACAAGAGGTACTTGGGTAAATACACTTAGTTATAATGTTCACTTTATGCTAAATAAACAAGCTCTTCCAGGAAATGGTGCGTTCTCATTAACAGGTCAACCTTCAGCTTGTGGTACTGCTAGAGAAGTTGGTACATTCTGTCATAGACTTCCTGCTGATATGATGGTTAAAAATCCAAAACATAGAGCTAAGGCTGAAAAAGTTTGGGGACTTCCAGCTGGAACTCTTAATCCAGTAGGTAATCAACATATTATGAAAATTCATAGAGATATTGAAGATGGTGTTGTTAAATTTGCATGGGTAAATGTATGTAACGCTTATCAAGATAGTGCTAGTGCTTCTCACTGGATTAAAGCAGCAAGAGAGATGGATAACTTTATTGTAACATCTGATGGATACCCTGGAATTTCTGCAAAAGTATCTGACCTTGTATTACCATCTGCTATGATTTATGAAAAATGGGGTGCTTATGGAAATGCTGAAAGACGAACACAACACTGGAGACAGCAAGTTCTTCCTGTAGGTGATGCTATGAGTGATACTTGGCAATGGATGGAATTTGCTAAAAGATTTACAGTTAAAGACCTTTGGGGTGGATATACTCTAAGAAATGGTAAAAAACTCCCAAATGTAATAGCAGATGCTAAGAAGATGGGATATAGTGAAGATACAACTATGTATGATATTCTTTATGCAAATAAAGGTAAAGAGTATAAAATTGATATGAATAAATTCCCTCAAAAAGGTTATGATAACTCTGATTGTAATGGAGATAGCCGTAAAGTTCTTGGTGGAGATGGTAAAGAGGCTAAAGGTTGTGGATTTATGGTTCATGAATACCTATTTGAAGAGTATGCATCATTTGGTAGAGGACATGGACACGATTTAGCACCATTTGAAGTTTATCATAAAGTAAGAGGACTTAAATGGCCTGTTGTTGATGGTAAAGAGACACAGTGGAGATTTAATGTTAAATATGACCCATATGCAGCAAAAGCTGTCAAAGAGAGTGGAAGTAAATCAACTCACGCATTCTATGGACCATTGGCTAAAAATCTTCTCCAAGGTAATTTAACAGGACCAGATAAGTCTAAAGGTAAAAAAGCTCTTAAAAATAAGGCTAAAATCTTTGCTAGACCATATATGGATCCACCAGAAATGCCAGATGAAAAATATGATACTTGGTTATGTACAGGTAGAGTTCTTGAACATTGGCATAGTGGTACAATGACTATGAGAGTTCCTGAACTTTTCCGTGCTGTTCCTGAAGCTTTATGTTATATGAACCCTAAAGATGCTAAAGCTAAAGGTATCAAAAGAGGTGAATTAGTATGGGTTGAGTCAAGAAGAGGTAAAGTCAAAGCTAGAGTTGAGACTCGTGGGCGAAATAGACCACCACAAGGTCTTGTATTTGTACCATGGTTTGATGAAAAAGTATTTATTAATAAAGTATGTCTTGATGCAACTTGTCCAATGTCTAAACAGAACGATTATAAAAAGTGTGCAGTAAGCATTAAAAAGGTATAAATAGATGGCTAACTCTGACAACAATAGACGAAAGTTTATGGCAACGACTCTTCAAAGTGTAGGTCTTACGGCTCTTGGTGGATTGTTGTGGAGTGGTTATAGTGATGAGGTGAAAGCATCACCCTTAGTACTTAGACCACCTGGAGCATTACCTGAGGATGATTTTCTTAAAGCTTGTATTAAGTGTGGTTTATGTGCAGAGGCTTGTGTTAATCGTGATAGTAATAAAAATAAAGATGGAAGTAAACGAAAGGGAACACTTCAGATAGCAAAAGCTGGTGACCATAAATTAATTGGTACACCATTTTTTATACCTACAGATGTTCCTTGTTATATGTGTGATGATATTCCGTGTGTACCTGTTTGTCCATCAGAAGCATTGGATATCTCAAGCCTTTTAAATAAAGAGGAAGAACTTGATATAAACAAAGCTCGAATGGGTTTAGCAGTAGTTCATAAAGAATCATGTATAGCATTTTGGGGAATACAGTGCGATGCTTGTTATCGTGCTTGTCCACTTCAAGGTGAGGCTATTACTATTGAACATCAAAAAAATGAGAGAACAGGAAAACATGCATTTTTGCTTCCTATTGTTCACTCTGATGTTTGCACAGGGTGTGGTCTTTGTGAAAAAGCGTGTGTAACAGAAAAACCAGCAATATTTGTACTTCCTATAGAACACTCAACAGGAAGAGCAGGTGACCATTATGTTAAAGGTTGGGACAAAAAAGACCAACAAAGAGTAAAAAATGCTAAAGAGATACATACCAAAGATGAACGAAGTGAAAAAGAGGCAACTGATTATCTAAATATGGGGGTTGATTACTAATGAAAAATATGAAATATTTACTCCTTAGACGGCTAACACAGTTTATAATCTTATCGCTTTATTTTGGAGCAAATGCTTATGGATGGCATATGCTAGAGGGTACATTCGGTTCATCTCGTTTATTTGGTTTTATTCCTTTGGCTGACCCATATACTACTGTACAGGTTTTAGCCTCTGGTTTTGTATTGGGTGCTGATGTTCTTTTTGGGGCTTTGATTATTACTATATTTTATATGGTAGTTGGAGGACGAGCATTTTGTAGTTGGGTCTGTCCTATAAATATGGTAACAGACCTTGCTAATTGGCTTAGACGCAAATTAAATCTTGATAGAGAAGAGGTCAATTACCGATTTATCAAAAGAAGAGCTAGATACTGGATAATGGTTCTAGGTATTATAGTCTCTGCTGTAGTCGGTGTGGCTGCATTTGAAGTTTTAAGTCCCATTACTATTATGCAAAGAGGTATTATCTTTGGATTTGGTGCTGGTATATCTGTAATTATTGCGATATTTCTTTTTGACCTATTTGGTGTCAAAAATGGTTGGTGTGGACATTTATGTCCATTGGGTGCTACCTACTCATTGATTGGAAAAGCTAGTTTAATACGAGTTGACCATAATCATGAAAACTGTACAAACTGTATGAAGTGTAAGGTTGTTTGCCCTGAAAATCATGTACTTTACATGGTAAACAAGGAAAGTATTATGGTAACAGATGGAGAGTGTACCAATTGTGGTAGATGTATTGATGTCTGTGATGATGATGCTCTTAATTTTAGCATTCGTAATTTTGCTAAAAAATAGTGTAGGGGTTACCCTTTGTGGGTACCCTAAGAATAACAAATTAAGGAGAGAATAATGATTAAAAAAAGTTTAATAATTGCTTGTTCTATGGTGGCTCTAATCTCAATAGGTTGTGCTGCTAGTAGTGGAATAGTAAGTAATAATAGTGAAAAAGAGTTAGGTTTAAGAAAGACAGACTTATATAGTGAAGGAACTGATACTATAGGAGCTAAAACTGATTATAGCAGACCAGCACCTGGTGCATCTAAAAAGTTTGAGAGAGCTTATTTGGATGCACCACCAATGATACCACACTCTGTTGAGGGTCTCTTACCTATTACACAATCCAATAATGCATGTCTTGGATGTCATATGCCAGAGGTTGCACCTGCAATGAAAGCTACTCCTATTCCAAAAAGTCACTTTATAAACTATAGACCAACAACTGTACTTAAAGATGGGGAATTGGTCAAAGAGGGTAAAGTTGTAGGAATACAAAAAGGTGATATGGGAAATGTAAGTGATATTAAAGTAGCTAAAGCTAAAAAGCTTACTCATTTATATCAAGGTAGATTTAACTGTACACAGTGTCATGCTCCACAATCTAAAACAGACTTAGTTGTAGAGAATACATTTACACCTGATTTCAAAGGTAATGATAAATTAAAATCTCACTCTAACTTAGTAGATGTTATGAATGAGGGTGTTGATATAAAATAATGGCAACTAGAAGAGAACTATTTAAATCTTTTACAAAACCATTAACTCAAAATCAAGAGGAAGAACTCCTCTTGGTTAGACCCCCTTATGGAAAAGATGAGTCTCTTTTTCAGAATAAGTGTCCAAGCTGTGAAAATAAAGCATGTGTCACTTCTTGTGATGAGAAGATTATATTTATAGCCGAAGATGGAATACCTACATTAACTTTTAAGCAAAATGGTTGTACCTTTTGTGATGAGTGTGCTAATGCTTGTATTGAGGATGTATTATCTTTGGAAAATATAGAAACAGCAGAGAAGCTTAATGCTATGTTTCGTATTGATTTTCATAAATGTATAGCTCATGAGGGTGTGATATGCCACTCTTGCAAAGAGCCATGTATTGATGATGCTATTTTATTTAATGGGATGTTCAATCCTATAATAGATGAGAATAGATGTACGGGGTGTGGATTTTGTATATCACGATGTCCAACACAAGCTATTGAGTTTAAAGTTTTAAAAATAAAGGAAGATATAAAATGAGTCTGCAAAGTAAATATCCAAAACTTTTCGATAAGTTTGAGAATAAAGATTTAGAGATAAGACACCTGCTAGGTATTGATGAGAATTATGAAGATTATGACTCAGAAGAGTATGAGTTTGATTTTGAAGAGTATAATTTTGTGTTATATATAGCAGAACCTATACAAGAAGTATTGGGTGAAGAGAAGATGAGTGAGCTTATGGTAAAATTAAGTGAAAATAAGGTATTTGAGAATTTCAGAGCTGATGAGATAGATTTATATGGAGTCAAAACAGCACTTGGAGAACAAGAGTTGGAAGAGTTATTACTAAATCAAATAGAGGAAATAGTATGAAAATAGTATTTGTTTCACTTATTTTTACAATAATAACTTGGGCAGTGCCAACTATTACACCCATTTCCACTATAGAGATAAATGGAACAGTCAAAGATATGGTATTAAGTGGTAATAATCTAGTAGTAGCTACAGATATGGGACATATAGAAGTTTATGATATTATGAAAAAAGAGAAAATCAAACAGATAAATATCTCAAATGTCAAAGATTTTATGGGAGATGAGATACCAGCTCGTGTAATGAGTACAGATACTATAGATAATAAATATCTACTCCTTAGTGATAGTGGCAAAGGTGGATACTCTAATCTTTTTGTTTATGATAATAATTTAACTCAAATACTCTCTGCTAATGATAAAGAGGCTATAATTAAAGCTAGATTTATAGATAAAAATCACATACTTTTAGGTTATCTAAGTAATGAGGTAGCACTATTAGATTTGATAAGTAAAAAAGAGTTGTATAGAGTACAACTAAGCGAGTCTAAATTTTCTGATTTTGCATTAAACGAAGATAAAACTCAAGTAGTATTTGCATGTGAAAGTGGTGTTCTAAATCTTGTAGATGTTCAAACAGGCAAAATCATCAAGAAGCTCAAAGGTCAAAATGTAGATAATGTTTATAGAGTTGATTTCAAAAATAAAATGGTATCAGGAGCAGGACAAGATAGAAGAGGTGCAATCTATGATACTATAACAGGTAAAGGAAGTTATATATCAGGAGATTTTCTTATATACTCAACTGCTCTCTCTCCATCTGCTAAAAAAGTAGCTTTTTCAATGGATGAAAAGAATAATATAAGTATATATGATACTATAAGTAAGTCAAAAATAGCACTATTAAAAGGTCAAAAGAGTACACTAAATGTTATAATATTCAAAGATGAAAATAGACTTTTTTCAGCAAGTGATGATAGTACTATTCTAGTATGGAATATAAAACCGTAGAGACAAGATATACTTTGTTTTTACAAAAAATTCAAAGGAGAATGAAATGAATATATCAAGTATAGTAGTACAAGCCCCATCAAAATATATAGATGAGTTAGTAGAGCTATTCAAAGAGTCAGATTATTGTGATTATCACCTACATGATAAAGCAACAGGAAAGATAATAGTAACAGTAGAGGGTGAAGGTGTGGAAGAGGAGATTAAAAAGTTAGTTAAAATCCAAGAGTTACCACAGGTAATGGCTGCGGATATGATGATGACATATCAAGAAGACCAGCTAGATGAAGAGATAAAACTTCTTAATGAACAAGACCCTGTTCCTGATGTTCTCAAAAGAGAAGATATAGATATTAAAGATATTGTTTATAATGGAGACCTAAAACACAAAGATTTTAAAGGAGGGGTATAAGTTATAATATCCCCACAGCCTCGCGAACAGTAGCCATTTTGGCATTTGCTATTTTACGCATTTTGTTCGCACCATCATTTAAAATATCTTGAACTTCGTCTTGATGTTCTAAATAGTAGGCTCTTTTTTCTCTAGCCTCTTCAAATTCATTCCATATTAACTCTTTTAGATATTTTTTAAAGTGACCATAACCCTCTTTTCCTGCTTGGTATCTTTGTTGTAGTTTATTTTTCATATTATTATCCAAAAATAGTGATGCCAAATTATAGATATTGCATCCATTAAACTCTAGTGGTTGACCTAATGGAGTAGATGAGCTTACAATTTTATTACATCTCTTCTGTAGCTTTTTTTCTGTCTCCATAAAAATATCTATAGCATTATCATAACTTTTACTCATTTTTTGTCCATCAATACCAGGTATTGTAGCCAAGTTTTCATTGACAATATATTCAGGGATTGTAAAAATTTCTCCATACTCATTGTTGCATTTAGTAGCAATATCTCTAGTTATCTCTACATGTTGAATTTGGTCTTTTCCAACAGGAACTTTCTCAGTATCTAATAGTAAAATATCAGCAGCCATTAAGACTGGATAAGAAAATAGTGCATGATTAGCTGGAATTCCTTTTGCTACTTTATCTTTATAGCTATGAGCCCTCTCTAGCAGTCCCATTGGAGTAAATTTAGATAGTATCCAATATAGTTCTAGCACTTGTGGTACATCACTTTGTACCCAAAAGGTTGTTTTATTTGGGTCAATACCTAGTGAAAGGTAATCAATAGCAGCATCAAGTGTGAGTTGTTTGAGTAATTTAGCATCTTTGGAAGTGGTTAAAGAGTGATAGTTTGCAATAAATGTGAATAGTTCTTCACTCTCTTGAAGCTCTATCATTGGCTTCATTGCTCCAAAATAGTTTCCGATGTGAAGTTTGCCTGAAGCTTGAATTCCTGTTAATACACGCATGTCTATCCTTATAATATATCAAAAATTTTGAAATTATATCTAAATATTTGGTAAATTAAAATAGTTAGTTCTTTAGATGTTACTCATATAGCAATTAAAAATAAATATTAATATTTTTATTTTATACTGTTTTATGATGTTTTGTTGTATGATTTTGAAAAGGATATATTATGAAAAAATCAAATATATATTTATTACTACTTGTGCCACTATTGGCATTTTCAGATTTGAATATAGAGAAAGTAAATGGTATTTTATCTTCTATTACATTAGATAATAAACCTTTAACTTATTATATATCAGATGAAAAATTTATGAACAAGTTAACTATTTTGAAAACTAGCTCTTCAAAGAAAGCAGATGTATTATTGTTCCCAACAGATAAAAAAGTTAAAAAAATGATTATTGTTAATAGTTATAATGATTTGAAAAATGATAAAAAGAGCATTGGAGCAATATATATAAAAAAAGGTAGAACTCAAATTATGTTTGTGGATGAAAGATTAAAAGCAAAAGGATTGAAGTTATCCACTAAATATACTAATTATATAATTAAAGAGTCTTATTTATGTCCTCTTTGTTTATTAACAAAATAAGCTAATTAAGAACAATAACTATTTAATTTTTGGATATATTTATTTATCTTATTTAATAGAAGTGTGTATTGTTCACAATAATGCACTATTTTATGATAAAATCACCTGATAATTAGAAAAAAGTTAAGGGTGTAGTTTTGTATAATAAATTTATATTTTCAGATATTAACAGATTTCATTACTATACTATAGTAGTGTATATTTTTATCTGCTCTATATTTATATATCTATATGCTAATATACATATTTATGAAAACAAACTAAGAACTACACTTTTAAGCCAATCCATAGATGGGATAGATGCATCTGCTGATAAGTTAATTGATAAAATAGTTAACGGTAGTAGTGATTTTATAAGAGATAATACTATTAATCATGATATACGAACAAAAAATATAGAGCTTCTAAAAGATTTTAAAAATAGGAATATATTATCTATTTATATTCTTTTACCTTTTAAAAATCGGTTCTTTCTTTTTTTAGATGGGGATGAAGATAATAAAAATAAAGAACCTGAACTTTTTATGTTGGAGGATATAGATATTGACTCCTTAATAAGGGCAAAAAAAAGTAAGAAAAAACAGATATATATTCAGAAAAATATTAAAGATTTAGGTTTTACTATGATTAAACCTATTTTAAAAAATAATAAATTGATAGCTTTTTTTGTAATTGATTATTCACAGAAAACATATAATTCTATGACCTCTTTGCTTAGTGTTAGTGTCAAAATTATTATGATATTTCTTATTATTTTGATAATATTATTAACTATTTTTATATTATATTTTTTGAGAAATAGTTATATTAAAAATCGTATGTATCGTAACCCTGACTCTGGTAGTTTTTATAGAAGTTATTTGACTGATAATTATGAAAAGATAAATTTTTCGGACTATTATATATCTTTGGCTGATATAGATTTTTTTAAACGAATTAATGATATATATGGACAAGCAAATGGTGATAAGGTACTCAATTCCGTTATGCAGAGAATATCATCTCTTTTAAAAAAAGATGATATTTTTATACAGTATGGAGGAGAAGAGTTTTTACTACTAATATCCAAAAAAGATACAGATATAGAAAAATTTAAAACTATAATTGAGAATATTAGAAAAATGGTTGAGTCTCTAAATATAAAGATTAAAGACGATACCATTAATATCACTATATCTATAGGTGCTTTTATTCAAACAAAGAGTGCTTCATCTTTCCAAGATGCTATACAAAAAGCAGATGGAGCTTTATATGATAGCAAACATAATGGTCGAAATATTATTACCTATTTTGATTTATCTAATAAAATACGGATGTATAGAGAAAAACTAAAAGATATGATTAACTCAGATAAACTAGTATGTTTTTATCAACCTATTGTAAATATTAAAACAAAGGAAATTCATCATTATGAGGCACTATTACGAATAGAAGATGGAGATGAGATTATATCTCCTAACCAAATTTTACCTGATTTAGAAAATAGCTATTTTTATAGTCGTATTAGTATGAAAGTGATAGAGTATAATGTAGATAAATTATTAAAAAATGATAAACTCAAAATTAGTCTAAATCTAAGTTCTGATGATTTGATAAATGATGCTATTTTAGCTCTTTTGAGAAAAAATTCTGCTCTATCTGATAGAATGTTAATAGAAATTTTAGAGACAAAAGATGCGGATTATATTAAATTAGAGATTTCTATTCAAAAATTAAAACTTTTGGGCTATAAATTCTGTATTGATGATTATGGTTCTGGTTATTCAAACCTAAATCATCTACTCAATCTATCTATAGATTATCTTAAGATTGATGGAAGTATTATTAGAAATATAGATAAAGATAAGAAAGCATATAGTTTAATCTCTTCACTTAATCTATTTTGTAAAGAGAATGGTATAAAAGTTGTGGCAGAATTTGTTGAAAATGAAAAGATATTAGATGTATTAATAGATTTAGATATTGAGTATGGTCAGGGTTATTATTTTGATAAAGCTAAACCATACAATGAGATTTAATTAATCATCCTCAACTCTTTGTCCTCTATGTCTAGCAGATATATCTAATGGAACTCCCTCAAAATCAAACTTACTTCTAATTGTATTCGCAAGGTATCTTTTATATGAAAAGTGTAATCCATCAGGTCTATTCATAATAATAGCAATTTTGGGTGGTTTAATTTCATATTGTGTTGCAAATTTTATTTTGACTATTGCACCATTGAGTGATGGTGGATGATGTTTTCCTACTGCAAACTTGATAACTTCATTGAGTTTAGCTGTTGGAATTCTCTGTTTGTATCTCTCATATATAGAGATAATATCATCTAAAATTTTATGAACTCTTTGACCTGTTTTGGCTGATATAGTAATAAGTGGTGCATAGTGCAAAAACTTTAGCTCATCACGAATATTATTTGTTGCTTTTTCATAAGTTATATCATCTCTTATATCCCATTTGTTTAATACAATTAGACATCCTAGACGATATTTCTCTATAAGGTTAGCAATCCTCTCATCTAGTTCAAGCACCCCAACAGTTGCGTCAATTACAAGTAGAGCAATATCTGCTTCTTTTAGCATCTCTTCAGTTCTACCTAGAGCATATTTTTCAATACCAACTATTCGCCCTCTTCTTCGTATTCCTGCTGTATCGACAAAAGTAATTCTGTGTTCTTTATACTCCATTGATTCATTGATAGGGTCAATAGTAGTTCCTGCAACTGGTGAGACTACAGCTCTCTCTTCTTGGAGTAGGGCATTAAGTAAAGAGCTTTTACCTGTATTGACTCTACCTATTATAGCCACTTTAATGTCTCTATCCTCTTCTGTCTCATCTTGTGCATGAATACTCTTTACTATATCTTCAAATGTTGTATCTTCATTATCTTCTAAAATAGGAGTAGTTTCTAGTTTCTCTTCTCTTGGGGGTATATGCTCTTCCAGCCATCTATAAAAGGCGTTCATATATCTATTATGGCTAACTGAAATAGGTAAAGTCATATCAGCACCAAATTCCAAAAAGTCCCAATAACGCAGTGTCTCATCTTTGTCATTGTCTATTTTATTAACAATTAGTGCAATAGGTTTACCCAACTCTTGAAGTCCATAGAAAAGTTCTCTATCTTCTTCATCTGGAATATTTTTGCCATCCACCATATATAATATAATATCAGCTTCCTTAGCTGTTCGTAATGAGAGTCTTTTTACGGTTGCAAACATCTCGGTACTATCATCTATACCACCTGTATCTATCACTTCAAAATCTCTATTACCTGATATAGTTACTACTCTTTTTTTAATATCTCTAGTAGTTCCTACCATATCAGAAGTAATAGCATCTCTTTGCCTTGCTAATCTATTAAATAGAGAACTTTTCCCTACATTTGGTCGCCCTAATATGGCTACTTTTTTTAGTTTTCTCATTAGTTTGTCTTTCTATTGTTTATATCTTATTGCAATTATAGCAGATTTTTAGTTTTGCTCGATTATCAACTATTAAAAGAGGTTTTTTGAAAGTTTTTTGAGAGTAATTGTTAATAATTCTCTCCTAATATATGAGATAAAAATAAGAGATTTTTGTGTAATATTTCTATTATCTCTCTATCTCACCATGATAAGAGACAATTCCACCAGAGTGATTAATTACACTCTTCATTCCATTTTGTTGAAAAACTCTTTGTACACTACCACTTCTAGAATCTGTTCTACAAGTAAAGATAACAGTTTTATCTCTATTTTCATCAAAAAAGCTTTGTCCCCATGATTGGAATGAAGAGGTAGGTTTAAGCATATCAACACCTTTGATATGTCCCATATCATACTCCATCTGTTCTCTTACATCTACTAATATAAAATCAGCATTACCTTTAGCTCTATCTTCTAATAGTGTCTCTAATTCAGCAGAGTTTACAAAACTTTTATTTAATAATTCGCTCATAGTTTATCAATTCCTTTGTATATTTCGTTTTTGAATTATACATAAAATTGATTATATATTACTTTATCAACTATATCCTAACCATTTATCTGCAATTTTTCGTAACCCTGCAACATTATCAGATGCAAAAATTTTAAGTTCAGTCTCTCTTTTATCTATTTGAGATAACTCATATCGTTGTTCGAGATATTCTACTATTGCTTCACCTGAATGTATAAGTATAGGTTTTTTATCAAAATAGTTTTCTAAACTATTACTAATAAGTGGGAAGTGGGTACATCCTAATATCAAAGCTTTTGGGATTGGAATATTATTAAAATAGTGTCTCATTGTAGAATTTAGGATTTCACCATCGAATATACCCTCCTCAACCATAGGAACAAATAACCCTGTTTGAATAGCTGTAATATTTCTATATCCCAAATTACTTAATCTCTCTTGATAACGATTTGAGTTTATAGTAGCACGGGTTGCTATAATAAGTATAGGGTCATTTTTTTGGATATGACGATTTTCTACTGCCATAACACCAGAGTCTATTACTCCTACTACAGGATATTTGCTCTGTTTATTCATTTCATCCAAAGCATAAGCACTTACTGTATTACATGCAGTAATAAGTAAATCTATATCAAAGTTATTAAAAAATTCTAATGCTTCTAGTGAATAACGGATAATCGTGTTTTTATCTTTTGTTCCATAAGGAACTCTTGCTGTATCACCATAATAGATTATCTCATTAAAAAATTTAGACTCAAGCAGAGACTTAACAACACTAAGTCCACCTGCTCCAGAATCAAAAACACCTATTTTCATTATTCACTATTAATTATGAGTCATTCATAATTGCCAAAAACTCATCATTGTTTTTTGTTTTTCTCATTTTGGAGAATAGAAATTTAAGTCCCTCTACATCTTCCATATTTTGCATAGCATTTCTAATTGCCCAAACTTTTTGTAGTGTCATAGTATCTACCATTAGCTCTTCTTTTCTAGTTCCTGATTTGGTTACATCAATGGCTGGATATATTCTTCTATCTGATATATAACGATTTAGAACAACTTCAGAGTTACCTGTACCTTTAAACTCTTCAAAAATTACTTCATCCATACGGCTACCAGTTTCGATTAAAGCAGTTGCTATAATAGTCAAACTTCCACCCTCTTCGATATTTCTAGCTGCTCCAAAAAATCTTTTTGGTTTATGTAGTGCATTAGCATCCACACCACCTGATAGAACTTTCCCTGAACTAGGAGTTACTGTATTGTATGCTCTTGCTAGTCTAGTAATTGAGTCAAGTAGTATAACTACATCTTTACCACTTTCGACTCGTCTTTTGGCTTTTTCTATTACCATTTCTGCTGTTCTGACATGATTTTGTGCTGGTAAATCAAATGTAGAGCTATATACCTCTCCTTTGACAGAGCGTTGCATATCTGTTACCTCTTCTGGTCTCTCATCAACTAGTAGAACCATTAGTGATACATCAGGAGAGTTATGACTAATACCATGAGCTAACTCTTTTAGTAGTTCAGTTTTTCCAGTTCTAGGAGGTGCTACTATTAAAGCTCTTTGTCCTTTGCCTATTGGAGAAAATAGGTCTAGTACTCTTCCTGTTAATTTGAGTGGTTGATATTCAAGTTTAAGTCTCTCCATTGCATATAGTGGAGTTAAGTTATCAAATAGTGGTCTTCTTTTAGACTCTTCTGGTGGAAGATAATTTATTGCTTCTATTTTGAGTAGAGCATAATATTTCTCTTGCTCTTTTGGTTGTCTAACTTGACCTGTAACTATATCACCATTTCGTAAGGCAAATCTTTTGATTTGGGTACTACTGACATAAGTATCATTTTGAGAATTGGCAAAATTTCCATCTTCTGAACGCAAGAAACCATACCCATCATTCATAACCTCTAAGATACCAGTAAATAGTATAAATCCACCCTGTTTTACTTGTGATTTCAATATTTCAAATATTAAATCTTTTCGTTTAAATTCATTTGGATTTTCTACCTTTACTTTTAGAGCTATTTCCACTAACTCTTCTAGCGGTTTAGATTGTAGCTCTTCAACTTTATATCCTTCAACAGGTATATGTGTTCTATTGTTTTGCTTTTTCTTATTGTAATGTTTTTTTTGTTGTTGTTCGCTCATAATTCCTCTTGAAAGCTATGGAGTTTATTTGTAGTTTGCACTGTAGTTTCCAACATTATAATCAGTTATTGATTAAATAATCCTAAAATAAGTAACGGAACATACATCAATATACCTAAATAGCTCATCAAAAGAGTAATAGGCATATCTAATATAGGTGCTAACTCTATATTTACCTTTTTTTCTATACATCTCTCTTTTATCATCTCTATCTTGAAAAATATATCAACTGTTTTAATCAATAAAATAATAATAATATATATATTGAATACTTTAGTTGCGATAGAGACCAATAGTATAAAATATAGTGTAGGATGTGATAAAAAGAGTAAAAATACACTCTTTTGATAATAACCATATAGTCTATCTACCATTAAACCAATTGTTGGTGCTTTTTGTAAGTTTGCTTCTATAATCTCTAATGCTATCATTAGGACTATTATCTGTATCAATATGTTCATAAATGCAATTCTACTATAATTCTAGTAAAAAGTGAAGATTTATGAAAAAATTATATATAACTGATTTAGACCATACTTTTTTAAATAGTAACCAAAAAGTAAGTGATTTTAGCAAAGAGGTGTGGAACTCTCTATCTCAAAAGGTTAGATTGACAGTAGCCACAGCTAGAAGTTTTGCCAAAATAGAAGAATTTCTAAAAGGTATGAAGCTAAACTCTCCTTTAATGCTATTAGATGGTGCATTAGTAGTTACAGCACAAAAAGAGATTATAGATATAAAACCAATGGATAAATCTCTAGTAGATGATATTATATATGAGTCGGGAAAATTTGATATAGAGCCATTTTTATTGGCTATAGAGAATAGAGAAATTTTAAGTGAAGCTTTTATAGTACCAAAAAAAATGAATGTATATCAATCGACTCTGATAGATGATAGATATACTCATGACCCAAGATTAAGACGAGAAGAGAGTATCAAAGGTCTAAATGATACGCTCAAAGTGGTATATATGGGTGATAAAACAGTACTATTTCTATTATCAGAACAACTCAAAAAGGTTTTTGGTAAGAATATAGAGATAAAACTCTCCCCTGAACAATATACTAAATGTTGGTTTTTAACTATTTTACATCCATTAGGAGATAAGGCACATGCGATAAAAAAAGTGAGTGAGTATCTAAATATTTCATTAGAGGATATGATTGTATTTGGAGATAGTATTAATGATATAGAGATGTTTAAAATAGTAGGAACTTCTGTAGCTGTTAGTAATGCATTAGATGAGGTTAAAAAAGAGGCAACAGTAATACTCCCCCATAATAATGATGAAGATGGAGTGGCTAAATATCTGATGGAACATGGAGTTTAAGTTATGCTATTATAAGTTTATATCCTACTCCATATTGATTTTCTATTAATCCCTCTGGTAGTTTTCTGCGTAAATTTTTAATAAGTGTTCGTATAGATGATTTGGATACAGAGGTTTCAAAATCATCACTCCACACAAAATATAAAATTTCATCATCACTACAGAATTTACCTTTTTTTTGAATTAGCAACTCAAATAGTTTAGATTCTCTCCTAGTTAGATATACCATTTCATTTTTATAAAAAAGTATCTTGCTTTTTATATCCCATTGACAAAAAAATGGTAATAATATTTTATCTTTGTCATCTATTTTTTTAGATATTTTTAGCAACTCTTCTCTAAGTTCTTTATTCTCAACAGGTTTAATAAGATAACTAGAAAAAGAGAGTTCTACAATACTCATTAGAGTTTTGACTGTAGAGTCTTTAGTTAGAGCCATAATAATTACTTTGTCATCTGTTTCTCTAATTTTTCTAATAAAGTCTAAAGTATTGGGAACGAATAAATCTATCACAATAATATCTGGCTTATATTCATTATAATATTGCAATAGATTCTCATGTGTTACTAATACTCTTTTAAGATATTTTTGAAAAATAGATAAGTATTGTTCTCTCTCTTGGCTTATAAAATCAATATATAATAGAGTTAATGAGTCTAATCTTTTCATTCTATACTCTTTTTAGAATATATAAAATATTTTTATATATTTTTAATTGTTTTATTTTTTTCATTATACTTCCCTTTTTATTAAAACTTATTAATCATCTCAAAAAAAAGTAAAATAACTGTGTGGTAAAAGTAGAGTAATTGTGTAAAATTAAAATTTACAGATTAATTTTATATCCCACCCCATATACATTCTCTATTAGACCTATTGGGATTTTTTTACGCAAGTTTTTTATAAGTGTTCTTATAGAAGCATTTGTTACTGTTTTATCAAAATCATTCTCCCATACATAAAAGAATATCTCATCATCACTACTTGGCATACCATTTTTTTCTATTAATAACTGAAAAAGTTTTTGTTCTCTTTTGGTCAAAAAAATCTGTTTATCTTGATAAAAAAGTGATTTTGTATTACTATTCCAAAAACAATTTTCCATTAAATAAGTTATCTTTTTCTTACTGATTTTTTTGGATACTTTTTGTAGTGCATTAAGTAGTTCAGATTTATTAACAGGTTTAATGAGATAGCTAGAAAAATGTAAATTAACAATTTCTAGTAATAACTCTCTACCAACATAATGGGTTAAGGCTATTAAGTAAGTTGTGTTATCCTCTTCTCTTATCTTTTTAGCAAGTGTAACTCCATCTATTTGAGAAGCATATAAGTCCATCACTATTAGATGTGGTTTTTTTTCTTTGTATATTAGATAAGCCTCTTTACCATTATTTGAAATATATAGAGTATCACAGTTTGATTTCAAAATTGGTGAATATTTATCTAATATTATTGTGTTATTTTCAACATATAAAATACTTAATTTTTTTAATATTTTCAACTATTCTCCCCAGAACTAATATCTTTGTATTATTTAGGAGTAGTTCGACTCCATTATAATTTTCATAATTTTCATGATTTTCAATAATGTCAAAAAAATGTGATACAAGAGTGAGTTTTAATTAATTTCATTAAAAAAATTTCATATAACAGCATATATTATCAAATTAAAGAAAAAGAATAGAAAAAAATATAATCTAAAAGATTTGATTATAAAAATATACTTAAGTGAAATATTTATAAAAATAAGTTAAATAAATATTATAAATTTAATCTCTTTGGTGTATAATTAAGGAAATATTTTAAGTTTATTTTTATATTAATACGAAAGGAGAGCTATGAAATGGGAAGCATTAGGTGATATTACTGTTTTAATTGCAGATGATGATGCCTTTAATAGACAATTAGTTGTTTCACTATTATATAAAATCCCTACAATACATTTTTTAGAAGCAGAAGATGGCATAGAAGCATTGGAACTTTTATCACAAAATTCTGTTGATATGATATTATTAGATTTACATATGCCTAAAATGGATGGATATGATACTATACGAGAGATTAGACAAGAAGCAAAATATGATTTTACACCTATAGTTATTATAACTACTGATGAGCAAGAGATGAATAAATTATATGCTATGGGTGCAGATGATTTTATCTCTAAGCCATTTAAATTATCTGAACTATCTTCAAGGATTTATGCCCATATAGAAAAGAAGCAGTATAGAGCCAAATATAATCAATTATCAAAAGAAGAGATAGATACTACACTTATTGCAACACAAGCCAAAGAAAAAGAGCAAACCCCACAGGAGATAGATGAAGCTTTGAATAAAAACAGTCAGAACTATACTATAGAGGATATTGAAATATCTCAAAAAGAGACTTTTTATAATATGATAAAACTATTGGTATCAAAAGAGAGTATGTATAATCTTACAACGGTAGCAACTCTATCTAAAGCGTTGAGTAAATTGATTGGATATGATGAAAAAAAATCTGATAATATATATTATGCTTCAATGTTACGAAATATTGGTGAAATATTATCTATAGAAAAAGATAAAAAAACAGATTATCAATATCTATTATCAGGATATTTACTTATAAATAACTCTATAGATACAGATTTTATAAAAGTAACCAAACAGATAATGACTCAATATAAAGAGCATTTTGATGGAACTGGATTTCCCAAGCAGAGAAAAGAGAATGAGATTTATATATCTGCTTATATTATATCGATTGTGGAAGCATTTGATGAAATGTGTAGGAATTTAGACAGTAAAGAAAAGACGCATAATAGTTTAAAAGCAGGGCAAGGTAAAAAATTTCATCCCAAAATTATTAAACTATTCTTAACTCATTTTGATTATTTCTTTGAGTTAAGAGAAAAAATAATTAAACAAATTTCAGATAAAAAGGAGTATGCGTAGATATGAAAAGTACAATAATACATAGCTATTCAATTAGTGATTTGATAAAACAGATAGATAATAAAATAAGTAATAATTTTCAACCATCTTTAGCATTTATTTATACATCACCAAAATATAATATTAGAAAGATGGTCGCCGAACTAAATAGATACTCATTTTGGGTTTTTGGTTCTACTACTGTAGGCGAGATTTATGCAGATGAGATATTAGGTGTTAATGAAAAAGAGGATAGTATAGTTTGTATGTTACTAGATATTAATCCATCTGCTATATCACTGAAACTGATTCAAGTTGAAGGTGAACACTATTATAAAGCAGGTGAACAGATAGCCTCATGGGCAAAAAAAGAGTTTTCTGACCCTGCTATTATTACAGTTACTTCAGGACTTGCTTTTGATAATGATGCATATACGCAAGGAGTTGTCGCAAGTGGAATAGAGTATGTATTTGGAGGAGCAGCAGGGGATGATTTACTTCTTAAAGATACATTTATTTTTTCCAAAGATAACTTTTCCAATCATGGAATTGTAGCTTTGGCAATAGATAGAGAGAAGATTGATATTGTCGGAGCTAGAGCTTTTGGTTGGAGTGGTATGGGCAAAGAGAGAATTGTAACTAAAGCTCATAAAAATATAGTATATAAGATAGATGGTAAACCTGCTATTGATTTTTATAAACAGTATCTCAATATTAGTAATGATGATATGCCACAAGTGGGTATTGAATATCCTCTTGAAGTAACTATGAGAAATGGGCAAGTAGTTTATAGAGCAGTATTAGAGATTAATGAAGATGATGGTTCACTAATTTTTGCAGGACATGTTGAAGAAAAATCCAGAGTTAGGCTCTCTGCTGCCAAAGGTAAAGTAATTATAGAGCATGTTGATAATAGTATCAAAGATTGTTTAGCCAAAAGAGAAGATTTTAAACCTGAAATTGCATTGGTATTTCCTTGTTGTTCAAGAAAACAGGTGCTTGGTGATTTGACTATCAAAGAGATTGAAGCTGTATATAATAATACAGAAGTTCCATTAATTGGATTTTTTGCCTATGGTGAAATTGGTGCTTTCCCTGGAGGATATGGTTTTCATAATGAGACTTTTGTCACTGCACTATTAAGAGATAAGGAGATATAGATTATGATGTTAGTACAAAATATAATTAATAGTATCAACTCAACAGCTGATTTTAAAGATAAAGATATGACTATAAAACGAGTTGAGAGACTGCAAGAAGAGTTAAATAAAGTAGAAAAAAAATATAAAAAAGCAAATGAAGATAGACTAACTGTTTCACATATCCTATCACAGGTAAATGAGGAGTTAGAAGAGTCTCTAAGTAATGAAAAGAGATTTATTGCTTCTGTGAGTCATGAGTTAAGAACACCACTTACTGCAATTTTAGGATATAGTGAACTATTAGATGATACGGCACTAAATAATAAACAAAAAAGATATTTAGATAGTATGGTACAAAGTTCTAATCATTTATTATCATTAGTTAGTGATTTACTTGATGTTGCGAAAATAGGAGATAATAGAATTGAATTGTCACCAAAAGAGATTGATTTAGATGATGTACTTACTGATTGTGCAAATCTTATTCGTTCACGAATTAAAAAAGAGGTTGATTTTATTGTAGATATTCCTATGTTAGAGTATAAAATTTATGCAGATGATAAACGGCTTAAACAGATTTTTATTAATCTCTTATCTAATGCTGCTAAATTTACAAAAAAAGGTTCTATTCGTTTTTATATTAAAGAAATTCAAGATATAGATAATGATAAACTCAAAATAACTGTAAATGTAGATGATACGGGGAATGGTATTCCTGCTGAAGTATCGGAAACACTATTTGACCCATTTCAATCAACCGATAAAACACAAGGAACAGGACTAGGACTTTATATATCTCAACAGATTGCAGGTATGATGGATGGTGAAATAGTAGTTGATTCTGAACCTGATATTGGAAGTAGTTTTCAAGTTACTATAGTTGTAAAGAAATCTAGCAAAAAAGAGATAGGTAAGGCTCTGAATAAAGCTAATGTAATGATGTTTGCTGAAAAAGATGATTTTGTAGCCAAATTATCAAAAGAGTTCATGAATTTGGGTGTAAATTTTCAAAATTATGATATTCTCCAAGGAGATATAACTTCATCCCTTATACAGATGGTAGCTAGTGGAAAGTTTTATGATGTAGCTATATTTGATGTAGATATATTTAAAAATCATACAACAGATATTGCAGGAACTCTCAAAGCGATAAATTCTCATATTAAAATTATTGCTCTTGAAGGTGATGACCATGATAAAAATTTATCAGAGTTTGATACTGTGATTAACAAACCTATTGCATATCAAAGATTTATAAAATATATTGAAGAGGTCTATTCAAAAGAGTTTTTCGATAATGATGATGAGATTGATTATTCTAAATTAGATATTTTGATTGTTGAAGATGTTGAACTCAACCGTGAATATGAAAAAGAGATGCTCAATAACTTCTTCTCTATTAGTTGTGATACTGCTGAAAATGGTGCAATAGCAGTTGAAAAAGCTAAAAATAGAAATTATGATGCAATTTTAATGGATATGCGTATGCCTGTTATGGATGGATTGGAAGCAACTCGTAAGATTAGAGAATTTGATAAAAAAACACCTATTATATGTATGAGTGCCAATGTTTATAAAGAGGATAAACTAGCAGCAGAAGAGTCAGGAATGAATGACTTTATTGAAAAACCATTAGAGAGAGCTGATATAGAGAGTAAATTATTGAAACTTATACATAATGAGTTTAGTGATATAGACAAACAGACGCTTGACCCAAAATATAAAGAAGAAGAGTCTGAAATAATAGAAACAGATAGCAATGGGTGTTCAAATATGAAAACTATAGCACTCAATCATCTAAAAAATAATTTTAATGATAATGTATCTAATAGGCTTTTTAATAAGGCATTAAGTAGTATTGCAGAATATGTAAGACGAATTAATAAAAATTTCCAAGATAAAAATATAAAAGAACTTGTCGAAGATTTCCATGCACTCAAAGGTGTATTATCCAATATTGGTATTAAAGATTTAGCTAGTAAGGCAGGAGAACTACAAAAAATATCTGAAAAAGGGGATTTCATGGCTTTGGTTGCTCCCAAAAATGAGCTTTTGGTATGTGTTAAAAATTTGTTAGATGAGAAAAAAGAAGAGGAGAATAAATAATGAAAGAACTTGAAGAGTTTGATAAGATTATAATTTTAAGTGTAGATGATGATGAGTTCAATCAGGCATTAGCATCATCTATTTTTGAAGAGTTTAAAAATATTACTGTATTAGAAGCAGGTCATGGTAAAGAGGCTCTTGAAATGCTAGATAAAGAGGTTGTAGATATAATATTATTAGATATTTTGATGCCTATTATGGATGGTATTGAGACACTAAGAATATTAAAATCTAATCCTGAATATAAAAGTATTCCAGTTATTGTAGTTACTTCAAAAGAGGATGAGAAACGAACAACTTATCAATTAGGAGCAAATGATTTTATATCCAAACCTTATAGTCCAGAAGAGCTTAAATTAAGGGTATTTAACCATTTGCGTATTAAATATTTTTGTGATTTACTATATGATATAAAAGATGATGCCCAGACTCAAAATGCTTCTTCAGAACATCAATTATGTGACCTTAAAAAAGCTATTGAGATAGCAATTGGTTCACAAAAAAAACTTTTGGAAAAGTTAGGTAATATAGCTCATGAGGAGAGTTATAAAGAGGAGAAAGCCTCAATCCGATTAGGAGAGTATGCAAAAACTATGGCAAAACTATGTGGATTAAATTCAAAAGAGATAGATAACCTCTACTACTGTATGTCTATTTATGATATAGGATTGCTTAGAGTACCAAAAGAAGATAGAAAAAACGCACAAAATATAAGGTTTAAAGAGTATCCAACTTTGGGTCTTTCAGTTGTTGAGGATTTAGAAGAGACTACACTTATTAAAATGGCTAAACAGGTAATTATAGCTCATCAAGAAAATTGGGATGGAAGTGGTTATCCCTATGGATTAAAAGGAGATGAGATACCACTATACTCACAAATTGCATCTATTGTTAACTTCTATGATGAGTTAACTACACCTCGTATATATTCTCCTGAAACCATATCTTCAGAGGATGCAATAGATATTATCAAGAGAGAAAAAGGGGTTAAATTTGAGCCTAAACTTTTAGAATTATTTATTACTAATTTTGATTTATTTAGAGATATAAAAAATAGATTAAGCTAATATTATGACTATAGATATTAATAAAAAATATAATTTGACGAAAGATGCTGTTCCTCTTATTGAAAAAGGATTTCATAAAATCTATTGGGTAGGAACAACTTCATCTCAGGCATTGAGAAGTAATATATATTTGATTAAAGATAAAAAAGATGGAATAATTATTGATTGTGGAAGTAGGGGGGAGTTTCAAGAGACATTAGCTAGAATTAAACAGATAATGCCTCTTGATGATATTACTAAAATTTTTGTAAATCATCAAGACCCTGATGTCACATCAGCTATGATTGACTGGTTGCAACTTAATCCAAATATAGAGATTATAACTTCGCCTGTTGTTAATGTTTTAATTCAACATTATATAGAAGATGGTAAGCAGTATAATTTTTTTAATACAGAACAAAAACCATCATTAACTTTGGAGTCTGGTGCAGTATTGGAGTTTATACCATCTCCTTTTATGCACTCACCAGGGGCTGTTACCATCTATAATAGATATACTAAAACACTATTTTCAGGTGATATTTGGGCATCAATTAGTTTAGAATGGAATTTAATATTAGAAAATGATTTTAATGAACATATAGAGAGTATGGATTTGTTTCACCAAGATTATATAGCTTCAAATAAGGTATGTAGAAATTTTCTAATGAATTTCAAAGATAGAGAAGTAACTAATATTATGCCTCAACATGGAAGTATTATGCTCAAAGATAATATCAATAGTGCTTTCAAATATCTCAAAGAGTTAAAATGTGGTAGTGACTATATGAAAGATATTAGTGATGAGGAGTTAAGTTTTATAGATAATCTATAAATTAGAATTTTCTAAGATAGAATTTTTTCTATCTTAGAAGAGATAATCTGACACTTTTGAGTTAGATATAACCATTTTGATAAACTCTACCACTTTAAGATGTTTAGGATGTATTGCATATCACCACCTTAAATATTAATATTATCTCGAATTATAGCAAAAATATGATAGAATTCGCCCAATATTAATACTTGGAGATAAAATGACAGAACTTGACTACTATGAAGCTTTGGAAGTTAGCCGAGACTGTTCGGGAGAAGAACTAAAAAAGTCTTATAGAAAATTGGCAATGAAATATCATCCTGATAGAAATCAAGGTGATAATGAAGCAGAAGAGCGATTTAAAGTCATAAATGAAGCATATCAGGTACTTAGTGATAAGCAGAAACGAGCTATATATGACCAATATGGCAAAGCTGGATTAGAAGGACATGGTAGAGGTGGTGGATTTGGTGGTCATCAAAATATGGATGATATTATGGATATATTTAACTCTATGTTTGGTGGCGGTAGTTCTAATTTTAGAGGTCGAAGAAAAAGAGAAACCCAAAAATATAATCTGGACTTTGAAGTTGAATATCCTCTTAAATTCAATGAAGCCGTCTTTGGTACGGAAAAAAAGATAAATATTAAATATAAAGTACCTTGTAGTGACTGTAATAGTACTGGTGCTAAAGGTGGTAAACTAGAAGTTTGTGATTACTGTAATGGACAAGGACAAGTAGTTATGAAGCAAGGATTTATGTCATTTGCACAAACTTGTCCAAAATGTCATGGAGAGGGACAAAAAGTTACAGAAAAGTGTCCATCCTGTTCAGGAAGAGGATACCATGAAGAGCCAGATACTATCACTATTAATATACCAGCAGGTGTTGATACAGGAAATAGACTAAGAGCTCAAGGGTATGGAAATCAGTCTAAAAATGGGCAAAGAGGTGACCTATATCTTACATTTAATGTAGAAGAGGATAAGCACTTTATCCGTGAGGGAACAAATATATATACGGAAGTTCCTGTATTCTTTACACAAACTATTTTAGGTGATACTATTACTATACCATCACTCTATGGAGAGTTAGAATTAGACCTAAAAGTAGGGACTAAAGATAGAGAACAGTTTGTATTTAATAATGAGGGTGTCGTTGATGTTCACTCTGGACGAAAAGGAAAACTAATCGCACAGATAAAAATCATATATCCTAAAAAATTAGATGATGAGCAGAAAAAACTACTTAATAAATTACAAGAGAGCTTTGGTGTAGAAAGTCGTCCTCATACTAGCTCATTTGAAGATGTTTTTGATAGGGTCAAAGGATGGTTCAAGAAGTAGATAACTCTACTTCTTATTTCTATATTATAAAATTTGCTAAATCCTATATATTTTAAAAAAATATTTACAAGTTCATAATTACCTAAGAAAAATTCAGATAAAATAGAACTTAACGAAATTAATTATTTATTAATTGTATAATTTAAAATTATGTTATATTAAAGGGGTTGTCATGAAGACACAGAAATTTTCGCTAATAGGTATTTTATCTTTATCTCTTCTTATCTCTTCACTAAATGGGGTTGAAGTAAATATAAAAAAGGGGCTTCCATTTATCAATGTTGATGTTGATGGAGAAGCAATAAAGATAGAGAGAATTCAAGATACAAATCATAAACTTAAAAACTCTTATGCAAAAACTTCTAGACCTGCTCCTCCTTTTACTATACAAGCTTTTCAACCTATTAAAGGTATAAAAACAGTTAGTGAACTTGATGTTATCAATTTTATATCTAATGAAGTCAATAATAATAAAGGACTTTTGATAGATGCTAGAATGCCTAAATGGCATCAAGTCGGAACTATTCCAGGTGCTATTAATATTCCTTTTTCTATACTATCTACCAAGGGCAATAATCCTTTTATTCGTCAAATTTTTGAGCTTTTTGGTGCAGTTAAAAAAAGTGATAAATGGGATTTTTCTAAAACACAAACTATTATGATATTTGATAATGGACCATGGTGTCAACAGGGTGTTCGTGCTATGAGAAATCTTGTTTATCTAGGTTATCCAAAATCAAAAATACAATATTACAGAGGAGGGATGCAATATTGGCAAATTCTTGGTTTGACAACCATAAAACCTAAATAACTTAATTTTAACACAAAGGAGAAAACATGTTAAATAAAGATGAATACAATCAAGATGAGTATAATGACTATTATGCTCAAGAGACGCGTGGTGCTGAAATTTCTAGTAGGAAAAATAGTGGAGGTAGCAAAAAGATAGTTTTTATAATTTTACTTTTACTTCTTATCATGGCATTAGCATATTTTGGTTGGAAAAGCATGAATAGTTCCAAGACTGTCCCAACAAAGATAGAAAAAACTGATATGGTATCAGAAGAGATTGTTACTAAAGGAGAGAAAAGCGTATTATCAAAAGAAGAGCAAAAAGAACCTGCTATGACTACCCAAATTACAAAAAAAGTACAAAATATAGTATCTACAGATAGTAATGATAAGATGAACCCAGAAGATATTGCAAATATAGTTCAGATGGTTATGCAAAAAATGAACAAAGATAAAAATAAAGAGTTAACCTCATCTCAATCAACAACATCCCCTTCAACAACAAAACCTATAGAAGATAGTTCTGACCAATTTCAAGATAGTAAACTATTGAAATCACTATCTGATTCTGAAGTGGATTCCCTATCAAGTATATCAGATGATATTGATACTATTGCAGAGAAAGATAATAATAAAAAAGCAAGTAATAGTGATAAACCTAATACATATAACAAAGTTATATTGGATGATAAAGTAGGAAATAGTAGTGATGAGTTAAGTAAACTTTCTGATGAAATTTCAAATGTTATAGATACAGAAGAGTCTAAACTAAAAGATAATACAAACTATACACAATCAATCACAAAAGAGGCAAAAACTAGAAAAAAAGAGATGAGATATATTACCGTTAAAAAAGGTGATACTTTAGGTAAGATTGCTAAAAGAGCATATGGTAATGTTATGGAGTATAAAAAAATCTATGAAGCAAACCCTGATATCGTTAGACGACCTGATAAAATTTATGTAGGTCAAAGACTTAGAGTTCCTGAATAGATAATAAAAAAAGGAAAAAAATGAAAAGATTACTTATTCTTCCACTATTTGCATCACTGCTATTAGCACAGAATGCAAAAGAGAAGCATATTACTGTCAAGATTACAAATGAGATGCCTTTCATTATGACAACTGACTCTGGTAAAAAAGTCAAAATAGAAAGAATTCAAGATACTAATAATCGTCTGACAGACGATTATAGCAAAACATCAAGACCATGTCCTCCATTTTGCATACAACCTACCCATGTAGCTGATGGAATTCAAAATATTGAAGAGATTGAGCTATTGAAATTTATACAAAATAAGGTCTCTAATAATACAGGTGTTGTTATTGATGCACGGCTTAAAAGTTGGTTTGAGTTAGAAACTATACCTTCTGCAATCAATATCCCATATCCTGTTATTCAAAATGCTTCAAGAAAAAAAGCTCAAAAGATATTTCAAATATTGGGTATGAAAATCAAAGCTGATGGTAAGTGGGATTTTTCAAAAGCGAAAGAGTTAGCTATCTTTTGTAATGGAATATGGTGTGAACAATCCAAACATTTTATTGATGGTATGATAAAACATGGATACCCAAAAGAAAAAATGTTCTATTATAGAAGTGGTTTTGAAGGATGGAAACTGCTGGGATTAACTACTATAGTGCATAAAGAGATAAAAAAATAGATTATATTGTGTGGGTTGAAAAACCCACAACACTAATTAGTGACCACAGCCACAAGAACCACTTTCACAATGTTCACCACCAACTTGACCTGATGATATTTCATCTGCTGTTGCTTCTCTAGCACTTAATATATTTACAGAGAACATTAAATCTTTTCCAGCTAATGGATGGTTGAAATCAACTACAACATCTTTGTCATTAAATGATTTTACTGTTACTTGAACTGTTTGACCTTGTTCACCTTGACCATAAAGAGTTAATCCCTCTTTTAGTTCAACACCTTCAAACTGCTCAATTGGTAGAGTTTGAATTGCTTCATCATTGTAATCACCATAAGCATCAACTGCAGAAACCATAATATCAGCACTATCACCCTCATTCATATTTACTAAACCTTTTTCAAGACCTGGAATGATTTGACCAATACCCATAATAAACTCTAGTGGTTGTCCACCTTTATTACTATCAACAATTTGGGTTGTTCCTGCTTCTTTTACTTCATATTCAATGCCTACAACACAATTTTCATTAGTAATTGCCATATAAACTCCTGTTATTTAAAATTTTCAACATAATAGCAAATCAAACTTTATCGCTACTTACTAGAGATTTTTTTTTGCTATATATGCAGCTTTTGTATTAGGATAATTATCTATAACAAATTGAAAAAAGTTTTTGGATTGTTCCTTTTGACCATCTCTTGCTAAAGCTATAGCAGTATGAAGATACAATATTTTCATATAACTAGCACCATTATATAGTGATGCACTCTTTTTATAATACCCTACTGCTTGGGTATAATTTTTTGTATAATAAGCTATCTCACCCAAATAATAATTAGATGATGCTTTTTTATAATTTTTAGCAAGTGCCTCTTGAAATTTCTCTCTAGCTGTATTATAACTTTTTTTAGCAAATAGTTGAACACCTTCTCTATAAATAGTAGAGATGTCGGCAGAGTTACCTTTTGGAGAGGAAACAGTACTATTTCGTGCTGTTCTACTTCCTGCCAATGCTTCCTTTAAATCTTCCCTTGTAACATAGTTGTTATTTATCTGGTCAACCATCTGTCCTAATTCAAGTAGTAGAGAGTAAGTTTTATTATTATCACTATTTTCTCTTACTCTATTAGAATTTGCATGAGTTTGCTCTTTTAGTGATAAAACTTTTTTATTTAATCCATCTATTATTGTTATCAAACCATCTATACGATTTTGTTGCTCTTCTACTCTATTTTTTAAATTCTGTAGAGTTCTTCTATTTTCCAAAACACCCTGTTCTGTTTTGCTCAAACCATAAGGATTTGCACTATCGATATTACCTGCTCCATATACTGAGGGTTCATTTGCATAAAGCAGTGAGGATAAATAGATACACCATCCTATTAAAACTATTTTTTTCATCTTTCTATCCATTATCTAATAACTTTAAACTCAACGCGTCTATTTTTTGCATAACATGCACTTGAATAGTCTGTGGTACACTCTGGAGAACTTTCACCCATACTTACCATAGTGATACTAGACGAATTGATACCACGGCTAACCAAAGCCTCTTTGGATGCTCTAGCTCTTCGTAATCCCAAAGCATAATTGTACTCATCTGTTCCAGTTGCATCACAATGACCCTCTATTTTCACTCTTGAACCTGCTTTAATCTTACTACTTAATAATCTAGCGTTATTAATAATAGTTGGAAGTTTATCAGGGGTAATAATATATTGGTCAACATCAAAATAGATATTTTTGACACCATTTGCCTCATCATCATAAGAGTTATTATGTGTATAAGTATCACTATTTTGTCCATACAAATCAACATTTTCATAACCAGTATTAGTGGTGGTAGGAACTATTGGTTGGTGGGATACACTTTTATCTTTTATCCCCAAATTACTAACTTCTTTTTTCGCACATCCTGATACCAATATCACAAATGATATAGCCATGATAGACAACTGTTTTTTCATGTTTTTCCTTTATATTAAGTTTTTATATTATAGCATAAAAATTTACCAATCAATTGATTGAATTTTACCACTTACCATAGGATACAAAATACTCTCTTTGGTTGCTAAATTCATATATCCTATGCTATTTTTACCATGATTTTGTTTGATATAAAGTACAACTTTACCATTAATTGAAAATCTTGGTAGTTGATTTAAACCATTACTAGTCAATGGTCTAACATATGAGCTATATGCAGAACCTAGATAGATATTAGTTGACCTACCCTCTTTGACTGAATATAAAATATACTGGTTAAATGCATCACATGAGCTATTGTTATTACCATATTGTGGAACTTTTGATACATAAGAAGAACCTATAGATTTACTATAAATATTAGGTCGTCCCATTCGATTAGATACAAATGCTATTCGACTCTCATCACCTAGATATTTACCATTGACATCAATTCCTCTAAAATTTGTTATTTTTTTTACACTACCACCTATACTATATTCATAAATATCAGGCTGTCCATTTGGTGCCATAGTTAAAAGTAGTCGGCTTCCATCGCGACTTACATCAGAACAAACCAGCATTCCCTCTGAAGAGATAATTTTTTTACGATTTCCTGATAGCATGTCTATACGATATAGTGTTGGTAATAGACTATTATAAGAGGTGTAATAAAAAGCCGTCTGATTTGGATTTGCCCATTTAGGGAATAAATTTAATCCACCTCTAACAATAGCACTAGAAAATGTTAGGGTATAATCAGCCACCCAAATTTCACTTTTACCTGATGAGGTATATTTAGAAAAAAGTATATACCGTTTCATCCAAGATATATCATCATAATTTAGAGCATTATTAATATCTACAATAGCATTATGTGCCAAAAAAGGATACCGTTTTGAGCTATTTATACTATAACCTTTCTGAAAAACAATACTATTGTCATAACTCTGTACCAATTTTACATCAAGCTTATTACCTGTAGCAGAGTAACTATATTTTAATAGATACTCTCTATCATGTAGTTCTGGAGCTATCATTATATCATCAAAACTACCTTTATGATAGTTTGTATCAGCATTGAAATGCCCACTCATTTTTATATCATTGAGCAGTAATGCAAACATCTTTTTATGTAATTTGCTACTCTCTGCACTATTTTCATCCTCTATAATAGACAAAGATGCTTTGGATTCCACATCCTTTTCAATTGTTAACTCTGCATCAAGAGCAAAGAGGTTAATTGTTAGTAAAAATAATAGTATTAAACGCATTTTCATCCTTAGAATAATTTGAATATTATAATAGCTCATATAAACTTTATATTACAAGGGCATACCAATCATACTCATAAATCGACCACTACATCCATTCTCTTTTCGATAAGAGAAATATTTATCAACTTCACAAGCAGTGCAGATATTACTAAGTTCAATATTTTTTTCTTGTAATCCTGCTTTTAAAAGTTGGGATTTATTTATATAAGGTAAATCCAGCATATATTTCTCTCCTATTTTATCAAAAGCATTGTTATACTCTTGGAAATATTGTGCTACACCCCAATCAACCTCATAACAACATTTTCCAATAGATGGAGCAACTCCTGCTATAATATCTACTGGATTTGAATTAAACTCTTTTTGCATTTTTTTTACTACTTTAAGGGTTATCTGTTGTTTTGTGCCTTTCCATCCTGAATGAATGGCTGATACTACTTTTTGTTTGGGGTCAAATAGCAAAATAGGTACACAATCAGCTGTGAGAATTGTTAGCATTACACCTTTTTGATTAGTAATTAGTGCATCAGAGCTATTTATGATGGTATCTATATTATCCCATCCTCTACTTGTAGTATGAGTTATAATAGATATATGGTCACTATGAGTTTGATTAGCGACTATAAATTGCATATTCGGAAATTGTTGTTGAATGCTTCTTCTATTTTTTAAAATGCTTTTTGGGTTTTCATTAGTATGTAGAGCTAAAGAAAAGTTATAATCATAGTTTTTATTTTTGGTTGTAACCAAGTGGATACAACCACTCTTTTCTAATAAATTAGTAAAAGAGTATATATTTTTCATATCTATAGCTTTTACTCTTTAGTTAAAGATGAACTCTCATCATTATCAACATAAATCATTTTATGCAATTCATCTCGATATTTATCTAGTTCAAACACTTCCATATCTGTAACTCCATCATCATATGCTGCCTTTGCAACTGCTGATGCTACCCATACTAGAACCTCTTTTGAGAATGGTGTAGGTATAATATGTTTTCGTCCAAATTCTAAAGTTTGGTCTTCATATATTGCTTTGATATAATTTGGTACTGGTTCTTTTGCCAAATCAGCTAGTGCTTTA
The DNA here is from genome assembly GCA_964573285.1 of uncultured Sulfurovum sp. GTDB lineage: Bacteria > Campylobacterota > Campylobacteria > Campylobacterales > Sulfurovaceae > UBA1140. The sequence goes on along the minus strand of CAZNJD010000007.1, from coordinate 37,773 downwards.
ACTGCAGCTATTTTCATATTATCTGTAATCTTTTTAGCTCCTACATCTAAAGCACCTCTAAATATAAATGGAAAACCTAAAACATTATTTACTTGGTTAGGGAAATCACTTCGCCCTGTTCCAACAATAATATCAGGTCTGACACTAGTAACTTTATCAGGGGTAATTTCAGGAATTGGATTAGCACAAGCAAAAATAATTGCATCTTTAGCCATAGTTTTTACCATATCTTGAGAAATAATATTTCCAGATGAGAGACCTAATACCATATCTGCATTTTTTATAGCATCCTCTAGTGTTCTATCTGTTGTTTCAATTGCGAAATCTTGTTTATATTTATTGAGGTCATCTCTTCCTGAGTGTATAACTCCTTTGGAGTCTAGCATTACGATATGTTTAACACCCAATTGACGGTACATATTTCCACTAGCAATTCCTGCTGCACCTGCACCAATTATCACTACTTTTATATCTCCTATCTCTTTATCTGCCAACTCAACTGCATTGAGAAGACCTGCTGAGGTGATAATAGCTGTACCATGTTGGTCATCATGAAATACAGGAATATCTAGCTTTTCTTGAAGTATTCTCTCTATCTCAAAACATTTTGGAGCAGATATATCTTCAAGATTAATACCACCATAAGTATCAGATATAGCAGAACATACATTTACTATTTCATCTATTTCATGTACATTTAACATCACATCTACAGCATCAACATTGGCAAATGTTTTAAATAATACAGCTTTACCTTCCATAACAGGTTTACCTGCCAATCCACCTATATTTCCTAAACCAAGTACAGCTGTTCCATCAGAGATAACTGCTACTGTATTACCTTTATTAGTATATTTATATGCTAATTTAGGGTCTTTTGCTATTTCTAAACAAGGATAGGCTACACCTGGTGTATATGCCATCGATAACTCTTTTTGAGTTTTGCATGGCTTAGTAATAAGCGTTGCTGTTTTTCCTTTTTCATGATATGCTAGACACTCTTGTTTAAATTGTTCCATGATTATTCCTTAATATTTTTTTTGATATAGAATTTTATCATAACAATATATAATTTTTACAGTCAAATAGAATTTATAATAATAAAATCAAAAAATTAACCTATTTTATTCAAAACTATACACATATTTAAAAAAAATAGTAAAAAATGAGAGATTGATATTTAGTGGTGACCCCTAGGAGACTCGAACTCCTGTAACATGGATGAAAACCATGGATCCTAACCGCTAGACGAAGGGGCCACTAAATAAAAAAGATACAAGTTTGAAAATGGTGACCCCTAGGAGACTCGAACTCCTGTAACATGGATGAAAACCATGGATCCTAACCGCTAGACGAAGGGGCCATTAACAACTTGTGGACGAAATTATAACAAAATAAACTTAAATTTTTATTAAATATAAAAAAATATAAAAATTATTTTTATTAGATATAATTTTGAAAAAGGAATTATAAGTTATGTTAAAAACTATTACTTTTCTGTCTGCTATTTTATTAATTTTGAATGGATGTACAAGTAAAAATCTCATTAAAGAAAAAAATCAAGAGAGTGCATCTATAGTCCTTAGGACACCTACAATACAATATGCAGGTATGGGATTTATATACAAAAGCAATTCATTTGTTAAAGTTGAGGTATATAGTATGGGTCAGCCTATTATGAGCTTGGATATAAATGGTATGAATGTATGTATGTCCACATTTGAATGTATGGAGAAAAAAGATTTTAATAGTAAGATGTTATCAATTAACTATCCTGATACATTTTTAGAGAATATATTTAGAGGTAAACCTATTTTTGATGGGAAAAATTTACAAAGAAATAGTAATGGATTTATTCAAGAGATTATCAAAGATAATCTATATGATATAAATTATAGTGTAAATAGCCATGAGAGTAGATTTAAAGATAAAATAAATCATATTCTTATCAAGATTATCTATTCTTAGATAATCTTAATAATATATTTAGATTATTTATGCTCCCATTCCTTTTAATATATAAAATACAATAGCAGAAAGTACGGCTGCTGCAGGAACAGTTATAATCCATGCTAATATAATCTTTTTAACCATACCTCGTTTGACATATTTTTCACGAAGCTCTTTTTTAATTCGTTTAGCAATTTTTTTCTCTGCTTTTACTCTAGCAATTAGTTCAACCTGTTTTTTATAGTCTTTACCAATATTATCTAACTCATTTTTATACTTATCTACAATTGCTAATTGTGCATTAAGTTGGGTATGTTTCTCATTTGTACCTTTTCTATCAAGCCACTCTCTAAGAAAGCCAACACCAAATACACCACCAACAGCAATATGAGTAGAAGATACAGGAAGACCTAATTGAGAAGCGATAACTACAGTAATAGCAGCAGCCATCATAATAGAAAATGCTCTCATTTGGTCTAATTCTGTAATCTCTGAACCAACAGTTTTAATAAGCCGTGGTCCAAAAAGAGCCAAACCAACAGAGATACCTACTCCTCCTGTAACCATAACCCATAAAGGAATAGATGCTTTTGTAGAGATAGTAGTATGAGCGAGAGCATCATATATAGCAGCCAAAGGTCCAACAGCATTAGCTACATCATTTGCACCATGTGCAAAACTAAGCATAGCAGCAGACAATATAAGAGGGATAGTAAATAGTGTATTGATAGCTACTCTATCATTAGCAAGTATTTCTACTCTTTTATTAATACGAGGTTTGACTAATATATAAGTAATAATAGCTCCAATAATACCAAATATTAAAGCAATACCAATTGTAGGTTTTTTACTCTCTGGCAAAAATGGTAATATTGATTGAATATCACTCCAAATATGTTTAAGTCCTTTGATAGTCAAATAGATTATAAATGCCATTGCCATAATAGATACTAATATAGGTACAACTTTTTTGGCTGCATCTAATCTATTATCTTTATGCAAAATCTCTGATTTGATAATATATAAAAATCCAGCAGCAATCAATCCACCTAAAATAGGAGAGATAACCCAAGATGCTACAATTTTACCCATAGTTCCCCAAGATACAATTGCAAATCCACCAGCTGCAACTCCTGCACCCATTACACCACCTACAATAGAGTGTGTAGTTGATACTGGTGCTTTGAGCCAAGTAGCAAGATTTAACCATAATGCAGCAGCTAGTAGAGCTGCTGCCATAGCATAAACAAACATCATAGGGTCACTACCAAATGCACTAGGGTCTATAATACCTTTTTTAATAGTTTTAACAACATCACCACCTGCTATTAATGCTCCTGTCGCTTCAAATATTGAGGCTATTAATATAGCTCCACCTATAGTTAATGCACCTGAACCAACAGCTGGTCCTACATTATTAGCCACATCATTTGCTCCAATATTCATTGCCATATAAGCCCCAAATATAGCAGCTATCATAAGAAACTCTGCATGTAGCATATGCCCAAATGATATATGTGTATAATAAGCTATAGCTATAGCAAAACTAGAACCAACCAGTATCTTCAGTAAATTGTTCATAAATTGAACTCCATTTTGATTTAAATGAGAAAATTATACTATAAAATTGTTAGAATTTTATAATAATTCTTTAAAAGAAAATAGATTATTTAAAAAGTTCAAGAAAAGTATCTTTAATTGCTTTTTGCTCTTTTTCTCCTATACCAAAATCTTCCAAAGAACCATTTTTAATATATTTTGATATACCATTTAAAATTTTATGTTCAATAAACTTTGATGAGTCTATAGTAACTTTGGGATTCTTGATACTACCTTTGATTTCTCCAGTTATATCTCGTTCACCTATTTTAATAGTATATTTAGTATCTATTTTTTCTGTTCTTTTATTCATAGTTGCATCTTTTAATGATAGAGTAGTGGTTTTACTTTTTGCATTTAAATTAAATTTGATATTATTTTTGTCTATATTACCAATAAAGGTTGTCTGGTTATAACTCTCTTTTGTCAAATCTAAACCTTTTATATTTTTGATAAGTGTAGTTAATTGGTTAGGAAGTAGTCTAGCATTATTTAGTTTAGCATCAATTATACCCTTTTCTTTTTTTAGATTATAGTTTAGAGTGCCTATCAATTTAGCATTAAAAATTTGAGGATAGTGAAACATTCTTATTAATTTTTCTACAGATATATCAAATATCTCTGCTTTTATGTGATTATCAATTAGTTTAAAATCAACTATTCCATCTAAACTATTTGTTCGTCCTGTCACGATTAACATTTTGTCTTTATGTATGCTTCCATTCATCTCTAATAGACCATAAAGCTTCTGTTTTATAAGATATTTAAACTTGCTCAAATCCGATATTTTTATATAATAATCAGAGTCTAATTTATGAGTTTTATAATTATATTTTGCCAAATCAAAATTTAAATCAGCTAAATTGCTCTGTATCTTTCCATTGCTTGTTAATATATCTCTATTTTTTTCTATATTTAGAACCCCATTTATTTTAGTATTAGTAGGAATATCTATATTTAATGCTTTTTTTAAAACCTCTTTATTTAGTAGTATATCATATAGTTTTATCTCTGATTTAGCTTCTATTTTCCAATTTTTTAATGTGGGAGTTTCTATATGTATATTAGCTTTGCCTTTAGCATAGAGGGGTTGATTGGATATAGCTAGTAGCTCTTTTATCTCAGTTTTAGGTAAATCTATTTGAATATTATTTATTATATCTTTTTCAAATAGAGATATTTGAGCTTGGGCTTTGATAGCTGTTTTGTGATTTAATATAGCAGTTAATTTTATCTCATTTATATCTATTTGTAGCTTTTGAATTTCAACACTTATATTTTCTTCAAGTTGATTTTCTATATAAGTTGATATATATGGTTTAAATAGTTCATTTCCTTGTTTACTAAGAAGGAAAAAAAATATAGATAGTATAGTAATTATCAATAAAACAAAAAACTTTTTCATTAGAACCTCCATTCTCAAGCCAAAAAGCTTGAGATAATTTGATTAGAAATTATACATTTTTGCATAATATTCATCAGCCATTCTTCCAGAATCAAAATATGGAGTGACATCTCTCATAGAGTTTTTGAGAATTTTAAGCCACTCATCTGGATTATTGTAATAGAGAGGGATAATCTTGTTCTCCAAAATATTCATCATATTTGTATGGTCTTGTTTATCTTGGGTCTCTATATCCAAGCTAGGGTCTGCAGGAATAATAAAACTATTAACTCCATCTTCACTAAATTCAGGCATCCATCCATCATTGATAGAAAAGTTAATTACTGAATTCATAGCAGCCGTCATTCCACTTGTTCCACTAGCTTCTCTTGTAATTCTAGGGGTATTTAGCCAAATATCAGAACCTTTTTTTAGCATTGCTGATAATTCAAGTTCATACCCTAATAGAACTGCTACATTTGGATAATCTAATGATAAATGATGAAGTTCATTAAATATATGTATAGCATCCATATCAAATGGATATGGTTTACCTGCCCATATAATCTGTATTGGTTTTTCACTATTAGTTACTAACTTCTTAAATCTTTCCAAATCATAAATTAACATATCAGGTCGTTTATACTCTGCGAATCGTCTTGCCCAAACCATAGTTAATACATCAGGGTTAAAAAGTTTACCTGTTTGATTAGCTACTAACTCAAAGAGTTTCTTTTTGAGATGTTTTTTTCTACCTACAATCTCATAATCTTCATTTGTATCAAAAAAGTGTAATAGTTGGTCATCTACCCAATATTTTTTATTTTGTGCATTGGTAATAGAGATTATAGAAGCTATATTTTCATAATCTTTCCACATATTATTAGAAACTATACTATGTAATTTAGATACACCATTAGCTATTTTAGAAACTCTCAATGCTCCAAGTGTTAATGAAAAATGCTCATCTTCTATTTGAGTTAACTCTCTAACCTTATTCAAGCTCAAATCTGTAAAAAATCCCATCTGTTGGAGTTTATGAATATTATGCTCTTCATTCCCTGCTTTCTCAGGTGTATGGGTTGTAAATACAATATGTTTTCTAAGTTCATCTTGAGTTGAATATTTTTTATATAATTCAAAAGCTAGAGGTAAAGCATGTCCTTCATTAAGATGATATATATCAATCTTTTGATTTAATGCTTCTAAAACTTTAACTCCACCTACTCCTAAAACAGTCTCTTGGGCTATTCTCGTATCTTCATAAGCATCATATAATTTATATGAAATTGTTCTAGCTAAATGGTCATTTTTATCATAATCAGTTGATAGAAATATTATAGGAGCTGTTCCAAATGTTTCAGGTTTTAATAACATAGCTTTAACATAAACAGGATGATTATTGATACTAAGTTTGACCTCAATATTCAAATCTTCTAAAAAGTAATATCTTTTTCGGATAAAATTAGCTTTTAAATCTTTGTGTTGGTCTCTCTCTTGGTCATAATATCCATAACTCCAAAGCATTCCTATACCAATTACATTTTGACCTAAATCATAAGCACTTCGCATATGTGAACCACTCAAAAATCCTAATCCACCTGAATAGGTTTTTAGTGCTTGGTCTATAGCAAACTCCATTGAGAAATAAGCTACACTTGTTTTATACTCTTCTTTTATTTTATATGTATGTAAATTCATACAACTCCTTTAACATTTATTACCACAATAATCTATCTTGTATAATCCGATTAATGCATTAGATATTTTATAACTATGTGAGGCTATATAATCAATCGTTATAAACTTAAATGATGACTTTTTATATACAATCACCTCACCAGCACAATCTTTTTCTAAAATTCTATCAATTGAGTGTTTAATAAAATTACTTGCCATAAGTCTATCGAAAACGGTTGGGTTTCCTCCTCTTTGAATATGACCAAGAACCGTTACTCTAGTATCCATATGCATATCATTTTTCAAAAATTTATAAACCTCATCTGTTTTTTCTGTACCCTCTGCTACCACTGCTAAAACATATCTTTTTCCCTCATCTATATCTTTTTGGATTTGTTTTTTTTTGCTTTCCAAATCATACGGCATCTCTGGTATCACACAAATCTCTGCACCTGAAGTGATAGCAGAGATAAGAGCCAGATAGCCTGACTCTCTACCCATAGTCTCTACTACAAAAGCTCGTCTAAATGATGAAGCCGTATCACGAATAGAGTCAATAGAGCTTCTAATCATATTTAAAGCTGTATCAACACCTAGACAATATTCTGTTCCATAAATATCATTATCAATTGTAGCAGGAATACCTACAAATTTTATTCCAAAATCATGAGAAAAAATATCCATAGCTCGAAAAGAGCCATCTCCACCAAGAACAATAATCTTGTCTATATTCAATTTTTGTAAATTCTCATAAGCTTGTTTTCTATAATTATACTCAAAAAATCGTTTGGAACGAGAACTTCCTATAACTGTACCACCCAAATGAATAATAGCATTGACATCATTTAAAGTAGCTTTTTGTATATGGTTATCTATCATACCTTCTAATCCATCATAAATTAAATAAGGATTTAAATCTTGGTTTAATACATGTTCTACAAAATATTTAATAGCAGGGTTCATTCCTGCACAATCACCACCAGAGGTCATAATAGCTATACTCATAATTACCTTTCAGATTTTTTTAAGGAATTATAACATTTATAATTTAATAAAGCTTATTATCCTAATAAATCTATCCTATTCTATCCATTTTTTTATCTTCTGTGAAAACTTTTTATCAAATAAGTAAGCGATAAATAATCCACTATATATAGCATAGTTTTCTTTTTTTAGTGGACTACTCTTTGAAATAGCACCAGATAAATTATAATATCTGATAACTGCTCCTGCCCATATCCTTGCATACTTTTTAGATATTCCAAATGAAGTTTTGCATCCTAAATAACCTGCTTTGGCTTTATATTTTGCTCTATTTTCTCTCACATCACCATTATCTATACCATATATATAGTTACTATATCTACTATCAGACCAAACTATACCTGTTTGAAATTGCCATAGATACCCCTCAATATCATAATCTATAGCTATTCTTGGGTCTGTTTTATATCCTCTATAGTTAAGAGTTTTCCAATTAGTAGAAATCACAGCACGAATAGGAATATCCAATTTTAAAGTCAATTCATCTTGGATATAAAACTTATAAACCAATGCAGGACCAATTTCACCTGCTAAGTCAAGGTCAGCCATCCCTTCTCTAGCTCCAGAACTACTAACAGGTAATGAACCGTTCATACTAACTCTAGCACTCAATCTATCTATAGAAAATAGTTGTTGGTTAATTCCATCTTTGTCAATATCTAGTTTTTTACTATGATAGTCTATAAATGGAAATGGGATAATCATATTGTTTGTATGGTCTGAACCTAGATAATCAGGATAATACATATCACCTATACCCATACCTAAATCTAGTTCAGAGGCATCAATATAGTGACTTACTAATAAAAGTAAAAGAAGCTTTTTTTTCACAGAGTTAAACTTTATCTTAATTTTTTATAATATTATACAAAAAAACTCCCCATAAAATGTCTAACTTGTAGCATTTGTAAAAAATTACCCAAAAGTAAAGCAATAGATGTAGCTATTGAAGCACCTAATACTCCATAAGTTGGAATAAGTAATATATTTAGTATAATTGCTAATAATAGCACCATAAAGTTATTGAAATATTCTATATTTTGTTTATGTATATATATGAGTATATTTCCATAAAAACATATTGCAGAGTATATAATTTGTGTTATCATAAGTATTAAAAATACATTAAAAAATATCTCTTTATTTTTGATATTTAATATATCAAAAAGTGCAAAATAATATACTCCAATAAATAGAAATAAACTAACTATACTAACTGATATAAAAGATAAAAATAGAAATTTTCTATTATATGCCGATATTTGCTTTATACTCTTTTTTTGTGAAAACATTTTAGCTAATCTAGGATAATAGTATGAGACAATTACTTGATTAAAAAATAGAACTTGAAGTGTAACTCTAGCAATTATATTATACTCTCCTACTAACTCTAAACTTACATATTTATTTAGCATTATAATATCTATACGAGATATAATCAGATAAGTAAGTCCCGTAAAAAGTACAGGTAGTGAGTTGTTTATAATATACTCTATTTTAGAGTAAGATAGCTTTGAGACTAAATATAACCTTTCTTTAAATCGAACAAATATAATAACAGATAAAAAAGTACCCATAACAGCTACAGTATAGATATTTAGTATAAAATCTATGCTTATCTTTTTATCTTCTGTAAAATACAAAACTCCTAAAAGTAAAAAATATATAATATAGAGTTGAATATCTTGAAAATATATCCATAATTTAACTTTTTGGATACTTCTAAGATAGGTTGAGTAAAAAATAGTCAAAGAGAGTAACCAAAATATTATATATATATTGGGATACTCTTTTATATATGAGAAGTTATACTGATATAGTGCGATAACTAAAACTATAGAGACTAAAGAAATTACTATAAAGGAGTTGAAAAATAGATAAGAGATATAGTTTTGATTTGAGTATTTGGGTACATCTCTTACCATAATATTTTGTATTCCAAAAGAGGAGATTTTGGTAAATATCAATATATAACTTAATATTAGAGCAAACTCTCCATAAGTATTTTTATCTACAAAAAAAGATGTTCCTATTTCAAATAGAAATTTAAGTAGTTTTGCAAAAATATTTATAATCGCTATTTGAATTAACTCCATCTTAGATATATCTCTTTAGGTCATTATGAGAAACCTCTGGTAGGTTTCTGAATATTTTTTTATATATTTTGCTATCTGATTTTAGGACTACCCAAACTGTTATAAATATAAGTGCGAAATAGGTAAATATATTTCTATTGGCAATATACCACTCTTCTAGCTCTCCTTTGTATGGTGCAATAACAGTATCATAAAATAGTAGTCTATCTATTTCAGGGTTATCTAACATAGTCTCTTCATCTCTAAAAACAATAGACCCAATACCTGAAAGTCCAGGTTTGACTTCAATGATACTCTTTTGAATATTTTTAGGAAATGCCAAAAAACACCTCTTAGCTTGTGGTCTAGGACCTATTATACTCATATCTCCTTTTAGAATATTAAGTAACTGTGGTAACTCATTTATCTTAGTTTTTCTAAGAAATCCTCCAAAAGGTAAAACTCTTGGGTCATCTTTTACGGTAATTGTAGCTGTCCCTATATTAGGACTATCTTTTAACATTGTTGCAAATTTTAGTAGGTTAAAAAGTTTGCCGTCTTTTCCAACTCTAGGTTGAATATAAAAAATCTCTTTTTCTCCTGTAAATCTGAGGATTATCATTACGATAATCAAAATTGGAGAGAGAAACAGTAGTGCTAAACTCGAAAATAGTATATCAAAAAATCTTTGTACCATGACTACATCCTATTATCTAAAAATTTTCCAGTCTCTTTGTGTTCAAACTCTGGAATTGTTTTGAAAAATAGTTTAACTATCTCATCTCTTGACCATAACTCTTTGTTTTTTATCTCATTTATATTTTTTATAAAAAAGTCCAATCTATTATTATCAAATATAGGTTTATTTTTAATTACTCCTATATTTTCAAATCTTTGCATATCCAATAACTCTCTATCTGTAAAAAACTCTTCAAAATCTTTTTCACCTGTTGTATCACTATTGAAAAAATAGCATGGCCATTTACCCTTTTGTGGTAATATTTTTGCTAACTCTCTTGCTTCATTTTCACTACTGCATAGATATGGTTCATAACCTATCTTTTGTAGATATTCAATTGCAATATCTGCAAAACTTATTAGATGAAGTTTTTCGCTTAGTTTTGGAAAAAATATATCTCTATTTTCTCCTAAAAGTGAACTCATTAGACACAGTTCCCCTGACTCTTTTGGAGTTACAAAATATCGTTTAATATCTTTTGGGGCTGAGAGTGGTTGATTTTTTTCTATTCGTTGATTAAATCCATGAAGCAAAGAGCCATCACTAAATGCAACATTAGCAAATCTAGCTGTAGATATAGGAATGTCCAAACTCTCCTTCATTAAAAACATCTCCATAATTCGTTTTGATGCACCCATCATATTAACAGGATTTGCAGCTTTGTCTGTAGATACACAAAAATATTTTTTTACTCCATTTTTTTTAGATTGTTTGATTGTTTTTATAGTATTTTGGATATTAACCTCTATCATACGCATAAGTGTAAATGTATCTTTTTCACTTCTAACATGTTTTAATGCAGATAGATTTAATACAAAATCATACTCTCCATCACTTTTTATAAAGGCATCATAATTGATACTTCCAATATCAAGTGCATAAGTTTTGAACTCACCATCTATATAACCAAAAGAGCTTCGTATATCTCTTACTAGTTCGACTAAATTATTCTCACTAATATCAACCACATGAAGTTTTTTGGGTTCTCTTTTGAAAATCTCTTTTGTTACAGCTTGACCAATAGTTCCTGCACCTCCTAATACCAAAAATGATGATTGTGTAATAATTTGAGATAATTTATCATTAAATAGAACAATATCACTATCAAAAAGCTCTTGGTCTCTGCCTATTAAATCCAATATATCCATTATACCATCTCCAATTCTAATATCTGATATAAACTATCACAAACCAAATCAACCCTATCCAAACTCATAGTAGGATATAGAGGCAAAGTTAACTCTCTATTTGCAATATCTTCTGCAATTGGAGCAGAGTTTAGACCAATATCTTTAAAAGCTGTAAAATCTCTAAAAGCAGGATAGTGAATAGATGATTGTATTCCTCTATTTTTCAACTTATCTATAAGCCAAACTCTATCTATTTGAGAAGATAAGAGAATTGGAAAAATATGATATACAGACTCTATATTTTTTAGATTTGTAAAAGGAATATATATATCTTTTATAGTAGATAGTCTATCTATATATCTTTTGACTAATATCTCTCTCTTTTTATTTGCATCTTGAAGTTTGTCAAGTTGAACCAAACCAATAGCAGAACGCATCTCATCAATACGATAATTTAATCCGATATGAGCTACATCATAAGAAATTGCTCTACCTTTATGTCTATCTAAAGTCAAAGCACTCATTCCATGACTTCTATAATATTTGGCTTTTAGTGCTAATTTCTCATCTTGGCAAACCAACATTCCACCCTCTCCAACAGATAGATTTTTGTTAGTAAAAAAGCTAAAACAGCCATAATCTCCAAATGTTCCACATGCTTTTCCTTTATATCTAGCATCTGGTGCATGAGCACAATCTTCTATTAAATATATACCTTTATTATTACACAACTCAACTATCTCATCCATCTCACATGGATACCCTGCAAAGTGTACCACAATAACAGCTTTGGTTTTTGGTGTGATTTGAGCTTCTATACTCTTAGCTGTGACATTCCAATTATTATAACTACCACAATCAGATAATACAGCAGTTGCACCAACCATTTTAACTACATTTATATCTGCTACGAATGTAAGTGCTGGGATAATAACCTCATCATCTATACCTATATCTAAACCCAAAAGTGCCATATGCAAAGATGCAGTACCACTTGATACAGCTATTGCAAATATATTATCTCCCAACATTTTAGCAAATCTATTTTCAAACTCTTTGCTTTCTTCCCCCATTGTTATCCAACCACTATCAACTATATCTTTGACAGCTTTTGACTCTTTCTCATCATAATTTAATTTGAATAGTTGTATTTCCCACATTTTATATCCTTTATCGTAACATCTTATATACTTTATCATAACCTTGAACTACTATATTAAGGTCAAACTCTTCCACTTTTTTTTGACTATTTTGTTTATATATATTTAATTTTTCATCTTCTGCCATATATATCATATTACTAGCTAAATCTCTATAGCTATTTATAGCTACTAATTTTCCATTATACTCATCTATTACTACATCTTTACATCCGGGCATATTAGTCGTAATCAGCCCTAATCCCATAGCAGATGCTTCAAGTAAAACTCTAGGAACTCCCTCTCTATAATAAGTAGGAAGTACAAAAATATCTGAAAGTGCTAATAACTCTTTTATATCTTCTCTTCTTCCGAGATATTTTACATATTTACTATACTCTTCTATCTCTTCCAGTGTTATAGATTTATCTGTATCTAGTTGTCCAACTAATAGAAAATTATATTTATAGCCCTCTTGATGACATATTTTTGCAGATTTTAGATAGGTCAAAATACCCTTTTGTTTAACCATTCTACTTACCAAAATAAATGTCTTGGTATCTCTATTTATACCCAATTCATCTTTTAATCTATCTACCCTTTTCATATCTATAGAGGTTGTAAATTTTTTCAAATCAATACCACTACTCTTAACAATAGTTGATTTATCTTCTTGTGTTAAGCTATTTTCTTCAAAATATTTAGCATCATCACTATTTTGAAATACTGTAAAATCAACTTTGGATTTAATACCCTTTTGGAGTACATTATATACCCTTTTTAAAACTCTATTTTTTAGAGTTCTCTCTGTAAATATTCTACCCATACCTGTAATAGTACGACTTACCTTTATATTATCTAACCCAAAAGAAGCAAAAGGCAAAAATAGAGTAGGTTTTGTATCAAAAGCATGAACAATTGTATTATATGGTTGCTCTTTTAATATATTTCTCAATCTTAAAATAGATTTTAAATCATCTAAAATAGTAAACTCTCTACTAAAGTTATATTTTTCATAATTAATTCCATTATTAATAAACTTATCCTCCTTTTCTGTACCAATAATATTTATGTTATATCCTAACTCCATAAATTTTTTTGAAATTTCTATTCTGCTACTTACATCTTCTCCCCCTAAAAATATTAGATTTTTTCTCATAACATATTCCATATTTTAGATTTTATATCTCTTATCTCACTCTCATAAGGTTGATTGGTATCTATTATATATTTATGATGTGCAATATAATTCAAATCTCTGTTTTGTTTATGTCGAAGCCTGATAAACTCTTCGCTCTCTTTTCCCTCTTTTATTCGGTCATGGTTTCTTTGTACAGCAATTTCTACAGGGACAGTTAAATAAAATAGAACATCAGGTGTTGGCATTGTATCATATAAATGATTTTCAAACTCTGCTAGTTTGAGTTTGAGACCACTATAATGGATAGTATTTAATCTTTTGCTATCCATTACACCATAATCTTCTGATTTATAACGGTCAAGTATTACAATCTCTCCTGATGAGGTCTTTTCCCAACACTTTTTTGCAAGGGTATATCTATCATAAGCCAAAATAACTTGACGAAGCAAATATAAAAATGGTTTAGGAGTATCTTGTTGGATACTTGATTTTAAACTATTATTACTTGATGCTTCTTTTCTAAGAAGTTTAATCAAAAAGTTAAAAGGGTATGTAATAAGTGTTGAGTTAGGTTTTCCAAAATGGATTAAAGATAGTGTAAAATTTTTACCAAGCCATTTTTTTAAATCATGTGTAATAGTTGTTTTGCCTGTAGCATCTAATCCTGCAATAACTATTAAAGTACCAGTAGAGTGAATTTTCTTTTTTTGTTTGAAAAAGAGTTTATTAAAAGAGCGATAAAAGAGTTGAGATATATTTATATAATTCTCTTTTAAACTACTCATATATCTATACTCTTTTAATCTTTTTTTGACTCTTTTACCTGCCAAATATTTTTTGATTTTGCTCCCATCTCTAATAATATCAATATAGCTATAAAACTCTTTTTCACTAATATTACTAAAATAACTCTCTAAAAACTCTTTGACTTTATCTCTATTTGCTCCATTTTGTAAGTATATAATCTCATTTAGAGTTCGCTCGTGTTCTCTGTTTACTAAAATAAACTCATTTACTTTAGAGTATTTAAGCATTATCCTAAATATAAATATCACCAACTCTATATGTTTCTTAGGGATATGGATACCACTTTCATGAACTATTAGATTATCCAAAATATAATTTTCAAAATCAAAATGAATAGATTTTGTCCAACTAGGGCCTGTTTTTACTTGATAGTAAATATGTAGATGTAGTAGTTCTCCACTCTTATTATCATAACCATAGAAGTGTTTAATAGAAGTAAATGATATATTTTTATTAGATGCCTCTTTAAACCCAAGTTGGATAATTAGCTTCTCAAATTTATATATATCGTCTCTATTAACTAATAAATCTAAATCGTCATATCCATCCAAGGCATCATTTAATAAAAGATTACTCTTCCAATGACAGTATCTAATATTTTCTTTATTTAATTTATCAATTAAATCTTGTGATAATTTATACATTTTCTTCTCTTTTCTCTCTTTATTTATTTATAATAGTTCTAACTTTTGGAAAATTTTTATATATTATAGATAGATTTTTTTTGGAACTTTTGACAAAATATTCTATATCTTTATGCTTAACTACCCTTTTATGCCCACGCTCTGTTAATCTTTGGATGATTATAGGAGTAGGTGCATCTATGACTATTACTTCATCAGGAAGTTTTACAAGAGATATAAATTTGTTAAGTAAAATTAAAATTTTTAGGTTATTTTGTGTTTTGGCTGTTACTATATTTTGATAAATATGAGAAATCCCTTCATCTACTAATACCACTCTATCATCAATAAAATCGATATTAGATAGATAACTCTGTTTACCAATTTTTTTAATTGTATTTCTTATAAAATTAATTCTATCCAATAGAGACATATTAAGCTCTCTTGTAATATCAAGTATAACTCTAAGTAGTTTTGAAGAGTTTTTAGTTTTAAAAAACAGATATACCAAATATATATCTGTGATATGGTATTTTTTGATTAATTCCATATCAGAGACACTATTGTTATTTTTCAATAGTCTATTTAATATATAGCTTTTACCAACACCTGCAATACCCGTTATTTCAATTATTTTCATCAAAAATCCTCCTATTTTTAGTAATTCATAATTATAGCACAACAAATATTAATATAATATAATATATATAATTATTTTATGTTTTTATCTATTAATTATACTCTTATTTTAACATAGATTTGTATATAATTATAAAAAATAAAGAAAGTTAAAATATATGAAAAAAGTATTAATTGTATTTGGAACGCGTCCTGAGGCTATCAAAATGGCTCCATTGGTAAAAGCTTTTGGAGATTATAGAGATGATTTTGATATGAGAGTATGTGTAACTGCTCAACATAGAGAGATGCTTGACCAAGTATTAGATGTGTTTGAGATTACTCCTGATTATGATTTGAATATAATGAAAACTAGACAAGATTTATATGATGTGACAGCTAATGTTTTATTGGGTATGAGAGAGGTTTTAGAAGAGTTCAATCCTGATATTGTACTAGTCCATGGAGATACCACCACTACTAGTGCCACCTCTTTGGCATCATTTTATCAAAAGATAGCTGTAGGACATGTAGAGGCAGGACTACGAACAGGAGATATATATAGTCCTTGGCCAGAAGAGGTAAATAGAGAGATTACAGGAGTATTGGCCACTTATCATTTTGCACCAACAGTAACTAGTCAAAACAATCTGATAAAAGAGAACAAAAATCCTGATAATATTATAGTAACAGGCAATACTGTAATAGATGCTCTATTTTGGGCATTGGATAAAATCAAAAAAAATTCACTTTTGCAAGAAAAAGTTATAACTCAAATATCTAATAGTGGTTATAGTATTAAAAAAGATAGAAAATTTATATTAGTAACAGGACATCGTAGAGAAAATTTTGGTCAAGGTTTTATAAATATATGCAAAGCACTTAAAAAACTAGCAATAGATAATCCAACTATAGATATAGTATATCCTCTACATCTAAATCCAAATGTGCAAAATCCAGTTAATGAACTTTTATCTGATATATCAAATGTTTATCTCATTAATCCATTGCAGTATGAGTCATTCATCTATCTTATGAACTTATCATATTTTATTATTACAGATAGTGGAGGAGTTCAAGAGGAAGCCCCATCACTTGCTAAACCTGTTTTGGTTATGCGTAATACTACAGAGAGACCAGAAGCAATTGATGCTGGTACAGTTAAATTAGTAGGAACAAATCCTGCTAAAATCATATCAGAAGCACAACTCCTTTTGAATAATCCTATTGAATACGAGATTATGACTCAAGCAGATAATCCGTATGGTGATGGTAATGCATCTATTAAAATTATTAAGTTTTTATTAGAAAACTAGCTAAATGTAGAGTTCTATTTTATAGCTTTTAATTATCAAAGAGGCAGATAGATTTTATCTATTAATTCACTATATTCACTAAAGGCATCGCTATCTATAGTTATGCCACCACCACTTTTATAATATAGTTTATTGTTTTGTTGTTCTATAAATCGTATCATAACAGCAGAATATAGATTTTCTCCATCGAAAATACCAAAAACTCCACTATAAAACCCTCTATTATAGTTTTCTATATTTTTAATAATATTAATTGTACTTCTTTTTGGTGTTCCTGTAATAGAACCTGCTGGTAGTATAGTATTTAGTATTCTGCCTAAATTATCTCTCCAATTTTGGGATAGTTTGGCGGTTATTTTTGAGCTAACTTGTAGTAACTCTTTTTCTCCTGCTTTGATTTTATCTATATATCTAAATTTCTCTACTTTTACATCTTTTGCTACCATTGCTAAATCATTTCTCATCAAATCTACTATCATTATATGTTCAGCCATCTCTTTTTTATTAGCTAATATCTTCTCTGTAGCATTTGGTATATGAGCTTCTATAGTACCTTTCATAGGATAGGTAGATATACTATCTCCTTGTATTTCTATAAATTTTTCAGGTGAAAAGGAGATAAATTTATCTTGAAAATAGAGTTTATATTTGGCTTTAGCATAAATAAATATCTCTTTGAGTGATAAATCTGTCTCTATTTCTGTTTTGAATGTTAAATTTAATAGATAGGTATTACCTGATTTTATCTCTTCTATTACTTTTTTAAATTCTTGTTTGTAGGTTTTGAAATCTATAAGATATTTTTTGAGTTTATAGTTTTTATCTATAGGAATGGGTAAATAGTTTCTATATTTACCTATCTTAAAAAGTATATTATTATTTAACTCATCTAATTTTTGAGAGAATATTTTACTTTTATCATAAGATATAACAAAGAGAAAAGGAACTCTCTGTTGTGCAAGTGAAGTTATTTCATCCATTAACTATCAATCAATAGACATTTTAGAATAGCCATACGAACAAATACACCATTTTTGACTTGTTCTAATACTTTACATCTATTATCTTCTAGCATCTCATCAGATATATCAATATTACGCATTACAGGGCCTGGATGAAGTAACATTATATCTCTATCTCCTACTCTATCTTTGGTGATACAATACTCTTTGGCATATTCATTATAATCTTCAAAAATAGGAGCTTTGTGTCTCTCTAATTGGGCTCTTAGACTCATAACTATATCCACTTGGTCTATAATATCTTCTAATTTTTCATATTTTTCTAAATCATTATTAGGCATAAAAGGTTGAGGTGCTATAAGTATAATTCTCATTCCCATTCTCTTAAATAGACGAATTCCAGAACTAGCGACCCGAGAGCTAACTATATCTCCTACTATAGCAATAGTTTTTCCTCTTACATCTCCAAACTCTTCAACCATTGTGAAATAATCAAGTAGTGCTTGGGTAGGGTGTGCATAGTTTCCTGCTCCTGCATTTAGCACAGGGGTTAACTCTTTGTTTGCTAATTTTTTGGGTGTATTGTTATATTCATGTCGGATAATGACACCATCAGGCTCCATAGCACATAGATTAGCAAAAGTATCACTAAGACTTTCCCCTTTTTTTGTAGAGCTTTTAGATGGGTCGAGATGAACTACACTAGCTCCAAGTCTTTTGGCTGCCACTTCAAAAGAGCTTCGAGTCCGTGTAGAACTTTCAAAAAATAGTGTAATAAGGAGTTTATCTCTTAGAAGAGCTTTTGGTATCTGCTTTTTAAATCGTTTGGCATCATTTAAAATATTTTCTATCTGTTTATCGCTTAAATCATTAGTATCTACTAGGTGTTGCATAAAATCCCTTTTTTAATTTTATGATTATAACTAATAGATATTAAAATTATCTCATACTATAACGATGACCTATTATTCCTCTATGATTAAGATACTTTTCAATTCGAGATAGATGATATATAGCTTTGGGATGTCCTGCTTTTGCTGCTTGTTTGAACCAATATCTAGCTAGATGTGCATTGGCTCTTACACCTCTACCTTGTTCAAAACTAATCCCCATATAATATTTAGCTTCTACAAAACCATGTCTAGCTGATTTATGAAACCAATTAAAAGCAAATCGTTCATTTCTTGGAACTCCTCTACCTGTAGCATACATAACTGCTAAATCAAATTGAGCTCTTGGATTACCTTTTTTTGCTGCTCTAGTGGCAAAAAAAAGTTTTTTATAACTATTTTTAACATTTTGTTGCTGTTGAAGAGATATTCTTACATATCTTGCATGTTGATAAAGATTAGTTGTTTTAGCACTTAAGTTGATAGTTGTTGTCATAAATAAAATTGTAATTAATAGAATTTTCATTTTAAATCCTTTTTATTCTCTTAATCATAGTATATAACTAAATATATTATAATAAACTTATATATATTAAAAAAATAATAAAAACAATTATTAATATTAAAAATAAAGAAAACTCTTTTCTGCTTTTTAAAAGTACTTACATATTATAAAGAACTTTTTTTATATAATTTTGCAAGTTTTCTTGTAAAATCCACCATCTTGGAAAAACCTTATCATAAAATGGTTGAGTGGTTTGTTGAAATTTATCTTTGTCTTTAAACATATTGACACACCAATCGAAATTTATCTCTCTTTGTTTAAGCATTTCGATACTCAATTGTGTATCATTTATACAACCTAATTTAGAAGGAGTAACTAATAAAAGAGTTGAATTTAGCTCTTTGACTAAATCTATCATCATATAATTTTGAGTGATTGGAACCATTAGTCCTCCAGCTCCTTCAATAATGAGTAAATCACATAATTTAGATAGTTCCATTATCTTTTGTTTTATCTTTTTTATATCTATTATTTTATCTATGTCTGCACAAAATGGTGATGCAGGAATAGTAAAAGTGTAGGCTGTAATATCTTTTGGTTTGAGTGAGCAGAACTCATTATTGTACTGCTGTACTTTTTTCAAAAGTTTAGTGGCATCTATTGGTTCATTTATAACTCCTGTCTCTATTGGTTTACATATACCTACACGAATTCCCTCTTTGGCAAACCCCTCAATGAGTCTTAATGAGGCATAAGTTTTGCCAATATCTGTATTTGTTGCTGTGACAAATAGTAATTTCACAATTAATCTCCAATATTTATATATATTTTCTTTAGGTACTTTAAATGGGATTGTAACATAAAATGAGATATACTTATTTATAGATTATTACAGAGGATTGAAATTGCCAAGAATAGAAGAAGAGGTAGAAATATCATTAAGTTTAGATAAACCTATACAGTATAAGGTGGTGTTACATAATGATGATTATACTACAATGGATTTTGTTATTGAAATTTTGATGGGTATTTTTCATAAAGATATATTAGAAGCTGAACGGATTATGTTTAATATTCATAGAGTAGGTAGAGCTGTCTGTGGGATATATACTTATGAGATAGCTCAAACAAAAGTTTATCAAGTAAAACAGTTAGCAAAAAAAAGTGGATTTCCACTATTAGCCACACTTGAAGAGGCATAAAACAAAGATATAAAGGGATAAAAAATGATAAGTATAGAATTAAATGATGTATTTAGAGAATCTGTTCGCTATGCAAAAGAGAACCGACATGAGTATCTTACACTTGAACATATTTTTTTATCTATATTAAAAAGTGAAGTGGGACAAGAGATACTTATGGCTGTGGGTGGAGATATAGATTATATGACTGAGTTAATTACAACTTATCTAAATACTAATGTACCTGTATTAGAACTCAATGAAGAGGGTGAGATAGATGACCCTTATGAGACAGTAGCTCTATCCCATGTGATGAATGATATGATGACTCATATCAATAGTTCAGGACGGCATGAAGCTAAAATTGGTGATATGTTAGCTTCTATTTTTACCCAACAGAAGAGTTATACTTATCAGGTAATGAGAGCAGAAAATATAGATAGAGTTGATATTTTAGAAGCTATATCTCATAATGATTTTATAAATGAACAGACTAAAGATATAGTAGAGATTGAAGAAGATGAATACCCTAATCTAACTGCTTATACAATTGAGTTAGTATCTATTGCAAAACAAGGTAAAATAGACCCTGTAATTGGGCGAATATCTGAAATAGATAGAGTGATGCAGACGCTATGTAGAAGAAAGAAAAATAATCCATTATTAGTAGGAGAACCAGGTGTTGGTAAAACAGCAATAGCTGAGGGATTAGCCCTAAAAATATCTGAAGCCAATGTACCTGATATTTTAAAAAATAGTAAAATTTTTGCATTAGATTTAGGTGCAATGATTTCAGGAACTAAATATCGTGGTGATTTTGAGAAACGACTTAAAGGGGTTTTGAGTGAGTTGGAAAGTGTGGATAAATCTATTATATTTATAGATGAAATTCATACATTAGTAGGAGCAGGGGCTACAAGTGGTGGTAGTATGGATGCAGCAAATTTACTTAAACCTGCTCTAGCTAGGGGTGATTTGAAATGTATTGGAGCAACTACCTATGCAGAGTTTAGAAATTATTTAGATAAAGACAAAGCACTATCGAGAAGATTTTCCAAAATAGATATAGATGAACCAAGTGCAGAAGATACTATAAAAATACTTCAGGGTATCAAACATAAATATGAAGCATATCATCAGATAAATTTTTCTGATGATGCTTTACAAAGTGCTGTAACTCTTAGTGTTAAATATCTTCATGATAGATTTTTACCTGATAAAGCAATGGATATTATAGATGAAGTTGGAGCTCATTTTATGCTTCAAGATAAAAAGAATATAACAATTACAAGTTCTGATATAGAAAATAGTGTAGCACGAATGTTAAAACTACCGTCAGCAGTTATATCTACTGATGATACCTCTAAATTAAAAGGATTAGCTAATGATATTGGACAAAAAATTATAGGTCAAGATAGTGCTATAGAGACTATAGTTCAGTCTATCAAACGCTCTTATGCAGGATTAAATCAAGAGAACCAGCCTATAGGTTCATTTTTATTTGTAGGACCAACTGGTGTTGGTAAAACAGCTCTAAGTGAGGAGTTAGCTAGAAGTATGGATATTCATTTTGAGAGAATTGATATGAGTGAATATATGGAAAAACACGCACTAAGTCGTCTAATTGGAGCACCTCCTGGTTATGTAGGATATGAACAAGGTGGACTATTAACAGAGATGATAAAGAAAAATCCTCATACTCTCTTACTACTTGATGAGATAGAAAAAGCACATCCTGATATTATGAATATCCTACTTCAGGTAATGGATGGTGCAAAACTCACTGACAATAATGGAATGGTGAGTGATTTCAAAAATGTTATATTGATTATGACATCAAATCTAGGAACTAAAGAGGCAAGTGTTATGGGATTTGCCAAAGATGAGACAGCCAAAACAGACAAAGCACTTAAAGATTTCTTCTCTCCAGAGTTTAGAAATAGACTTAGTGCTGTAGTTGAGTTTAACCATTTGGATTTTGATGTAATTGTCAAGATTGTAGATAGAGAGATAGCCAAACTAAATGAGCAGATGGCAAGTAAAAAAATTGTTATTAAGCTAGGTAAAAAAGCAGGGGAATATATAGCCCGAGAGGGATATAGCGACCTATATGGAGCTAGAGAGATATCTAGAGTAATCAATGAAAAAATCAAAGAGCCATTGACTGATGAGATACTATTTGGTAAACTAAAAAATGGTGGTAGTGTCAAACTAAGCTATAAAAAGGAGAAGTTAGACTTTGTCTTCGATATATGATGATGACTACTTCATTACTGAGATAGGTATGCCTCATATCTTTCCTAATGCTAGAGAGGGAAGTGATGAGGGGCTATTGGCATATGGAGGAGATTTAAACCCCAATAGATTATTAACAGCCTATAGAAAAGGTATTTTCCCTTGGTTCAACCCTGTGGACCCTATACTTTGGTGGTCTCCAAACCCAAGATTAGTTTTATACCCAAATGAGTTCAAACGAAGTAAATCTCTCAAACGAGTAATTAGAAACAGAGGTTTTGAAGTTCGTTTTGATACAGATTTTGAGGCTGTAATAGAGTATTGTAGTCAAGTCCCAAGAGAGGGACAAGAGGGAACATGGCTTACAAAAGAGATGAAAGATTCATATATAGAGCTACATAGAATGGGATTTGCTCACTCAATTGAGACTTATTTAAAAGATGAGTTGGTAGGTGGATTTTATGGTGTATCTATAGGCAAAGCTTTTTTTGGAGAGTCTATGTTTGCATTAGTTCCCAATGCATCTAAAGTAGCCTTAAGTTATTTAAGTAATATTTTTGTTGAAAAATGTTATGATTTTATAGATTGTCAAGTAGAAACACCTCACTTAGTTAGTTTAGGTGCTAGATTAATAAGTCGTGATGATTTTTTAGACCAATTAGAGGATGCTTTGGAGAAACCTAGTGATATAGGTTCATGGTCCAAATGGAACTATAGAGTGGGTTTTCCAACCCATAATATATAAAATTATATAGGAAATAGTTATGGTAAATAGAGATATAAATTTTTCATTATGGTTGGATTTTATAGAGAGAGATTATCTAAAAAATGAGTTTGGTAAACTATTAGAACAGGGAGTTGTAAGTGGTGCAACGAGCAATCCATCTATTTTTGCATCAGCCATTACCAAATCACCAGCATATAAAAAGCAGTTAAAGTTATTAAAAGGTAAATCGGCAAAAGATAAGTATGAAGCATTGGCAATAGAAGATATAAAAATGGCTGCACAACTACTTCGACCATATTATGATAAAGGTTA
Source organism: uncultured Sulfurovum sp. (assembly GCA_964573285.1). Taxonomy (GTDB): domain Bacteria; phylum Campylobacterota; class Campylobacteria; order Campylobacterales; family Sulfurovaceae; genus UBA1140. Next base: position 13,716 of record CAZNJD010000007.1, on the reverse strand, counting down.
TGATGGATATATCTCTATAGAGGTTGACCCATCTTTATCCAATAACACCAAAGGAACAATAGCAGAAGCTAGAAGACTCTTTAAAACAATAGGTGAACCAAATGTTATGATAAAAGTACCTGCAACACAAGCAGGATATAATGCCATGACTACACTAATGTCTGAGGGAATATCTGTTAATGCTACATTAATATTTTCTCCAAAACAGGCTAGACAATGTTTTACTGCTATGACCAAAGGGATTGCTAAAGGTGAAGCAGATGGTAGCTGTAGAGTTGAGGGTGTTATATCTGTATTCGTTAGCCGTTTTGATAGGTTATTAGATGATGAATTGGAGATTAATGGTATCATTCCAAATAGAACAGGTATATATAATGCAGCTAAAATATACAATATGGTAGAGGCAAACGAGATACCCAATATTAGAACACTTTTTGCGAGTACAAGTGTAAAAGGAGATAATCTTCCTGCTGAGTATTATGTTTCTGAACTTGTAGCCCCTCACTCTATCAATACAACACCATTAGATACCATTAATGCTTATATGAGTACAGAGAATAAAAAGGAAGCTCTACCAATAGAAGATAGTATAATCAACGGATACTTTATGAACTTAGAAGATAATGGATTTAATATGGATGAGATATATAAAAATTTATTGGATGATGGATTAAAAGCTTTTAAAGATGCCTTTGATGAAATGTTAAAGAGTCTTGAGGATTGAACTCTTCGGAGTTACTCTCTTTTTAATATTATTTGATACAATACACAAATTTTTTATAAAAAGGTTATAGATGTTATTTACTACACCACTACAAGATAATTCTATCAAAATTATGTTGCTAGGTTCTGGAGAACTTGGTAAAGAGGTAGCTATTGAGGCTGTACGACTAGGTATCGAAGTTGTTGCAGTTGATAAATATGAGAATGCTCCTGCTCATATGGTTGCCAATCGTGCTTATGTTATAGATATGCAAGATAAAGAGGCTCTATTAGAGGTTATCGAAAAAGAGAAACCTACATTTATATTACCTGAAGTCGAAGCTATATCTATAGATGCTCTATTTGAAGCAGAAGAGAGAGGGTTTCATGTAATTCCTAATGCAGAAGCTGTTAATAAAACTATGAACCGTAAACATATTAGAGTTTTCGCATCAGAAGAGTTGGGATTAAAAACTAGTAATTACAAATTTGTGACATCTTTAGAGGAGCTCAAACAAGCAGGGCAAGAGATAGGCTTCCCATGTGTTATCAAACCTGTTATGAGTAGTTCAGGACATGGTCAGAGTATTGCAAAGAGTGCTAATGATATTGATAAATCTTGGGAGATAGCCAAAGAGGCTAGGGGTGATGCTAGTGAATTAATAGTAGAGGAGTTTGTATTATTTGATTATGAGATTACACTTTTGACTACTAGAACAGAAAGTGAAACTATATTTTGTGAGCCTATTGGACATATCCAAAAAGATGGAGATTATATTTTATCTTGGCAACCAATGCCTATGAGTCATGATGCGTTGCAAAAAGCAAAAGATATTGCTAAAGCTGTAACTGATGGTTTAGGTGGTAGAGGGATATTTGGTGTTGAGTTTTTTGTCAAAGATGATGAGGTATATTTCTCTGAACTTAGCCCTCGTCCACACGATACAGGAATGGTAACACTAATTACTCAATCTCAAAGTGAATTTGCACTACATGTTAGAGCAGTTTTGGGATTACCACTTGATTTTAAATTCTATGGAGCAGGTGCTAGTGGTGCATTCAAAGCTAAAAATGAGTCCCATAATCCAAAAATTTTAGTACCAAATAGTGCATTTAGTGAAAACTCATTTGTAAGAGTTTTTGGTAAACCACAATCTCATATTGGACGACGAATGGCTGTCTCATTAGTACTTGATAGTGATATAGAAGAGGCAAAAAATAGAGCTTTAGAGATTGTAAACTCTATAAATGATGAGTAAATTTAATAATTAGGAGTAAATAACTCCTAGTTTATGATATAATCTGAAATATTTTATATAGAAGGATTATATTTATGATAAAAAAAATAGTTTTAGGATTTTTAGTTCTTATTGTTATCGCTGTTGGTACTCTTTTTGCATTCAATGGTAAAGATAACTATGATGCTACAAAATATATAGCTACTGCTACTAATGGTATTAATATTGGTTCAAAATTAGAGTTTACTCTACCTGACCAGTTTGATAAACCTCATTCTCTAACAAATAATACCAAAAAGCTAATATTAGTTTTTGCTAAATCTACGGGACATACAGTAAAAGCTTTTCTAAATCAACAAGATAAAGATTATTTGATTAAGAGAAATACACAATTTGTAGCAGATATTAGTCCTATGCCTACAGTGATTAGAAATACATTTGCACTACCTGATTTAAGAAAAAGTAACTATTCAGTATTTCTTATTTATGATGAAAATATTGCCAAAACTTTAAAAAATAAGAAAGAAGCAGATAAAATTGCTATAGCTACTATAGAGAACAAAGTAATAAAATCAGTGAAATATATCACAACCACAGAGGAGTTAAAAGCCCAACTACAGTAGTAGTTGGATTACTATCTACTTATCTATTGAAACACTCTTCTTTTTGGAGTAATTTTTTGATAGATATTTAAGTATTCTCTCTTTGGCTTCTTTGTCAATTTCCCAAAGGCCATAAGCTTTTTGCATAATATAAATTTTTTTCTTCCAAAAATCTCTATTACCACCATTAACCACTACAAATCTACCAGGGTGACAAACTGTACAGTTCTCTTTTATATCGCCTAAGCCTTTATCGACTATCAAACCTGTTGTACTATCTATCTCTGTAGCATCTATTAGGGTCATAAATAGTAAACTAACTATCAAAATTATTTTCTTCATCTCTGCAATCCTTTAATATACTAAGGTATTTTCTATCATTGTTACTACTTCAACTGATAGTTTTAGAAGTTCTTTATCAATAATAGCTAGTTGTTTTAACTCATTTAGATTTATACTCTGTTTTTTATAAATATCTTCTACTTGAGTATATAGCTTATGCATTCTAGTAAGTTTAGCTTGGATAGCTTCATTGGTTACTTTGGCTGTACCCCTTTTATCTTCACCATTAATTAGTGCATCTAATCCATTTTTAAAAAGAATAATACTTCCTCTAAGTCTAATAGCATTTCGTTTTTTATCTTGCTTTGTATAGAGTAAAAATTTCTCTTTGAACATTTTTTGAGTTAACATTCTTTGACGGTCTGCAATTTTTAGTGTATATACTTTAACTTGATTATCATCAGTATTTAATATATTTTTACTTTGCAGGGTTTGAGTAAGTTTATGTGAAAGTCTCATTAACTTTTCATTATTATTAATAATATATTTATATGCCTTGGTATCAATTTTGCCATTTTGATAAAAAGCTAAAATAGCCTTATGAAAAGGTTTCCATACACTATTTACCTCATCAAGCTCTTTTAATATATCTTTATCTGTTGCTTTTTTTAGTTTTAATGTTTTATTTCCATTATACATTCCATTCATAAAAGCATTGAACTCTTTGGATGATTTAATTAACTCTGCATAGTTATACTTAATCTCTATACCATTAGAAATAAGTATAGCATTTTTTGCCATTTTTTGAGACAACATCTTATTTGTTGCCGATAAATTTATTACTCCTCCTTTAATCTTCTCCTTTGCAAATGCACCCTTTATAATATTGGTTAACTCTAACCGAACATCTTTCGCTTCAATTGATACTGTTAATATTGTCATTAGTATCAATAAATTTAACATTTTAAACATATTTACTCCTTTTCATCTCTTGATTAGAGCATTTCCTTAAACCTACTAAAGATATAAGAACTCTCATGTGGTCCTGGACTAGCTTCTGGATGATGTTGTACTGACATACTTGGAGAGTCATTATATCTTAATCCCTCAATAGTATTATCGAATAGATTTGTATGTGTCACAGTTGCTACTTCTATAATATTATCAGGAACATTATAGTTATGGTTTTGTGCTGTAATTTCTACTACACTATTTATCTCATTTTTGACAGGGTGGTTACCACCGTGGTGTCCAAATTTGAGTTTATAGGTATCATATCCATGAGAGATAGATAATAATTGATGCCCCAAACAGATACCAAATAGAGGTATTTTAGCTTCTATTAGCTTTTTGATTTTACTCTGTTCAGCTTTGAGTATTAAAGGGTCACCTGGCCCATTGGATAGAAAGAGTCCATCTATCTCTTTGGCTCTAAATCTCTCTATGATAACTTCTGCTTCAATAGAGTGAGGAACTACTTCTACCTCCATACCTGCATGAGTTAACTCATTTAGTATATTTCTTTTGACTCCAAAATCTAATGCAATAATTTTTTTATTCGTATTTGGCTTTTCATACTCAAATGTTTTTGCATTATATCTAGCATTTTTGTGAATATAAGATTTTTTGGTACTTACTTTTTCTATATAATTTATCTCTTCTATTCTAGGAGAACTTATCAATATATTTTTGAGTTCATCTTTATTATGAATTTGAGTAGAAGCTATCATCATCATAGCACCCTCATTTCTTAACATTTTAGTCAAAAAACGAGTATCTATATTGCTAATCCCCAAAATATTATACTCTTTGAGTAGTTTGTCTAATGGCTCTTGAGACCTAAAATTAGAGGGTCGTGCTTGATATGAACGAACTATAATCCCTTTGCAATAAGCCCCATGGCTCTCCATATCTTGTTCATTGCAACCCACATTTCCAATCTCTGGCATAGTGAAAGTCACAAATTGCCCTGCATAGCTAGGGTCAGTTACAATCTCTTGATAACCAGTTAGAGAGGTATTAAAAACTATCTCTCCCACACTTGTGCCATTTGCCCCAAAGCTATCAGCCTCCAAAAATAGACCATTTTCAAAATATAGTGAAACTTTTTGCATTACATCATTCCTCTTTTTCTTAACTCTTCTTCATATAATCTTTGATATATCAAATCATATTCAAGTGAACCAGGAATATACTCTTTTTTCATATTTTTTATCTTTTCATATACAATTGTATCCATTTTATCATAAGCATTAGAAAAAGCTTTAAATGCTTTGAATATTACATTTCTAACTTGATTGTCATTAACACTATACTCTATTATATAGTTCTCATAGAGTTCATCTAAAATTGTATGTGCTACTTCATTATAACGGTCATCATAATTCATAATTACACCATACTCAGGGGCTAACCGTTTTTTTATCATAAAAAATAGTTCTCTCTCTTTGACTTGTTGAATTTCTATTTCATCCTCATTTTCGAGAAGCATCTCTTCAACTTTGGCATCAAGTTTTTTTTCTAGTGCCAAATTCTCATCTATAATTTTTTTACAAGCTTCTACTACGGCTTCTTTACCTTTTGTCATGGTTATAAATGAAGCATTTGCTAAATCTATACCTATTTTAGAGGCTACATAACCTGTCTGATTTGATTTTAATCTCATAATCTATCTCCTTATGAATGAATAATAGTATCTTCTCTATCTGGGCTTGTAGATATAATTCCTATTTTGCAATCTATCATATCTTCTAATGCTTTGATATATAATTTAGCTGTCTCTGGCAACTCATCAAACTCTCTTACACTCTCTGTTTTGTCCCAACCTACAAATGTTTTATATACTGGATTTGCTTTTTCTAAATTATATGGTACATAATTAATCTCTTTGCCATCTATCTCATATGCTATACAAACTTTAACCTCATCAAATCCATCAATTACATCTAATTTCATCAATGCAATTTGGTCAACGCCATTTACTCTAACAGCATGTCTCATAGCCACGGCATCAAACCAACCACATCTTCTTGGTCGTCCTGTAGTTGTACCAAACTCGTGACCATTTTTTCGTAATCTCTCTCCATTAGCACCTAAATCTTCACTAGGGAAAGGCCCATTTCCAACTCTTGTGCAGTATGCTTTTGCAATTCCTGTCACTTTTCCTATATCTTTTGGATTGATACCAAGACCTGCACATGCTCCTGCACTTACAGTAGTCGAAGATGTTACAAAAGGATAAGTCCCATGGTCAATATCAAGCATAGTTCCTTGAGCACCTTCTAATAGTACCTTTTTGCCCTCATCTAATATCTTCCACATCATTTGGGTAGTATCGGTGATATGAGGCTCTAAAACTTCTCTGTACCCCTCTAGCTCTTCTATCAAACTCTCTTTGCTAGGGGTTGGTATATCCATAATATCAAATATAGCTCTATTTTGTTCAAAATATTCAATAATCTTAGAAGATAATTTATCTGTATTATGCAACTCTCCTACTCTATGTCCAACTCTAGCAACTTTATCACCATATGCAGGACCAATTCCTTTACCTGTAGTTCCAATTGCTTTATCACCTTTGAGTCTCTCTCTAGCTTGGTCAATTAGTGCATGATATGGTAGTAGTAAATGAGCTTTATCAGATATAAATAGTCGCCCTTCTAAATTATTGAACTGTTTCATCTCTTTAATAAAATCAATAGGAGAGAGTACAACTCCATTACCTACAATATTTTTGGCTTTTGGATTTAGAATACCTGATGGAATAAGGTGTAGTGCATATTTTTGACCATCAACTACTATAGTATGTCCTGCATTATGTCCACCTGCAAAACGACATACAAAATCATGAGTTTGAGCCATATGGTCAACTATTTTGCCTTTACCCTCATCACCCCACTGTAATCCTACAATTAAATCTGCTCTATTCATCTCTTACCTCTTTTATAAACTTTTTATTTTTTGATTTATACACTCATCTGTATAGAGTGCAAAACCTGTTGCATGAACATTTTCTATATTATAAATACCACCACGAACCAATAACTCATTATCTTTGAACATTCTAAATGTTAAAGAGCCATAATAACGCATCTTTGCATAATAGAGTGGAGCTATAATAACTGATTGATAATTGATATTTTCAATAGCCTCTTTTATCAAAACTAATTCAACTTGAATATCTGTTGGAATTCCACTCAAATCGTCTAAATCATGTATATTATGAATATGAACCAATTTACTCATCCATGGAATATCTAATTCTAAAATAGCTTCTATATTAGTATCTGCTAAAAGTTTCAAGTCTATTCCATAATTTTGACTTAAAATCATTGGAATATGCATATTAGAAACTTGTAAAAGAGCATCAAATTTTAACTTTTTTACTAAATTAGTAGCTGTGTTAACCACCTCTTCAAAACTACCATCAATAACTTCAACCCCTATTTGATACTGTTCTGTAGTGGGAAAAGATAGAGCTGGTTGGATATAAAACCATTTTTTTGATTCTGTGGTTCGTCCAATTCTTTTAGTCACAATTCTAACTACATCAGCTGTACTATCAGCTCGTAGTGTTACTGTGTGGTTATGTTCATCATGTAAATGTAGTAGTGGTTTCTCATCTTCGAATGAGCTATGTTGATGATAAGAAAAAATAGGTGTAACTATCTCTTCATATCCATCACTATATAAAATATCAGCACATATAGCCTCTATTTCTCGTTTAACTTTGGCAGACTCTCCAAAGTACAATTTACTTTTACTCGGTATTTCATGTTCAAATATCATTATTTGTTCTCATTATATTTTAGTTGCAAATTTTTTGGGATTATATCTAAAATGTGATTAGGTGTGGATAAGAGGCATTATTAAGAAAAGAAACTCTAATTAAATGATAATATATATACTTTTATAATAAATTACGCTAAAATAAAACCAAAAAGGTTTTATCATGTTGAAACGGCTTATGCTCCTTTTTATAACATCCATTATAATATATGCCAATCCTATTATTGCCACCCAAATAGTAACACTTAATGAACCATTTGAAATTGAGAATAATAGCTCTCTGTTTAATACAGATTTATCCTATACCTATAACGAGATACTAAAATGTAATCCCAAACTAGATGCAGTCTATAAAATAGAGGGTATCCATAAACTAAAAGTCATACCCAAAAAACCATTAAGAAGTGGAACAACTTACCAATGTAGTTATGATGGGAATAAGATTTTATTTGCTACAGAGCCTTTTAAACTTAAAGATTATCACTATTTCAAACGAGATAAACTTTTGCGATTGGAGTTTAATGACAAGATTGAATTAAAATCAATCCATAATTATATCCATTTGACCAAAAAGGATAAACTATCAACTACCCAACTAAAATATACTATTATTCAAAATAAAAACAATATAGTATTGTTAAAAATTAATGAACCTGTATATAAAAATATTATAGAGTTAAATATAGACAAAGAGATAAAAAATATTAATGGTGGTACTCTATTAGAGAGTTTTTCCACCACTTTTAATAATGAAAAGAGTTATGTAGTTACTCTAAATGATAAAAAAGAGCCAATGCTTATTACAGATAAGCCCCAAATGGTAGCACTTGATAGTGGTGAGTTTGCTATTAGGTTATTTTTTAATGATACGCTAGAGGGAACTCCTGAAGATTTTATCTATATAGATGGTATAGATAACTTCAAAATAGATAAAGATAACTATATGAGTTACAAAATGAGAAAAAAATTTGGTATCTCTTCTGATAACTATTACTACTGTGATATAGTTAGTCCAGAGTTTAAACCAAATAGTACATATCATATTACTTTAAAAAAAGGTCTAAGAAATTATAGGGAACTAAAAGAGGATAAACAATATACTCTAAAAAGTGGGGATAGAGCTAAAAGTATTATATTTGATGGTGATAAACCCTATATGTCAAGTCATGGAGAGCTTGGATTTTCATCTATCAATATTGATAGTGCTACTATAGTTGTACAGAGAGTTTTAGATGATAACTTACGATATTTTGTTAACTTCAAAAATGGGAATAAAGATATTGTTGATGAGTATTTAGAAGAGGTTTTTTCTAAAGAGATAAAATTAAATGGTAAAAAAAATGAGATTGTCAAACAAAAATTTAAACTAACCCAATTGAATGATGGCGATTTACCCTTTGGAGTATATAAAATTACAATAAGATATAGTGATAAAAAAGAGGAGAAAGCACAAAGTAAAATTCTATTCTTATCTAATATAGGAATATCTGCAAATATCTCTAAAACACAAGCTTTTATTCATACTATGCAACTAGATAGTGCTAAACCTTTGATAGCTTCAATGGTTTATCTATATGGAGCAAATAATGAGCTTTTAGGAAAAGCTAAAAGTGATAAATATGGTATGGTAATAATAGAAGATGATAAACTCTTATCCAAAAAACCAAAAGGTATTATTGCTCAAACTAAAACAGATACAAATTTTTTGGCTTTAAGTTCACCTATCTCTTCACCTACACCTGATGAGATTATGCAGAAACCTCAAAAATTTAGAGCCAATATCTATATACAGAGTAAAATAGTACGACCTCATTCCAAAATCAATGCACTAATTACGGTAAAAGATAGAGATTTCGTATCTGCAAATAAACTTCCTATTAAAATTACACTCCAAGAGAGATATGGCAAAGTTCTAAAAGAAAAAATCTATCATACTGATGAGTATGGTTTAATCGATTTTGGCTATCAACTTGATAGTGAGGATAAAACAGGTAGTTATGAGATTATAGCATCTATTGGTAATAAAATTATAGGTTCAGCATCTATTAAAGTGGAAGCATTTATGCCTCCAAAGATAGAAAATCATATTCATATAGCCAAAGATAGCTACTATACAGGAGAGTTGATAGAGGCTAATATTAGCTCCAATTATCTATTTGGTACACCTGCTACTTATTTAAATGGTAAACTAAAACTTGATACTAAACCAATTGATTTTATAGATAAAAGATACAAAAATTATACATTTACAAATCATGAGATAGAAGATAGTAATACTCAAACTTATATAAAATATACAGATGAAATTAAGCTAGATAGTAGAGGTAAGATTAGTGTAGCTATACCAACTATTGTTAAACAAAAAGTACCATCTATATTAGAAGCAATGGTAGAGGTAACAATTATGGATGATACTCAGCCTGTTACAAGTTACAAAAAAGTAAAACTCTATCCATATAGAGAGATGGTAGGGTTGAGATTGGATAGTAAGCATTTTAAAAAAGGTCAAAATTTAACAGGTAGAGCTATTTTCATGAACCCTAGAAGTGGAAAACTTTTAGATGGTGAACTCTATATTACTATCAAAAAGGTAGAGTGGCACTATAGTTATAGTAATGGAAATAGTAACTGGGAACAAGAGAGCAAAGTTGTAAGTAACTTTAAAATAAAAGCTAATGACTCCTTTTCGCAAAAAATTAGTGAAAATGGAAACTATATTATAGAGGTTTATGATAGATTTGGAGGACATAGTGCTAGTAGTAATTTTGATGTTTGGTGGCAAGATTATACCAATATTTCTCCCAAAGATGATTTACAATCTATAGAGATAAAATTTGATGATAAATTATATAAAAAAGGTGATATAATCAAAGTTACACTCAAATCACCTATATTAGAAGGTCAACTATTAGTAATATTAGAGGATAATAAAGTAGAGGGATACAAACTTGTAGAGTTAGAAAAAGGTGTTGCACAGCTTGAGTTACCTATACGGTTTGATACCAAAAGAGGACTTTATATCCACGCAATAGCATATCGCGCAAGTGATAGGTCATCAGAATTAATTCCATTTAGAGCTATGGGATATAAATATATTAAATCTGATAGAACAGCTCATAAAATAGATGTTCAAATTCAAACACCAAAAGAGAGTAAATCTAAAAGAGCATTGAAATTACATATTAATACAGATAAGAAATCAGAGATTTTGATTAGTGTTGTAGATAAAGGGATTTTGCAATTAGTTGACCAACAAACACCTAATATTTTTGGATTTTTTAATCAACAGTTAGATAAACAGCTATCATATTATGATTTGTATGACCAATTGATGAGTTATATTGCCAAAGGAGAGATGATTAGCTTTGGGGCAGGGGATATGCTATTAGAGAAAAAAGCCAAACACTTAGCACCAGATTTAGCCAAACGGATTAAACCATTTATGATATGGTCAGGGGTTATCACTCCCAAAGATAATAACTCAACATTATCCATAGATATACCAGAATTCAATGGCAAAGCATCAATAGTTGCAATTGCTATCAATTCAGATGGTGTTGGTGTAACTTCCAAAGATATTATAATCAAAGATGATATAATGATAAAACCATCATATCCTAAATATCTTCTAAAAGGTGATAGTATAGAGGTACCTATACGGATTTTCAATACAACTAAAGAGACAAAGATTATAAATCTAACCAAAAAGGTATCTTCTAATTTATCATTTGATTTTGATACTAAACCATTGACAATCGCTCCAAATAGTTCAAAAGTAATTCAAGCCCAACTAGAAGCGAAAGAGGAGGGCAAAGCAGAGATAACCCTAATAGCCAATTTCGGAAAAGAGCAAGTAAGTAGTAGTGTAGAACTTGCTATTTATAGCCCTTATGCGATAAGTACTAAAACATTCAAAGGTATAACTAAAAAACAAGAGATATTAAAAGTACCATCAAAATATCAAAATGCAAAAGGCTATATAAGCATATCAGATAATCTTATTGGAGTATTGAGAAATGATTTAAAATATCTTATTTCATACCCTTATGGATGTGCAGAACAGACTAGTTCTAAGATATTGGCAATGTATTATGCACAACCATTTTTACGAAATGATAATTTAGTAGGAGAGAGCAAAAACTTTATCCGTCAAGGGATTAAAAAGTTAAGAAATTTACAAAACTATTATGGTGAGTTTAGTTATTGGGAAGAGAATGGAGAGATTACTCCTTATGCTTCACTATATGCGTCACAGACACTATTAGAGTTATATAATAATGGTGTGGCAGTTGACCAAAATGTTATAGACAAAAGTATCAAAATGCTAAAATCTGTAACTATAGCAGATAACAATTATCTTGGTAAATATAGCCAGTTTCATAGGGTTTATGCAGGTTATATTCTAGCCCAAAATAAAAAATTGAGTCAAAGTAGTGCTAATTTGTTATATGAAAAAGGATTTTATAAAAAACATTTCCTTTCTACTTTATATATGGCATCTATCCTGAAAATGCAAGGTAAAATCAAAGAGGCACAGAGAGTATATTCAACTATTCCATATACTCTCTCTTCATATCAACAAAAAGCATATAGCAATTATAGTGGTAACTTTGAGTCCAATATTAGAGATATGCTTTTACACTTTATTATTAAAACAAAATATTTCCATAAAGATAGTAAAGATTTGGCAATTATTCAAAACTCTTTTGATGAGATATACTCAACCCAAGATAGAGCAATGGCACTAAAAGCATTAAGTATATATCTAGGTAAACCCAAAAACAGTAAAATAGATGCTACGCTAAATATAAATGGAAAAACAACAACACATACTAGAGCATTTTATACTACAATAGATAAAATAACTAGTAAAAATATAAAAATAACTCCTAAATCAGGAGCATTGAGTTACAATATAGAGTTAGTCAAACATTTACCAAAAGCTATTAAAAATAGACTCTCAACAACCAAAAAACTTAGTATTAAAAGGGAGTTTATAAATGAACAAAATAGTAGTGTTAATTTAAATAAGTTAAAACAGGGTGATACCATCTATTCCAAAGTTACTATAGCAAACTATGGCAAAATCAATAATGTAGTAGTAAATCAAAGAGTCCCTGCATGTTTGAGTATTATAAATAGTAGAATAAAAAATGAGATACCAAATAAGAAGTTTCAAAATATAAATATAAATCAAGAGTACCAAGAGATACGAGATGATAGAGTACTTAACTTTATAGATTTAAGTAAAACTCAAAAGTATAATAAACGAACCAAAAAATATATATTAGAGAGAACTAAGGGTGTAATATTTACCCCTCTATTAGTAACAACTAAAGGAGTATGTAAAATCCCAGCTGTAATTGCCCAATCTATGTATGATAGTCGTATAAATGATTATGCAAAAGGAGTTAATGAGATTAAAGTTATAGATACACAATCCAAAAAAAATAGACAAGATAATTTAGAGAGTCAAGCCAAAGCATTAGTTAAAAAGTTATACTATAGAGAGATGAAAAGTAATAATCCCCAAGATTTTGTAGAGTTATTTTCTTATCCACTCCAAACCTATTATCACAAAAAAAATGTAACAGCCAAAGATATTATCAGAGATAAAGCAGACTATTTCAAAAAATGGACAAAAAGAGACTATAGCAATATCAAATTAGATACACTTAATATAGATAAAATTCATAAGAGAGTTACCATCAAAATTACATTTGATTATATACTTAAAAATAGTAAAAAAGAGTTAAAAGGAACGAGCCATCATTTAGTAACAATGCAAGAGATTAATGGAAAGCTTTTGATAGTAGAGGTTGGTGTCGCGAAATAACTATAGAGGGGCTAACCTTTATGTACCCACGGCTCTATGTGGCTCGTGAGTTATTGCGTGAAGATGGGGTTATTTTTATTTTGGATGGCTTGTAGTAACTTTACTATAGAAATAACCTCTGTTTTCATGTAAGCCCTAAGTTAACCCCACCTAATGTTGCTCTCAGAGCCAATTTAAAGGGTTTTTAGAAATTCTTGAAGAGCTAAAAGTTTTTTACCCACTTAAAAGCTTTCCTATACAAGATTTTTTCTTAGTTAGTGTGGTTAAC
>CAZNJD010000006.1:0-2498 GCA_964573285.1 uncultured Sulfurovum sp. | reverse complement strand
TTTTATGAGTAGAACAGGTGGGAAGATATTTGCTCGGATTAAAGGGTATATATCTACAGTTAAGAAGAATGGTCTAAATGTGATGGATGAGCTGAAAGGTGTTTTTAGGGGTGAGGCTTTTGTACCTGTTTTGGGGTAGGTTAGTTGTTACCACAGATTGAAAATATTAGCTCTGCTCCAAATCTTAATAATCTATCTTTGTGAGTAATGACTATTCTTCCGACTTCATCATCTATAATCGCATTTATTAGAGATTTTAAACTTTTTTTATTGTAGTTAATACCACTTTCCAAATCACTTATTAGTTCAAAATTCCAACCATTCAGACCATTATAACCAAGATTGGATAAGTTTTTGATTAACTGTTATTAACCCTTTGATATAATATAGGGGGCATAGTATATTGGAAATTCAGTTAGAGTTAGATTTACAGAGTTGATTTAAAGAACTATGAAGCTATTTTTTTAGATAAAAAAATCAGTTTAAATATGAAAAGTTTAAGCCATATTTAGCATATCTCATAATATCTTTAAAATCTACAAGGAGAAAGAGTGGCTCCGAATGCTGGATTCGAACCAGCGACCAAGTGATTAACAGTCACCTACTCTACCGCTGAGCTAATTCGGAATATATACAACAGATAACTATAAGAATGGCTCCGAATGCTGGATTCGAACCAGCGACCAAGTGATTAACAGTCACCTACTCTACCGCTGAGCTAATTCGGAACTTTTTTATAAACCATCACAATTTATTGGAGTGAGATTATAGACAAAAAAATCTTTTATGTCAAGGGTTTTTGAATTTTTTTTATCTATTTTAATAATTTTTAGCAGAAATTGCAATATTATTTCTCAAGGAGAGTGTGAATTATTTACTGTAAAAAAATCACAACCATTACTTCTAATTATTTTTAACTTATTATTTTTCAACATATTGTTAACTCTTTCTTTACTTTTTTTATCAAAAAGTATTTCAATATCATCTTTTGTTAGAGGTCTTTTATTTAAAGTATCTAATATCATCTCATAAGTATAAGATGAAGAGGTTTGTGTGACTTTCCTTCTTGAAGTTATGTAGAGTGGTAAAGAGTTGTCAAATTTAAGTGATATAGTTTTTAACTCTTCATAATTTAATGCCTTTACATCATAAGCAGGTGGTCTATCAATAGTTCCTATGTCTATTCTCGTTGGTTGTAATTTTAATAAAAATTTATTTAACTCATCTATCTCATTATCTTTATTATTTATCCCTTTTACAATAAGTATCTCAATAATTAACTCTTTTTGAAATTTACTTCTAAAATCCAACATACCTCTTTTAATATTGTCTATTTTTATATCTTTGTAAGCCCTATCCAATTTTTTTAGACATTTAGGGGTTGCACAATCAAGAGAGAGTTTAACTATGTCAAATAGCATTAAACTTTTTTGAATTTTTTTATCATCTATTGTACTTCCATTAGATAGTATAAGAGTTTTTATATCACCTTTGACCATATTTATCTCCAATATTAGCTCTTTTAAATATGGATATAGTGTCGGTTCTCCGTTAGCTGTAATAGTTATTACATCTATATCATGGTGAGTAAATAGGGCTTTTTTAATAGCTTTTATAATATTTTCTAAAGATATAATATCTTTATACTCTTTGATACTTTTTGTTGGTTTAAGCTCACAATATAAGCAATCAAAGTTGCACTGTTTTTTAATAGGACTTAAATCTATTCCCAATGATTTTCCAAACCTCCTTGAGTTTATAGGACCAAATATAATATTCATTGTTAATTTAGGCTCAAATATATTGTCTTTTAAGACGGTGAGCTTCCTTTCTAAAAATTTTTTTTGATATTTTAATTTAATTTGTGTGTAACTTTCCTTATGAAAATCATTATGCTAAGTTACTATTATTATTTATTGTTTTTTCTCATCTCTTGCCTTCTTTATAAAATTATTAGATAATTTTATGAAAATAAACCAATAAATTAAATAAGATAAGTAATGAGTGTGATATTATCTATTTTGAAACTCTAAATGTAAAAGGTATGATTAACAACAAACATCTCTTTAAATAAATAACAGATGTTGCTTGGAGTGAGTTTATACGACAATTAGAGTATTGTTAATAGTAGTTTAGAACTATGTCAAAATATTTAAAAATATAGTAAAACTTACTATTATAAAATAATAATAAAAATATCTTGACTTATGTTGTTTATTGTGATATACTTACAATCTACCATATATGATGATAATAAGTCGGTGGTCATTAAAAAGTTTTTAATGAAATTAAAAAAAAGTATCAAAAATCCTTGATATGTTGGTAAAAAGCTATATTGAGCGATAATGCAGTAATTGTTAGTTTTACTTATGTTTTTTTATAAATTTAGTAATAATAATTTATGAAAATAGCGAAAATAGTAAAATTCATGTATTAAATAGCAATTATCTTAAGCCACGATAGTTAGGCTACGACACCTTAACTGCCAATTCTTGTTA
>CAZNJD010000005.1:0-86386 GCA_964573285.1 uncultured Sulfurovum sp. | reverse complement strand
TTACCTTTCTTAGTGGTGACTTTAGAGGGAGGGTCACACCTAGTTCCATTTCGAACCTAGCAGTTAAGCCTCCCATCGCCGATAATACTTATCCTGTCTGGATTGGGAATGTAGGTCGTCGCCTCTTTGAATTCTTCTTTCTTTATTATTTCAAATTTTTTATATTTTATGATTGTTAATTTAATTTATTTATATTTTATAATATATTTAATTGAAGAAGATTTTAATAGGGTTAATAACAGGTAAAAAAGTTACCTTATTATCATTGTATTGTATTAAATGCAAATATTTGATTACTATGTAAATGTCTATTTACAATTGAAGAAATTTTTGATTTTTGTTTAAATCTTTCATATGATTTATTATATAGTGCAATAGTTTCACTCATTTTAAGCATAATAATATTTAGTTTTGAAATTGCTTTTTCTTTATTTTCTTCTGTTATGCTATCTAGCATACTCTTTTCTATTTTCCAAATTTTTTGAACTTCACTTAGTTTTAGTTGGATTTCATCTATATTTGTACCTTTTAGATTTAGAGATTTGTCACCATTTGATAATCCTATAAGCACTCTATTAAATCTCTCTTGAGCATTCTTAAGTGATTTTATATCTATAATATTTTTATTTAGTTGATTATTTATATTTACAATAACCTCTTGTTGTTTTTGAGCTAGTTTCATATCATTTAGAAGTTTATAATTATCTGTCAAAGCATAATCATCATATGCTAATAGTGTATTTGTTCCTAATATTAAAGCTAAAGTTGCTACTTTTGTAAGTGTTTTCATTCTGTTTTCCCTTATTGTTTTATTAATATAATAATAACGACTAATTTGGTATAAATAATGAAAAAAATTTGATATAATTCATGAAATAATAAAATATTATATAGTTATATTTATAATAATTTAAAAATATTTTATTTCAATAAAAACAGGGAGATTTCGTAGTTGAATAGAATAAAACTGTTATATATAGAGGATGATAAAGATATTCAGTCAATTTATTTAGATATTTTGCAAGAGTATGTTTATAGAGTATATTGTGCAAATGATGGAGAAGAGGGGTATGAGCTTTATTTATCATATCGACCTGATATTATTCTATTAGATATTAATATGCCAAAGATTGATGGTTTAACTTTAGCTAAAAGGATTAGAGATATAGATAAAGAGGTTAAAATCATCATCACAACAGCATATGGGGAACAAGAAAAGCTTTTAAAGGCGATTGAGTTATATCTAATTAAATATATACTAAAGCCAATAGAAATTGATATTTTGAGAGAAGCATTAAGTAAAGCTGTAGAAGAGATAGAACATCAAAAAAGCAATAATAAACATATTTTTTTATTAGATAAAGATACTATATGGAATTCTAAAACAGAGAGTTTGACTAATAATGGAAAGGAGATAAAGCTGACAAAAAATGAGAGGAGACTGCTCTCTTTTTTATCTTTGGATAAAAATAAAGTTTTTACTTTTTTTGAGATATTCAATCATCTATCATATGATGATTTTGATAAAGAGTATGATGCTAATCAGATACGAGCTTTAGTTAAGCTAATAAGAAAAAAAATTCCTAAAGATGCTATTTCTAATGTATATGGTGAAGGGTATAAATTTAATCCACTTCGTTAGAGAGTATCTTTAATGCAGACTGGAATTGATAACTTTGGACTAAATTTTTAACTTTTATAAAAATATTTTGGTCTTTTAAAGATAGTGTATAACTCTCTATCTCTGTTATAACAGCATTACAGTTTTTAGGTCTTTTGCTTTTTATAGCCTCTTCTAGTTTATAAAATAATTCATCTCTAACAGTTAATCTATTTGTATCAATATCTTCTTTGGGTTCATCTAAATTACACTCCATATATTGCAAAAGGGTATTATATAGTTTATCTACATCTATAGGTTTATTGATATGCGAATTCATACCATATAATGCACTCTTTTCTATATCTTCTCTCATTGCGTTAGCACTAAGTGCTATTATGGGGATTTGTTTATCTTTTTGGCGTATAATTTGAGTTGCTTCATATCCATCCATAATAGGCATTTGTATATCCATTAATATTAGTGCATATTTGTCAGTTTCAAACATATCTATAGCCTCTTTACCATTTGATGCAATATCTAGTTCAATCTTTGAGTGTTCGAGTAGTCCTATTATTATCTCTTGATTTATTTGATTATCATCTACTAACAGAACTTTACTATTTATTATGTTTTTTATATCTTTTTGTAATTTAGGATATTCACTCTTTTTTTTAATATTTATATCTAGCTTGACTTCTCTTAGCTCAATTTCAAATATAAATTTACTACCCTTTCCATATTCACTCTCTACCCATATTTTACCATTCATAAGCTCTATAAGCTGTTTTGAGATGGCTAGTCCTAAACCTGTGCCACCATAGTTTCTAGTAGTGCTTCCATCAGCTTGTGCAAATGCTTTAAAAAGTTTTTTCTGTGTTTGTTGTGTTAGTCCAATACCTGTATCTTGAACTTCAAATCGAAATATATCATTATCCATTTGATTAACAGATATAGTTATCTCTCCACTATCTGTAAATTTTACAGCATTACCTAATAGATTGGTTAATACTTGTGAAATTCTTAGGCTATCTCCATATAATTTTTTTGGTATATTTTTAGAATATTTTATTTTAACTCTGAGATTTTTTTCCTTAGCTTTAAATCTTATTAAGTCTATGGAGCTATTTAACATTTGAGTTAAATCAAAATCTATTTTATCTATAGTAAGTTTACCTGATTCTATTTTGGAGAGGTCTAAAATATCATTAATAATAGCTAAAAGTGATTTAGATGAGTTTTCTATCTTCTCTATATAACTTCTCTGTTTTCTAGTTAAGTTAGTCTGTAGTGTGAGGTAACTCATACCTACAATACCATTCATTGGAGTTCGTATTTCATGACTCATATTGGCCAAAAATTCTGATTTTAGTTTGGCTGTATCTTCAGCTTTTATTTTTAGTTTATTAATTCTATTATAATTTCTTTCAAGTTTTTTTTGTATATGATTGAATTTACTAATTAGTTTGCCTATCTCATCATGCTTTTCTACTTTCATTATTTTTGAAAAGTCAGGTTCTTCTTTAATTAAATTATCGAGAGAATTATATACTTTCTGAAATCTAGTTGAAATAGTATAAGAGAGATAACTTGCCATTATAGTAATAAAAATAAGTCCAAATATAGATAATATAGCAAAAATTATAAAATAATGATTTGTCTCATCCGAAACTTTTTTGATTGAATTTGTTAGTTGATTATATGAGTCTATCTTCTGTTTTTTATAAAGATTAAATATCTGTTTCTGAATATCTCTAAATGGTTTTACTTTTTTATTTAAGTACTCCTTATTATTAAATAGTTCAAAATCTTTTATCATATCTTTTGTAATTTCTACTCCTAGTTTATAATATAGATTAAGTAATTTTTTCTCTTTTATTATTTTGATATTATCATATTGGGTTAGTTCATTTAATCCTTTTTCAATCTCCATTTTATTTTTTTTAATTTTTGCTATATATTCAATATCAACTGTTGTCACTGCATCATTAAATTGAATAATCATATTTTTAATAAGTGATAAATTTTCTCTATGAATAAAAGCCATTTTAGATTTTTTTGTTTCAATATCTTTTAACTCATTTACACTATTATTTACAAACTTATAACTTATAGTTATATAAGTTAGAAAAAATAGTAAAATTATAAAAAATATAATACGAAGTTTTTGAATGATTGTAAGATTGAACATATTGTTATTTTCCTTAATATTTAAGATAGGAATAATAACATATTTTGATCAAAATTATCTAATAGTAAATATAACTTTCCCTGTTAATTTATTAGTAGAATAAGATATAATTTTAGAATTTTTTTGCATTTTTTGTTTTATTTGTGAACTTGATAACTTTTGTGGAGGTTGTTTATCTCCTCTATATATCTCTTTCATCCAATATGCTCTAAGTTGTTTTGGTGTTTTTTTGATTACTTTTTTGCAAAATTCATTGTAGCTATCTTTATTGTCAATAGGTATAACTTTGATACCATTTATTGTATCTTTTTTCTTTAGATATATTTTAGCTAAATCTTCAAGTGATACATTAGTTATATGACTTTTAGTCGAGGTCATAATTTTGATATCTGAAAATGCCATCATTGTCAATATCATTAGTAGCAGTATTTTTTTCATTTTAATTTCCTTTTTATTTTCATAAAAAAATTATACTTTTTAAATACTTGCTTATTTCTTAAAAAATATATGTAATATATATATTTATGTTTTTTAAAAGAAATAATAAATATTAATTAATAGTTATAAATATCAATTAATTATTTATATGTTTTTCTAGTTCTTTTTTGTTAAAAGGCTTTGTGATATAGTCGATAGAGTTTATATTTGATATTTTTTCTAAGTTATCTATTGTAAATATAATAGGAATTGATTTTGATTTTATATCATCATATATATCAATCATATCAACTTCAAGCAAGATAGTTGAAATTTCTTCTGCTTCAATAGCTTCCAAAGCAGTTATCTTATCTAATGCAACAATAACATCATGTTTATCACCTAAAAGTTCAACTAGTATATCAATATCTATGATTTTATCAGTAATAATCAAAATTATTTTTGGTTTATCATCTTTTAGTTTTGCTTGTAACTCTTCCAAAATAAATTTTAGATTTTTAGAAAATTCAGGTAATTTATTCTGTTTATTTGTTTCGTTGATTGTTGTTGCTATCTGAGTAAGTTCTGTCATACCAAGTGTGGCAGATAAACCTTTGATTGTATGTATAGTACTATTCAGTTTATCATCATCTAATAATTCTATTTTTAAATCTTTATAGCGATTTACAAAATTTTTCAAAATTTTGAAATATAACTCTTCATTACCATTTAGGTATTGTAGTCCAAGCTTAGTATCTATATATTTGAAATCTAAAAGTTCTTTTTTATTAATCATTAATTGTCTTTATTATTTTTTATATAAATATAATTATAATGAAAAAAATAGTATCAAAAATGAAAAAGTGAAGAAAAATATCCATTTTATGCAATATTATCTTATAAAAGTATATTTAAATAGTTTTTTTGCTATAAATATAGAAATTTGAAATATTTGAGGAATTTGATGAAAAAAGATAAAAATGTTAAAGTAGATATACAAAAGATACTTAATATTGTAATTATGTTTCTAATTGTTGTTTTATTATTATTAGCTGGTTATTATTTTTATAATAGTAAAGATAATGTGATTGGTACTAAAATTGAAATTGGAGATAGTAAGTCGAAATTACTTTTCCCATCACTTGAGAGTACATTTAATTTTAAAACTGTAAATGGAAAAGATTTTAAAATCAAGACGGCTGATAAGAAGATGGAAATAGAAGGATTGAGAGATAAACTTATTTTTCTAAAAATTTTTGGATGGGATTGTAAATATTGTAAAAAAGAGATACCCCAACTAATAAATTTAAAAAAAGATTTAGGAGATACTTTTGAAGTGATTGCTATAGAGGCAGAAAAACATTCAAATGAGGAGTCTTTGAAATATATTAAAAAGTATGGTATCAATTATGATATTGTTAATGGAAATGAGCAAAAAAGATTTTATGAGTATCTCAAAGTACATTATGGTTGGAGTGGAGTGATACCATTGACTATAGTTTTAGATAAAGGTGGCAATATATTAGCTTATGAGGTTGGAGTTAAATCATATACTTTAGCAGAATTAATGAAAGCCTCTTTGAAAAAAAATCAATAATTATGTATAGATTTTTTTTACTTTTAGTAAGTTTACTATTCTCAAATATCTATGCCAATAGTTTAGAGATAGGTTGTGCATCTATTACTCATAATGAGGAAGAGGAGTGTTCTAAAGATAACTTGCTAGGAGAGAAATTATCTATATTAGAAAGTTTGGATGATAATCCTAAACAGAAATATAATCAAAAAGTCAAAATAACAGAGGAGTTAGAGAATTTATCTATCTCTTATCAGAAAAGAAAAATCAATATTGAGAGATTTGCCCCAAAAGATAGACCTTGTCCACCATACTGTATCTCGCCTATGAATATCAAAAATATTAAAACTGTAGGGGAGTTAGAGGTGTTGAAATTTATATCTTATTTATCAAATACTAAACGAATGATTTTAGTAGATGCTAGAATAACGAAGCAGTATAAGAGAGGTACCATTCCTGCTTCTGTCAATATCCCTTATGGTATGTTGGATGAAAATAATAAACATAGAGATGAGGTTATTAAACTTTTAAAAAATATTGATAAGTTACTGATTTTTGACAATGGTATATTGGATAATCAAGCTACAAAAATGATATATAATCTTATTAACGAAGGATACTCTCAAAAAAAAATCCTCTATTATAGAGGAGGGGTAGATAGCTGGAAATATCTAGGTTTGACAACTCAATAGTTATCTATTTATAACCTCTGGTATAAAAATCCCATTAACTTTTTCATCCATATTATGTAGTTTAGCCCATGGTATATTATTATCTATGGGCTTCTCTTTAGATGGTATATATATAGTCTCTTTTTGAACTAAAGGTTTCTTGGTTTTTAGTGGAGGTATTTCTCCTCTTTTTATCTCTTCTTCTATATTCATATCAAAAGTCTTTACAAATGGTAATGAGATAATATCTCTATCATATTGTATCTTTTGATATATTCTTGGTGTGGGTATTACCATCTTAACTTTTGATTTATTTATATGGGTAGTCTCTTTTTTCTTTTTAATAATTCTTTTTTTTCTAATAATCTTTTTCTTTTTAATAATCTTTTTCTTTCTAATAATTCTTTTCTTTTCTGGCTTTTCTTGTATTACTAAGGTTTTTAGATTTGATAATATAGTGTGAGCTTCATCTTCTGTTATTCTTTGTTGAGTATCTTGTTCTTTTTCACTCTCTATTATACTTTTGAGATTTGCTATTATAGCTAAATCTTCATTTATAGGAATGGTAGTAATATTACTAAAATTATTGATATTGGATAGTTGTAATATGGTCTCTATTCGTTCTTTGTCTTCTATTGATTTGCATTTAGCACTCACAAGAAGTTTATTCTCTTTATATATAATAGACCACTCTATATAATTTTTATTAAATTGCTTTAAAATCTTCTCTAATAGTGTGATAATTTTATTACTATCTAATAATCTACTATTTATTCTAATCTCATGTTCTAAATGGCTATTATCTAATAATTTAGCAATATTTTTTGCTGTTTTAGCTTCTTTAAATATACCTCTGAAATTTATATTATTATCTTTATCTTTAGTAATTGTAAACTCAATTGATTTTTTTGGTATTTTGATTTTGGGTAGTTCAATTTTTTTAGGTACTACATCTTGTTTATCTCTTTCTATAAATATATAAGAGATTATAGATATAATTATCAATAAAAAAATAGTAATAATTTTAATGTATAGCATATGACTCCTTTGTTATTAGCTATTATATAATATTTGTTTTTAAGGATAAATGATGTTTGTAAAAACTATAGATTTTAGCAAGTTTTCAAGTATAAAAGTGGGGCAATCTACAGAAGTTTTGATGATAGAAAGAGATGATAACATTCTAAATGATAGAATAATTATTGGTCATGCTAATAATCTTTTGGTATCTCCTACTCCTCCACCACTTATGGCACTCTCTAAAGAGTTTTCATTTATTGAATTAGATAATAATCTATTAACTATAGGTTGTGCTACTCCTACAGGTAAAATCTTATCATTTGCCAAAAAAAATAATCTAGCAGGATTTGAATTTATCTCTAAATTACCAGGTAGTTTAGGTGGTATGATTGCTATGAATGCAGGTTTGAAATCATATGAGATTTTTAATATTTTAGATGCTATCAAAATAGATAATAGATGGATACCAAAAGAAGAGATAGAGTATGGATATAGATTTGCCAAACTAGAAGGGATTGTAACCGAAGCTAAATTTAGAGTATCTAATGGATTTGATAACTTATTATTAGCCAAGTTGATAAAATTGCGTTCAAATCAGCCCAAAATTCCTAGTGCAGGTTCAGCCTTCAAAAATCCAGAGGGTGACTATGCAGGACGATTAATAGATGCTGTAGGACTTAAAGGTATGCAAAAAGGTGCTATGGGGTGGAGTACAATTCATGCTAACTTTTTAGTTAATTATGGAGGAGGAGTTTTTGGAGATGCCAAATATCTGATTGATTTAGCAAAGAAAAGAGTATTTGAAGAGTTTGGAATTTTTTTAAAAGAGGAGATTAAAATCCTCTAGCCCCAATCCTCATTTTTGCTTCTATGCTTATGTTTATCTTTTTTATAAGAAGTACCATTTTTGAGCTTTTGTAATCTATTTAGATGAGTCATATTAATCTCTCGAATATCATTAAATATAAACTCATTTTGAGACTCACTATATAGTCTATCTATATATTGTTTTATCTGTTCATGATATTCTGAATTAAGCATTATATTTGAGTGTTTGTCCAAATTAGTTTTTAGCTCTTTAAACTTTTTTAGAAACTGTTCTTGGGTTGTATTAGAGTTTCTAAACATTTTAAATAGATTTTTGGTTACTTTTTCTAAATTATTTATATATCTCTGTCGTTGATATTTTTCTATCTGTTTTGGTGTATATTTCATAATAAGGATTATAACCTCTCTATAATGAGAGGTTATTTAAAGGAGAAGAAGATATTTTTATAGAGCAGTTTTTGCAGCATTAAGAGCTTCTTCATAATTAGGCTCTTGTGTAATTTCAGGTACAACTTGTTTATAAGTTACCTTACCATCTTTGCCAACTACAAAGATAACTCTTGCTAAGATACCAGCCAAAGGTCCATCAGCCAAAAGTACACCATAAGCATTAGCAAAATCTTTATTTCTAAAGTCTGAACATACTTTGATATTATCAATACCAGCTGCTCCACACCATCTAGCTGCTGCAAATGGTAAATCCATAGATACTGTCATAACTTCTACACCATCAAGAGATGCTGCTTCACTATTAAATCTTCTAGTTTCTGCATCACATACACCAGTATCTAATGATGGAACAGCAACTATAAGTTGAACTTTACCTTCACCACCTACTGTTTCATTTTGTAACATTGGGTTACAATTTACTACTGTTACTACTGGAGCTATATCTCCAACATTTATCTCATTACCTGCTAAGTTACATACTGTCTCATTTTTAAATGTTACTGTTGACATTTGATTTCCTTGTGTTTTGTTTATTGAGAGTATTATAAGCTAAATCGGATAAAATTACTCTTAATTAAAGAGTATTTTTTTTAAAATATTTTTTAAAACATTAAAAAACATTTAAAAACAAAGCTTAAAATGGATATAATATCCTAAATAGTATAGAGAGAAGATTTTAAATAGATGAATAGATTTATAAAAAAGATAAGAAATAGTACCTATCTGTTACAAATTATGACACTAATGTCAGGTACATTAATGGCTCAAATTGTCTCATTTAGTTTTATACCTATTTTGACTAGATTATATAATCCTAGTGAATTTGGATTATATGCTCTATTTTTTGCATTGGCAAGTATGATAGGTATGGTATCTAGTGGTAATTATGAACAGGCTATTATGTTACCCAAATCAGATAGGGATGCACAAGCATTACTATTTTTATCTATATTAGTGACTGTTTTTATAGTAGTTATATTAACTATTATACTTTTTGTATTTTATGACTTTTTTTTTAACTATTTTGAAAAAAACAGTTATTTAATATGGTTACTTCCTATATCTACACTTATAATAGGGTTAATGCAGATTTTTGATGCTTATTCTACACGCAAACAGTTTTATAAAAAAATTGCAACGACTAAAGTTATTGCATCTTTTACAACAGCAAGTATCCAAACTATTAGTAGATATAACTTTAGTTTAAATGGGTTGGTTGTTGGAAAAGTTTTATCTGATATATTTGCTCTTTTAATATTAGTTAGATTTCATATCCAAAAACATACATTACAGTTGAGATATATCTCCAAAAGACGACTTCAAGTCAATATAAAAAGACATGAAAATTTCCCCAAATATCAAAGTTTCTCTACACTAATTAACTCCTTTTCACAAAATATACCTTTATTAATGTTTACATCTCTATTTTCTCCTGCTATATCAGGATTTTATTCATTAACATATAGGGCTATGCAGACACCTCTTTTATTAGTATCTAGTTCGACTAGAGCTGTTTTTTATCAAAAAGCTTCAAAAATGTATGCTAATGGGGATGATATTTATCCTTTATATCTCAAAACCACATTAGGACTTTTAAAACTCTTTATTGCTCCTTTAATTATTATCCTATTTTTTGGAGAAGAGCTATTTGTATTTGTTTTTGGTCAAGGGTGGGCAGAATCTGGTTTGATTGCACAGATTGCTATATTTTGGTTTCTGTTTGGATTTATATCTCCTCCTACAACTGTAATGTTTAATATATATGGACTACAACGAATTAGACTTATAATTCAGATAATAACTTTGGGATTTAGGGTTTTGGCTATATATTTAGGTTATTATATTTGTGACTCATATATTGTTTCACTCGTGTTATTTGTAATTGTAGGAATTATTCATAATGGAGGGGTCATGATATATATTTATAAAAAAATAGAATGTAAAAGGCAAAAAATATGAAAAAAATAACATTTTTAGGTGATACTGTTTTAGATAAACCATATAATATAGAGTTTGATATAGATGAATTTATATTTAATTTAGAGACACCTCTATCATGTAAAGGAGCGATAGCAAAAAATAAGGTAAATATATGCCAAGAAAAATCATATATAGAAGAGACTTTTCATAAAAGACCATTAGCTGTGACACTTGCTAATAATCATGTAATGGATTTTGGAGAAGAGGCTTTTGGTAAAACCAAAGAGATTTTGGATAGTCTAAATATTCCCTATTTTGGAGCAGGATTATCAACTGAAAATTTTAATAACCCAGCTATAATAGAGTTTGTAGGTAAAAAAATAGCACTATTTGGATACTCTTGTGCTACTACTAATCCTCTGTTTGGTGATAGTAAACAAAGTGGTAGTGCTATTTTAGAATTAAATAGAATTATTGCAGATATAAACTCTATTCGAGATGAGGTTGATTTTATTATAGTCCAACCTCATTGGGGAATTCAAGAGATACCTTTTCCTCGATTTAGTGATAGGGAGATAGCCCATAAACTAATAGATAGTGGTGCAGATTTGATTATAGGGCATCATGCACATGTCATACAGAGTTATGAGATATATAAAGGAAAACATATCTTTTATGGATTAGGTAATTTTATATTTCCTGATTTGGATATACCTACACAATATAATGGAAAAGAGTTTACTGCACGAAGGATTAAAAAACAAGAGATTGAGCATCGAAGGTCTATGGTTGTAACACTTGATAGTCATTTGAATATAGATTTTTTTTATGTTGTTTTAGAAAATAATATTGTCAAAAAAAGTAATTTTTGTTTACCAAAATGGCTTCCTAAATCAGATATTAACTTTAAAAGAAGATTAAAATATTATAATAAGTATCTAATGTTAAAAAGATTTATTCGTAAACCAAAATTACCCAATATAGGTCATTTTAAACAGTTATTTAGATAATTATGGAGTTTGTATGAGTGAGCAGATAGATACACTAATAATTTTTATATTATATCTTGGTCTGTTTATATATATTATTAGAATGATATTACATAGTGTTCAAGATGGATGGAATATGGTAGCTGTATTTCTCTTATTTTGGAGTATTCAATATCTTGTTGTACCTTTGAGTATGATATTAAATGATACAGTATTTTTTCTTGATTATAAGATGTTAGACCTTCATGTAGAAAACTATTTGGATAGGTTTTATAGTTATAAATCTTTTGCTATTATCTCTATATTTTTAAGTTTCTTTTTTATAGGTGTTTATTCTGTCAAACATATAGACTCCTCTGCCTATATACTCAAAGAGAGAACTATTTATATATTTTCAAGAGAGATAAATCTATTATATATTATGGGACTATTTTTAGCATTTTTATCTTTGGCATCACTATTTATTTATGCTTCACAGTTTGGGGGGATGGAGAGGGCTATTATGGCAGGAGATGCTGTTCGTTCAGGACATGGAGATGAGTTTTGGATTAGCAAAACATATATATTTGTATATCGTTTTATACCTTTTTCTATTTTGGCAATTATTATTTTTTTTCTTTTAGAAAATCATAAAGGTTTTTGGGTCAATATGATGTTATGGGTAGCACTTGGTGTTGCACTATTTTCTCGTTTGGCACTATTTAAGGGCAAACAGTCAATTATTGAGTTGATACTGCTTTATCTATTTTATCTATCTCTTCAAAACAAAAAAAGTTATCTATTTCATTTTATAATGTTATTCTTATTTGCTATATTCTTCATTCCTGCATTAGAATCTTATCTTGATACTGGGAAATTTATTATTAGTAACCCTATGAATATTGTTCAATCTCTTTTAAATATGCTATCCTTTTTTAATTTTGACCAAACATCTTTGGAGTTTGCACTTAATAAAGATTATGATTTTGTCTATTTTGAGGGGATTATCTCTGGATTACGAGGTAAATTTATCCCTATATCTTGGTTAACCAATATGAATAATAATACTATGTTTACAAATACTTACTTTTTTTATAATGCTAGAGAGGCAATAGCCCCTCCTGGAGTAGTAGCATTTGGATATTATAATTTAGGAGTTATAGGTGTAATGATTACAGGTCTATTTTCTGGCTTTTTAGTCCAAAAAATAGAGTATTTCTTTATAAATATCACTTCAAATAATCCTAAATTTATTATTCTGTATGCTTTTATTATGACCAAAGTTTTTACATGGGTTAGAACAGGTATTCCCAAATTTACATTTTATGATACTGTTATGGTTGTTCTGTTTCTTCTTATTATTATAGGATATAAGCGAGAAGAGAAATAAAACAATAGTTTTTAACTTTTTTTAATATAAAAGAATATATAATATAAACTCTGTAGTTATTTGAGGTTTAGGAAGATGTTATGATATTGAGACATTTTAAGCTGATATATATATCTATAAACTTATAATAATATAAAAATTAATTATTAAAATAAAAAAGAAAGGAAACGAAATGAAAAGAACAGGTATCTTAATATTTATAATATTAGTATTGATTACAATCTCAAATGCTACAACAGTTTATGAAAACGGAGAAGATGGTTTAGCTGATGGTTGGAGAATACAAGGAAATGGACAACCTGCAACCAATATTTATAGTCCTTCACAAGATAGCAGGGTAATTAGATTACAAGGTAGTGGAGGTCCTTGGATATTGGGAGCAATATCAGGTGATTTGGCTTGGAATAATAGTACAGAAAAGAGTATATCTTGGAAAATGGTTATGGGAAGTAGATATACAGTATATGTAGTAGTTAGTACTACTAATGGGACAAGATACCTTTTCTATAATGATTTACCAAAAAGAATTCTAAGACATGGTGTAGAGGGTGGAATTCTACACGGTTTAGGGGGTTATAATCATAGTGAGTATAAGAATGTATGGCGTACTTATACAAGAGATTTAGAAGCAGATTTAAAAGATTCAGAACCTGATAATGAGCTTTTGGCTGTTAATGGATTTATTTATGCTGGGGCTGATGTATCTATAGATAATATTTTATTATATAATCCAACTGAAAAGGTATATTCAGACGGAAGTAATATAAGTGATTGGGTAGTATCTGACAATGACCCAACAGGTGCTACTATTACAACAGTTCTTGACCCACAAGGTAATCATGTCCATGGTAGTGTTATTCAGTTACAAGGAGATGCTCTCAATAATGCTTATAGATTAAATCCACCCAATTGGAATAACACACAAGAGAGTATTATCCAATGGAAAAGTAGATTTTATGAAACTTAT
The DNA here is from genome assembly GCA_964573285.1 of uncultured Sulfurovum sp. GTDB lineage: Bacteria > Campylobacterota > Campylobacteria > Campylobacterales > Sulfurovaceae > UBA1140. Next base: position 72,388 of record CAZNJD010000005.1, on the reverse strand, counting down.
TCAGTATCTATTCATGTTCAAACTACTCTAGGAGAGAGAGAGCTACTATATACAAATAGCAATAATTATTATCCAAGTGGAGGTATCATTAATAATGGTACAACAATATGGCATGAGATGGGGGGACGCTCACTTATGGGTCAAAATGGTTGGGAACAGAGACGAGATTTTGGTGCAGTTAATGATTTTTGGCAGAGTGTTACTAGAGATTTAAAACAAGATTTAAGCGATTTTGAACCTAATAATAAACTAATTTCTGTAAACTCTTTTGAAGTTAGGGGGAGTGGTCTGATTGATGATGTCAAGATGTTGTCTCGACCAATCATACTAAATCCACAGGATGATATAGTATATGAAGATGCAGAAGATGGAACGATAGATGATTGGCATATTTATGATAATGACCCTACAGGAGCAACAATAACAAATATAGTTGATAATATCAAAGGTAGGGTAATAGAGTTCCATGGTGATGGGATAGCAAATGGTTATGAGATAGGTCGAAGAACAGGTGATGGCAAATGGAATAATAGAGACCATAAGGCTATTAGTTGGAGTATGAATTATAGTGAAAATTTTGCAATATATATTGCTGTTGAAACAACAAATGGTGTTAGATATATGAACTATGAGAGAAGAGATGAGGATAGAGGTAAATCAGGTAACTATATTAGCTTTGGATTAGGTACAGATATAGCTGATGGAACATGGCATACTATCAGTCGTAATCTTCAAGATGATTTACGAGAGTTTGAACCAGATAATAATATAGTTGGGATTAATGCTTTTTTAATTCGTGGAACAGGTAAAATAGATGATATAAAAACCATGTTAACTTATAATAAAGTAGTTTATGAAGATGCCGAAGATAATAATACTAATGGTTGGTCAATTTATGCAAATGCCTCAGGAGAAGCAAATATCACTAATGTAATAGATGATAGTAGAGGAGGTAGAGTTATCCAGCTACAAGGGATTGGTTTGGGAGATGGATATAGATTAAGAGATGCTCAAAATAGTAATTGGAATGATACAACTCATCATAATATAGAGTGGAGTATGAACTATGCAGAGCCTTTTACTATATATATAGAAACAGAGACTTCAAATGGAAGAAGATATTTAGTATATACACCAAGAGATGATGATAGAGGATTAAAGGGTAGTTATATTCGTTTGGGTGCAGGAGCTAATACAGCTAATGGTACATGGCACACAATCAAACGAGATTTAGCCCAAGATATATCTAATGCAGAAGCAGGAAATAAGCTTATATCAATAAATAGTTTTATAATTCGTGGAACAGGACGAATAGATGATATTTCGACATTCTAAACTATTACTGCTACTACTATTAATATTTTGTTCTATACTAGAAGCCAAAACAGTTATAGAAGATGCTGAAGATGGAACTACTAATTCTTGGAGAATAGTCCAAGGAGGTAGAGATGATATTTCTAATATATATGATACCCAGATTAATAGTAGAGTTATAGAGTTAGATGGTGGAGGCTCATATAAGATTGGTGCAACAGGTGGAGATAGAGCTTTAAATATTACTAAAGATAAAACTATTTCTTGGAAAATGAAAACAGATGTAGCATATACTATATATGTTGTAGTACAAACTACAGAAGGGCTTAGATATATTTTTTATGTGAGTACGCCAAGTAGAGGTCTAAGGCATGGTTTATCAAATGGAATTCATCATGGCTTAGGAGAAGCTACAATAGATGGTAGATGGAGAATGGTAACAAGAGATTTACAAAGAGATATAGAAGATGCAGAACCGAAAAATAAATTAATATCTGTTAATGGATTTATCTATAATGGAGGAGATGGAGGAAGATTAGATGATATTCTCCTTTATACTCCACAAGAGATAATTTATCAAGATAGAGAGATAAAAGTTGAAGATGAGTATAAACTAGATATCAATAATAGGAGTTTTAAAATCTTACAGTGGAGATTTAAGGGTTTTGGAGGAGAGCCTGAAATATTAGATGAGAGAGGAACAATTAGAGATATAGATGCTTTTGAGTTTAGAGTAAATGTAACTACTATAGATGGAAATAGAGATTTAGTATATACTTTAGGAGAGAATAATTTAGGTCTAATCGAAAATGGAAAAACAATACATCATGCTTTGGGTGATGATAGAGCAATAGGTTCAGTATGGTCAGGAGATAACCCTATAAATGAGCTTGGATTATGGCAGGGGATTACTAGAGATTTAGACGAAGATATAAAAGATTTTGAGCCTAATAATAGTTTGATAGCAGTTAACTCATTTGAGGTTCATAATAGTGGATTAATAGATGATGTTAAAATGTTATCTAGGGTTGATACAAATATATCTAGGGTTGATGTAAACATATCTCAAACATGTAAATCAAATAGTGTTGGTATGGGAAAGCTATTTATAGTTTTTCAACTAATATATCTATTATTAATATTGATTTTTTTATTAAAAAAAGAAAATAACTATAAAGGACTATTATGAGTAAAAATTCAGTTGGTGATAATATAAGTACACAAAATGCAGGTTGGAAATTTTCAGGTGAAATGGTAAAAGATTTTGAAGAACATGTTCAAAAATCAGTTCCTTTATATAATGAGGGACATGATATTATCTTAAAAATTAGTGATTATTTTGTAAAAGATGATTCTATATGTTATGAGATAGGTACTTCAACAGGAATACTCTCATATAAACTTGCACAGAGATTTATTGATAGAGATGCAAAGTTCATTGGATTAGATATAGAAGAGGATATGGTTTGTAGTGCAAAAGATAGATATAAGATGGATAGTTTGGATTTTATATATGCAGATGTATTAGAGTATGATTTCAAGTCATCTGATTTTGTTACTTCATACTATGTCGTACAGTTTATTCGTCCAAGTCATAGACAACTATTAATTGATAAAATATATCAAAGCTTAAATTGGGGTGGTGCATTCTTATATTTTGAAAAAGTTAGAGCCCCTGATGCTAGATTTCAAGATATTATGACAGGTGTTTATAATGAGTATAAACTAGAACAGGGTTATAGTCCTGAAGAGATTATACAAAAATCAAGAAGCCTCAAAGGAGTATTAGAACCATTTTCTACACAAGGAAATATAGATATGCTAAAAAGAGCAGGGTTTGTGGATATTATGAGTGTTGCAAAATTTGGTCCTTTTGAGGGTATTTTAGCAATTAAATGAAAAATATTATATATACCATTAAATGGCTAATCAAACGCCCACTATTTCTAAAAAAAGAGCTCAAAAATCTATACCAAAAAATAGTCTATCAACCTCAATCACAATTTTTACTTAGTAATGATGTAGCTCCATTATGTCCATTAGAACCTATTAAATTTTATACTTTTATAGGACGGGTTGGTTTTGCTTTTAGAGAGTTTATATCTCTATTGTCAAATGGAGTTATATTTAAAAAACAGATACTATTAGATGGTTTTGATAAGATAGATATGTACTCTATTTATGCAATAGGTAATGATAATGTACCATACCCTAAACCACCACTAGTAGAACTAGAAAAAAACAGAACAGTAGATAGTAACATCTTTAAAATCATAGAAAAATCATACTTTTTAGCCAATGATAATGACCCAGATAGATTTGATAGAGCCTCATGGTGGGAAGAGATGACTCAAACATTCAAAAGAGAACTATTTGACAAAGAGGAGAATATAAACCAAGAATACCTAGTTAATTTTAGAGGAGTAAAAGAGTTACCTGCTAATATTGTTAGAGACCAGTTTTTGGTAGTTAATAGAGATTTTGGTTACTATATCTCTTATTTAAAAGCGATAGATTTAGTATTAGAGTATCATAGACATGCCAAAATAGTACAAAAAGAGATACTGTTTAGTCTATCAGAGAGCTATGCAGGAAATAATCTTTGTGTTCACTATAGAGGGATTAGGCTTAGTCTTAGAGTTCTATTTCATTCGATTATGGTTGATAATTTATTAAAGAATACTATACTACCAAAACGACCAGTAATTTGGGAGATAGGAGCAGGATATGGAGGATTAGCAAGGATACTTAAATCATATATTCCAAATAGTTCTCATATATTACTAGATTTACCTGAAACCCTAACCTACTGTGCATATTTTATAGCTTATAATTTCCCAAATAAAAAGGTAGCATATTTAAGCGATATTATAGACAGATTGGATGAATTTGATAAGATTATAGAAGAGTATGATTTTATACTTATTCCACCATGGGTTAGTTCATATATTCCAAACTCTACTGTTGATTTAGTTATTGATACATATTCAATGTCTGAAATGTCTAAAGTGTATGCTAAATATTATATTAAACATATAGATAGAACACTCAAATATGGAGGATATTTCTACTCCATAAATAAAAGGTTTAAACGAGAAGATGATAAATATGCCTTTTATGAGTGGAAGTTTGAGAGTAAGTTTACTACTATTCTTTATGAGTATAGTAAATATCTTCATCCTCAATGGTTAGGGCAGAAGATGATATAAGATTTTTTTATTTAATTTCTTGGAACTATAATCTCATCAATTAGTCCTAAACTATCAAATTGATTAGTAACAACCAATAAATCAATATATGCATTTATCATATCATAGATATTTGATACAAATCTATACTTTACTTCATAGAGTTTACTTTTTGCATCATTTAAATCTAAACTACTCTTTAATCCCGCATTCACACTTTGTTGAATTGAGTTTAAATATGCTCTAGCTGAATTTAGTGATTCTGTATATAATGGTAGAGATTTGGATGATGCATCAAATGTAGCTAAATTTTCTTCATACTCTTCTTTTATTTCATCTTGGACTTGTAGTAAATCCTCTTGAGCTGAATTGTATGATAATTTGGATGCTGTAACTCTTGACTCTACTGCTCCACCTTGATATATTGGAACTTGAATTTGTAACATAATTGATTTAGTATTTTCCAAACTCGATACTTTGGCTTCTGCATTTATTTTTGAATATTGTGCATTGACACTAATTGTTGGCAGATGAGCAGATTTAGCTTGTTTTATCTCTTTTGCCGATAAATCAAGGTTCATCTTGGACTGCTCTAGCCTTAGATTTGAGTCAAACTGATTGTTACTACTTTCTATCGCATCTCTCATTTTTGCCACTACTTCATCTGTTACTCTATCAAAATCTATTGTAGGTAGTTCAATTGATTTAATACCTGTTAAATGTTTTAATTTTAATTTATTAACACGAATTAACTTTTTTTCTCGTCTTAAATCCATTTGTGAAAAGTGATAATCAACTTTACCTTGTAATAAATCTGTTTTATTTCCTAAAGACATTTCCAATTTTTTATTTAGAAGTTCTACTCTCTTTTTTTTCGCATTGATATATGCATTATATACCTCTATTTTATTTTTAGATTTTAATATATCCATATATATTTTGAAAATTGTTTGAGCTAACTCTTGTTTTTGAAACTCAACTTTAAAGTTATCTAACTTAATTTTAGACTTAGTAACATCAATTCTATTTATCTTACTAGCATCATAAATAGACTCATTGAAAGAGAGTGTATAGTTTGATAATCGTCCTGTTCCTGAAGCATCATACTCTTTTTTACCATAATCAGCTGATAGATATATTTGTGGATAAAACTCTGCTTTTGCTTGATTTAATTGTTGCTTATTTGCTTCGATTTGATACTCTGATGATTTAATACTTTTCGAATTTTGTAGTGCTAGATTGTAAGCATCTGAAATAGTTAAAACCTTTGCACTACTATAGCTATATAATAAAAATATAGCTAAAATTATTTTACTATTTTTCATTGAAACCTCTTGATGTCATCTGTTTAAATGGTTTTATAAAGTAATCTAATAGTGTTCTTGTACCCGTTTGTATCATAACAGTTGCAGGCATTCCTGCTACAAGTGTAAAATTATGCTTTTTGAGCTCTTTCATTCCTTGTTCTGTAAGTTCTACTTTTGCCTCATAATATGGTTGATGAGATGCCTTATCTACAAAACTATCTGCTGATACTGTTATAACTTTTCCATTTATAACATGTAATTTTTTTGCATTAAATGCAGGGAACATCATATTTGCAACTAATCCGACATGAACATCATCTATATCTGTAGTTTTTACTTTTGCTATTACAATTAGTTTTGCATCTTTTGGTACAATTTCAAGTATATCTTGACCTCTACCTATTACACCACCTATAGTATGCATTTTTAATCCAACAATAGTTCCACTAGTAGGTGCGATAATTTTTGTTCGTTTTAGTTTATCTTTAGTTGCAATAATTTTTGATTTCAAATCTTCAATTTTAGATTTAGTTTGAACTAATTTATCTAATGTCTCCTCTTTAAATTTCTTTTTTCGTAGAAGTTTCTGAGTTTTAAGCTCATTAATTTGTTCTCTCAATCTTGCGACATCAGATATTTTACTAGATATATCACCCTCTATACGATTAGCTTCTCTATCTAAATCTTGGATTTTTAGTTTATCTACAAGTTGCTGGTTGAATAGAATTTGTTGCTCTTTTCTCTCTTTTGCTATAGCTCTTAATCTATTTTTATTACTATTAATAAGTGCTTTTAGGCTACTAATCTGATTTTTAGTTTGAAGAACTCTTTTTTGAGTAATTATATCTTCATCTTTTACAGATTTTTTATTAGCATAAAATATATTTTTTTGATTTTTGATTATATTTTTATTGGTTGCCTCTTTAGGAAAAGCAATTGAGCTTTTGTTATCTCTTTGAGCTTTTAGTCTTGCATATAGTGCTATCATATCTTGATATTGGGAGTTTAATATATTTAGATTTTCTTTTATTTGAATATCTTCTAATTCTATTAATACCTCACCTTTTTTTACTATATCCCCATCTTTTACATAAATTGCTTTTACAATTCCACCATCTAGGTGTTGGATTGTTTTTTTTGCTAAACCTGCTGATACTTGTCCAGATGCTACAGAAGATGTTGCAAGTGGTGCATAATAAGACCAACCACCAAATAGTCCAAATACAATAAAAAGAACAGTTAGTCCAAAAAGTATTGCAGGAGTAGTATTATGCGAAGGCATATTATTATTTTTATCTTTCATCACTTTTTCCTTAATTACTTGGTTTACCAAGAGTTACTTTTTGCATAGTTGGTTTAGCAGGTGAGGGTTGCTTTGTATGTTGTTGTGGTTTTGGAGCAGAGTTTTCTCGTAATTTTGCTAGAACCTCATTGCTATTACCATACATTTCCAAAAGTCCATTTTTCATTACAGCTATTTTATTTGTAACTTGTAATATATTTGGTCTATGTGTAATAATAATAACTGTTGAACCATTTTGTTTTAGAGAGTTTATAGCTTGTATTAATCCTAACTCTCCAAACTCATCCAAATTAGAATTTGGTTCATCTAATACTACTAATATAGGATTATTATAGATAGCTCTTACTAAACCAATTCTCTGTCTCTGTCCACCAGACAAAGAAGACCCACCAATCCCTATCTTGGTATCATATCCATCAGGTAGCTTTAATATCATCTCATGTACACCAGCTTTCTGTGCTGCTTCCACTACTTTTTTTGCATCAATTTCACCAAATCTAGCAATATTTTCGCTAACAGTTCCCTCAAATAGTTCTATATCTTGTGGAAGATAACCAATATATTGACCTAATTTTACTTTATCCCATTGTGATATATCTGCACCATCAAGTCTAACTTTACCATTAGCTAATGGCCATAATCCCAAAACAGCTCTAGCAAGAGATGATTTACCAGCAGCACTAGGTCCAATAATACCCACTACATCACCTTTATTTATTTTCATAGATATACCTCTAATTGATGGCTCTTTCCCATTAGGGGGAACAACTACAATTTGTTCTAAAAGTAGTTCTCCAGTTGGAGCAGGTAATTCCATATACTCTTTCTCTTTTGGGAAATCATTTAATAGGGCATTAAGTCTAGTATAAGAGGTTCTAGCACTACTAAACTGTTTCCATGTATTTACCATTAAATCAAGTGGTGCTAATGCACGACCTAGCATAATAGAACCAGCAATCATCATCCCAGAACCTACTTCATTATTAATAGCCAAATATCCACCCAGACCTAACATTAAAGATTGTAACATCATTCTTGTAATCTTAGATGTATTTGCCCATATACTAGCACTAGCACTAGCTTTTGATTGTGCATTTAGAAATTTATAATGTTTATCTTGCCATCTTCGTCCAATATTATCTTTCATGCCCATAGCATGTATTACTTCAGCATTTCTTAAATTGCTATTTACATACATCATAGCTTCACTATTAAACTTATTCGCTTCTTGGAGTTTACTTTTTGTAGAATACTCATTTAAAGTTGTAATAGTTAATAAGATAACAATAGCTACTAAAGAAAAATAGCCATAATCAGGATGAAATAGAAATAAGACACCTACATATATAGGAAGCCAAGGAGCATCAAAAAAAGCAAATAGTCCATTACCTGTCATAAATTGTCTAATTTGTGTTAAATCGCTTAATGCACTCGAAGATGCTTTATTTGGATATTTCTCAGCTAATTTAAATAGAGAATCGAAAACTCTTTTATTTAAAATACTATCCATTTTATTACTTATTCGTATAAGAACTCGCGAACGAACAATCTCCAATAATGCTAAAGTTATAAACAACACTACAACAATAGCAGTAAGCATAATAAGAGTCTCTTGACTTCTACTTGTAACTACTCTACCATAAAGTTGCAACATATAAAGAGTAGGAACAAGCATAAGGAGATTAATAAACATGCTAAAAAAACCGGCCATAATAAATGCTGTTTTTGCTTTAAATATAGCTTTTCTTAACTCTCCTGTTGCTCGTCTTTGATTTGGTAATACTATTTTCGCCATTGAGTTTTGCTCCTCTAATAAATTATTTTGATACTTCTTAGCTTTGTCTTTGTTGGGCGATAGTAAATAGTGTCTCAATATGCTCTAATGATTTAAGGTGAGCATCAATTAAGCTAATAATTCCTTTTCTAACCCAATTAGCTAAAATATCATCACTAAGAGCATTCAATTTCTCTCTATCTACAACTTTAAATCCATTTACTAAAATTTGTTTTTCTTCTCCCTCTCCTACTGCTATCTCTCTATCTTCTAATATTCCACTATCACTAATAGCTTTTGCAACATTTTTAGTAATTATCATCTGATTTTCATGATTTGTTAAGAACTCAATAGCATTTTTAAGTATATCACTCTGTTTACCATCTTCTAAAAATAGTTCATTTCCATCTGTAGTGGATACTAAATTTGACTCTTCATCAATTAGTATTACTTTTTGATTTGGATTATCTTCTGTACTAGCAATTGCAAATGGATATTTTCTTATAAATGATGGGACATATTTTGTAACCCATTTTCCCTCATGGTTGATTGCTAAACTATCTCCACCGAGTGAAACGAGAGCTACCAATGATGGATTATCTTCTGCTGTAAAGACTATAGGAAAAGTGTTTCCTACAAGTGCTACCTCATTGGCAATAACAGGAATAAATGCACTACCTTTTGCAAAATTTAAATCTTTCATTGGATTTACTTTTAGATTACTATGTGCTTTTTTGTCCAATACTACTAACTTTTTATACATCTTTTTCTTTCCTTGATTTTTAATATTTTTTTTAGGTCGCCCTCTTGGTTTCGCACGAAGAGTTATTCCTATAAGTTTTTCTAGTTCTTTAATAAACGATTTACTTCCTGTAATAAGTTGTCTCTCTAAACAATTTATTATAAAATTTTCTACATTATTATTTATTTGAGCGTAAAAAATCTGAGAATATCGTTGTATTCTATCTTCATCCCTATATCCTAACTCTTTATAACATTTAGGAGGAGTGATTATTTTATTTTTTTCATTTAATAGATTATTATGGATACTACTATATTTATAAGTGGTGGCATCAGATACCAATCCCTCTCTAATAGGGCTAGATTCGATATATCTCATTACATTAAAAAGATAACTATCTTCTACAATAGATGATTTATATCGCCCATCCCATAAAGTTCCTCTTCGATTATATTTTTTATTAAAATATCCAACAAATCGTCTTCCTAAACTCTGCATAAATTTAGATATACTATTCTCATTTACAGGAGTAGCTACAAATTCAAAATAGCTTGGCATTAACACATAAGAGTGTATATCTATCTCTACATTCTCTTTTATATCTTTTATCATAGATAAAAATAGAGTATAGTCTAACGAATCTTTAAAAATATCAATCCCATTGATACCTTTTAAGATAATATGTTGAGCTGTATCTTTTACAAAAATTCTAACCTTACGAGCCAAATATTCTCCTTTATAATCTATAAATAGCATTATAAACTAGGTTCACTTAAAAATAAGTTAAATTGACTCCGACACTATTTTCTATAAAATAATCAAGACCATATTCCTTAGAAGAGTTTTAGTGACTCTATTTTACAAATCAATTTACATTTGCACTCTACTTAAACCTTTTTTGAAAATAGATATCTATACTTTGTGATGGATGTTCTTTTTGATGTTGTCCAATTTTAACTTTGATATTTTTATTTATATTATGCTCTAGTATAAAACTATTCCCTTGGGTAGAATTTTCTATAATTAGCATATTCTTTTTACTTATTTTTTTCCCTACTTCTATAGCATAGCCCTCTCCTGTACCATCATCTTTGACAAATACTCTATCTAATTCAAACTCATAAGCTAAATCTCTAGCAGCTTGATTTATGATAAATAGCTCTGCTTCTCTTTCTAATGAACCATTTCCATTACTAAGATTACTTGTTGATATTCCTAATAATAGATATGACATTATATCTTTTTTAGGCATTGGTGGTTCAGAACTAAACTCTAGTTTGGGACGATTGGCATCTCCTCCTATATCTATATGGATAATTACTTGTGGTAACTCGTATTTAACTTTTATATCAAGTAGAGGATTAATCTTTTTGCCACCCTTGAATACAATATTGGAGTGTTCTATTTCAAATCTTTTTGGTATTTGGTCGAAATGTCCGTTTATATCTTTTATTTTTCCTAATAGTGCTAAATCTTTACCATATTGTTTATCTGCTTTGAGGTCAATATCAAATATCAAATCTATATCAGGTGTTTTATATATAGCTTGTGAGGCTTGGATAGTTACATCTATTTTTGTATGATTTAGAAATGAGTTATCTTCGGATTTTAGTTTTCTTTTTTTGTCTCTTTTGGTAATTACTACTATATCAGGGTCATAATCAACATCCAAAAATTTAGCTTGATAGAATAGTTTCATCTCTTTCATTGAAATAGTACCTATTATACTCTTATCTAAACCTCTTTGTTGATAATTTATATTACAATTAAAAAACATACTACCATAGTCAGGATGACCTAATGGGAGCTGTTTTATAGTTACTTTCCCATCTAACTTATTATTATTACCATTGGCTTTAATACGAATATTCGGGTGCATATCTATATCTATTTTTTTATTCTCTCCTAGATAGATTTTCCCTTTTTTATTTAAATATACCTCTTTGTTTTGTCTTTTATCTTTAAATCCTGTAGTTTTGAAATTGAACTTGTTTAGAGTGATAAGCTTATTATTATAGTCGGCATCAATATCAAGAGACTCAATACTAAATCCATTTAGTTTTAGTTTAGGAGAGCTACTCTCCATCCAGATTTGTTCTCCTTTTAATTTAGTATTGAATTTTAGAGAACCATCTATATCAAACTTTTTAAAAGGATATAGTTTAGTTAGTTCTTGTTGTAACTCTTTGAGTGAGTCTATATCTATTTGGGCTTTTATATCTTTTTTGTTTATATTCCCCTTGGCTTTGAGTTTAAGATGTTGAGTAGCTATATTGGCATTGAGACCTGATTTATTATTATGTATATCTAATTTGGCTTTGAATTTTTTGTTAGAGTCGATATACCCCTCAATATTACCATACTGTTTTGATATTGTAGCATCTCCTTTTAAATCTAGTTTGACAAATTTATGTTGTAATTCATCGGGTAGCTCTACTATTTTATATAGATATAAATTTCTAGTTTTTAAATGAAATTTAATATGGTCATAATCAAGAGTTGTGGCATGGAGTTTAATTCTTTCTGAATTTATAATGACTTTTGCTCCCAATAAGCTATTTTTTATATCTAATCTCAACGGTACAATAGGGTTTAGATTAATACCAAAGAGATTAAATTTTTTGATATTGGCTTCTGTTTGGGTCTCTATTTTTTTGGGGTCTGTATAATCTCCATCAAATCTACTTCTAATATCAAAGTTCATATCTTTTGATGAGTTTATTAGTTTTAGGCTACCTTTGGTTCTATGATTTGGTATATCAAATTCAATAGGTGTTGTAGAAAGTATTAGATTAGACACTATCTTATTTTGTTTGATATTGAGTTGTGTATGGGTTTGTATAGTAAGTTTTGCTCCATTAGATAAATTTATATCTCCTTGTAATAGCATAGATGGAATATTTAATAATAATCTGTTGTATTGTATTTTTAATCCATTATGATTTATCTCAAATATAGTTTTTTTTAGGTTACCTTTAGCTTCTATATCTATAGGTGCTATATTTTCAATAGATAGGTTTTTGTCAGGTATTTGAGACTCTACAAAATTTTTATTTAGCAATAAGTTTGCTTTTAGATTAAATTTTAGAGTTTTATTTAAATCTTTTAGATTTAATTTGGTATCACCTTTTAATTTGAGATAAGCCATATTACCATCTAGGATAGTATCTAATTTAGCATTTATATTTTGGTTTTGAGTATAATCACCTATAAGTATTAGTTTTTTACTTTCTATACTATACCTATTCTGTTTTATCTCTAATCTTTTAGTAATCAGATGATAGTTAACCTTTTTTATAGTTCCATCTGCTTTTAATATAAATTCAGGATTGTTAGTTAGGGTAATATTTTTATCATTTAAATAAGGTTGTATAGAATCTTTTTCTATCTTCATATTAGAAGTTAATTTAACGAAATCATCTCTAATAATAGCATTGAGATTAATTTTAGCTACATTACTATTTAGTTCTAGTTTTATATCTCCTCTATACTGTTTTTTCATATCAGTTACAAAGTGTTTTATATGTAACTTGGCACTATTAATTCTATATTTGTCATATATAAGATTTTTTATACTTATATCTGTATTATTGAGTATTAGTTTATCAAATGCTAAAGAGCTATTATTTTCATCACTACTATCTGAATTAATTAGCGAACTAAGATAATCTTTGTCTATTTCTAAATCCTCTAATTTTATGTGATTTATATATATTACTCTATTTTTCAACTTTTCCCAATCAACTTTTAGAGATACCTCTTTGGCTTTAATTTTATTTTGATAGTTTACTCCTGTGAGCCTAAAACCTGATAAAATTCCACCTTTTATACTTTTATAAGTAATTCCTTGTTCTTCGAGAGGTTGTGAAGCTAATTTAAGTGCGATGCTAGGTGCTTCAATTACCGTAAGTAGTAGTATGGTCACAAATATAGTAATAATTATTAGCCAACGAGTAATAGAGTAGGGGAGTAGTAGTAATTTTTTCAAAATACTTGTCCAATTCCTAAATGTATTGCAAAATTATAATCTTCTCTAAACCCAATATCAAATCTTAAAGGACCAATTATAGATAAATAACGAACTCCCATACCATAGCTTCTAAACCATTCAGAGTTATAGTTATCAACTTTTTGTGAGATGCTAGAAGCATCTATAAATCCAACTACAGAAAAATTTTCAGTAAGATAATATCTACTCTCCAAAGAGCTATCTATCATTCCTACTCCACCGATAGGGTCACCATCATAATGAGGGCCTAAATCTCTATACTCAAACCCACGATTACTCATAGCTCCACCTGCAAAAAAGTGTTTAAATAGTGGTGTATCTTGGCTTAACCATCCTAATCTAGTTTTGAATGCGAAAACAAAAGGGTCATACTCTTTAATATATCTACCCTCTGCTAATATCTTGAGATAATCTATTTGAGAAGCTAATTGGGTCATTGCTTTTTCTATATATAAAGATGTATAGTAGCCATTTTTTGCATCTAAAGTAGAATCTCTTTTATCAATTACAAGCCGATAAAATAGAGAATTGATTAGATAAGTTCCACTTAATAATGCTCCATTATCTGATTTTATTTTATTATTCTCAATCTGAAAACCAAAGAAGTGATTAAGATTGAAAAACTCTTTGCCTAATGTCACTTTCTCTATCATTAGTCCTTCATTATATCCATCATATCTCCAATTTTGATAACTTAACTCATTTCTAAGATTGAATTTACCGATTAAAGGTTCAACTACTTTTGGGTCATAAAAATCTGTATGAGCTTTATACCCTTTTTGTGTTAATTTAGCACCTAGTTTGAATTCTCTTAGATTTCCCAAAAAATTATGGTCAATATATTCAGCTCCACCTCTAAATCCTTCATAAGTATCATACCCTAATCGTGAAGTAAACTCTTTGGTTTTTCCCTCTTCTAAAACTATATTTATATCTGTTGAGGTATTACTATCATTAAAATCAGACTCTATTTTTATCTTATCAAATACACCCAATCTATATATATTATCATAACTCTCTTCGAGTTTCGATATATCATATAGTTCATCTTCTTTATATTTTATCTGTTCTGTAATAAGTTCATTATCTATTTTAGAGCTATTATTTATATCAGTTTTTCCGAAATATCGTTTTTGACCTTTGTTAATTTTTATATCTATTTTAACCTCATACAAATCCAAATCAATTAAAGCTCGTGCTTTCATATTATAATTAGGATAACCATGCTCTTCGAGATAGCGAGTTATTTTTTTTTTGGTTTGTGTGAACTCTCTAGTACGAAACCTTTTTCCTTGTTTAAATAGAGCAAATCTCTTAAACTCCTTATCCATATGAATAGATTTTATTTTAATAGGTCTGTTTTTGATTATTCGTAATACTATGGTATCATCTTTTGTTTTGGCATAGACTTTAGCTTTATAGTACCCCATACTTCGTGTATAATTGGTCAAGTTCTCTACAAAATCATCTATCTGTTTACTCTCAAAGAGTGGGTCTTTTTTCCAAATTTTATATATAGGAGGATATTCAATATGACAAATTTTGAGTAGAGTAGCTCTATCAAACTCTCCTGCAAGGAGGTCAATATCACCTTTGAATTCTATATTATGAAATATTTTGGCATTTATATATAAAGTAAATAGTATTAAGATTATTAGATATTTTTTCATTGAATATATTTTATCATACTATTATTATAATTGTTTTAATTGTTTAGAAGTTGTAAAAGTTAAGTTTATCAATATTTTTTTTGATAAAAATCATTAAAAAAATAACTATTAATATTTTCTAATATTATTTGCGATATACTATTACGCAGAGTTGAGATATCTCTCAAAAAATCTCTATAATAGAAATTAATAAGGAAAAAGTTGAAGCAATATATATTATATATTATATTAATAATAAATATAACAGCCTGTAGTAGCAAAAATGAGTTTGTACTGTTTAATCAAACAGATACATTACAAAATGGAACTGCTCCTCAAAATCTAAATCATCCCATAGAGACAAGATTGGCTTCTGCTAAGTTTGAGTATAAAATTCGACCTCATGATAGAGTCTCTATATCCACTTATAAACATCCTGAACTTAGTACCTCTGCTAATCAAGTAGGTGCTAATAGTTTGGGGCAAGGTATTTTGGTTAATTCTAATGGTATTATTCGATTGCCTCTAATTAATGATGTCAAAGTGGCAGGACTTACTCAACCTCAAGCACAACAGTTATTAGAGAGAAAATTTAGAGAGTATCTTAATCATCCAAGTGTACAGATTGAGGTATTAAACAAAAGAGCATTTGTATTAGGAGAAGTCCATCATCCAGGTCCGATTGAGCTTCGAAATGAACAGGTTCCACTACTTCAACTTCTCTCTATTGCAGGAGATTTAACCAATGGAGCTAATCGACAATCTATTATGATTATGAAAAATCGTGGAGATACTATTTTGACTAAAATTGTTAGTTTAACTGATACAAACTCTATCCAAACAGCTAATCAAATGATACGACCTAATGATATTGTTTATGTTGTACCAAAAGGTATGCAAATATTCAATAATAAAATTGATGAAATTAATCCAATATTTCAGTTAGTTGCTAACGCATTAACTCCATTTCTAACTATTAGATTATTAACTCAATAATACTTTTGGGAGTAGTTGATACTCCTGATTTATCATAATTACCAAATATTGGTAAATAATATTAAAATTTATAAGGAAATAAATGCACTATTTAAAATCACTCAATGTCCAAGTATTTATAGGTATAATACTGGGTATCGCTTTTGGAATACTATTACCAACTCTAGCTTTGGAGCAGAAACTTATTGGAGATATGTTTGTAGCTTTGCTTAAAATGTTAGTTGTTCCTTTGGTTTTTGCTTCTATATATACAGCTTTGACAGGTTTAGGTTCAGTTGAAAAACTGAAAAATATAGGACTTAAAACTATTAGTCTCTATCTTATTACAACAGCATTGGCTGTTCTATTGGCTATTATTGTTATGAATGTAGTTCATATTGGTGAACCTATGAGTTCAGCAGGTTTGGAGTATGCCAAAGCTACAGAGATTAAGCCATTCTCTTTTCATGATATGATTATGAGCTTTATTCCCTCCAATGTATTTAACTCTCTAGCAACAGGTTCTATGATGCAGGTTATTATATTTGCTATATTTTTGGCTATGGCATCATTTAAATTAGAAGAGAAATATCAAGAGGTCTTATTTGATTTTTTTACGGCTATCAATAATGCGATGTTTTTTATTGCTCAATGGGTTATAAATCTGACTCCAATAGGTGTATTCTCTCTTATCTCTTATATTATTGCCAAACAAGGTATTGATGTAATTTTAAATTTATGGGCTTATGTGATTGTTGTATTTCTTGTTATTATAATTCATGGAATAGTATCATTGCCTATGCTTTTGGCTTTTCTCGGTAAAATAAATCCATATAGTTATCTCAATAAGATAAAAGAAGCACCTATTATGGCTTTTTCTACAGCATCAAGTGCTGCAACTTTGCCTGTGAGTCTCAAAGTGGTGCAAGAAAAAGGTGGAGTAAGCAAAGATAGTGCTGGATTTGTACTACCTCTTGGAGCTACTGTTTCTATGGATGGAACGGCTGCTTATTTGACTATAGCAGTTCTCTATATTGCCAATCTAGCAGGAGTTGTTATGACTATAGGTGACCAATTAGTTTTGGGTCTTACTGTTGTAGCTTTGAGTGTTGGTGTAGCTGCATTGCCTAGTGCATCACTAGTTATGATGGTGGTTATATTAAATCAAATAGGATTACCTGTTGAGTATTTAGCAATTATAGTAGCTGTTGATAGGATTTTAGATATGGCTCGAACTTCTCTTAATGTTACTTCGGATTTGGTGGTTACCAAAATAGTAGATATTCTTAGTAGAAAAAGTTAATCTTTTTCTACTAATCTATTATAGAACTCAACATGTTTAGTATCATCTTCATTTCTAGCTTTTATTGCTGACCTTGGATGTTCTACAAGTTGCCCTGTTATCATATATGGGATACTATATCCCCAATCTAACTCTTTTTCTAAAGGAACGATAAACTCTTCTATAAATTTAAGTATAGGTAGTTGCTTATATTTTGGATTTTTTAAGAAGTTAACAAGAAGTTCTGTAGGGCAGTTTCCAGCTCCTCTTCCCAATCCAGATATAGTACAGTCTAAAAAGCTTGTCCCATGTGTCATAGCTTCTATAGTATTTGCATAAGCTAATTGTATATTATTATGAGCATGAATTCCTATCTCTTTACCAGTAGCATTTGCAATATCAAGATATTTTTTGCTTAGTTCTCTAATCTCTTGAGGATGAAAAGAACCAAATGTATCAGCTATATATATGACATCTACATTAGTTTTTCCTACAGCTTCGAGTACCTCATCGATTTGGCTATCAGAAGATTTAGCTATTGCCATTATATTTACAGTAGTCTCATATCCTTTGGCATGGGCTTCTTCTATAAGCTCTATAGCTTCTGGTATTTGATGAACATAGGTAGCTATTCTAATCATATCAACTACAGATTTTTCTTTAGGTAAAAGTTCTTCTTTGAGTGTTCTACCTATATCAGACATTACAGCTATTTTCATATTTGTATTGTTATCACCAACAATCCTTCTAATATCTTCCTCTTTAGAGAAGTTCCAAACACCAAACTCTTTATCACTCATAAGCGTAGGAGAGTTATTTTTACCTATCTCCATATAGTCGATACCTGCATCTAAACAGGTTTGATATACACCTTTTACAAACTCATCTGTAAAGTGATAGTTATTTACCAAGCCTCCATCTCTAATTGTACAGTCAAAAACTTTTATATCTTTTTTTAACATAATAATTTATCCTTGTTAAATTAATCTTTAATTCTCTCACCTATCATAAATGCAAGTTCCAATGCTTGATTTGCATTTAGTCTAGGGTCACACTGTGTATGGTATCGGCTTTTCAAATCTTCATCTGTAATTGAACATGATTGACTACCTGTACACTCTGTTACATTATTTCCAGTCATCTCAAGATGAATTCCACCTGCTACAGTTCCCATCTCGTTATGTATTTCAAAAAACTGCTCTACCTCTTTAAGAATATTGGCAAAATTCCTTGTTTTAAATCCTGTTTTACTCTTTTCTATATTCCCATGCATTGGGTCACATGACCAGACTACATGTTTGCCTTCATCTTTAACTCTTTTTAGAAGTTTTGGGAAATACTCTTTGATTTTATCTGCACCCATTCTTACAATCAGATTTAATCGTCCCTCTTCATTATTAGGATTGAGTATATCAATTAGTTGGATTAGCTCATCTTCTTGCATACTAGGCCCTACTTTACAACCAATTGGATTTTGGATACCTCTAAAATACTCAATATGTGCATCAGTTAAATCTCTAGTTCTATCTCCAATCCAAAGCATATGAGCAGAACAATCATACCATTTTTCTGTATCATCACTTCTTGTTAATGCCTCTTCATAGTTTAGAAGTAAGGCTTCATGTGAGGTAAATATAGTTGTCTGATGTAGTTGAGGTGTATTTTTGCTAGTTAATCCACATGCACCCATAAATTTCATAGCTTTATCTATCTTTTGACTTAGTTCATCATATCTCTGTCCTAATGGATTATCTTTGATAAAATCTAAGTTCCATTGATGTACCATATTTAAATCAGCTAACCCTCCACGAGAGAAAGCTCTAAGAATATTCATAGTAGCTGCACCTTGATTATAAGCTTGTAACATATTTTCAGGATTTGGTATTCTAGCCTCTTCTGTAAATTTGATACCATTAATAATATCACCACGATAAGAAGGTAGTCTAACACCATCTATCTCTTCAAAATCAGAACTTCTAGGTTTGGCAAATTGCCCTGCGACTCTTCCTACTTTGATAACAGGTTTTCCTGTAGAATACATAAGTACCATATTCATTTGAAGCATTAATTTAAATAGATTTTTAATAGTAGAAGCGTTAAAGTCATTAAAACTTTCAGCACAATCTCCACCTTGAAGTAAAAATGCCTCACCTCTACCTACTTTGGCTAGATTTTCTTTGAGTGTTCTTGCTTCTCCTGCAAAAATTAGTGGTGGATATGAATTTAGTTTTAATTCTACTTTTTCTAATCTCTTTTGGTCTGGATATGTCGGTTGTTGTTTGATTGGAAATGTTCTCCATGAACTTGGTGTCCAACTCATAATGCATCCTTATATAATAAATTCTGCAATTATACCTTAGAAGAGGTTTATTTTCTATGTGACTATAGTGCTTTTTTAAATTATTGTTTTTATTATACTTTAAAAATAAAAAAAAATAAAGAAACACAAATAATATTATTATAACCTTAATTATAATATAATAATATTTAACTAAAGAGAATAGTCACAATTTTAGTTTTAAAATATTTAGTTTTTAAAATTATTTGATAAAATCCATAAAAATTAAACCTTTTTGGCTCTAATTCTTTGTGATTATAGGCGATATTGACTATAATGTGTAGTAAATTATACTATTTGGAGGTAGGTCTTATGGGAGATTTAAGATTAAAAGCTCAAGAGTTATTACAAATTAGACAGAATGAAAAAGAGTTAAATGAGATAACTGATTATATAGCTGAAGAGAAAGAGATGAACATAGCAAAAGCGAAATCTAAAGAGATATTTACAGAAAGAATTCAGAAAGAGATTAATGGTTTTCAAAAAAATCTATTAGAATCTGCTAACCGTGGCGAAGCACTTAATATTGAAATATTAAGATTAGATATAGATGGTCTATTATCATGGTGGGATGAGAGAGAAGATAAAATTATAAATACGAGATATACACCCATCAAAAGTGGAATAGTTACTTTTATAGATGATATTAATTTAGAATTCTTGACAGATGATATAATAATCGACGGAACACTTCAAAAATTATATGATTTAATTCGAGAAAATGATATATATCCACAATGGAAAGTAAGAACTAATAGAGATGGTAAAATAGAGATACTATATATAGAAGTTGACCCAACTGTCTCTTATAATGAGAGAAAAGAGTCTATTCATAGAGAAAAGAGTATATCTCAACGCTCAATTGTGGTTCAAAATTATCAACAGCAAAAACCTATAGTAGAAAAGGAAGATAATAATAAAATTAAGAGAATAGTAGCATCTTTTTTAACATTTATATTTGTATTATACTTTTCTGTTCTTCTTTTAACTATAATTAGTGAAGCTTTAGGTGTTGTAGATAATGCTACTTCTAGCTTTGTAGAGGTAGGATGGCCATACTTCTTAATTACTGATTTTTCTAAATTTGGAGAACTATTTATATTTTCATTACCATTAGGTATCTTAATATCTATATATTCTTTATATAAAAGTTATTGATTACCATTACTCAATGACTTCTATACAAATCTACTTTTTGAACCCCTTTAAAACAAAATTAAAACTCTTTTGGGTATAATCTCAAACTTTTTAAAGATACCAATGTTCTATTGGTCTAATAATAATTATTGAAGGGTTTGCAATGTACGCAATCATTAAAGCAAGTGGTCAACAGTTCAAAGTTCAAGAGGGTGATATAATCTGTTTTGACAAAATGAGTTTAGAACCAAAAACAGCTGTAGAGTTCAAAGAAGTTTTAGCTTTGGACAGTGGTGAATTAACTATAGGTACTCCTTTTGTAGAGGGTGCTGTAGTTAAAGGTGAGGTGATGAACGGAGGTCGAGACAAAAAAGTTATCATCTATAAGAAAAGAAGAAGAAAAGATTCTAAACTAAAAAGAGGTTTCAGAAGAGACTTTACTAGAGTTAGAATTACAAGTATAGCGTAAGGAGATATTATATGGCACATAAAAAAGGTCAAGGGTCAACCCAAAATAACCGTGATTCGGCTGGACGAAGATTAGGTGTAAAAAAATATGGTGGGGAAGCAGTAATCCCTGGTAATATCATTATTAGACAAAGAGGAACAAAAGTTCATGCAGGAACAGGTGTAGGAATGGGTAAAGACCATACTATCTTTGCTAAAATTGAAGGTGTTGTTAAATTTGACAATATAAATAGAAGCAAAAAAAGAGTTTCTGTAATCCCTGCATAATTTATAGGATAATCATAAAGGTTATCCCCCTATCTCCCTTTTTATCTTTTTAGATATAATTTTAAAAATATTTAACAATGATTAGTTCTATATAGAATAATATTATATATAGAAGTGTTTATAATTAAAGGAAACAGATGTTTGTAGATAGTGTAGATTTGATGGTCAGTTCTGGAAAAGGTGGGGCAGGATGTGTCTCATTTTGGACAGAAAAGTTTGTTATCAAAGGTGGGCCAGATGGTGGAGATGGTGGAAAAGGTGGTAATATCTATTTCACAGTAGATAATAATACCGATACTTTGTCAGCCCTGCGTGGTCGAAATCATATCAAAGCAGAAAATGGTCGTCCAGGTGAAGGACGAAAAAGATATGGTAGAAAAGGTAAAAGTGTAGAGATAATTGTTCCTCCTGGTACTCAGATTATTGATGCCCTAACAGATGAAGTACTTTTTGATTTAGTTGAAGAGGGTGAAAATATTCTCTTTTTAGAGGGTGGAAAAGGTGGACTTGGTAATATGCACTTCAAAAGTTCAACTAATCAAAGACCAACTTATGCACAACCTGGATTACCTGGAATTACCAAAGAGCTTAGACTAGAAATGAAACTTATAGCTGATGTTGGTTTAGTAGGTTATCCTAGTGTAGGAAAATCAACTCTAATTTCTGCTATCTCAAATGCTAAACCAAAGGTAGCTAGTTATGAGTTCACAACTTTAATTCCTAATTTAGGTGTGGTTAATGTAGGTGAGTATGACTCATTTATGATGGCTGATATACCAGGAATTATTGAGGGTGCTAGTGATGGTAGAGGACTTGGATTAGAGTTTCTAAAACATATTGAGAGAACCAAAACACTTTTGATTTTGGTTGACATTGCAAACTATCGTGAGATGAAGTATCAGTATGAAACACTTTTGGTTGAGTTGCAACGATATTCAGCTGAGTTAGCAACTAGAAGATTTGGTGTAGCTATTACAAAGTGTGACACTTTGAATTGCCAAGAGGCTAATGAGTTGATAAAGCAATTTCTATCTGATATAGGACTTAGTAGTAATAAAATACTCAAAAAATACAAAGCAAATATGGATTATATCTCTTATGGTTTTGAGGAAGATTTTGGAGTAGATTTACCTGAAAATGAACCTCTCTTTGTTTTACCAATATCATCAGTTTCTCATCTCAATACAGAAGCGTTGCGTTATACACTCAAAGGTTTTGTAAAATCAGTAGAAGAACAAGAGGAAAAAGACAAATAATGAGATTTAATCGTATTGTTATCAAAGTAGGTTCTCATGTTTTAACAGAAGATGGGTCAGTTGCCAAAGAAAGAATGCGAGATTTAGTTGAACTAATTGCACAAGTGATGCAAAAAGGCACAGAGGTTATATTGGTAAGTTCTGGTGCAGTCTCTGCTGGTTATACGGTTTTACCATTAGATAGAAAAGATGTAGGTAATAAACAGATATTAGCTGCAATTGGTCAACCACTATTACTAAAAATGTATCAAGAGAAGTTCGCCAAATATAATATACTATGTTCTCAAATTTTATTAAGTTCTGCCGATTTGGATTCCAAAAAACGAACTCATTTAGCACAAATAGCTATAGATGGACTACTAAGTAGAGCTGTTGTACCAATTATAAATGAGAATGATGTAATAGCAACAGAAGAGTTAGTTTTTGGAGATAATGACCAACTCTCAGCATATGTCACATATAATTTTGATGCAGAACTTTTGGTAATACTCTCTGACATAGATGCTTATTATAATAAAAATCCACGAGAATATAGTGATGCTAGAGCGTTACAGATTGTATCAACTATAACAGAAGAAGAGATGTGTGCAGAAGTTACACCACATGGTGAATTTGCTACAGGTGGTATTGTTACTAAGCTCAAATCAGCTCACTTTTTACTTAAACGAAATAAAAAAATGTTTTTGGCTACAGGATTTGGACTTGATGATACTAGAAGCTTTTTAATTAATGGTATCCAAAAGGGTGGTACTCTTTTTTTGAATTAATATAAACCTCTATAGTTTTTATAGAGGTTTTTTTGAATTTATACCATCATTTTAATGACTTCATCCTCTAAATAATCAGAAATACTATCCCATGGATTACCATCAAATCCATCTTCAGTAAAATATATATATGAGAATTTATGCTCTCTTGCAAATGCTATTAGGTCATCTACAGTATCATCTTCCATTTTATAAATTAGAATTGAAAGCTTTGTATTTTGAGTTGGGGTATTGTATGTAGATGGTGGATTTTCCAAAAGCTTTCTATTTGAATTTTCATAACTTGTTACTATATTTGCAATATCTGCATCTATATATGCTTGGTCAGTTGTAATTCCTGGATTTAATATTACAAAATTCAATCCTCTTATTTTGGCTTCGTTGCTTAGATTAGTATAATATGTTAAATCACTACTTTTATTTGATGTCTCATCAAAGAATATACCACTTACTCCATCAGCTTTATATATATTACTCCATGCTTCTATATCATCAACTACATCATCACTATCTCTATTAGCATATTGAGTATATACATATCCTATTACTTTTATTTTGGCATCTATTAGTTTTTGAATTTCATTTGAATAGTTATCATCTTTTTCTCTAAAATGTCCATTATTTGGATTGACAATAGCAATAATTTCAGCATTTGGATGAGCATTTTTTATATCTATTAACTTCTGCCATATATCTTTATTCGGATAACTATATAAAGGAATTAGGATTTTCAAATCCTCTTTTTGATTATCTAAATCATCTGCCATAAGTCCTGTGAGCCACTGAGCTACATTTTTAAATGAAACATTTTTATCTCCATCTTCATTAACTAATCTGTTTTTATAAGTTGTCTCAAATCCTAAATGGTATATTCCATCAAATACTCTATTTATAGCATTTTTACCAAAAATTTTTGTTTTTGCTCCATCACTTTGCACTTTGTGGTATCCTGTCTCTTCATTATCTTCATCATCTCCATGAAGCAAAGTCCAATTAGAGGCATAGTTATTAACCAAAAAGGTATTCATATCTTTTACATTTTGGATACTAAAACTACCACTAGCACCTGCACCTGTAGCCTCTATACTCTCGATAATGAGTTTATTCATCTCATTTGCACTATTAGCACCTATTCTCATATCTCCTATTGATACTCTTTTTTGTAATCCTTTATCATTGTAAATTATACTAATTGTTTGGTCAAGCCCTGTTCCTGTCTCTCCTACAACCTCTTTGATATTTGGATTTGCTAAATTTCCTGCTTCTAAATCATCACGAAGTAGGCTATCTAACCATATTGCTACTTTTTTATAACTAGCATTTTTATCACCATCTTCATTTAGTAAACGATTTTTTAGATGAGTCTCAAATCCTAAATGGTAAATGTTATCAAAAATCTTGTTTATGGCATTCCTGCCATATAGTTTGGTTCTAGCTCCATCATTAACGACTTTGTGAAAACCTGTTTCACTATCCTCTTCATCATCTCCATGTAGAACTATCCACTCATCATGATAGTTATGAAATATATAATCATTTAACTCTCGTGTGTCAGCTATTGAGATTTTCTTATCATTAGCTACACCTGTATTTATAATAGCTTCTAATATAATCTCATTCATCCTCTTTGCAGAGTTTATAGCATCTTGTATATCCTCTGGAGTGACTCTCTTATTTAGTCGTTCATCCTCTTCTATAATAGTTATAACTCTATCTAATCCACTCGTTTGTGGTGCTATTATACTATAATCTTCTTGTGCAAATCCTATTGTAGGTATTAATCCAATAATAGGTATCGTACATAATCCTTGTAAAAAGTTTCTTCTTTTCATCTCTATTCCTTTTAATATTATTTAATATTAATATATAAGTCTATATTAATATATATCCATTATAAATTGTTTATTATAATTAACTTCTTAAATTGCTATAAATATTCTATTTTTTTAATCTTTTGCTATAATGCGATTAAAAATTAAAGGAGTGGCTATTGAAAAGAGTAGTTTATATGGGAACACCCCATTATGCCAAGGAGATATTAGGAACATTGATTAACAGTGATAATATAGAGATACCATTGGTATTAACACAGCCTGATAGACCTGTAGGACGGAAAAAGGAGCTAAAAGCTCCTGAAGTTAAACTAATGGCAATTGAATATAATTTAAAAATTTTACAACCTCAAAAACTTACTGATAATGGTATTTATGAAGCAATAGTAGAGGCAAAGCCTGATTTTATTGTTGTTGCTGCTTTTGGTCAGATTTTACCAAAAAATATGCTCTCTATCGCTCCATGTATTAATCTCCATGCTTCACTTTTACCTCAATATAGAGGAGCTAGTCCTGTACAACAATCTTTGCTAAATGGTGATAAATTTACAGGTGTGACTGCAATGCTTATGGAAGAGGGGTTAGATAGTGGTCCTATTTTGGGATATCGCTATTTTAAAATTCCACAAACTATGGTTCTACCTGAACTAATGCAAAGATTAAGTGATGATGCTTGTATATTAACAACCCAGATAATAGAAAAATTTGATGATATTAATCCTATAGAGCAGATTAGGGCAGTTGCAACTCATTGCAAAAAAATCAAAAAATCTGATGGTGAAGTATCTTTTAATAGTGCTATAGAGTTATATAATAAATATCGTGCATTTTTAGGATGGCCTGGTATTTTTGCATCTAATGGTACTAAAATTTTAGGTGTTGAGTTAATTGATAGAACACACATTGGAAAAGCAGGAGAGATTATAGAAATAGAAAAGAGTAGTATAATTATATCTTGTACCATAGGTATAGTCAGAATAAAACAACTACAACCTATATCCAAAAAAGTGATGGATGCCAAATCATACTGTGTAGGAAGAGGGCTTAGAGTTGGAAATTCTTTACTTTGATGAATTGAAATCAACACAAAACTATTTAGTTGAACAAATAGCTAATAAAAAGTTATCTCCACCAATTGCTATTATGGCAAAAAGACAAACTAATGGTATAGGAAGTAGAGATAACTTATGGGAAGGAGGAGTTGGAAATCTATTTTTCTCTTTTGCTCTAAATTTAGATGATTTACCAGAAGATTTGCCACTAAATTCAGCTTCTATATATTTTTCTTTTATTATGAAAGAGGTATTAGGAGAGTTTGCCAATGATGTTTGGCTAAAATGGCCTAACGATTTATATTCTTTTAAGTATAAAATTGGTGGAACAATAACAAAAAAAATAGATAATATTTTAGTGTGTGGAATGGGTATAAATTTGAAAAAAAATTCAAATAGCTATAAAGCACTAAATATCAATATCCAAGCTGATTTTTTACTAGAAAGGTATCTTGAAGAGCTTGAAAAGTCTCCAAATTGGAAGCGAGTATTTAGTAAATATGCGATAGAATTTGAGAGAAGTAAAAAAGTTTCTACACATATTCAAGGGGAATATAAAAGCCTCCAGAACGCCGTTTTATCTGAAGATGGTTCATTAATTATAAATAATAAGAGAGTATATAGTTTAAGATGAGTGAGATAATTACAATAGCCAACCAAAAGGGTGGCGTGGGTAAAACAACAACAACAATTAACCTTGCTGCTTCATTGGCTAAAAAAGGTAAAAAAGTACTAATTATTGATGCTGACCCACAGACAAATGCAACAACAAGTTTAGGTTTTAATAGGAATGATTATGAGTATAATGTATATCATGTACTTATAGGTATTAAAAAGATTTCAGAGGTTATTTTAAAAACAAAAATAAAAAACCTCGATATGGTACCTGCAAATATAGGTTTAGTAGGAGTAGAAAAAGAGTTTTATAACTCCAGAAAAAAGAATAGAGAACTATTATTAAAAAAAGCATTAGAGCCAGTAAATAGTAAATATGATTATATTTTAATAGATTCACCTCCTGCATTAGGACCTATAACGATTAATGCATTAGGAGCTGCTGATTCTGTGATTATTCCAATACAGTGTGAGTTTTTTGCACTAGAGGGTTTAGCACAGCTTCTTAATACTATTAATCTTTTAAAGAAGTCTATCAATCCTAAGCTTACCATTAAAGGGTTTCTCCCAACAATGTATTCAGGTCAAAATAATTTATCAAAACAGGTTCTCGATGATTTATCACATCATTTTAAAGATAAACTTTTTTTGGATAAAAAAAATGATTTTATTATCGTTCCTCGAAATGTCAAGGTAGCAGAGTCTCCTAGTTTTGGTAAACCTGTAATAGAGTATGCCAAAAAATCCAAAGGAGCAATTGCTTATACTAATTTAGCAAAAAGTATTCTAAAAGGATAGTCTATGGCATTAGGTAAAGGTTTGAGTGTAATACTAGATGAGGTAGGACGAGCTTATGAGAGTCAAATGAGTTCATTCGATACCCATTCCTCAGGAGAGATAAAAAATATTCCGATTGATATGATTACTCCAAATCCATATCAACCAAGAAAAAATTTCGATAAAGAGGCTCTATTTGAGTTAAGTGAATCTATTAAACGGCATGGTCTTTTACAACCAATTGTTGTTATAGATAAAGGTGATAACTATCTACTTGTAGCTGGTGAAAGGCGACTTCGAGCACATCTATTAGCAGGGTTAGATAGTATCAAATCTATTATTGCTGATGTTGATATTGATGAAGCTAAACTTCATGAATTAGCACTAATTGAAAATATTCAAAGAGAAGATTTAAATGCTATAGAGTTGGCACACTCTTATGATGAGTTGATAAAGGTGTATGAAATTACACATGATGCTTTGGCTAATATTGTTAATAAGAGTCGTTCACAAATTACTAATACCCTTCGACTATTGGCTCTATCAGATTATGTACAAAAAAAGTTAACAGATGGAAATATATCTCAAGGTCATGCCAAAATATTAGTTGGATTTGATACTTTGGAGCAAAAATCATTAGTTGATACAATCATAACTCAAAAATTAAGTGTTCGTGAGGCTGAATTGATTGCCAAAAATAGAAAAATCAAATCTAATAATAAGGATAGTTCCCAGAAAAATATTGATTTTGTAATCAATCATAAAAAAATAATATCTCAAAAACTTCCTTTTTCATTTAAATTGAAGAGTGATAAGTTAGAAATTAAATTTAAAAGTGAAAAAGAGCTAGAAAATTTCCTCTCTATGATAAAATAATTTTTTCTTATTATAATGATACTTATTGTAACAAGAATTAGTTAATCTCCTATTATATATTTTATAACTATTAAAGTGTTTTTTTTTAATAGATATATTAAAAAAAACAAGTTATAATACGCGAAATTTTTTGAGGAGTTTTAATGCTTGACCTGAACCTTGGTTTGATGTTATTTGTTCTAGTTATTTTCTTTTCTCTTCTGTATTTATTAAATCAAATACTATATAAGCCTTTGTTAAAGTTTATGGAGGATAGAGATAACTCTATCGCTAATGATTTGAAAAATGCAAAAGAGATGTCAGGAACTAGCGATGAACTACGAGCTAAAGCTGATGCTATTTTAGCTAATGCTAAAGCAGAGGCAAATACTGTTAGAGAAGAAGCTGTAAATGAAGCTAAAGCTTTAGCAGATACTGAAATTGAGAGTAAAATTAAAGAACTTGATACCAAATATCAATCTTTTGTTGATGAACTCAATAATAATAAAAAAGAGCTACAAAAGTCTCTTTCTACCCAATTACCTCTTTTTAAAGAGAGTTTAAAAACTAAAATTGGCAATCTATAAAGGAGGATGGAGAATGAATAATAAGAGTAAAATCGTTTTAGTTTTCGCTTTTTTGTTACCTATGGTAGCAATAGCAAGTGGAACTGAACATCATGAAGTTAGTATGAGTAATTCTGACTTTTTCTATAGAGTTCTTAATTTTGGTATTTTTGCAGGGCTTATATATTATCTTGTAGCTAATCCTATTAAAGAGTTTTTTAAAGGACGAAGTGCAGATATTCAAAATCAGTTAAATGAGATAAAAGCTAAATTAGCAGAATCTAAAAATGAAGCTCAATTAGCCCAAAAAAATTTAGTGCATACTCAAGATAGAGCAAAAGAGCTAATAACTGATAGTAATGCAGAAGCTAAAATTTTGGCTGAAAATATTACTAAAAAGAGTCAAGAAACTATTGCTTCTCTCGAAAAACATTTAGATGAAAAAATGGAAGTAGAGAAGAAAAAAATGGTAAAAGCTACAATTAATGAGTTATTAGAAGATGGTATTGAAAATAGTGATATTGCTATCGATAACTCTAAAATTGTATCTTTAATATCTAAAAAGGTGGCATAATGGAAGAGTTGATAGCAAAACGATATGTTAAAGCTCTATTAGAAGTTATCTCTACTGAACAAAAATTTTCATTTAGTGAAGTTTTCAATGCTATATCATCTCTATTTGATGATGAGAATATTTCAGAAAAGATTAATTCACCACTTATTTCATCAACTCAAAAGGTGGATTTTATTTTAGATGGAATAAAAGATGCAGATAGCACATTAGTTAACTTTATTAAGATTTTAGGTGAGAATGATAGATTGGATTTAATCCCAATTATATCAAAAAGTCTAAATCAAGAGTTACAAAAAGAGAAAAATGAGTATAAAGGAGTTGTAACTTCTAGTAGCGAATTAGGAGATGCAGAACTTATCAACTTGGAAAACTCATTAAAAACTTATACAGGTTCTACTGTTAAATTAACTCAACAAAAGAGTGAATTAGATGGTATAAAAGTAACAGTTGATGATTTGGGTATTGAGGTTAACTTCTCTAAGCAGAGAGTTAAAGAACAATTAATTGATTTTATTACAAAATCATTATAAAAAGTAATCTAAACGGAAGGAGTTGCAGTGGCAAACAAATTACAAGCAGACGAAATCAGCTCAATAATTAAAGAGAGAATTGAGAATTTCGAAATAAGTGTGGATATCAACGAGGTTGGTAAAGTAGTAGGCGTTGCAGATGGAATTACATCTGTATATGGTCTAAATAGTGTTATGGCAGGTGAAGTTGTAGAGTTTGAAACTGGTGTTAAGGGTATGGTTCTTAACCTGGAAGAGGCTAATGTAGGTATCGTTGTTCTAGGTTCCATGGCAGGAATAGTTGAGGGCATGAGCGTAAAAAGAACAGGAAAACTTCTTAGTATCCCAGTAGGTGATGCAATGGTAGGAAGAGTTGTAAATCCTCTTGGAGAGCCAGTTGATGGTAAAGGTCCAATCGAATCAAAAGAGACTAGACTTCTTGAGACAAAAGCACCAGGAATTATGGCTAGAAAATCAGTTCATGAGCCACTTCAAACAGGTATTAAAGCAATTGACGCATTAGTTCCAGTTGGAAGAGGACAAAGAGAACTTATTATTGGTGATAGACAAACAGGTAAAACAACTTTAGCAATTGATACAATCATTAACCAAAAAGGTAATGGTGTTATCTGTGTTTATGTTGCAATTGGTCAAAAACAATCAACTGTTGCTTCACTTGTGAAAAAGTTAGAAGAGGCAGGAGCTATGGACTATACAATTATTGTTAGTGCTTCAGCTGCTGACTCTTCTGCTTTCCAATTTTTAGCACCTTATGCTGGGGTAACATTAGCAGAACATTATATGTATAATGCAAAACATGCAGTAATTTTCTATGATGATTTATCTAAACATGCTGTTGCATATAGAGAGATGTCATTGATTTTGAGAAGACCACCAGGACGAGAAGCATATCCAGGTGATGTATTTTATCTACACTCAAGACTATTAGAGAGAGCTGCTAAACTTTCTGATGAGAATGGTGCAGGTTCTATTACAGCATTCCCAATTATTGAGACACAAGCAGGAGATGTTGCAGCATATATTCCTACAAATGTTATCTCTATTACAGATGGACAAATTTTCTTGGAGACTGATTTATTTAATTCAGGTGTAAGACCTGCTATTAATGTTGGTTTATCTGTATCAAGAGTTGGTGGGTCTGCACAGATTAAAGCTACTAAACAAGTTGCAGGTACACTTAGACTTGATCTTGCATCATTTAGAGAGCTTCAAGCTTTTGCACAATTTGCATCTGACCTTGATGAGCATAGTAGGTCTCAACTTGAAAGAGGTGCTAGAATGGTTGAAGTTCTTAAACAAGGACCATACTCTCCAGTTCCAGTTGAAAAACAAGTTGTTATGATTTTAGCAGGTAATAAAGGTTATTTAGACAAAATCCCTGTAGGTGCTGTTACTAAGTTTGAAGCAGAACTTATGCCATATATGGACGCTAAACACTCTGCTATCTTAGATAGTATTAGAGATGAGAAAAAAATTACAGACGAGACTGAAGCTCAATTGTTAAAAGCATTAGACGATTTTAGCGAATCTTTTTCAGCGTAAGGCTAAATTATGGCTAACTTAAAAGAGATTAAACGAAAAATTTCAAGTGTCAAAGGTACGCAAAAGACTACCCGTGCAATGAAGCTTGTTTCATCAGCTAAACTCAAAAGAGCAGAAGAGGTTGCAAAACGCTCAAAAGTTTATGCAACCAAACTGACTGAACTTCTCAATGAGATAGCTCAAAAGATGAATAATAGTGATGGCGAAATAGATAATGTGTTTTTCCGAGAGAACCCAAATCCAAAAGTCATTGATATTGTATTTGTATCTGCTGATAAAGGTCTTTGTGGTGGATTTAACTATCAGACACTCAAAAGGGTTAACAAACTTTTAAAAGATTATTCTGGTATAAAGGTTAGATTGAGTGCTATAGGTAAAAAAGGTATAGCTTTTTATAAATATAATAAAATTGATATGATTAATGAGATAGAAGATTTGAGTGCTACTCCAAATTATGAGAGAGCAGCTGATTTTATATCTGCACTTGTTGATGATTATATCCAAGGCAAAACAGACAAAATTATTTTGGTTCATAATGGCTATGTTAATATGATAACCCAAGAGATAGTAGAACAACAACTTTTACCAGTTGATAGTTCTACTGTTGATATAAATAGTGTTTCTATGTCAGAACTAGAAGTAGAACCTGATGATGATGATACATTAATAGATGCATTGGTTAAAAAATATATTGATTACTCAATGTATTATGCACTGCTTAACTCTTTGGCTGCTGAACATAGTGCCAGAATGCAAGCAATGGATGCAGCAACCAATAATGCAGGTGAGATGGTACAAAAACTTACAGTTAAGTACAACAAAGCAAGACAAGAATCGATTACGACTGAACTCATTGAGATTATCAGTGGTATGGAATCATTGAAATAAGAATAGGAGAATAGATAATGACAGGTAAAGTAGTACAAGTACTAGGTCCAGTTGTTGATGTTGATTTTACGGGTTACCTCCCAGCAATTAATGAAGCATTAGAGACAACAATTGCCCTAGCAGATGGAGACCAAAGATTAGTTTTAGAAGTAGCAGCACAATTAGGTGATGGACGAGTTAGAACTATTGCTATGGATATGAGTGAAGGTCTAGTTAGAGGTCAAGAGGTAAAAGCTACTGGTGACTCTATCAAAGTTCCAGTTGGTGAAGAGGTTCTAGGAAGAATTTTCAATGTTATTGGGGATACTGTTGATGATGCAGGTGAATTTTCTGCAAAAGAGTATCGTTCAATCCATAGAGACCCACCACCATTTGAAGAGCAAAGCACAGCAACAGAAGTTTTTGAGACAGGTATCAAAGTAGTTGACCTCTTAGCACCATATAACAAAGGTGGTAAAGTTGGATTATTTGGTGGTGCTGGAGTTGGTAAAACAGTTATTATTATGGAACTTATCAATAATGTTGCTTTAAAACATAGTGGATATTCTGTATTTGCAGGAGTTGGTGAGAGAACAAGAGAAGGTAATGACCTCTACTTTGAGATGAAAGAGTCTAATGTCTTGGATAAAGTTGCACTCTGTTATGGTCAAATGAGTGAACCTCCAGGAGCAAGAAATAGAATTGCACTAACAGGTCTTACTATGGCAGAGTATTTTAGAGATGAGATGGGACTAGATGTATTGATGTTTATTGATAATATCTTTAGATTTGCACAATCTGGTTCAGAGATGTCTGCTCTACTTGGAAGAATTCCATCAGCTGTTGGATACCAACCAACATTGGCTTCAGAGATGGGTAAACTCCAAGAGAGAATTACGTCTACAACTAGAGGTTCAATCACTTCTGTTCAAGCTGTATATGTACCAGCAGATGACTTAACTGACCCAGCTCCAGCTTCTGTTTTTGCTCACCTTGATGCAACAACAGTATTAAATAGAAGTATTGCAGAAAAAGGTATCTATCCAGCAGTTGACCCATTAGATAGTACAAGTAGAATGCTAGACCCAACAATTATTGGACAAGAGCATTATGATATAGCAAGAGGCGTTCAATCTATTCTACAAAAGTATAAAGATTTACAAGATATTATTGCAATTCTTGGTATGGACGAACTTTCAGAAGAGGATAAAAACACAGTTGAGAGAGCAAGAAAAATTGAGAAATATCTATCTCAACCATTCCATGTTGCCGAAGTATTTACAGGAAGCCCAGGGGTTTATGTAGAATTAGCTGATACACTAGCAGGGTTTAAAGGTTTAATCGAAGGTAAATATGATGATATGAATGAAGCAGCATTCTATATGGTTGGAAATATGGATGAAGCGATTGCTAAGAACGAGAAAATTCTAGCTAAATCTAAATAGTCAAAAGGAGCCAAATATGAAGCTCATGAAACTTGAAATTGTGACACCACTAGGTGTCATTTTTGATGATGAAATAAAACAAGTAACCTTGCCAGGAAGCGAGGGTGAGTTTGGGGTTTTACCTGAACACGCCTCTCTTGTATCTTTGCTAGATACTGGTATAATTGTTATAGAGACCAAAGATGGTAAAGAACTTTCGGTTGCAGTTAATGCAGGTTATGTCAAAGTGGAAGAGGAAAAAACTCTTTGTGTAGTTGATGGTGCAGTTGCTCTCAATGGTGAAGGTAGTGATTTGGCAAATGCTATCAAAGAAGCAAAAGAGTTACTCCAAAAATCACAAAACTCTAGTACAGCTATTGCCTCAGCAATAGGAAAAGTAGAGCATATGAGTAAGAACCTTTAGAATTATGGTAGGGTGCGTTTGCTAACGCACCTTTAATTTAAAGCACTAAATTATGATAGATTAAAAAACATACTCTTTTTGTTTAGCATATTCTAATATCTCATCTAAATGTACTTCTCTATCTTTATTCTTATCAATCATACGAGATTGACAAAGTTCGCATCCATAACTAGCAAGTGTTTCATGTACTATAGCTTCAATAGTATTATGTCCATTCTCTATAGCCTCAAGAATATCACCAAAAGTAACTTCATAACATTTACATACTATATAATCTGATTTTAGATTACCTATCTCTTCCATTGTCATAGAATATTCCTTTTATTATAGTTTTAATAAATATAATATAACATTTTTTTATTTAAAATAACGCATTTTTTGAATTTATATATAGAAGAGAGGAGAAGAACTATCTAAAATTAAATTATTTTAGATAGTTTAGTTATCTTATTTACTGTACTGATTCTATAATTTGAGGTTTACTATTCTCTTCGTTATCATCTGATATTTCAACCTCTTCTTCAATTACTTTATCTTTCATTGAAGATTCTGGTGGTGTAGCGACCTCTTTTACTTTAGATTTTACATCTTCAATTTTATCTGTTGTATTTTTTACTTTAGTTACATTAACTTTTGCTTTTTGAGTAGATGGTTTAACATCATTCATACCTAAACAACCCGAGAATATAAATATCCCTACTACACCACTTAATAAAACTTTTTTTGTCATATATTTCTCCTAATAATATTTTTCTCTTTTTATAGAGACACAGATTATAATATATATCTGCTTTTTATGATATTAAATATACTATTTTTAATGAAATACTAATTCTAAAAATGTTTCTGTTTTTAATGATGCACCACCGACCAAAACACCATCTACACTATCTATAGAAGCTATTTGGGATATATTCTCTCCTTTAACACTACCACCATATAGTATTGGTCTATTTATACTCTGTTTGAGTGCATTATGTGTTGAGTTTATCTCTTTTGTAGTAGCACTTCTACCTGTGCCAATAGCCCAAATAGGTTCATAAGCTATTACAAAATCATTATAACTAATATCTATTCCTTCAAATTGAGCTAAAAGATATTCCATAACAGCATCCTCCCCTTGCTCTCTTATCTCTAATGGTTCACCAATACAATATATAATATCAAAACCATGTTCTTGAAAAAAAGCAAATTTTTTAGCTATAAACTCTTGACTCTCTCCTAATATCTCTCTTCTTTCACTATGTCCTATTAAGATAGTTTTAATACCAAACTCTGCTAATTGTTCTAAACCTATCTCACCTGTAAATGCTCCATTTTTAATCGGATATGCATTTTGAGTACCTATTGTAAAATCACCACTATAGCTATCTAATGCTGTTAATGGTGGAAATATATAAATTTTGTCTTCTGGATTTTTATCTTTTAATTTTGATTGCAATAGTGTTATATACTCTTTTGTAGATAATCTAGTATGATTTGTTTTAAAATTTGCTGCGTATATCATTTATTTCCTTATTAATCTGCTTGAAGTGCTATGATACCTGGTAAACCTTTGCCTTCGATTAGGTTTAGACTCGCACCACCACCTGTACTAACAAAAGTCATCTCTTCAACATCTCCAGCTTTTTGTACTAAGTCTGCTGTATCTCCTCCACCAATAATAGTAGTAGCATAACTATCAGAAATATCATGTGACATTTTTAGGCTACCTTTGGCAAATTTGTCCATTTCATATACACCCATTGGTCCATTCCATATAATAGTTCTTGCATCATTTAAAACTTCACGAAAAAGTCTTGAGGAAGCTGGTCCAATATCAAGTCCCATCCAATCATCAGGTATCTCTTGTGCTGGTATATATTTGGAAGTGGCATGTTCTGAGAACTCTGGTGCTACAACTACATCAACAGGTAAATAGAATTTTACTTTCTGTTTTCTAGCTTTTATCATAATTGTTCTAGCCTCATCCAATAAATCATTCTCTACTAGTGATTTTCCAATCTCATAACCTTGTGCTTTGAGAAATGTAAATGCCATACCACCACCAATAATTATTTTATCAACTTTATCAAGAAGATGTCTTAATGCTTCTAATTTTCCTGAAACTTTAGAACCACCAACGACTGCTATAAATGGTCTCCCTGGATTATCAATTGCTTTTTGAAAGAATTTTACCTCTTTTGCCAAAAGAAAACCAGCAGCTTTATGCTCTTTGTCAAATAGATTAGCCATTGCTTCAATAGAAGCATGAGCTCTATGACAAGCACCAAATGCATCATTGATATATATATCAGCCATATTAGCTAATTTTTTAGCAAAATCTATATCATTGGCAGTCTCACCTGCTTCAAAACGGAGATTTTCAAGAACAACCACATCTCCACCATTGATATTTGCTACTTTCTCTTGTGCATCTGCTCCAATTACATCAGTTGATAATGTAATATTATGTGCTATTTTTAATAGTTTTTTTAGTCGTTTAACTACAGTAGCAAGAGAGTACTTCTCTTCATATTTATTAGGTTCTGGTCTCTCATAATGTGAAGCTAAAATAACTTTACAGTCTCTATCAAGACAATAACGAATAGTAGCTAATGCTCCTCTAATTCGTCTATCATCAGTAATATTACCATCTTCATCTTTTGGTACATTAAAATCACACCTTATAAATACTCTCTTGCCATCTATATCTAAATCTTTAATTGTTCTCATCAAAACTCCTTATTTACTAATGTGAACAGCCATATCAACTAAACGACATGAATAACCCCACTCATTATCATACCATGATAAAACTTTAACCATATTCTCACCTATTACTTGAATAGTATCCATAGCTACAACGCTACTTCTCTCTTCTCCCACAAAATCTTGAGATACACAATACTCTTCATCAACACCCAAAATACCTTTGTGTGACCCCTCACTTGCATCTTTGAACGCTTTTTTAACCTTATCAAGAGTTACAGTTTTATCAAGTATTACAGTCAAATCAACCATTGAGACATCAGGCGTTGGTACTCTAATTGCTTGACCATTTAGTTTTCCTGCTAAATTAGGTAAAACTTTGGATATAGCTTTTGCTGCACCTGTTGTACTTGGTACTAAGTTAACAGCACCTGAGCGACCTTTTCTTGGGTCTGATTTATGTTTTCCATCTAAAATAGGTTGTGATGCTGTATATGAGTGAATTGTAGTCATCAGTCCTGATTTGATACCAAAGTTATCATCAAGTACTTTGGCAACTGGTGCTAAACCATTAGTAGTACAACTCGCATTTGATACTATACTTTGACCTGCATACTCTTTTTCATTTGCACCAATAACAAATGTAGGAGTATCATCTTTGGCAGGAGCAGAAAAGAGAACCTTTTTAATCCCATTATCCAAATAAGCTTGAACCGACTCTTGAGTCAAAAATGCACCTGTACATTCTAAAACAAGCTCTGCACCAGCCTCTGCAAAACCTATTTTTGCGGGGTCTCTTTCTGAAAATAGTTTTGCTTTTGTATTACCAATATTGACAAATCCATCTTGAACATAGACATCCATTCTTTTACCATGTACACTATCATATTTCAAACCATACTCTATAATATTCTCAGCTCCACTTGCATTAACTGCAACCAACTCAACATCATCTCTATCTGCTATAATTCGAGCTACACATCTACCTATTCTACCTAATCCATTTATTGCGACTTTGACTGCCATCTATTTATACCTTTAGTTTAATATGCTAAAATTCTTTATATCTTACATAATTAAAGGTTATTTTTTGTTTAAAAAGATAGAAGAGAGTATTGCCCTTTTTGGGGGTAGTTT
Organism: uncultured Sulfurovum sp.; assembly: GCA_964573285.1. Taxonomy (GTDB): domain Bacteria; phylum Campylobacterota; class Campylobacteria; order Campylobacterales; family Sulfurovaceae; genus UBA1140. Next base: position 33,726 of record CAZNJD010000005.1, on the reverse strand, counting down.
CGACCCTCCACACTTTGGACATAGAGAGGTTGTTAAATATGCTTTGGAAATATTGGATATTGATAAAATCATTGTTGTTCCTGCATTTTTAAATCCTTTTAAAAGCAAATCTCACTACTCACCACAAAAACGGTTACAATTATCAAAAAGAATGTTTAATCATCTTCATAGCGTTGAGGTTAGTGATTATGAGATAAATCAGCATCAAAGTGTCAAAATAGAACAAACATTAAAATATTTTCAACAGATATATAGTGTTAAATATTTTATAATTGGAGCAGATAATCTAAAAAATATTGATAAATGGTATAATTTTGAATATATAGATACTCAAATAACTTGGGTTATTGCAACTAGAGATGGGTATAAACTAGATACCTCAAAACTAAGAGATTTCAAAATAGTACAAGTAGATGCAAATATAAGTTCTACAGAAATCAGAAATAAAAAGGATAATGAAAATAGATGAATTTAGATGATAGAGTAGAGAGAATTATCAAAGAGTTAGATGATAAAAAAGCAGATGAGTTAGAGGTATTTAACTTAGAAAATGTAGATTATATAGTAGATAGAGTAGTACTTGCCAATGCACTTAGTGGTAAACACTCCTCCTCACTAGCAACTCACCTAGAAGAGAAACTCAAACCACTTGGAGAAGAATTTTTGCATATAGACCAGAGTGATGATTGGGTAGTAATTGATATGGGTGATATATTGGTACATATAATGAGTAGTGAAGTACGACAAACATATTCACTAGAAGAGTTTCTAACTGAAATTAGTAATAAAAAACCAACAGAGATATTATAATGAATAGAGAACCTTGGGTAGCATATATAGTAGTTTTTGTTGTTGTTGGTGCAATGATGTATGGTAAATATCTTATAGCTAGAGGTGATAAAGAACCAAAAGAGGAAGATAATAAAAAATAGATGGGATAAATTTCATCCAGAGTTCTTTATGAGTATAAAATATTGAATAATTTTTTAAAGTTATAAAAAAGCTCCTAAAAGTGATGATAAAGCACTAATCAAAAAAAATAGTAAAGAGAAGGCTACTCCACCATCTGCATCTATTTCAAGAAGAGTTAATCCATATAGAAATGTTAACTCTCTAACTCCAACTCCTCCTATACTAATAGGTAAAACAGCCATGACGGATGATATGAGAAATAGTGTCAAAAATATCAACATATCACTATTATATCCAATAGCATAAACTATAAAAAATGCACTGATTAATTGAAGTAATTGAACTCCTGAGCCTACGAGAGTAGTTTGGAAAAATATCTCTATATATCCTTTGAAAAACCATAGATTAATAAGATAAAAAATAGGGAAAATAGTTGTAGTTCCTATGATAGCTATCCAATCAAGCCATATATATTTATGATAAAAATCACTACTAATAAAAAGTAATCCAGCGAAAAAGAGTAGGGGGGTAAGCCCACTAAGTCTATCTAATAGGGTAGCTGTAATAAGTGTGGATACTTTGGTATTATGAGATTTTTTGAGGAGATAGATTTTATATCCATCTCCTCCAACTCCACCTGGTAAAAATAGATTATAAAACATACCTATATAGTAGAGTTTTAGAGCATAAATCTCTGAAATTTTAACTCCTATATATGAGAAATAGATATTTAGTCGAAGAGAACTTAAAATTTTGGATAGATTTAAAAATAGTAGAGCCAAAAGTAAATACCAAATATTGGCATGAGTAATAATCTTCTGAACCTCTTTTAACTCTATTTTGGAAAATACAAAATAGAGAGCTATAAAAGTTAGAATGATTTTTATAGCTATTTTGAGTAGTTTTTTATTTAGATTTACCAATAAATGTCTCTTTGATTGTATATGGAGTTTTGTTTTGTGACTCATAATATGTACGCATAATTAGTTCAGCCAAAAATCCTGTAGTAATGAGTTGGATACCAGTAATTAGAAGTACAATTCCTAGAGTTAATAGTGGTCTTCCTCCAATATCATAGCCAAATATCTTTAGAATTAATAGATATAGATTTATTATAAATCCTGCTCCAAAAGAGGCAACACCTAGTCCTCCAAATAGGTGCATAGGTTTTGTTTTATACTTTTGCATAAATAGTATTAAAAGTAGGTCACTAACTACTTTGAAAGTTCTACCTATTCCATATTTAGACTCACCATGTATTCTTGCATGATGTTTGACATCCATCTCTACTATTTTAGCTCCATACATTTTAGCTAATACGGGGATAAATCTATGTAATTCTCCATATAATCCTAAGTTTTTGGCTACATTACTTTTATAAACTTTGAGTGTACAGCCATAATCATTTAGATATACTTTTGTGGTTTTACGAATAATCCAGTTTGCTATTTTGCTTGGGATTTTACGCAAGAAGATACCATCTTGTCGTTTGAGTCGTCTTCCTGCAACTACATCCCAATTTTCACTCTCTAATTTTTCTATCATAAGTGGAATATCTGTTGGGTCGTTTTGTAAATCTCCATCAATAGTTGCTATTAGTTCACCTTGTGCTACCTCAATTCCTGCTGCCATTGCTTGAGTTTGTCCAGAGTTACGATTGAATACTAAGATTTTAGTTCTCTCATCTGCTAACTCTTTCATCTTTTCTACTGTTTTATCTGTTGAACCATCATCAACTAGTATAAACTCATAATCTATATCTTTTAAAGCTTCTCGTACTGCTTGGAAAAGAGGAGCTACATTTTCTTCTTCGTTCATCATAGGAACTACTAGTGAGAGTTTTTTCATTATTTTTCTACCTTTATTAGTGCAAATCCATTTTTTCTATAGAGTGTTTGGTATGCTTTGAAATCTTTTAGTTTTGGAACTTTGGTAAATACTATATCTCCTATTTGGGGTTTGGCTTTAGAGACTAAACCCTCATAATATACATTAAATGATGGAGTATTTACTTTATATGAAATTATATCTTTATATCCTCTATTTTTGGCTAATAGTCCTGCCTCTTTGATAGGTTGTTGCATTAGTTTTCCATAAGTTGGTATAGTAATATAATTGACTATAATTATCATAGATAGAGCCACTAATAGGAGTATAGTATCATTGGATTTTACTTTTCTATAGACCCAAATTAGAAATATAATTAGTAGTATAATTGATACTCTATACCATATATCAAATGTATTATAAGCAGTTTGGATAAGTATCACAGCTAATTTATCTCTTATAGACTCTTGTAATATGGTGGCAATATCAGGTAAAAATAGCAAGAGTATCAAAAAACCTATAAGTGGATATATCAACCATTTTTTATTAAAATTATTTATATATAAAGCAGATAAAATAAACATAGGAGTATAACCATATATTATATAGTGAGGTAGTTTCGTTCCAGAAAAAGAGAAAAATATAAATACAAAAGCAAACCATATAAATAAATATAGCTTTAAATCATCTTTTATATAGCTTTTTACTCTACTAATAGCTTTGATAACAAAATAGGTAAAAGGCATCATACCAACAATAAGTACAGGTATAAAATAAAATATACTTCCACTATGTGCTTCCATTGGAGAGCTAAAACGGCTTAGGTTATGTTTAAAGAAAAAGCCATCAATAAATAGTTCTCCTTGTGCTATATATTCAGCTATATACCAAGGTAGGGCAACAACTAAAAAGATTAAAATACCTATAGGGTTAAAAACCATTTTGAGCCATAGTTTAAACTCTTTTTTAGTGATAAAGAGTATCAGACTAACTATAAGAGGTATCATAATAGCGATAGGTCCTTTGGTTAATGTCCCAAGGGCTATAAATAGAAATGTCCAATATACATATCTATTCTCTCTATTATGGAAAAATAGATATATCCCAAACATAGATAGAGCTATACATAGATTGAGTAGTGAGTCAGCAATTGATGCTTTGGCAATCATATTTATCTGTAGTGAGCTAATCATAAATAGAGTGGCAAAAAATGCTATTTTGATATTAAATAGTTTTTTGCTAAAAAGATAAATACCTCCAGCCCAGAAAGCTCCTGCAATAGCTGATGGAAATCTAAGTGCAAACTCATTTAGTCCAAATGTTTTAATACTTAAGAGTTGAAACCAATAGATTAGGATAGGTTTATCAAATCGTAACTCTCCATTTAGATAAGTGGTTATATAATCTTTACCTACCAACATCTCTCTAGTTGCTTCACTAAATGCACCCTCATCAAGGTCAAATAGAGGAGCTAGAGATAGTGGAATAAAGAAAGCTATAAGTATAAAAAATAGTAAAATAGGAATAGCCTTTTTTTCTATATCAACATTCATAATGACTCCTTTTTCAAATAATATGGATATAAAAGAGTAGCTACCATAGTCCCCAAAAAAGAGGCAAAAACAACATCACTCATAAAGTGTTCTGTTCCTACAACTCTACTTAGTGCTACTATAATACCAAAAGAGATAAAGATATACTTATATTTTGGAAAAAGCAGACTCAATCCAACGGCAGTTGATATAGCAGTAATTGTATGTCCTGATGGAAAAGAGGTTATTTTATGATTTATTTCAAACCACTCAAAACCATATAGATTATCTTTTAGATAGAATTCAGGTCGCATCCGTCCAAAAGGAACTTTGATAAACCAAACAACAACTCCTGCTATAATATTTGTCATAAAGATATATAGAGCCATAGAGGCATATCTTCTCTGCTCTTTTTTTCTAAAATACCAAAATAGTAAAATAGATGGGATAAGATACCATTCACTTTTGCCAAATCTAGTCATAAAATGAAAAAACTCTTTAATCCCATGATGAGGTAGTGTATAAAAATATGTAGCAATCTGCTTATCTGCAAATTGGTATAATAGAATAGTTATAATAACTGTTAGTATAAAAAATATGTACTCTGTTGTTTTGAACATTAAAAACCTTAGGGATAACTTATGAAAAATTCTAAAAATAGTATCACATTTTTTTTAAATTTGTGTTAAAATGCTTTTTATTTTAAATATCAAAGGTCAAATATGACAAATAGACAATTCTATCTATTTATATTCTTGTATGTAATAGCACTATTTTATTTAGCCATAGAGTTGCCTATTGGTCCAAATGAAGCAAAAGTTTTTTATACTGATACTAAATTATTACACTATGCTACTCATTTATTTGAAGGATATTTCAATAATGGATTGGATTTTCGTTTACCTTTTTTATTATTTGGTCTTTTGAATATATATCTCTTTTTTTTAATGAGTAAAATATATTTTAAGAGAGATGATGATAGTTATCTGGCTACAACAATTTTTGCACTATTACCTGGTATTATTACAGCATCAGTGATAGTTAATATTGCTGTGTTTGTTATTACATTGGTTTTGGTGTTTATTATATTACATAATAAAAAACAGATAGTAGGGGAGGGAGTTGTTATGCTTCTACTTCTGTTTGTTCATGATGCTTCTATTATCTTCTTTATCTCTTTATCTCTTTATTTTGCATTTAAACGAGATAGTAAACTATTTGCTATATCTATAATATTTACGGCTATTAGCTTATTGTATTTTAATGGATTAGATATTGGAGGTAAACCAAAAGGTAAATTTTTGGAGCTTTTGGGACTCTATGTAGCTCTTTTTTCTCCTTTGGTATTTATCTACTTTTTTTATGCACTATATCGAATATGGCTTCGTGAGAAAAAGGATATATTATGGTACATATCTTTTACTGCATTTATTCTCTCTGTTCTACTCTCTTTGCGTCAAAGGGTTATTATGACAGATTTTGCTCCTTATGTTATCGTAGCTGTTGTTTTAATGTTAGTTATATATCATAAAACTCTATTAGTTAGGTTACCTCAATTTCAAAAAGGTTATAGATCGGGGTATAAAATTGTTATGGGTTCATTACTCTTTAGCTCTTTGATTATTGTATTTCATAAACCTCTTTTTTTTCTACTTAAAGACAAAACAGAACATTTTGCTTATCCATTCTATAAACCATATTGGATGAAATTAAAATTATCCCAAATAGGGCAAAATTGTTACACTGCAAAACGCGAAAAAATGCAGTATCAATTAAAATATTATGGGATAGATGAGTGCAAAGATATAGATGTTCCTAAAATACACAATTAAATAAAACTTATAGTGACAATTCGTATCAAAAATATAAAATATACTCACCTAATGGTAGAATTACGCAACACATTCAATAAAGGAGAACTCAATGGCTCAAAAAGCGATTAGAGAATATGATGGTAAAGCAATATTTGCCAGACATTGGAACGAATATTTTGATGGTTTTCATTATGGATTTAAATCAGTATTGGTTACTAGTGGAGATGAATTAAGAGAAAAAGCAAAAGAACATGGCTTTGAATGGCTAAATCAAGAAGCTTTGGTTGCTAAGCCTGATATGTTATTTGGGAAAAGAGGTAAAAATGACCTTGTTTTGTTTAGAACAACCAAACCAGGTGATGTTACTTTAGAAGAGGCTGCAAATTGGATTGATGAAAAACAGTCACATGAGGTAACACTTCTTTCTGGAGAAAAAGGTCATTTAACACATTTTATTATTGAGCCATTTACTCCTCATACACAAGAACAAGAGTATTATATCTCTGCAACAACTGTTGGTGAAGATGATGTCCTTTTCATGTCAGCAGAAGGCGGCATGGAAGTTGAAGAGGGTTGGGATGATAAAGTTAATGAGGTTCATATTCCAATTAATATGTCAGATGCTGATATGGAAAAAGTGGTAAAAGCACATATTCCTACTGATATTCCAGATACTAACAAAACAGCATTTGCATCATTTGCTATTCAATTTTTTAAATTCTATAGAGATATGAATTTCGCATATCTTGAAATCAATCCAATAGTTATGCTTGATAATGGTGAGATGGCTATTCTTGACCTTGTGGCACGACTTGATGATACTGCAGGATTTATGATGAGAGATGCTTGGGGTGATATAGAATTTCCAACATCATTTGGTATGGAAGACCAATCAGTTGAAGAGAAAGCTATTGCAGAAGCTGATAGTAAGTCAGGTGCTTCATTGAAGTTAACTATTCTTAACCCAACTGGTCGAATTTGGACAATGGTTGCAGGTGGTGGTGCATCAGTTGTTTATGCTGATACTATTGCTGATTTTGCAGGTGTTGAAGATTTGGCAAACTATGGTGAGTATAGTGGAGGTCCAACAACAGGTGAGACTAAATTTTATGCAGAGACTATCTTTGACCTTATGACAAGATATGATGACCCTAGAGGAAAAGTACTTATCATTGGTGGTGCTATTGCAAACTTTACAGATGTAGCTAAAACATTTACAGGTATTATCCAAGCATTTGAAATTTATGCAGATAAGTTAAAAGCACATAAAACAGTTATTTATGTAAGAAGAGGTGGACCAAATTATGAAAAAGGTTTAAAAGATATTAAAGAAGCAGCAGATAGATTAGGTCTTGATATTCATGTTTATGGACCAGAGACACATGTCACTGACATTGTTAGAATGGCATTAGAGAAGTAAGGGCAGGAGAAGCAGATGAGTAAATTATATACTAAAGATACACAAGCAATTTTTTGGAATAACAACAAAACAGCTATCCAAAGAATGTTAGATTATGACTATACTATTGGTAGAGATAAACCATCAGTTGCAGGAATTGTAGCACCAACAAGTGGAAATAAATTTGAGAAGTTTTTTTATGGATCAGATGAAATTATGGTTCCTCTTTATAAAACAACAGCTGATGCAGTAGCAGAACAGCCTCAAGCAGATGTTTTATTGAATTTTGCATCATTTAGAACAGCTTATGATGTTGTTATGGAAGCTATCGCTATTAAAGGACAATTCCGTTCAATTATGGTAACAGCAGAGGGTATTCCTGAGAGACTTGCTAGAGTTATGAACCAAGCAGCTAGAGATGCAGGAGTTACCGTAATTGGACCTGCTACTGTTGGTGCTATTGCTCCAGGTGCATTTAAAATCGCTAATATTGGTGGAACTATTGAAAATATCATAAATTCTAAACTCCATCGTGCAGGTTCATGTGGACTTGTGACTCGTTCAGGTGGTCTATTTAATGAGTTGAGTAATATTATCGCTATTAATGCTGATGGTATTGCAGAGGGTGTTGCTATTGGTGGAGATAGATTTGTAGGTTCTGTATTTATTGATAATATGTTACGAATGCAAGAGAACCCAGATGTAAAATATATGATACTTCTTGGTGAAGTTGGTGGTACAGAAGAGTATAAAATAATCGAAGCTATTAAAGATGGTAGAATTACTAAACCAGTTATTGCTTGGTGTATTGGTACAATTGCAAAACACTTCAGTAGTGGAGTACAGTTTGGTCATGCAGGTGCTAGTGCTAATGCAGATGCTGAAACAGCTGCTTATAAAAATAAAGCAATGGCTGAAGCAGGAATTTATGTACCTGAATCATTTAATGCTTTACCAGCAACTATTGCAGATGTATTTGGAAGATTAAAAGAAGAAGGTATAATTGGTGAGATTGTAGAGCCTGAACTTAAAATTATTCCAAAAGTTAGAAGAAGTAAACAGTTTATCTGTACAATTTCTGATGATAGAGGAGAAGAGGCAACATATGCAGGTTTCCCAATATCAAGTGTAGCAACACCTGATACAGGAAAAGGTATTGGTGATGTTATTTCACTTTTATGGTTCAAAAAACAGTATCCAAAATGGGCTACAGAGTTTATCGAAACAGTTATTAAAACCGTTGCAGACCATGGACCAGCAGTAAGTGGAGCGCATAATGCAAAAGTAACAGCAAGAGCAGGTAAGAGTGTTGTCGAGTCACTTGTAACAGGACTTCTAACTATTGGACCTAGATTTGGTGGTGCTATTGATGGTGCAGCTAAATATTTCAAATATGCTGATGATAATAGTTTAACACCTACAGAATTTTTAAAATATATGAAAGGTGAGGGTGTACCAATTCCAGGTATCGGACATAGAATTAAGTCACTTAAAAATCCAGACCTAAGAGTTACAGGTCTTATGAATTTTGCAAAAGATAATTTCCCATCAACACCACTACTTGATTATGCAAGAACAGTTGAGGCGTTGACAACATCTAAAAAAGAGAACTTAATTCTTAATGTTGATGGAACTATTGGTATCTTAATGGTTGATATGTGGAGAGCTTTAGGTTATCCAGAAGAAGAAATTAATGAGTTTATTGAAAGTGGAACTCTGAATGCATTCTTTATTGTTGGTCGTTCAATCGGATTTATTGGTCATGTCCTAGATGAAAAAAGATTAGCTATGCCTATGTATCGCCATCCAATGGATGATATTTTATATGATGTTCAAGAGGCTGATGAGATTTAGTCCAAATATTTTAATTTAAATAATTAAAATCTTCTTAAACCTATGGTATAATTTATAAAATTAAATTATACCAAGGTTCTTATTTATGAAAAAATCAGCATTTACTATGATTGAGCTTGTTTTTGTTATTATTGTTTTGGGTATCTTAGCTTCAATTGCTATGGATAGTATAGATAGAGATTTAAAGCAGGAGGCAAGTGATACTATTTTGTCTCAAATACGATTAGCACAACAGTTGGCTCTAAATGATAATAAGCATCTGCCAAATAGTCCTGATAATTGGCAAAAGGCATATTGGCGATTTGAATATAGAAAATGTAGTGGTGTCCCTTTCCTAAGTAGTCGTGTTGGTTCAGATGTAAACAGACTTGGAAGTATTAATAAATCAGAATCAGCTATTGACCCTGCTAATGGCAAATATCTCTTTACAAATGGTAACTGTAGTGATTTAGCAGCAGATGAGAGTCCTAATGTATCTATATTAAGAAAAGCTGGAGTTAAGAGTGTTATTAGAAGTGGAGGATGTAGTGCTAGTGGACGATATATTGCCTTTGATTATTTAGGAAGACCTCACCATGGTAATTATAATCAACCTTATTTCCAAAATATAATGACAACAGATTGTAATATGACATTTCAAATGTCAACAGACCAAGATAATGATGGAGTTAATGATAGTTTTACTATTACTATAGAAGCAGAAACGGGTCATAGTTTTATCGTAGGAGCAGAAAATTCCTAGAAAATACTTCTATTTATTAATATCTCTTTAAAAACTTCTAAATGTTCCTTTGCTGATTTATCCCAACTAAACTAAAGAGTTGAGCCTGTTTTAGTCCTTTTTTAATCATCTTTTCTCTTAGAGATTTGTCTGATAAGAGTTTTTCTATCATTTGTTTAATTTCATTTATATTATGGGGATTACAATACAAAACAGCATCACCACCAACTTCAGGAAGAGATGAAGAGTTAGAAGATACAACAGCAGTTCCACAAGCCATAGCTTCAACTATTGGTAATCCAAATCCTTCATAAAAAGATGGATATACAAAACATGTGGCTAAGTTATATACTTTTGCTAAATCACTATTGCTAATAAATCCTAGATACCTAATAGAGTCTCTATTTTGATTTATAATCTCCATAATCTCTTGGTTCTCCCATCCTTTAAATCCTACCAATATTAATTTGTACTCATTTTTTATATTTTTATCTAAAAGATTATATGCTTTTAGTAGTCCTAGAAGATTTTTTCTCGGTTCTATACTTCCGACAGATAGTATAAATTTAGGTGGAAGTTTAAAATCTAATTCTATATCTTTATAGATTTTAAATAGATGATGATTTACTCCATGATATATCACTCTAATTTTATCCTCTTGAAAATCTAATCTATCTAATATCTCTTGTTTTGTGTAGCTTGAACCTGTGATTATCATATCACTTCTATAGATATTTTTATAAAAACTATTATCAAAATATTCTAGTGTCTCTTGGGGATGAAAATCTCTATGTAAAAAAAATGAAAAATCATGAATGGTAGTAACAATTTTTTTAGCTTTTACACCTCTATTTGGTATAAAATTAGGTTGCCAATAAACATCATAATCGGTAGCAAAAGCTCTACTAGAGATAAATAGTATCTCTCTAGCTATCTTTTTGATAAATGGAAATTTACTTATAATTGATTTTAAATTTTTTACACCTTGATGCGTAGTTAGTTCTATTAACTCTTTTGAGTAGTATCCATAGAAATATTCTATATTAAAATAGTTTATCTCTTTTAATATAGAAGATACCTCATAAGTGTATTTTCCAATACCTGTAAGTGGAGAGAGTAGTGATACTGTATCAATAACTATTTTAGGCTTCAAACATACCCCTTAGAGTATCTCTAAACTCTTTTTGTTTAACCTCATCAATTATAGAAAATAACTTTTTAGGTGAACCTGTTAGAGATTTCATATCATTTTTTCTTACAAAATTTGGATTTATCTCTACTTTTATAGTATATTTTGCTATATCATTCATTATCTCTATAGCATCCAAAAGTTTAATACCTCTGCCTGAACAGATATTTATAGTCTCACTATTAATATTACTCTCTAAAATCCTTTTATAACATTCACAAATGAAACCAATATCATTAAATTCTCGACTAATATCTAAATTACCTAACTCTATAATTCTTTTTGCTTCTCTAAAATGATTAACTATTTTAGGGATAAGAAAATTTTTATTCTGTCCAACTCCTGTATAATTAAATGGTCTAGTTATTATGATATTTAATTTATTAAAATAATTTTGTGCCAGAACCTCCATAGAGTATTTACTCGCACCATAATGATTAGTAGGTTTAGGACATAAATACTCATTAAGTACCTCTACACCTTGGTTTCCATAGATAGTAGCACTACTAGATAAGATAATTTTTTTAGGTTTAATATTTAGCTCTACTAAAATATCTAAAATATTTATACTTCCTATAGTATTAACTCTATAAAAATCCTCATTATCTCCATGAGCAGGAAAAGAGATACCTGCTAAATGTATAATATAATTTGGATTAATCTCTTGAATGGTTTTTCTAATATCCTCTTTTCTAGTAATATCACAACTTTTTCTATTTGTACCAAATATATTATATCCACTATTTTTTAGATAAGATGAGAGATGAACCCCTGTAAAACTATCTATCCCAATAATTAAAACCCTATTAGAAACTAAATCCAAGCTCATTCCTTCTTAAATCCTCTTTGACCATCATACTACAAAGCTCTTCTAAGGTAGTTTTTGCCTTCCATCCCAACTGTTCTTTTGCTTTTTTAGGATTTCCAATAAGAAGTTCAACCTCTGCTGGTCTATAAAACTTAGGATTTACTTTTACAACTGTTTTCCCTGTTGCTTTATCTATTGCAATCTCATCTTCACCTTTTCCTTGAAACTCAATCTCTATATCAACAGCTCTAAAAGACATAATTACAAAATCCCTAACAGTTTGGGTTCTATTAGTTGCTAAAACAAAAATATCAGGCTTTTTAGCTTGGAGCATAAGATACATACCCTCTACATAATCTTTAGCAAAGCCCCAATCCCTTTTAGCATCCATATTTCCAAGCTCAATACAATCTAGTTTACCTAGTTTAATTTTGGCAACACTATCAGTGATTTTTCTAGTTACAAACTCTTTTCCACGAAGAGGACTCTCATGGTTAAATAGTATTCCACTGCATCCAAATATATTATAAGATTCTCTATAATTAATAACCATCCAATGAGCATAAAGTTTAGCTACTCCATAAGGACTTCGTGGATAAAATGGTGTACTCTCTTTTTGTGGTATCTCTTGAACCTCTCCAAACATTTCAGATGTACTAGCTTGATAAAATTTAATTTTGGGATTTACTATTCGTATAGCTTCAAGAAGATGAACAACACCTAAACCTGTAATCTGTGCAGTTGTCAAAGGCTGTTCAAAAGAGACTCCTACAAAACTTTGAGCTGCTAGATTATATATCTCATCGGGTTCTATATCCATAACCATCCTAATACTATTAGACTGGTCAGTTAAATCATACTCTATCAAGTGGAGATTAGGGTGATTTTCAATTCCCAACTCTTCTATCCTCCAAAAGTTAACAGATGCACTTCTCCTATATGTACCAAAAATTTCATAACCCTTATTCAAAAGTAACTCTGCTAAATAAGCACCATCTTGACCTGTAATTCCTGTTATTATTGCTTTTTTCAAATTTAACCTCTAAAATCTATTTTAATTATCAAATTGTAGCGTAAAACTGCCTCTTTCAAGAAGTAAATATAACCTACATTATTTTTTATAAAACTTACTACTTTCATTAAGTTCCAAAAATCCATTACTCTTAAATAAGCCATTTTGGTCTCGTTTATCTCTAATTGAGCTATCATCAAAGCTTATTATATCCTTTTGAATGGGGTAGTTTGGCTTATTCCATGAGTTACTATCTTGATATATATTACTATCTAAATAGTTAGCTCCTGATTTAATATTAATATTTTCTATTAGCTTATGGTCAGTTTTTAAAAATTTAAATCCACTATTTTTATTATTATATGAAATATTTCTAAATAGTATCATGGCTACTTTATTATCATTATAGTCAAATCCTCTACTAGCATTTCCCCATGCTTTACAATGTATAAGTATATGTGCATCTTTTGGGTGACCATATCTATTATGGATACCAAGTTTAAATCCATTTCCATTACCTCTGAATTTGGTCTTATGCCAATGGTCATATCCATTATTATATGATAAACAGTTGATAAAAGTAACTCCATTTCCTGCATTCCAACAGTCAAATCCATCATCACCATTGCCCCAACTTCTACAATTAATAAAGATATTTTTTCTACCTAAATATGGTGTAGCATCTCGTTTATGTGCTGTGACTACAAATCCATCTGAGTTTTCCCCATATGTATTAGAGTCAAAGTTATTATAAGCATCACAGTTGATAATTTTATTGTCTGATGCACCATCTGCTAAAACTAAACTGCTGTAGTAGTTATCATGTATAGATAGATTTTCAAATCTATTATGAGAAGCATTTGATTTGATATATATTCCATTAATACCATTTTTGAGTTCAAAATTTCTGAAAATAAGATAATTTCCTGTTACCAAAAAAGTTCCTATCATGTTATTTCGAGTTGTATCATATATTTTATCTTCTCCATATGGACCTATAAATATAACTTTTTCTTGTTTGTAAGCCTGAAAAGTGATGGGTTTATCTCTTCTTCCACTAATATTAAATCTATTTTCAAATGGATATTTACCACCTCTAATATTTACTGTATCTCCTGCCTTTACTATCTGTATAGCTTTTTTTAGCGTTTTGAATGGTCTATTTTTAGTTCCATTATTTTTATCATTACCCTTTGTTGATACGAAGTAACTATTTGCATTTATATATATAGTTAAAATTATAAAAAGTATAAATTTATTCATAACTATTAATCACACCCAAAAGTGCAATATTTTTAAACTTATACTCTCCAATATGTTTTTGAATATTGGAGATAAATAATTTTTTGGTTAATCCCTCTTGGATAGTGATAAGATTAACATCAGAATATTTCATAATATAAAGCACATCTGCCTCTATTCGTAGAGGAATAGCATCTATAAATATATAGTTATACTTTTTTTTCAAAATCCCTATCATAACCCAAAGTCTAGGAGATAATATTAGCTCTGAAGCATCATCTCTAGTTGAACCTGCTGTTATGACATCCAAGTTATCATGACCTGTTTTTTGGATGATATTATCTATCTCATTCTCTTTTATAGCTAGATAGTCACTCACTCCCCTATCTAATTTTAGATTGAAATAAGTATGTAGTTTGGGGTCATATAAATCGAAATCAATTATTAAAGTTTTATAATTTGCTTTTTGAAATATATATCCTAAGTTTGATACTATGGTACTTTTCCCCTCTCTATCAGGACTAGATGTAATTAATATTACATTTCCCATCTTTTTAGGATGGTTAAAATTGATTTTAGTACGAAAATTACGAAAACTCTGTAATAGTAGAGGAGAAGTTTTATTTAGAAGTTTAAAATTTTTTAATATAGGTAGCTCTGCATATATAGGTAGTGAGGTTAACTCTTTTGCCTCTTTAATATCTTGTAATCTGTTTATCATACTATGTCGCATATAAGCAAATAAAGAAGCAAAAATCAAACTAAATATAGTTGCAATAGATATATTCATAGCTTTTTTAGGCTTAATTGGTTTTCCGTTAGAGTAGGCATGGTCAATTATCTCATAATCAGCAATAGTTGCTACTTTTCTCATCTCATTTTCTGATTTTTTTTCTAATAAATAAGAGTACATTTTAGCACTTACTTCATGATTTCTCTGTATATCTATTAACTGTTTTTCTTTAGTAGGTAGTACTTTTAGACTCTCTTCGTACTTTTTTTTAAGTTTAGATAGATTTTTCTGTTTATCTGATATGTTTCTTTTGAGATTTTTAATATTTGCTAAAATAGTTCTCTTATTAGCTCGAATATCTCTATATACTGCTTTGAGGTCAGGATGTTTTGGAGTAAACTCTATTCTAAGTTCATTTGCTCTTCGTTGTAACTCTTGTAGATTTTCAATTAATCTAATAGTTGGTTCACTTCCAAGTTCACGGAGAGTTGGGGTGATACTATCTAAATTACTATTATGTTTAACAAACGCAACAATATTATCTATGAGTCTCTTTTCTATTTGAGCTTGTGAGAGCTGAACCTCTACATCACTAAGTCGATTTAAGAGTGTTTCTGATTGTATATTTGGTTCTATTACATTATTATCTACTCTATACTTTTCTAATTTATTTTCAGATAATCTCAATGCTTTTCCTGTGGTAATAAGCTGTTGATTGATAAAATCCAAAACTTTATTATTTCTTTTACTTTTATTTATAATACTCTGTTGAATATATATATTCATAAGGTCATTTAGATATGAGGTTGCACGAATTGCAGAGTTATCTTGATATGTAATTTTTATCAGAGAGGCTTTTTTGTTTACTCTAGTTGCTTTGAAATTTTTTTTGATTATTTTTTCATAAATATTTCTATTACTTCCATTTAGTTTTAAATATATAGGTGTATTAAAATTAGAATCTTTTTCTACTATGAATGTAAACCATTTTGTTTTAACTTTATGATTATATTCAAAGTGTTTTTTATATTTGCTATCTTTTATTTCAATATCAAAGCCTGTATCTTTTGATAAAAATATAATATATTTACCTATTATATTTTTATTTATTATTTTTATATCTCGGATATTTATTGGTATATCTTTAAAAATCTCACTTTTTTTATAGTTCTCTTTTTTATAGTATTGTACTTTTAAATTTAGTTTCTCTATTGCTTTATTATGAATATGAAATGTCTTCAAAATTGCTAACTCTTGGTCAACATCTCCTGTTGCTAATAGTCCTAAATCATCTAATGTATTCAACTCTCTATTTATTTGATGTTGATTAGTTATAGTTTTTACTTTTATAATAGCTTGTGCTTCATATATAGATGGTTGGAAATATAGATATAGTGCTGATAGTGACATACCTATTAGAGTAATCATAATAATTGACCACTTATAGGGTAAAATTGTTTTGATAAACTCCAAAAAGAAACTATCTTCTTTCTTTGTCATTATATTAACCTTTTATTTTCTTAAAATTAAATCATAACATATAAATAATATTTTTTAACTAAAAACAATAATTAGTAATGCTATTTTTTTTAAATCCTATATTTATATCGACTTCACTCTCTTTATAGTTTTATGTTATCTGATTTCATGTTTTGCCTAATTATTTATTACTTAATCTCTCGTTGGTCAATAATCCCTGGAAATTTAGAGTCTGCTTTAATAGAAATGGGTCCTAAGAATATATTTTTGGCATCAATAATTAAGTTGATTGCAATAATAGCAAAAAAAGTACCAGTAATAGTAACAGCAGGTCCCCAATTAGTCCCTTGTACCAAATTTTCTCTACTACTTTCATACTCTTCAAAAAAACCTTGTGGAGGTTCATTTTCACTTAATAATAGTTTATTAGCATATTTTGATTTGAATAATCTACTATATATGGTATTAAATTCTTCATGTACTTTTTTGTCTTTGGCTCTAAACTGCTCATTGGTTACATCTTCTAATGGGATAGATGCTGTTGGGGAGTTCTCATCCTCTTCTCTTGTTTGTACACCATCTTCTCTATAGTCCCATAGATTTGCTTTAGCTCCAAATGTAAACTCTGGAATGGTATGAGAACGAGAGATTACAGGAACTTTGAGTTCTTTTGCCAATCTATGTAAAGGATAGTGTGCTGATTTATTATCAGAAGCATCTATGATAATATCAACTCCACTAACTATCTCTCTAGCATTATCTTTATTAATACCCTCTTCAAATAACTCAATATTGACAAATGGATTTACATCTAGTAGCCGTTTTTTACCTGCTTCTACCTTTTTCATTCCAATTGTAGAGATGGTACAAAAGTGTTGTCTATTGATATTAGTAAGCTCAAAAATATCAGGGTCAACTAAAGTAATATTGCCAACTCCACCTCGTACAAGTTGCTCAGAAGCTATTCCTCCTGTTCCACCTACCCCCACAATAGCTACTCTAGCATTTTGTATAAGTTCTTTTTCCTTATCGGTAAAGACCATTGATGACCTAAACCATAACATTTTATAAAACTCCTCTTTTGTGACATTAAGAGACATCTAATTTCCTTATAGTTGTTTGATTTTTATTATTATACTTAAAGTTTTTTTAAATTTTACCATTTAGGTTATTTTTCTGAATTATATTTAGTTATAAATTTCTTTGAAATAAATAATATTATAAAATGTTATTTATTATATACAAAAAAACATATTATAATATTAAAATTGTTATGATTATACTTAAATAATAAATAAATAGATATATATCATAGGAATAGTTAAGTTTATTAAAATATAATTTAATATGAATTTTAGTATATATATTTTATTTTTTTAAAAGGTTATAATATGAAAAAGAGAGAAATAACATTAGCAATTCATCCTGAAGCAGGAACAGATTTTTATTCAGATAAATGGATTGAGTATTGTCAAAAATATGATATAAATTATAAATTGGTTGATTGTTATGGTGATAATATCATAGAAGAGTTACGAAATTGTGATGCTCTTTTATGGCATTGGATACATATTGATTATAAAGCACAGCTATTTGCACGACAACTAATATTATCATTGGAAATGATTAATTTCCCAGTATATCCCAATGCCAAAACTTGTTGGCATTTTGATGATAAACTAGGGCAGAAATATTTACTAGAAGCTATTCAAGCACCTACAGTTAAAAACTATGCTTTTTTTGATAAAAAGTCTGCTATAGAGTGGATAAATAAAACCTCTTTCCCCAAAGTGTTTAAACTTAGAAATGGAGCAGGGGCTCATAATGTACAGCTTATTGACTCTATCCCAAAGGCGAAAAAGTATATTAATAAGATGTTTAGTTCAGGTTTTAGAGCCAACTATAGAGGTGGAGTATTGAGTGATAAACTTTGGCACTTCAAAAGAGATAAATCATTAAAAAGTTTTTTGAAAATTGGAGCAGGAGTTATTCGATATATATTCCCACATAAAGTATATAACCTATTACCAATAGAGAAAAACTACCTCTATGCACAAGATTTTATACCCAATTGTGACCATGATATTCGTGTATTTGTAATAGGTAATCGTGCTGTTACCAAAAAACGAATGGTAAGAGATGGTGATTTTCGAGCATCAGGTAGTGGTAAAATGAGTTGGGATATAGGAGAAGAGGGCAAAAAATGTGTTGATATGGCATTTAAAGTAGCTGAAAAACTTCAAACTCAATCTCTAGCTTTTGATTTTGTCAAAGATAGTGATGGATATAAGATTGTAGAGATAAGTTTTGCTGCATCTCCTAGAGGTTTCCCAGAGTCTCCAGGATATTGGACTAGAGATTTAGAGTGGATAGAGACCTCTTTAAGAGTTGAATATTTCATAATAGAAGATTTGATAAACTCATTATCAAAAAAGTCATGAAAAAGATACGGATACTCTTTATAATGCCTGAACTAAATATGGGAGGTTCAGAGAGGGTTATTGTCAATATTATAAATGGATTAGATAGAAAAGAGTATTCTATTGGATTAATTTTATTTCGAGTTGACGGTGCTTTAGTTGATGAGTTATTATCAGATATTGATATATATGATTTGAATATCCATTCTGTTAAAAAAGGGTTATTTGCTTTGATGCAAAAATTATATCAGCTCAAACCTGATATAGTTTTTGGTGGTATTGGACATCTTAATATCTCTTTGGCTGTTTTTATACCTATACTCAAACAGTTTTTACCTCATACTAAATTTATAGCTAGACAATCTAATATATTAACTATCAATAATAGATATGAGAAGCATCCATACATTCATAATTGGTTATATAAAAGAGTTTATAAAAATTATAATAAAATAGTATGTCAATCTAATTATATGCAAAAGGATTTAGTAAATAATTATAGCTTTCCTATAGATAAAACTATAGTTATCTCTAATCCTATAGATATTAAAAATATCGAAAAGCTTTCTAATATAGATTTGAAATATCCATTTTCTACTCAAACTATCAATTTAATAAGTGTAGGTCAATTTCGATACCAAAAGAGACATGATTTATTACTAAAAACAGTTGCAAAACTAAATAAAAATTATACTCTTACTCTTATAGGAGATGGACTTAAAAGAGGAGAGCTAAAAGAGTTAGCTAAAAAGCTTGGAATTATAGATAGAGTAGCCTTTTTAGGTTATCAAAAAAATCCATATGCTTATATAAAACAGGCTGATATATTTGTCTTGACATCAGAGTTTGAAGGTTTTCCAAATGTTGTATTAGAGGCTAATTTATGTGGTTTGCCTGTAATATCTTTTGAAAGTATTGGTGTAGATGCAGAGATTATAGAAGAGGGTATAAATGGTAAATTATCTCCTTTTCCAGATATAAACAAATTAGCTACTACTATAGAAAATATAGAACTTGAAAAGTTTAATAGTAATTATATTAAAAATATGACAAGAGAAAAATATAATATAAATTCTATTATAAAAATATATGAAGAAATTTTGAACAAGGAATAAATTATGACACAAAAATTAACTATTACAACCCAAACTACTACAACCAAAACTATTACTATCTGTAGTAATACTTCATGGTATCTATATAACTTTAGAATGGGGCTTATCAAAGCTTTGCAACAGCAAGGATATAGTGTAGTTTTAATCGCTCCAAAAGATGATTACTCAAATAGATTAAAAGAGTTAGGATGTAAACATTATCATATAGATATAGATAACAAAGGGACTAACCCCATAAAAGATATTAAGCTATCATATCAGTTTTATCAACTTTTTAAAAAAATTAATCCTGATATGCTCTTAATTTATACTATAAAACCCAATATCTATGGTGGTATAATCTCGAAACTACTAAATATACCTACATTAAATGTTATAGCAGGTTTGGGCACAGTCTTTTTAAATGATAATCTATCAGCTAAAATAGCAAGATGGTTATACAAAGTATCATTCAATAATAACCGAGTCTTATTTGAAAACGAAGATGATTGCAAAGAGTTTATAGCCAAAGACCTTATAAAAAAATCTCAAGCTATACTAATACCAGGTTCAGGTATAAATACAGAAGCATTTCAACCCAAAAATAAAGTATCAAATAGTAAAAATTTAGTATTTTTACTTATAGCTAGATTGATTAAAGATAAAGGTGTAGTAGAGTATATCGAAGCGATAAAATCTATCCGTGATAAATATCCAACTGTGCAGTTTAAAATATTGGGTTCTTACTATTTTGGCAATCCCTCTTCTATATCAAAGGATGAGGTAGAGCATTGGATAGATGATGGAATAATAGAGTATTTAGGTTATACAGATGCAGTATTAGAAGAGATAGAAAAAGCTGATTGTATAGTTCTACCATCATATAGAGAGGGTCTGTCTCGGGTACTACTAGAGGCTGGGAGTATGTCCAAACCAATTATTACTACTAATGTAACAGGATGTAGAGATGTAGTTGATGATAGCGAAAATGGTTATCTAGTCCCTCCAAAAGATAGTAAATCACTCTCTGAAGCGATAGAAAAGATGATAGCCCTATCTAATGAAGATAGAAGAGTTATGGGGCAAAAAGGTAGAATAAAAGTAATCAATGAGTTTGATGAAAAGATAGTCATTAAACATTATCTAAATGTGATAAATCAAGAGTGTAAACTACTCCAAAAAGCTTTTTAGAAAAATAAAATCTCTATTTTATAGGTTTCATATCTTCAATTAACAAATTGGGTTCTATAAATGGAGCTAATCTAGAGATAAAATTAAGTAAACTCATAATAGGAGAGGCATAAAAAAACTTAACTTTATGATTATATTCCCATAAACTATCAGCATATTGATAAACTCTATGTGGAGTATCTCCTATATTATCACCATTACTGTCAAAACCCTCATATTTATCCCAATAGTTATACTCTATCTTGTTAGAAGAGTTTATTTGACTTGGTATATCTTTTACTATATCTTCTATATTTCCTACTATTTTATTATTTATAATAGTGTTATCTTTGATACTTTGATGAAAATGTATCGCCTCTTTATTATATGATATTTCATTATCTATTATATATCGTTTCATACCTTTTGTTTTTTCACCACCCTCTATATATAACCCTTTGGCATTAAATTTAACTCTATTTTTTTCAAATCTAAAGTTTGATACACCATTTATTACTACCCCTATACCTGCTGTTCCTTTTGAGCTTAAAATTTGATTATTTATAATTTTGGTATCTCTCCCACCCATAATCATAATAGCTACAGAATTATATTGATAGTAGTTATTTTCAAAACTATTTGAGTGACTAAGTGATAAATGAGTTGCAAATCTACTATTTAGTACTCTATTATCTCTAAAAATATTATGGTTTGAGTAATTTAAAGTTATATCTTTAACTTTTTCTATTTGATTATTAAGAAATAGATTATTATGAGAATAGTATAATTTCAAGGCATTACCTCGAAACTCTATATCTTTGTTATTTGAGGTTATATAGTTATTGGTAATATTTGACTCACTTACCATACTCATATCTATACCATAGAGTGTATCTTTGATAATACATCTATCTATTACACACTTTTGACAATGGTTCATTTTAATAGATGAATCTATATTATAAAATTTATCTCCACTATGTATTATAGTCAGATTTTTGAGTATTACAAAAGAACTGTTAATTTTGATTATTGTTCCATTTCCATCACCTTTGATAGTTACACCTTGCTCTTTACCTATAATAGTAAGTGGTTTATTTAGAATAATATTGCCAATATATACTCCTTTGGATAATCGTATAGTGGAGTATGGAGATGCGTGGTCAATTGCTTTTTGTAGAGGGTTGGATAAAAGTATAGATATAGATAAGAATATTATATATATAGCTCTCATTTTAGTAATCCTTCTAATTCAGATTTAAGCTGTTTGAGTGTCTCATTTAGGCTACCTAGTTTCTCTAATAACTCAATAACGACATCCTCCTTTTTAAATACCTCATCACTTTGCTTATTTTCCATAATAGCCAATAGTTCCATAAAGTTTTCAATATTATGCTCTAGCTCTTCAAGTGATTTGGTTGTAATATTTATGGATTTACTAGAGTGTTCGATTGATATATTTATTTGTTCTACTAAATGGTTATAGTTTTTGGTTATCTCTTTTAGCTCTATCTCTTTGGTTTTTATCTCAAATAGTTTAACCCCTTTTATAGTAGAGTTTTGAATAATAGTATTAGAGGTTTTAGAAAATTTATGTATAAATGATATAATCTCTCTAACCTGTGTAAATAGGTAGATAAGTAATACCAGCAAAGATATAAAAAGTACTCTTTGTATCTTTTTGGAGTTCTTTATAGATTGATGATACTCAAACTCCTTGGTCTCTAAGAGTTTATCAAAAGCTACAATTAGTTCAATATTAATATTATAAATATCATTAACAAGTCTATCTGAAGCTATAGAGCTATATGGAGTTAAAAGGGTCTGCTGTTTTCTAAATTGAGCTACTTTCGCATAAAATCTATTCCATAACTTGGTAATCTTTTTATTGTAAACTAATATATTTTTATCCTTGTTTAGAAATTTTGATATACTATTCTCTATAGTTTTAGATGAACTATCTCGTTTTTGATAGAGATAAAATATAGATTTGGCTATCT
The DNA here is from genome assembly GCA_964573285.1 of uncultured Sulfurovum sp. Lineage (GTDB taxonomy): Bacteria > Campylobacterota > Campylobacteria > Campylobacterales > Sulfurovaceae > UBA1140. Next base: position 10,520 of record CAZNJD010000005.1, on the reverse strand, counting down.
CTTGGGTGAAAGCCTTTTGATGAATAATTCTCTCCAAAGATATAATATTGGCTCTATTTTGTTTAGCTATACTATTGGAGAGAATTGCCAATATAACCAAGAGTATAAAAATCAGACTACCTGCTACTTTTATCTTATTCATCATATATCCTATTGAGTGCTTTTTGATTTACTATTATCACTTCTCCACGCACAATATCAATAATATTATTTCGTTTAAGGCGATTTAAAACCCTAGAGAGAGTAGATGGTTGAATATGAAGCATAAGTGATATAGCTGAGCGTTTAACTCTATTAAACATATCAATATCACTATCTAATGCCATAGCAACTTTGGATACAGAATCAAATATAATCTCCCTATTAACTAAATCTTGTAACTGTTTAGATTGTCTTATAACCTCATTAGCAAGTTCTAAAGACAATAACCCATTATTCAAAAACTGTTTTTTGAACTGTTGATAATCGATACTAAGGATTTGAGAATTTTGAAGTAGTTGTATATTAGAGTATGAGGTTAGATAATCATTTCGTAGAGTAGAGATTTCAGAGACTATTCTGCCACTATAAATATAGTATAAAAATATTTCATTTTTTCGTTTATCTATTTTATACGCTTTGGCCAAACCATCTACTAAAAATAGGAGTCTATTTCTATTTGTTTTTTCATAGTGTAGTAGATACCCATTAGTATAACTTTTGAGTGAAGAGATAGATACCAACTCTTCTATCTGCATATCATTTAAATTATGGAAAAAATCTAATTTGGAAATGATTTCTTTAATATCTAACTCCTATCATATTTTATTAATGATAGTATTATTTTTGATTTTGTTTTTTGATATATATCAATCTATCAAAGTAACGAATTTTATTAATATCAATATTCTTAAACCCTCCCCATCAAAATTCAACAAAAAATTCATTATCTTTAACTATTAAGGAGCTTAGATGTTAAATATAGAAGAGATAAAACAGCTCATTGTTGAAAAATTAAAACCTCTAAATCCTTATCAAATTATACTTTTTGGCAGTTATGCTTATGAAACTCCAACCAAAGATAGTGATTTGGATATTTGTATTATAGACAAAGGTGAAATCTCAAAAAGAGAGAGAAAATTAAAAATACGAAAAGCTCTCAAAGAGATAAAGATAGCCAAAGATATTTTGGTTGAGAGGTATGCTTATTTTATGGCACATAGTGATGAAAATTGGATGAATACAGCTCTGTATGATGTACGACATAGAGGAGTGATTTTATATGAACAAAAATCATATTTTCAAAAATAATAAAATAAAGCTAGACTATGACTCTTTTTATCTATATATATATTTATAGCCATATTGTTATTCAATTGGTATGTAATAAATGAATTTATATTTATATTATATGTTTTTTGGGCAATAACTCCAAATTTAATTTTATTAATGGTTTTGAGCATACCTGTGTGATACCCAAACCCTATATTATTAGATAATTTGATAGTAGGTTCAAAAAATATAAGTGTATCAAAAATAGAATAACTAATTCCCCCTCTGCCACTAGCAAAAAGTTTATTATCTTTGTATCCAAATTCTACTCCCCAAGAGATAGGTTGATATAGTTTATCTATAGGGGGCATGGAATTAATTTTTAGAAAAGTTACACTATCTAATCTATTATTTATCATCTGAATATCAAAAAATGATATATATTCTCCTAAATTGAAATCATAATCTATATCATAAATATCATGATAACTAGCTCTGATACCATATAGTAACTGATTTTTATTAGATAGGCTTATATTTAATTTAGATGCTAAATTAGCATAAATTGGGTTAGTTTTAGTTATTTTTTTGGATGGTGATATACCAAGTTTACTTCTATATTGCAATAAAGTTTGATTATTCTCTTTTAGAATGGATATATCAAGAATATCTCTTTGTTCATTAATATCTAACTGATTTAATATAGATATATTATGCTCTTGCCAAAACTTTTTGGCTATCTTTTTATGAGGTATAGATTGATATATATTTTTTATTTTGCTTATTTTAGATGGACGAAATATCGATAATTCTATTAGTCCTTTATCTCCTATTGTTTTAATAGTATCCATTGGAGCTACAATATAGTTAAAATCATCAGTAAGGTTTAATCCATCTTTGGCTAAATCTATAAACCATAATAGATTATATGAACAGTTTTGGGAGTTAAAATAGTAATTACTATAGTATCTTTGCATCTCTATCATATGTAGAGTAATTCTCTCTATCTCTTTAGGAGTAAATTTTAATTTATATTCCCATATATCTCGTTTTTCCATATTAGAGTATTTATTGACAATCTCATAATATGGAGCAACTCTATATATTCCTTCAAATCCACCAAAAACTCCTTTATATACATATGAGAATATATTGCTACTATCGACTTTTGCCGAGTAGTTTAATCCATAAGAGAGTAGGGGAGTATCTTCATTACTATCAAATCGCAAAAAGGTATGTCCAAATGCTGAAGCAGGAGAGTTTATATATGATGAGGTATATACTAGATATAGAGTTTTGAAATTTAGTTCTTTTAGTTTTGAAGCCAAACTTTTACATTCGTGTATATTTTGATTAGATAACTTCTTTTTGAGCCATCTTGTTCGTGCAGGAAATAGACATTGTGTAGAGTCCCCATCTTTGGGATTATCTCTTTTTATAGCTTGAAGTGTAGCTATAAGTTCATCTTTGGGTGAAATTTTACCATTTGATGATAAGAAAAAGGTAGGGTCATCTATTTGACTTTGATTATTTTTATAGTGTAGTAGTTTGAGCCAATAGGGGTTATTATATAACTCTGAACTATATATAAATATAAAACAGAAGTTTATAATAAAGAGATATTTAATCAAAATCCCGAAATATGTCTATTGCCTACAAAAGCCAAAATAATATATAGTGCTAAAGTAGCAAAAGGTAATATATAGATATGCCAATAAAATTTATCTCGAATTAGATAAATGATATAACTAATATATGAAATTATAAGAGCAATAAAATGAGCTATAAATAGAGGCAAAAGTGAACGCATTACATTACCAATAATAAGCAAAGAGACAATTCCACTTAGAAGTAAGAGCGAAATAAGTAAATTTCCTAACTCTTTATCTCTTTTGTAGATTAGAATAGGTAAACCTATACCTATTAGTATGGCCAAAACTATTATAATTTTCATTATATTTTATCCACAACTTCAATACCTAAAATATTTAACCCTTTATGAATAACATTGGCTGTCAATTTAGATAATAATAAACGGCTTATTTTTATATCTTGTTCTATACCATCTTTGAGTATAGGATTTTGTTCATAGAATTTCATAAATAGAGTAACTAAATCATAAAGATAACTTGTAATTGTATGAGGTGTTGCATCTATAGAGGCTTTGAGTAGTGTGTCTTCAAACTTCAAAATCATAAGAGTTAATTTATGCTCTAATTCATCACCTATAATGATTTTGCCGTTTAACTCTTTATTATATCTTTTAAATATAGATTGAATTCTAGCATAAGCATATTGTATATATAATGCTGTATTTCCATCAAAACTTAACATTTTGTCCCATGAAAATAGATAGTTAGACTCTCTGCTAATACTCAAATCTGCATATTTTATTGCACCAATTCCTATAGCATTAGCTACTCTATCTAGCTCTTCTTGAGTATGGCTGTTTCTCTCTTTAATTGTCTCTTTTGCTCTGATAAGGGCTTCATCTAATAGGTCTATTAGTTTTACTGTTCCACCATCTCTTGTTTTAAATGGTTTTCCACTTTTATCCATCATTGTACCAAATGCTATATGTTCTAGTTGAACGCTATCTCCTACCATTTTAGCATTTTTAGCAATAGTGAATACCTGTTTAAAATGTTCTCCTTGTCTTGCATCAACTACATAACATATACGCTCAGCCTTTAACTCTTTGGCTCTAAACTCCAATCCTGCTAAATCTGTAGTAGCATAGAGATACCCACCATCTCCTTTTTGGATTATTACAGGGACATCTGAGTCATCTAAAAAGACACATTTTGCTCCATTACTATCTATCAATAACCCTCTATTTTGTAGTGTCTGAACTACTTTTGGTAATCTTGAATTATAAAAACTCTCGGCTCTTACATCATCTCTTGTGAGCTTGACACCGAGTTTATTATATACCTCTTCACAATGTTGCAGTGATATATCTATAAATTTTTGCCATAATTTAAGGCAGTGTGAGTCTCCTTGTTGGATTTTGACTACATACTCTCTTGCTTTGTTGGCAAATTCTGGACTCTCATCAAATCTTTTTTTGGCATCTTTGTAAAATTGTTCCAAATCTTTTAGATTTTGATTACCATCAGCCCCTTGCTCTTCAAGATAAGCTATAAGCATTCCAAACTGAGTACCCCAATCACCAATATGATTTTGACGAATAACTGTATTACCTAAAAACTCTAGTAAAGTTGCTAGGGTATCTCCTATAATGCTAGAACGCAAATGTCCTACATGCATCTGTTTTGCCATATTGGGTCCAGAGTAGTCAACTATAACTTTTTGTTGTTTTTCTGCAAATCCTACACCTACTCTTGGGTCATCAAGTATATCCAAGGCTTGATTTGCTAACCAGTTATTATTTAACCAAATATTAATAAATCCAGGTCCTGCTACCTCTACTCTATCTATCATATCTGTAGTATCTATTTTTTTTATTACAGTTGAAGCTATCTCTCTAGGATTTTTTTTGAGTTGTTTAGCTAGTTTCATAATACCATTGAATTGGTAATCTCCAAACTCTGATTTGGTAGCATCTGATATGATAATATCAGATGCTTTTATATTTGCATCAATTAATGCTTTTTGTATAATTGTACTTAATTTTGATTTGATTTTCATAAATATTCCGTAGGGTGAGGGGGAGTATTGGGGTTAACTATTTAATTTTTCAAAAATATTTAACACCAAAGCCCGATTTCCTTATTAAGCTTTTTTAGCTGTCTCTTTTGTATCTATTACTGCTTCTTTAGCATCATCTTTTATCTCTTTGACACTATCTTTTGCATCTGCTACACTCTCTTCATCATCTTTTATTGCTTTTTTGAAGTCTTTTATTCCTTTACCCATTCCTTTTGCTAAATCAGGTATTTTTTTTGCTCCAAAAAGTAGTACTACTATCGCTAAGATAACTAGTAGCTCTGGCATACTTGGCATTCCCATTACTATTTCCTTTGATTGTTTTATCCCAATAAATTGAGATTTAGTTAAGAGATTATACTAATATTTCATTAATTTAAAGTTTATGATGGTATATTTTCCCAATTAACTATCAGTTTTTTTAACTCTTTGGTACTTAATTTAAGTCGTGAAGCATTGGCAATAGTAATAAATTGAGTTGTTGCTTTTTCTATATCATCATTAATAATAACAAAATCAAATTCATTAATAGCTTTAATCTCATCTCTAGCATTTGCAACTCGTTTCTCTATTATACTTATATCATCAGTCGAACGAGCATAGAGTCTTTTTTCTAGTTCTATTAGTGTAGAAGGAGTAATAAAAGCAGAAGTGACCAAATCACCCATTTTAGCTTCTACCAAACGGTGACCTTGAATATCTATATCAAATATTACAAGCTTATCTTCTGATAGAGCTTTATTAACAAGTTTGAGAGAAGTTCCATAATAGTTTCCATGAACCATAGCATACTCTAAAAACTCACCTGCTTTTATATCTTCTTCAAACTCCTCTTTGGATACAAAATAATAATCTACTCCATCTCTCTCTTTATCTCTAGGGGGACGAGTAGTTGTAGAGATAGAAAAGTAATACTCTCCTATATAAGAGCTAGATTTTTCTATAATCGTACTTTTACCCGCACCACTAGGTCCTGATAGGACTAAAATCGCACCACCCATTATATATCGTTTGGAAACTCAATAGTTATATTTATTTTAGTACCACGAAGTAATGCTCGAAGCTCTTCTACAGGCATAGCTTTAATGGTATCTGTAATGACATCTACTGCTACTTTCCCCTCTTCTTGTTGAACCTCTTTTATCTTTTTTGTTTTTTTGTTTTTTTTCTTTTTAGTTGACTCTTTCAATGCTAGTGGTGTAGTTGTTTTGATATTATCAAATGATAAATCATTAGAAATTTCATTATTCAAAAGATTTTTTATATTAGATATTTCATCTTTATCTAATATTTTGGTACTGTTATCTTTACTCTCCTCTTTTTGAGTATCAATAGTTTCAAAATCAATCTCATTTTTACTCTCTACATCAAAATTAAGAAGTTCATCTCTATTTATCTCTTTCTCTTCATCTAGTATAAACAATTCATTATCACTATTTTCTGTTGTTTTGTTATCATCTATCTCAAATAGTTCATTATTAGTGACTCTATTTTCTATAATCTTCTCTGATTTGATAGGTTCTAATTTTCTAATCTCCTTATCTAGGAGTATCTTTTCTTCTATTTTAGGCTCTTCTATCTTTTTTGTAGAGATTTCTGTTTCTAATTCTAATTCTAAATCCAAATTCTCTTTTTTTATCTCATCTATTTGCTCTTTTTCAATATTAAGTTCATGTAGAAGTTTTTCTTCTGTCTCTTTCTCATTTTCATCTTTTATAATACTTTTTTCTATTAGATTTATAGGTGCTAAGTCATCTTTTTTAGTTGATATAAGTTCACTTAGGTCTAAATACTCCTCTTTTTGTTTACTATTATCTATATCTATATCTAAATTCTCTTCTTGTTCCATCTCTATTTTGGTATCACGAAGTATAGCTGATACTTCTGATGGCAAAAATGGTTTTAAAATTTCAAAATTAAATATATTGTCTCTATTTTTATCATCTTGAGTATAAAAGCATACTCTTTTTGTTATATTAGAATTTTTCAGAAAATTGGATATTTCTTTAGTAAAAGATTCTGCATCAACAAAAACTATATTGTAGTTACCGTTTTTTAGTTCAGATATATCTTTAATCTCATCTAATGCAACACTCTCTTTTCTTGCACTAAGTGCTGTTAATCTCGATACAACTGGATTACTGTTTATCAATAATATTTTCATGTTTTCTCCAAAGTTTATAACTAATCGACAATTTTAGTATAATTTCTGTTTAATATAGTTTAACTAAAAAAACCAACTATTATAATTAACAATTATTCAATCAAAAGTTATTGATTGCTATAATGCCAAAAAAATAAGGATTTATATATATGGCAACTTTTGTATTTGGTCATACTACACCAGACTCTGACTCTATTGTTGGAGCTATATCATTATCATATCTTAAAAATCAATTGGGTGAAGATACTACTCCTACTAGACAAGGAGAGATAAGCCCAGAGACATTATTTATACTTGATAAATTTGGTTATGAAAAACCTAAACTAAAAACAAATTATGCAGGAGAGAGTGTATATCTAATAGATTTTATGGAACGCTCTCAAAGTCCAGAAGATATAGATGATGCAACTATATTAGGAATTGTTGACCATCATAAACTAGGTGACCTTAAAACGGCTACACCATTAGAGATGTGGGTTAGACCTGTTGGATGTTCAAACACTATTGTAAAACAGATGTTCGATTATTATAATATCAAAATTCCAAAAAACTTAGCAGGTATGATGTTGTGTGCAATTCTTAGTGATACTGTTATATTCAAATCACCCACTTGTACCAAGGAGGATACTAAAGCATCTAAAGAGTTAGCAGATATTGCAGGGATAGAGGATTATAAAGCTTTGGGTATGGAGATGTTTATAGTCAAATCAGATGTATTATCTGCTACTAAAAGAGAATTGGTACTAAGAGATTACAAAGATTTTAATATGGGTGGAGCTAAAATAGGTGTAGGTCAACTAGAAGTAGTTGATTTGAGTCTATTTGATAATATGAAAGATGAACTATTTAAAGAGATGCAAAATCTAAAAGATGAAGGTAAACGACATTCCGTTTTATTGATGCTTACAGATATTATACAAGAGGGAACACAACTATTAGTTCTAAGTAATGAACCATCAAAAATAGAAGAAGCTTTTGATGTAACACTAAAAGATACTCAAGTTTGGTTACCGAAAGTTATGAGTAGAAAAAAACAGATTATACCTTTTTTGGAAAAAATGTTCTAAATTATAACTATTTTCATAGTATAATCCCTCAATAACACAAATTGAGGAATTCTATGAAAAATCACTATTTTTTATCTCAACCACATCAACCCTTCTTTGTTTTGGCATTTATTAATGCTATTTTATCAATGTTTATCTTTTCACTACTACTCAAAGGTAGTATAACAAGTGAGATAGTATCAGCAAATTATCACGCTTATTCACTCATATTTTTGATGTTTACTCCTGCATTTTTTGCATTCTTGTTTACAACATTTCCAAGATTTTCAGGTAATCAACCTATAGAAAAAGTTGTTTATTTAACTATATTAGTACCTTTTGTAATAGGAAGCATATTCTTTATACTTGGGACAGTTAGTTTTTCTGCTATAGCTTCTGTAGGAATGGTGATTACACTTATTGGTCATCTATTGGGTATAAATATATTACGCAAATTATATAAAGCTTCTGTGATGGAGGATAATCATGATATATTATGGATACTCTTATCTATGAGTGCAGGAGGAGTAGCACATCTGCTATTTGTCATTGGATATTTCTCTAATAGTATTTGGTTTATATCATTGGCGATACAGATTGCTATTTATCTATATTTATTCTTGGTAGCATTTTCTGTAGCCCAACGGATGGTACCTTTTTTCTCTCATCGTATCATAGAGAGGGATGAATTATTTGTACGAAATGTTGCTCTGTTATTAGTAGGGCATATTATACTAGAGATAATAAAACCACATTTATCATTTATATCTGATTTTGCATTGATGTATATTATAGCCAAGGAGTTACTAGATTGGGAGTTACCATTTCCTAATCCAAATCCACTGCTTTGGATACTTCATTTATCTCTATTTTGGGTTCCTGTTGCTTTTTTATTCTCTGGATTTGCGAGTATTATATCTATTTTTAGTGATATAAACTTTATGTTCTTGGATATACATATATTAGTATTAGGATTTATATTTACTATATTGATTGGATTTGGTACGAGAGTAACACTTGGTCATTCTGGTAATCAATTAAAAGCAGATAGATTAACTACCATACTATTTTATTGGACACAAGTTGTTATTATTAGTCGGATAGTTACATCTATTATTTTCTCTTTTGGATGGAATTTTCTATTTTGGTTTGATATAACTGTTACTGCTTGGTTAGTACTATTGGGTGTATGGGCATATAGATTTTTTGGTGTTTTGATTTTCGGTAGGAAATTAATAGATAGTAAATAATAGAAATATCATATTTTTAGCATCAAAAGCAGATTCTTTAAATCAGATAGTGAGTTTTTTTTATGTTAAATAAGATGATTAAATCGCTAAATACAACAAGAAAGTGATTTAATCAGAAAAGCAGTTATTCACTATCGCACCGTATTAGAAAAAGAGAGTTGAGATAAAGAATAGATATGGTTAAATATCTTAAAAGATATAAATTTTTTTGTAACAATTAATTAACCTTTCCCAATATAAATAGCACAGAAAAAAGTGTACCTATCCCTAAAATATTACAGATAATAAAGGTCTCATTGAGTCCTAAACTATCTCCTAAAATTCCAATAAGCAGAACAACAATCGAACTCAATCCAAAGTTAATACCCATATATATACTGTGCATGAAAGTAGGCATATGAGAGTCAGTATCTTGTACCAATGCCATCAAAACAGGTGCAGGTGCAAATACAAATAATCCTAAAAAACCTAATATAATAATATTTTGAGTATATAAAAAAAGTGCCATAAACCCTATGCTACCCAAAGAGCTAAAAAGCAAAATTTTATATCGTCCAAACTTATCAGAGTATTTACCAGAAAAGAAAACACCTACCACCCCACTAAACTGCAAAATAGAGAGTGCTATACCTGCATACCATAAAGAGTTACCATTATTTACTAAATAGACAGGTAAATAGAGTGAAAGTGAACTCTTTAAAGCTGCATTAAATAGCATAAATGAAGCTAAAAAATAAAAAAGTTTTTGATGCTCTTTTAGTAATAGTTTTACATCTCCTTTTTCAAATTTTTTAGCTCTGATATGAGTACTAAAATTTCGAAATCTTATATAAAGTAGTAAAGAGGCCATGATGCCTATGGGCATTAGTTTATAACTCCCCTCCAATCCCCACCATGAAACAGCTGATGTAATAAGTAAAGGACCTAAAGTCCGTGCAAACTCTCCACCCACCATAAAATAGCTCATACCTCGCCCTGTCTCTTCTCCTGAAGAGTGTTTTATCATAGTTGGTGAAGGAATATGAAAAAGTGCTGAACTAATTCCTGCTATTACCAAAAGTAATATTAAGATAAAATAAGAAGAAGCAAAACCCAAAAGACTCATACTAATAGCTGTAATAGAAGGGGTTAATATAACAA
>CAZNJD010000004.1:0-6015 GCA_964573285.1 uncultured Sulfurovum sp. | reverse complement strand
GTTTAAAAATAGCATTTTCATACCTCATAGGAATATTTGAAAGATTTAGCAAAGTTTGGATTTGGTACTCTTTTTCCCTGTTTTGTTCTCTTTGTTCTCTCTCTTTTTCTAAACACTTTTTGCATATAAAATTCTTTTGCTCACCTCTATAAATCTCTCCACATCTGCTACAAGCAACTTTTGGTAAGCTATTAATCTTTTTAAAAATCTCCGATATTTCACTTATATTTTCAAAACTCATTACCAATTCCCTACAACATAACTCTCTGCTTTTGGCAAATTATTTAGAGGACTATTAGCATAATTCTCTTTATCTCGATAGTTCCCCTCTACAACTTTTAAAATATTCTCATCATTTTTGATAAGCCAATCAAATGTAATCTTCCACCCTTTTGCACCTAACAGATATTGGCTCTTTTTAATCTCAACTAGAGCAGTATCAAAGAGTTTTTTGAAGTCACCATTTTTTAGTCGCAGTTGAAGTTTTCTTTTTCTGCTATCACTCAATGAGCTGATTTTGCTAAGAGAGTTTTTAGAAGCAAAAAGATTCCACTCGTGCATAAAGAGTGTGTACTCTACTGGTAGTCTCTGAGTATTCTCTGTGTAGTCTCTTTGATTTTCATTATATATAGGGGATGGGTCAAATTGACCTTTTGTTGGGTCATTTTGACTTTTTCTTGGTTCAATTTGACCTTTTGCTAGGTCAATTTGACCGTTGCTTGGGTCATTTTGAACGCCCAAAAGTTCAATTTGAGCGTTCACTTTGACCTCTAGTTTGCTAATATTTTCCTCATCTATCGAGTAAAAAATATTGGGATAAATCTTTTTTACTAGCAAAATTTTACGCTTTTTTAGAGAGTTAACAACCCTTTTTATTGTCGAATTTGACCAAAAAGGGAACTCCTCTTCCCACTCTTTTATGCTTCGATAGACCCATTTTCTATTCTCAAAATAGGTTGAGGATTTTAGTAACCAATAGTACAATTGTTGTAGAAAAATAGCTTCATTTAGACCTAAAACAGAGGCTAAAGTTGGAAGTACCATGAGAGGGGGTTCATTTAGTAGTAATTTGTTCATTTTTTTCCTTTATTTTTACAAAAAAAAGAGTGCATAAACCTTATACGATTTAAGAAAATCACTAAAGACCTAAATATAGGCGTTTGAGAAGGTGTAGGTCAATATATTAAATTAGGTTATTTTTATATTGAGATTAAATAGCATAATATTCATTACATTCATTCTTTGTTATTTGATATAATGGGATTATATCCTAATAAAGGGAAAAAATCAATGTTTTTTACAAAAATAAGGAAATTTATGTATATTTTATCCTATTTTTTGGATTATAGTAAATATTTCTTTGATACTTTTTAATTGATTTTTTTGTTCCCTATTTTCTAACATAAGTTTTAATGCTAATTCTGCCATCTTAGGAATATTCCCTTTATTCCATTCGGAAATAGCTGATGTACTTACACCTAATTGTTTGGATAGCTCTGATTGATTGATTTTTAATTCTTTACAAACCTTTTTGACTATATTTGTCTCATCCATTCTCTTCCTTATTACTTTTTCTAATTTTATCTAAAATAGGATAAGAGTATATGTTTAGTTAGTTAGATAAAAACAATTCTAAAACATGTCGAATAATAGTTTTGAATGGTTATACTTCTTTGGGGGTTGTAGGGTATTTTCCCCTGAAAACACCGTCAAATGGGAATTGTCACAAAAACAACCCTAAAAACCCAACCCCCTAATAATCCATTCAACCAAAACATTATAATAATTTAAATTTTTTGATTATTTATCTGACACCTATCTCTTAGAGTTAATATCTTACGCAGAGAATTTCATAGTAAGATAGTTTATAGCTATTAAAATATTAGATAACCCTTTTGCTTTATAGTCTAATGATTTAAAATAGTTCATATCAAAATTTATCTCTTCTAAATAATTATCTAGTGCCTCTTCTATAGTTTCATCTTTTCGTTTAAAATCTAGTAAATCTTTGGTTGCTTTAGATGTGATTGAGCGAACTATTGTATCTAACTGTTTTTTAATTACTATCTCATTTGGTTGGGTTAGCTCTTTTATAAGTATCTCATTTGGATTATTACTCTCTTTACTCTCTAATTTTCTAACAAAATTTACAATATCTAATTTATCAATAATAGCAAAGAATGCTTCCATAACATCATGGAATGAGTGGCTTGAACTAAACTCAATCTTAAATACTTCTGCTATAAATTTAATATGTCCTATCATATTTAAAAAGAAATTTAACTCAATATCTAATCCATCAAATTTTATTAAGTTACTAGAGATTATTTTCTCTAAAATAGTCTGCATTGTTGGTTTAAATGCTAAAATAGTATTAAAATTTAACTCCTCATTATTTAACTCAACCATAGAGTTTAGGGCATATACTATTGAATTTTCTATATATAAAAATGCTTGATATTGATATTTTGTTGAGATAAGGAAATCACTATCAAATAGAATTTTTCTAGCATCTGTAGCATCAAATAGTCTATTTAATATTAGATAAGCTTTTATTTTTTTTAAGAATTTCTCTTTTCCTATGGTGGTATAATCTGCTATAAATGTAGAGCCTGTAGCATTTATTATCTTATTTGAGATAATAGTAGCGATTATCTCTTTTCTTAGAGGGTGAAGAGATAGTTTATCTTCAAATTTTACTACAAGATGTTTTGGAAAATATTTAAATAGATAGTAATCAAACTCTTTATCTAAAATCATATCAGACTCTAAAAGTAGCTGTTGAAGAAAAATTTTTGAATATAGAAGAGTTGTAGCTAAAATTGGTCTAATTATTCTATTATCATATCTCTCTAATTTTTTGAGTAAAAAATCCCTCTTATTAAAGATTTCTATCTCTTTTTCTAAAATAGTTACCACCTTTTCAAATAGTTCAAACTTCTCTTCTGAACGCTCCTCATCTAATGATATAGCTAAAGCTTGGAGATAGTTTGTATTTAAAACACTCTTTACCACAAACTCTGTAGAGTCTTTTAGTAAAGTATTTCCTTTTGGTAATAGTTTTCTACTCTCCAAAATATTAAATAGTATCTTAAAGTTTACCTCATGGTCACTTGTATCAACACCTGCTGAATTATCTATCGAATCTAGGTTTATCTTTCCTCCATTTAGAGCATACTCCATTCTAGCCTTTTGAGTAATTGCTAAATTTGCCCCTTCACATATAGAGTAGGCTTTTATCTCATTTGCATCAACCCGAACATACTCATTCTCTTTATCTCCAATCTCAAGGTTACTCTCTTCACTACTTTTTATATATGTTCCAATTCCACCATGATAGAGCATATCAACTTTTAATCTTAAAACCTTTCTTGCTAACTCATCTGCATCAATAGTGTCTTGGGAATAGTTTAAAAGCTCTTTTATCTCTGGTGTTATAGTTATAGATTTACTACTTCTTGAAAAAACACCTCCCCCTTTTGAGAACTTTTTATACTCACTCCAGTGTCCGTTTTTTGAATTAAATAGCCGTCTTCTCTCTTCATAAGATATTAATGGGTCTGGATTTGGGTCAATAAAAATATCCCTTTCGGATATCGCACCTAGTACTTTAAAATATGGACTATCTATCATTCCATTTCCAAAGACATCACCATTTAATGAACCAACACCTACAACTCTAATAGGCTCTTTAAAAAAGTCTATCCCTTTTTCAATAAAAAATCTATGAGTTGAACGCAATGCACCTTTTGCCGTAATCCCTAATCTTTTATGATGATACCCATTTTCTCCACCACTTGCAAAGGCATCTTTTAACCAAAATCCTCTTTTTACGGCAATAGAGTTTGCAATATCACTCATAGATGCTGTCCCTTTATCAGCTGCTACTACAAAATATGGGTCTCTTTTATCATAAGCTACAATCTTTTTATCTCTAAAAGAGTTATCTTCATTATCAACTAAATCCAAAAGAGCATCTATATAACTACTATAATGTTTTGTAAACTTCTCCATAGTTATATTCTCAGAATTATTAATAACAAATCCACCTTTTGAACCATTTGGAACAATTACAGCATTTTTTGCCTCTTGGGCTCTCATAAGTGATTTGACCTCTTCTCTATAATCACTATATCTCTGCGACCATCTAAGTCCCCCTCTACAGACATAACCTGTTCTAAGATGGACACCTAATATATCTTTGGAGTAAACAAAAGCCTCTATATTTGGTTGAACACCGTGAAGAAGATGTTTTATATTTTTTGTCTCAATCTTAAAAGATATTGTCTCTTTTTCAAGATAAAAGTTAGTACGAACAATATTATCCAAAATAAGAAGTAACATTTTTGCTATTTTATCATCATTAATATTCTCTATGGCTCTTAATGAACCTAATAATTCATCTCTAGCAATAGAGATTTTTTTAGCTCTATTTTTAATTGATGGTTCAAATTTAGCTTTAAAGTAGGCTAGTGCATTTTTACTAAAACATAAATATCTAGTCATTAATCTAACTATACGAACAAAGTTATACTCTGGGGCTAGTTGGCTCTCATATTTTGCTAAAGCCTTAAATAGTTCAATCTCTCTTATTGAAAAATCTACTCTATATGTAAGCTCTAATAATTTACATATATTTGGTATTTGTCCATCAATCACCCTAGATATAACACTTTTTATATGATTTGAGTTTTCATTAATACGCTTCTTATCCATATCAATAAGATTAAACTTGGCAACATAAATACCATCTATATCAAAAGCTACCTGTTTTTCCACCTCAAAACCCATAGAATCAAGAACGGGATATAGTTTAGATAATATTAGTTTCTCTTTAGAGTAGAATTTAATAATAGAGTTATCTATTATATCTACAAAAATTTTTCTTTTTAGTAAATTCTCTTTTATTTTATTATCTATGATTAAATCATAATCAGCCAATATTTTTAACTCTTTTTTATCTTCTATAGTGTTCATTTTATACTTTATCCTAATTATTTAATTTATTAATATAAGATAGAATTTTAGCCTAATTTAGGATAATGAGACCTAAAGTTTGGTTATAATTTCGGTTAAAAAAGGATTTAATAATGGCAACTGTACTATTACCATTGGCAAGAGGTTTTGAAGAGGTTGAGGCTGTATCTTTAATTGATGTAATGCGTAGAGGTGGTATAGAGGTAACTTTAGCCTATCTTGATGATGAATTTGATACGGATTTGGTATTAGGTGCAAATGGAATAACTATTAAGGCTGATGTTTCTATAAATACTGTAATAGCAGATGATTTTGATATGATAGTTCTTCCTGGAGGTTGGGATGGGACTTATGCCTTAGCTGAGAATAAAAAAGTTCAATCTCTACTTAAAGAGTTTAAAGAGAGAGAGAAATTAGTTGGAGCTATATGTGCAGCCCCTTATGCTCTAAGTAGAGCTGGTGTTTTAGGAAAAGATTACACATGTTATCCTAGTGTGGAGAATGAGATAAAACAAGATGGATATAGAGCAGATAAAATGGTAGTAGTTGATGGAAATATTATAACTTCAAGAGGGCCAGGTACTGCTCTATGTTTTGGATTAGAAATAGTAAAAACACTTGTAGGTAAAGATAGTTATATAGCCATTAAAGAGGGAATGCTTTTGGACTTCTGTAACTAACCATTTTCTTTAGAAACTTTTGGTCAAGATGATATTTTTTCTAAGTGAGTTAATCCACTTAAAAAATAATAAAAAACATCTTGACTTATATTGTTTATTGTGAGATATTTGCAATCAAAAATTATTAATATTATATATTAGTAATTTTTTTAATTTTTTATTCACAATCCTCATATATAGGGTTAATAACAGTTAATCAAAAACTTATCTAATCTTGGTTATAATGGTCTGAAATGAATAAATTATTATCAATAAAAGAAGCAAGTAAACTCTTAGGAGTATCAGAATCAACACTAAGAAGATGGGAAAAAGAAAAAAAACTAATTCCTGATGAGAGAACCAAAGGGAATCAAAGAAG
>CAZNJD010000003.1:0-1756 GCA_964573285.1 uncultured Sulfurovum sp. | reverse complement strand
GAGTAAGAAAGAAGAAAAATAATAGCGGAAGTGTTAGTATTCATATAGTAGATAGAGCAAATAGAGGATATAAAGTAGTTGAGAGTCTAGGAAGTAGTAAAGATGAACTTGAGATTGAAGCTTTGTATCAAAAAGCACTTGTAAGAATTGATGAGTTAGAACAAAATCTATTTCATATCTCAAAAGAAAACAATAAACAAACTCAAATAAAAGATTTACTTTCAAACTTAACTACCCAAGATTTTATACCAATAGGTGATGAGTTGATATTTGGTAGATTATTTAGTCAATTAAAGTGTGATGAAGTATTTAACAACATAAGAAATCTTAGAAAAAGAGATGAGAAGATATTTTTATTTAAAAGTATAGTTATCTCAAGATTATTATATCCTGGTAGTAAATTAGAACTAATCCATTATCTTGATTATTTTAAAAATATAGATGATATAACAGAAGATATAATCTATAGATTCTTAGATACTCTATACAAAGATGATATAAAGAGTAATATTGAAGAGTGTATCTTTAACCATACAAAAATGATTATGAACAATACTATAACAGTAACTTTTTATGATGTTACTACTTTATATTTCGAAAGTGAGAATGAAGATGACTTAAGAAAGATTGGATTTAGCAAAGAAGGAAAACTAGCTCGTCCTCAGATACAGTTAGGACTCTTTACTACATTAGAAGGGTATCCATTATCTTACGAAGTATATGATGGTAAAAAGTATGAAGGGTATACTTTAATTAATATTTTACAAAAGTTTCAAAAGAGGTTTAGTTTAGATAATAAACCAATAGTTGTAGCAGATCGAGGGATGCTTAATAATGCAAATATTGCATACTTAGAAAATAATGATTATAAATATATTTTAGCTTACAAAATCAAAAATATCTCAAATGATTTAAAACAGAAAATAGCAAACTTAGTCTTTATAAGTGATAGTGATATACATACAATAGATATAAATAAAGAGATACCTTATAAGGATGATAATGGCAATAAACAGACAATATCAACCAAACAGAGGTTAATCCTTACCTACTCTTCAAAAAGGGCTAAAAAGGATAAAAGAACTAGAGAAAAAGCATTAGAAAAAATTAAAAAAACACTAAACAAAAAAAATATCACAAAATCTGATTTAAAGCTATCATATTATGCCAAATATCTTGATATAGATGATAAGTGTGATATCAAATATAAACTTAATCCTAATAAAATTATTGAAGATGAAAAACTTGATGGTATTAAAGGATTTGTAACCAATAACTTTACACTTACACCAAATGAAGTGATACAACACTATCAGAACCAATATGAAGTTGAAAGAGCTTTTAGAATATCAAAAACTGACCTTAGAATTAGACCTATATATCATAGACTTGAAAATAGGATAAAAGCTCATATCCTTATTAGTTTCGTATCATATGCTATTTATAAGGAATTTGAGAGAAAATTAAAAGGCAATGACATTAAGTTTGATTTTTCTCAAAAATTTTTACGAAAAATTATTGAACATCTTATTGCTGTTAAAATTGATAATGAAATTATACCTATTAATCCATCTCATATTCAAAATTGATTTGTGTGCCTTATCGCGGAAGTCAGGAAGATATTAGTAGTCGAGAACAAGAGTATAAAATTGATCAATATATAGACAAATCTAAAAAAGGATGTTATCTAAATAGTGAAATATTAGACTATTTGTACAATTATTTTGTTAGCAAAGATAAAAGCTTTTACGATTTG
>CAZNJD010000002.1:0-31504 GCA_964573285.1 uncultured Sulfurovum sp. | reverse complement strand
CTGTTTACCATAATACACTATTTTCTCTTTGTCTAAATAATAAAATCAAATCTATTTAGTTAGTTTATGTTCAATTTTAACATTTTAAAACTTAATTTATAGTTTAAACTTTATTATTAAATTGTTAATTTATTAATTTTTTGATATGCACACAATTTTGACACTTTTGATTGCTATACTTTTATTATGAGAGTCGTCGTAACAACCTCCTTTAAATTATTTTCCTAAATTGATTCTCATAGATAGCTTCATATTCATATATTATATTTTTTATATTCAATTAGAAAAGTATGAAGCTATTCATAAATATTACTAAAGTTATTATTGTATAATTTCCTTTTATTTCAAAGGATTAAAAAATGCCATATCTATCAAAACAGCCATACTCTATAGCAATACTTCAATTAAAAACTTCTACTT
Organism: uncultured Sulfurovum sp.; assembly: GCA_964573285.1. Classification (GTDB taxonomy): domain Bacteria; phylum Campylobacterota; class Campylobacteria; order Campylobacterales; family Sulfurovaceae; genus UBA1140. The sequence goes on along the minus strand of CAZNJD010000002.1, from coordinate 31,084 downwards.
CATATGAGAAAAATTTAATAGAATTAGTAGAATATATTCAATCAAATTTAGACAAAAATCTTATAATTGCACCAGAAGTTTACCTGACAGGATTTGATTACAATAATTTTGAGAAAGTTATAGAGTTTTATGATAAAGCCATAAATACTATTTTACCTTTAATTAATAAACAAATTTTGGTTTTAACACTTATTAAAAGAGATAAGAAAGGTAATAATATTAATCAAGCAACAGTTATTCACAATCACCAAATAGTATATACTCAAAATAAATACAAACTTTTTAAATTAGGTAATGAAGATAACTATTTTAAAGCAGGAACAAAAGAGGATATAGAAGTTTTTGAGATAAATGGTATTAAATATGGTCTGCTAATCTGTTTTGAACTTAGATTTAAAGATTTATGGAGAGAGTTAGAGGGAGTTGATATAATACTCATTCCATCTATGTGGGGTAAACTTCGTAAAAATCATTTAGAAATTCTCTCTCAGGCTTTGGCTATTATGAACCAATGTTTTGTCATAGTATGCAACTCAGCAAATATTGATATGGCAAAAAGTTCTGCTATTATCCATCCTTGGGGTGAAATGAGTATAAATGATGAAAAAAAAATAATAATAGAAGAGATAAATCTAAAAGAGGTTAAAAAAGTCCGTCATCTTATTAATATGAACTAAAACAGTAATTTATTAACTTATTGTTTACTTTTGATTGTCTATTGATTTACAAAGAGAGCGTATAATACCAATTAAGAAAGATATGGAATTAACACACACTCCTTTGTAAAACAATTTTATTAACATTCTCCTTTGATAAACTTAAACTCCCCCCCTTTTTCATATCTTTTCTTTCTTAATCCCTCTTTTATAATTCAAATTTTTTAAAAAAAAATAGAGATATTAATCTTTTATTTTATTTGATATGGTAATATCTAAAAATAATTTAAAAAAGGAATGGCTTTATGAAAAAAATAGCATTAATACTTATGGCTTTGATTGTAATTTTTGTTATCTACTATATTAAAATAGGTTCAAAACAGTTAACGGGAGAGACAAGAAAAGAGGTAAATAGAGAATTAGTACAATTAAAACAGTCTGGTTTTCTTATAGATGAACAAAATCTGTCTAAAGATAAACAAAAAATTATTTTGACATTTCAAGATATGAACAAAATAACAAATTATTTCAATAAGCAAGGTCAACATTTAAATAGAAATGATATTAATATGCTCAAAGGTATGCAAATAGGTATAGATATAGAGTATATGCCTACAGCTAGTGATGCTTTGGGTATGGATATATATCCTATTAAATTACCTACAAGTTTTTATCAAAATATTAATCAAAAAGATAAACGAGTAATTAAAGAGCTAGAAAAAATGATAAAAGAGAAACTCTTCTTGATACATATTAATATCAATAAACTATTATCCAATTTTAATGGATATGTAAAAGATATTGATAGAGAATTTAAGGATAATGAAACTAAAGCTCATTTAATAAGTAAGGGGTTTAAATTTAATGGAACTATAAAAGATGAGAAAATAGAAGATGTCAAACAGATACTAGAGAGACTCTCTTATCAAGTAGATGACCAATTAGATATAAATATCTCGGGATTAAAAGTTACTATAAAAAACAGTGATAATAGAGTATATAATAATATAGAGTATGGTATTAAATCATTTGATATTATAAATAAAATAGAAGAGCCATTTACTCTAAGAATTAATAATATCACAGGTCTTTCACAAGATAGATTAAAAGAAAATCTATTAAATAGTATAAGTAAAGTCAAAGTATCTTTTATGAGTTTTACTCAAAATGGCAAAAAAACAATACTCAATACTATTATCATGAATACACGACTCAATAATATAAATAAAAAAGCTTTAGAAGAGTTAGAAAATCGTTCATCTAAAAATATGGATAAGAATAGTTCAATGGAGCAGTTTATACCACTATTAAAAGAACTCTTCAAAGATAATATATCTATAGATATTCCAAACATATCCGTAGCTAAAATTACAAATAATGGTAAATCATTTGATGGGTTTAAACTCAAAGCATTAGTTAAAGCAGAAAAAAACTTTGATTGGAAGAGTTTGGATAATAATCCATTAGCAGTTACTAATCTCATTAATGCCAAAATTAATATAGAGGCTTCTAATGAACTAGTCACTATAATTTCTAGTGACCCAAGAGCTATGGTTATGATGATGATTATGCAACCTATTGATAAAAATGGTAAAAAATATTATGATATTGAGTTTAGCAAAGGTTCATTGAAAATCAATGGTAAACCATTTATGTAATCTAATATTTATTTTATGGATTAGTTTTTTATGGATTAGTTTTTTAAAATGAAACTAATCCATTGATAGTATTAATTAACATACTCTTTTCTTTAATATCTGGTCTCTCTTTGCCTACTTTGGTCGTTGTAATAACAGAACGACCCAATATATGTTTACCTCCATTTTTAAGTCTAGCACCCCAATAGTCGTGCATAATAATAGGTTCTCCATCTTTTTGACCTAGATATATAGTGACATGCCCTGGTACAATCAATAGAGAACGACATGGTTTCCCATATGATAATATTGCTGATGTTTTTTCTCTAGCAGATAACCCTTTAAGTGATATATAATCACCACTTTGTGCTTGTTGCTTTGAATTTCTCGGTAGATATATTCCAAATGGTGCAAAAAAATCTCGTGTTAATGTTGAGCAGTCTCTTGTTTTTAACTTTCCTCCCCAGCCATAAGGTTCTCCTACTAACTGTTTACCTATATATGAGATATTAAAATGGTTAAATTTAATAGGTTTTCTAGCTATAATATTTATAGCTTTTGGTATTAGTTTATCTAAATAGGCATACCCTTTTTCATCTTTTCTTGCAGTATAATATTCTCTAGTTTCAGGGTTCATAGGAAATATAGTACCTAATTTAATCAAAGATATACTCTCTCCACTTTGTGTAGATAAGTCTAAATTATCAGTTGTGGCTATAGCTGTTGCTCCCATTTGAAATTTTTCTTTGAATGATTGTGTAACCCAAGCTATATTTTCAACTTTGACCCAACCAAAAGCAAATGGAGCTTTGATATATACCCATTGCTTATCTAATGAGTAATGAGAGATAAATATAGGTGTATTTACATAAATTGAGCTATTTTGATTATAATCAAAAGGAAAACCTTCTCCTGCTCTATTAGTATTATAATAGAATTCCTTATCTGTGGGATATAATTTAATATCAGAATGTTTTATAATAATGGCTGGTTTATCTATACTATCATAATTTTCAAAATTAGAGTTTTTTATCTCTTTTTTAAACCATGATTTTGGAATTATATCTCCATATCTATGATACATTTTTCGCTTGGCAAACATAAATTGCCATGTTTTTTCTCCTTTATCTAAATCCATTGTAGTTAAATTCCATGGAGCAAAAAACTTCTCATTATATTTTGCATCATAATCTAACTGCTCTTCGGCACTCATATATTCAGATTGTGATGCAAATTGAGTTAAATTTTGTGGTATATCTATAGTATCTTGTACATCATTTGATGGTATATAATCTATGTCACTTTTAGCTCTTTGTCCTATATTTAAAATAGTGGTAGAATAAAGTGAGGTTGAAAGTGTTGTAATAAGAGTAATAGTAAAAATAAATTTTTTCATAACTTTTCCTCGTTTTTTCCTATTATAGTTTAAATATCGGTTTTATGGGGTCTAAAGCACTATTTATATCAATTTTTAATAAACTTTTATTAGCAGGTGTGAATGGATTACACAATAGATTTTTGACAATTAACATAAGATAACTTTTTTAATTATATCACTATAAAAAATTATGTTATAATTAAATTAAAAAGGTTGACTTTGGATAAAATTCTTCCATCATATAATGACCCACTATTTAGTATTTTGATTATAACCCTATTGGTATTGGTTGTAGCTGTTGTCTCTATAATTATGGGAAACTATAAAGAGGAGAAACAAAAAAAGAGTCTTAAAAAATTTTTAGGTACTATAGATATAGATGATTGTATATTGGATATAGGAAAACTGCCTTTTGAGTCAACTCTTATTGCACCTCTATCTCTACTTGCAAATACTTTTAGTATTCAAGGTGAATACCAAAAATCTATTAATATATATCTATACCTTATAAAAAATATACAACTATTTTTTGAAAAAGAGCATCTCTTAGAGGGGTTAGGAGAGACCTATCTTAAAGCAGGTTTTTTAAAACGCTCAGAAGATGTATTTTTGGAGATTTTGCATAAAAGAGCTAGAAATATTAATGTTTTATACCATTTAGAGATGGTATATGAACTTTTACAAGAATATGATAAAGCAAAAGAGACTCTACAACCACTTGAAGTTATGGGAGAGGATATTAAATCCCTCCAAGCACATTTAGAGCTTACTAGTTTATTGAAAAATAGTAATATAAAACGAGAAGAAAAATTAAAAAAACTAAAAAAATTTATAAATAATGATGACTATTCTTATAGACAAATAGTACAAGAACTTTTTAGACTTGATTTAAATACAGCATGGGAAGTGATAGATAAAAATAAAATAAATTTAATAGTTGATACATTATGGTTCTTACCCTTATCAAACCTCAATTTTGATATAATCTATTCGAGTGAGATATTAACTAGTATTTACAGTGCCAAAGGTGTTTTGGAGACTCAAAAGCCAATTATTCAAAGTGGAATTTTTGCTATTGATACGATTAACTATGCACAACTAGGTGGTAGTAATGAAGTTGATTTAAGTTTTAGTTATGTATGTAGTAGATGTAAACAACATTTTCCAATATCATTTGAGAGATGCCCAAACTGTTATGCTATAAATTCAATACAACTTCGAGAGACTATCACTAAAAAATACTCATATAAAGGGTATTCTCTACTCTAAAAATATAAAATAGAAGGAAAAATAATGAGCAAATTTAAAGCCTTAGAAAATGCTTTAAACTATCGTTTCAAACGAGATGACCTCATCACCGAAGCACTCACGCATAAAAGTTATAAAAAACCTTATAATAATGAGCGATTAGAGTTCTTAGGTGATGCTGTACTTGATTTGATTGTAGGAGAGTATCTTTTTACCAAATTTCCCAAAGAGGATGAAGGTGTATTATCTAAAATTCGAGCTTCATTAGTTAATGAAACAGGATTTACAAAATTGGCAAATAATATAAAGTTAGGTCAATCTATACTTATTTCAACAGCAGAAGAGAATAATAATGGACGACATAAACCATCCCTATTATCTAATGCCTTTGAAGCAGTTATAGGAGCTATATATTTAGAGAGTGGTTTAGTAGTTACTGCTAAAATAGTTATAATACTAATAGAATCAAGTTATCCAATAATTGACCTAAATTCATTATCCAAAGATTTTAAAACTACACTGCAAGAGTTAACACAAGCTGATTTTGGAGAGACACCAAACTATAAATTAGTTCGTGCTTTTGGACCTGACCACAAAAAAGAGTTTGAGATAGCTGTAGAGCTACAAAACAAAATTATATCTTCTGCTATTGGACGAAGTAAAAAAGAGGCTCAACAAAAAGCAGCACAGATTGCACTAAAAAGATTACGAGGTGAGAATGAATGAATAGCTTTGGTAAAAATTTTATAATCACAACATTTGGAGAGTCTCATGGCAAGGGTTTGGGATGTATAGTAGATGGTGTTCCAGCAGGACTTAGAATAGATGAAGAGTTTATACAAAAAGAACTAGATAAACGAAAACCAGGAAAAAGTAAACTTGAGACTGCAAGAAAAGAGGATGATAAAGTAGAAATATTATCAGGAACTTTTGAGGGATTAAGTACTGGTACTCCTATTATGATGGTAATATATAATAGTAATCAAAAAAGCCGTGATTATGATAATATCAAAAATTTATTTCGCCCAGGACATGCTGATTTTACCTATTATCATAAATATGGAATTAGAGATTATAGAGGTGGTGGACGAAGTTCAGCAAGAGAAACAGCCGCACGAGTGGCAGGAGGAGCTATTGCTAAACTTATGCTCAAAACTATTGGAGTAGAGATAACTTCAGGTTTATGTGAAGTTGATGGAATTAAATCAAATAATTATGATTTTGAGTATGCCGAAACAAGTAAAATATATGCACTAGATGCTAAAGTAGAATTAGCACAAGAAGAAGCTATCCTAAAAGCCAAAAAGGAACACAATTCAGTAGGTGGTGTAGTTTTAACTATTGCAAAAGGTGTACCAATAGGTTTAGGTGAACCTATCTACTATAAACTAGATGCTATATTAGCAGAGGCTATGATGGGAATAAATGCCTCCAAAGCTGTAGAGATAGGTGATGGAATAGCTAGTACCCACCTAAAAGGCAGTAGTAATAATGATGAGATAACTCCAAATGGATTTAAAACCAATCACTCAGGAGGAATTTTGGGTGGAATATCTAATGGAGATAATATTATAGTCAAAACACATTTTAAACCAACTCCATCTATTTTTCAACCCCAAGAGACTATAACCAAAGATAACCAACCTGTAATCTGTGAACTAAAAGGAAGACATGACCCATGTGTAGCAATTAGAGGTTCAATTGTATGTGAAGCAATGATGGCATTAGTATTAGCTGATATGTTACTTCTTAATATGGGTAAAAAGATGGAACATATAGCAAAAATATATCAATAACTAAATGATAGATAAGGCTAGTGAAGAAGAACTCAAAAATAGTATTGATATTGTTGATATTATCTCTAACTATATAGAAATCAAGAAAGCTGGAGCTAATTTCAAAGCAAACTGTCCTTTTCATGGAGAAAAAACAGCTAGTTTTGTAATAAGTCCTGCCAAGCAAATATATCACTGTTTTGGCTGTGGTGTTGGTGGTGATGCAATTGAGTTTGTGAAAGAGTATGAGAAATTAAACTACCCAGAAGCATTAGAAAAAATAGCTTCTATAATGAACTTTTCACTATCTTATACCCAAGGAAGTAGTGACCATAATGAGACTCGTCGTTTATTAGAACAGGTACAATCATGGTATAGTAAAAATTTAGATAATAGCAATATATCTAAGAAATATCTATACGATAGAGGTATCACACAACAATCTATTGAGAGATTTGGTATTGGATATGTTGGAGCTTCTTATGAACTTATGAATTTCCTCTCTGCAAACTTTTTAGCAATTCCAAAAGCAGAAGAAGCAGGAGTAGTAGCTAAAAGAGATAGTGGTGGATTTTATGCACGACTTACAGAGAGGATTACATTTCCTATCTATTCATCTAGTGGGGCTATTGTTGGGTTTGGTGGGCGAACTATTACTAATCACCCTGCTAAATATATTAATTCTCCTCAAACCAAACTATTTAATAAATCACAACTACTATATGGTTACTCTAAAGCCAAAAAGCATATATATAAAAACAAAAAACTAATAATTTGTGAGGGTTATTTAGATGTTATTATGCTTCATCAAGCAGGATTTAATGAGGCTGTAGCAACACTAGGAACAGCACTAACACAAGAGCATTTACCTATACTAAGAAAAGGTAAACCTCATATCATACTCGCTTATGATGGAGACAAGGCAGGAATTGCTGCTGCACTCAAAGCAGGAGTTATGCTAACTCATAGTGGTTTTGATGGTTCTGTTGTACTTTTTCCTAATGGAGCTGACCCTGCTGACATGATTGCCAGAAATCAAATTCAAGAGGTAGCAAATCTATTACGAAATGGACAACCACTTATACCATTTATATTAGAGATGACAGTAAAATCATATAATTTAGAAAATCCAAAAGAAAAAGAGGTAGCCTTTGGAGCTATCAAAACATATTTAGATACTCTAAGTCCAATCCTGAGAGACTCATATATCGCATACTCTGCTACACTATTGGGTATATCTTCTGCTCTATTTAGTTCATCTAGCAAATCAGAAAATATTAAAACTAGATTTTCATCTCCTAGAGATGATATAGGACAGTTGAGTATTCTCAAAACACTATTAGAAAATAGAGATTTTATCGATATTTTACTAGATGTAGCAAAACCATCTATTTTTGGTAACTATACCTCTTTATTAGAGTCTATTATTAGAGAAGAGAGAGATAATTCTAATTTAATAGCTTTAATGCTTGATGATAATATCAAAATAATGCAAGAAGATGAGTTTAAAAAAACATTAACTTCTTTTCTATTTAGATATTATAGTAAAAAGCTTAGAACTATCACCTCTGACGAGTCTATATCTTTAGCCAAAAAAAGTTTTCTTATTCGCAAAATAAAAATGGATATAATGCCACGATTGAAACAAGGAGAATTAGTACCTTTTCAAGAATAAAGATAATTTAGACATTAAGATTAAAATGGTGCTCGATACTGGATTTGAACCAGTGACTCCCACCTTGTCGAGGTGATACTCTACCACTGAGTTAATCGAGCTTTACTATTTAATAAAAACAGAATTTTATCTTGTTTTATCTTAATATCAAATAAAATATGAAGATGAAAAAAAATATCACAATTTATCCAATATTAAGAAAATTTAATTATTATTACGAAAATATATTTAAAATTGTTATTGGAGATAATTTTGTTAAAAAATCTACTTTCGATTGTCGTTGTTTTTGAACTGCTAGTTGTGATTATACTTCTTACCCAATATTCATTTAAAAAACTAGATGATATTCATCACTCATCCCATATATTAAGCTTAAATGAAAAGAACTATCCCAAAGATATATCCTTGGCAAAGATTATTAGAGATGAAAATATGATAAAAAAGGTATTGGCATCATTTGATTATAAAAAATATCAACAGAGTCGTTATCTACCTCTATCTTCTATTGTACCTGAGAATAATCCAAGATTAACTAAAAATATTGAGTTAAAAGCCAAAAAATTACTGGGAAAACCTTATGTTTGGGGTGCTACTGGTCCTAACTGTTTTGATTGTTCTGGATTTACCCAAAAAGTTTATAGAACTGTTGGAATTAATCTACCACGAGTTTCGAGAAATCAAGCTAAAGTAGGAAAATTGGTTAGATTTAATGAACTTCAAAAAGGGGATATGGTTTTTTTTGATACTACTAGAAAGAATATTGGTAGAGTTAATCATGTAGGTATCTATCTTGAAGATGGTAAGTTTATACATGCAAGTTCGGGCAACCATAAAGTTGTGATTACTAGTTTTGACAAAAAAAGATTTTATAAAAATCATTTTTTATGGGGACGACGCATTATTAAAACTTCCTCTCTTCTAAAATTACATACAAAACTAGCAAATATAGTAAATTTAAAAGAGTTTTCTCAAATAAGCAAAATTCAAGAATTATAGATTAAAATATAGATAGCTTCTATTTTTATAAAGTAAAACAAAGCATTTTTTTGCTAAAATTCGCGAATTAATAGACTTCGGATAAAATTCCAAAGTATCAAATATATGAGAAAAAGCAAAGGATAGACCAAATATGGCACATCATAAGTCAACAATCAAGAGAATTAGACAAACAGCAGTAAGAACTGAGAGAAATAGATATTATAGAACTAGAATTAAAAATATTACTAAAGCAGTAATAATTGCTGTTGAAGCAAATGATAAAGTTGCTGCTACTGAAGCATTCAAAGTTGCAAATAAACAAATTCATAAACTAGTAAGCAAAGGTTTTATCAAAAAAGCAACTGCTGCTAGAAAAGTCTCTCGACTTAACAAGCTTATTAATAAAATAGCTGCGTAAAAATCCACACAAAAGGGGTCAAAATTTAAACTTAGAATTAAGTTGAAATTTGATACCTAACCCCAAAAGGTTTCACATGTTTCAAGAAAAACTCCAACCCTTTATTGATAGATATAATGAGATAAATATTCTATTAAGTTCACCAAATATTGCTAGTGATATAAAAAAAATGACAGACCTTGGAAAAGAACACTCAGGACTATCCAAACTAGTAGAAAAAGCTAAAGAGTATATAGAAACAGCTCAAGCAATTGCTGACAACAAAGAACTTTTAGGTGATGATGAGTTAGGTGATTTAGCAAAAGAAGAACTCTTAGAGCTAGAACCCAAACTTTCAAAAATAGAAGATGATATAAAAGTACTAATGATTCCTTCAGACCCAAATGATGATAAAAATATCTATTTGGAACTAAGAGCAGGTGCTGGAGGTGATGAGGCTGCACTATTTGTAGCTGACCTGTTTAAAATGTATATTCGATATGCAGAGATTATGGGATGGAAAGTTGAGATTGTAAGTTCTTCTGATGGAACAGCTGGTGGATATAAAGAGATTATAGCTATACTAAAAGGTGAGGGAGTCTATTCTCAACTCAAATATGAAGCAGGTGTGCATAGAGTGCAAAGAGTGCCTGATACAGAAACACAAGGACGAGTACACACTTCTGCTATTACCGTAGCTGTTATTCCTGAAGTAGATGATGTTGAGGTTGATATTAAACCGAATGAGGTCAAAATGGATGTTTATCGTTCTAGTGGATGTGGTGGACAATCAGTTAATACAACTGATTCTGCTGTTCGTTTAACTCATATACCCACAGGTATTGTTGTAGCTATTCAAGATGAGAAATCTCAACATAAAAATAGAGACAAAGCAATGAAAGTACTCAAAGCTAGAGTTTATGAAGCAGAACTTCAAGCTCAATTAGATGAAACATCAGCAGATAGAAAACTTCAAGTTGGTTCTGGAAGTAGGTCTGAAAAAATACGAACTTATAATTATCCACAAAATCGTTTAACTGACCATAGAATAGGACTTACTTTATACTCTTTGGATAATATTATGAATGATGGAAATTTAAAATTAGTTCTTGACCCTTTAAATGCTCATGCACAAGCTCAAGCTATTAAAGAGGCAGGATTATAGTGTGGGCTTTTCAACCCCACATTAGAGCCTATTGAGCTTCTAATATAGCTCCATTACTAGCATTTGTAACTAATGCTCTATACTGTTTTAACCATCTACTCTGTAGAGGTTTAACAATTGGTTTGAAATTATCTTTTCTTTCTGCTATCTCTTCAAATGATAGATTGACTTCTAATATGTATTTATCTACATCTATATGAATTTCATCTCCATTTTTTAGTAGTCCTATTACTCCACCTTCAGCAGCCTCTGGACTTACATGACCAATACTAGCACCTCGTGTAGCACCACTAAACCGTCCATCTGTAATCAATGCGACCTTATCTCCTAAACCCATACCCATAATAAGGCTTGTTGGACTCAACATCTCTTGCATACCAGGACCTCCTTTTGGCCCTTCGTATCGGATTACAACTACATTCCCTGCTTTGACCTCACCATTAATAATACCTTTAATAGCTTCATCTTGCGAGTTAAAACATACTGCTGTTCCTGTGATTTCTCTATCTCCAATAATTCCAGCTGTCTTAATAACAGCTCCTTGCTCTGCCAAGTTTCCATATAAAATAGCCAATCCTCCAACTGTTGAATATGGATTATCTATAGTATGAATGATATTAGTATCTTTAATCTCTGCATTTGCTATTCTCTCTTTGAGATTCTCTCCTGTAATTGTTAAATTATCCAAAAGAATATCATCACCTCTTTTATTCATCTCATGCATAACAGCACTCACACCACCTGCTTTATCTATATCTTGCATATGAACAGTTGTTAGGCTTGGAGAGATTTTAGCAATATGAGAGACTTCTTTAGATATAGTATTAATATCTTCAAGATTAAAATCTACTTCAGCCTCTTTTGCAATTGCCAACATATGTAAAACTGTATTAGAACTTCCACCCATTGCCATATCAACAGCAAAAGCATTTCGTACAGCATTTTCGTTAAGAATATTTCTTACATTATATAAAGAAGACTCCTCCTCTGGCATTAAGGCAATTTCACAAACTCTTCTAGCTGCTTTTCTATATAACTCTTCTCTCTCTTTGGTTAGAGCCAATATTGTACCATTTCCTGGTAAGGCTATACCCATAGCTTCCATAAGAGTATTCATAGAGTTAGCTGTAAACATTCCAGAACAGCTACCACCACTAGGACATGCATTACACTCCATATCTGTTAACTCTTCAGCTGTAATTTCACCTGCTTCAAATTGTCCGACACCTTCAAATACAGTTGCCAAATCAATTGCTGTTCCATCTTGGCTATAACCTTTTGCCATAGGACCACCACTTACAAATACTGTAGGAACATTAACCCTCAATGCACCCATAATCATACCTGGGACTATCTTATCACAGTTTGGTATAGCAATCATAGCATCAAGTTTATGTGCGTTCATAACTGTCTCTATAGAGTTAGCAATTATCTCACGACTAGGAAGTGAAAATAACATTCCATCATGCCCCATCGCTATACCATCATCCACACCAATAGTATTAAACTCAAATGGGACACAACCATTAGCACGAATTTCATCTTTGATGATTTCTGCAACTTTATTTAAAAAGAAATGACCAGGAATTATCTCTATAAAAGAGTTGGCCACTCCAATAAATGGTTTATCAAAATCTTCATCTTTTAATCCAGTTGCACGAAGTAGTGAACGGTGTGGAGCTCTATTATGACCTACTTTAACTATATTGCTTCTCATATTTTTTTCCTAATTTATTTTTTTTTGCAAATTATATCGAAAAACCTTTACATTTAAAAAAAAGTTTGCTATAATCGCATTCCAATTTCAAATATGCGGGAATAGCTCAGCGGTAGAGCACGACCTTGCCAAGGTCGGGGTCGCGAGTTCGAACCTCGTTTCCCGCTCCAAATTGAATAAAAAAGCCCGGGTGGTGGAATGGTAGACACAGGGGACTTAAAATCCCCCGGTCATTGTGACCGTGCCGGTTCAAGTCCGGCTCCGGGTACCATTTTAATAATTTTGAATTATTAATTTAATGGCGACATCGCCAAGTGGTAAGGCCGCAGCCTGCAAAGCTGTTATCCCCAGTTCAAATCTGGGTGTCGCCTCCATTATTTAATTTTAGTTTTATCTTTTTTAGATAAAATTGCATATCTTTTTCAATGTCGGGAGATGTCAGAGTGGTCGAATGTGCCGGTCTTGAAAACCGGTGAGGGTAATACCTCCGGGAGTTCGAATCTCCCTCTCCCGGCCATATCTTTTAAAATTCATTTTTTACTTTTTATAAATACAGTTGTTTATAACAAATTATGTTGTTATATTTTATTATAATTGTGGATTCTTTGTGTTTGGAAGTACATTTTTTATTAAGTTAGTGTAAAGTTCAAAAAAAAATGACAAATATCAAGAAACGATAAGGTTTCTACTGTTATCATGATGATGTAGATTTATTAGATTGATAAGTTACTTCTCACTTAGGACTTACTTCTAATAGACTAAATGAAAAGGAGAAAATGTGAAAATTACAAATTTAAGTCTTGCAGCAATAGCTGTAGTAGGTATGATGAGTGTTGCTAGTGCTGATGTAGATGTAAAAGTTGGTGGACAGGGTGTTCTTTATTATCAAACTATGGATAAGGGTGGAGATGCAGACCTCTTTGACCATGCTGGTAACTCAAGAGCAAATGCTGGTTTGCAACTTAATGTAAATGCAGACCTTGGTAATGATTTTGGCTTTGGTTATCAAGAGACATTTTTAGGTTCATTAGGACTTGAAAAAAATCTTGTTGGTAATACAATGCAAACAGCAGAGAAAGATACACTTAATTCTCATGCAATGACAAAATTATATATAACTAAAAAAATTGCTAATACAACGCTGAAATTGGGGAAACAAGAGCTTCCAAAATCTCTATCTCCATTAGCATTCTCTGAAGGGTGGAATGTATTTAAAAATACATTTGATGCAGCAGTTGCAATCAATAGTGATATTCCTGATACAACATTAGTTGGTGCTTATGTTGCTAAATCAAATGGTACAGGTGGAAATGCAGTAGGACTTATTAATTTAGGTCAATATAATGATATGGCTGGTGGTGCATTGCCAAGTGGTGCTTATTTGTTAACTATAGCAAATAAATCTTTAAAACAGTTACCAATTACATTAAGTTACTACTCTTTACCAGATTTAACAGGTGGAGAAGCTGGTTCTGCTATTTGGGGAGATGTTCAAGTTGACGCTGGTATTCCTGTTAAATTTGGACTCCAAGGTGGTACTATTATGCCAGAGAATAATTTAGATGATACAACTGCAATGGGTGCAAAAATTACAGGAAAAGCTGGTCCTGTCAATCTTACAGTAGCTTATTCAACTGTTGATGATGGAAGTTTAGCTTTCAAAAATGTTGGAACAAATGTAAAAACTCCACTATATACACAAATGATTTTAAATCAAAATTATATATCTAGTGATGCAGATACTGTATTAGTTAAAGGTGTTGTTCCTGTAGGTCCTGGTAAACTTATTGCTCAATATGGAGCTACAACTGATAACTCTAATGCTAGTACAGATTATAACGAGTTAGATGTGATTTATAAATTTAAAGCACTTGGAGCAAATATGTTGGCTGCTTATGTAATGGCTGACCTTGATACTCCAAATACAGACCCTAATAATATTATCCGTTTCTGGACAAGATATAACTTTTAATCTCTAAAAGTTTATCTTTTTTCCCAAGCTTTGGCTTGGGAAAACCTTCTCTTTTTCTTTTCAAATTTTTTAACTAATCTTATCTTTACATATAATCTACAATTGGCTATAATCAAAATATAGAATATAAAGGATTAGTTATGTCTACAATTGAATATTATACCTATAAAGATTATTGTCAATGGGAAGGGGAGCTTATATTAAGTAAATCAAGAGCAGAGCAAAAGGATAATCTATGACATTTTTTTCTAAATCAAAAACACCAACTAAAATGTTTGTGAGTCATCTATTTGCACCAAAATCCAAAGGGGATATATTTCAAAAAAAGAGTTTGGATATAACACATATACGAAATGTAGTAACTAATAAAATTACTCAAATAGCTCCAGAGTTAATAGAAGAAGGATTTAAGTTATTATCTTCTACTATTGCAGGATTTACAGAGGACTATAGCAATAAAACAGTACTCTATAAAAATATAGATGGTGATATAAATGAGCCTATTTTCGTACCAAAGCATATTACTCTAATTCGTGCTAATTTTAATAATAACTTTTGTGGTGATAATTATGGGGATAAAGAGAGTGGATGTCACGATTTAGATGATAGGAAACTACATATAGAATTAGATATAGTACAATCTCATGATGCACAAAATTTCTATTTCCAACCAACCTACTACTACTATATTGGTATGGATAACAAAGGAAAGAGGATAGATGAAATTAATATATCTTTTGCTTTTATGGAGGCAACAGAGAATATTTCTGATTATAAAGCTTTGAAATTTAAACAAGTAATTAATCTAAAAGATTTAGATAATAATTATGAATATAATTTCAAACAAGAAAATGGTAGTTATGATACCACATTTCAATCTCCTTGGATAAGTACAGAACTATCTAAAAAAGGTGCATATACAATTGTAATAGAGATAGAAGAGAAAAAATATAGTAAACCCTTTGCTACTAAACTCAACAAAGTTTATAAGAGACATGAAGATGAGTTAAAAAACAGGATAAATCAAGAGATAAAAGAGCAGTTGGCACAAATTTCAAAAGATAAACAAAAGGAAAATCATTAATATGACAAAAAAAATAATATTATTACTATTTTTATCTTTATCACTTTTTGCAAAAGAGTCACTTTCAGAATTAATGCATAATAGTCACTCATTTTTTACAGCAGGTATTGCAGAACAGAATATTGATGGATACTCTAATGCACAAGCACTTCATCTAAGCTACAATTATATGAATTTAGATAGATGGGGTTTTGATGTAGGATATTCACAGAGTTTTTATAAAGCCAAAAATAAAAAAACAGATGAAGAGAAGAATTTCTCTTCTGCTTATCTATTTACTACATATATCGTTCCTCTAAATAAATATATGGCTTTTAAATCCAAAGCAGGATATGCTAGAAACGAAAATGCAAAAGATGGTTTAGGTTATGGAGTTGATATGATTTTCCAAATAAACCAAAATAGTGGATTTAGTTTAGGGTTTCAAAAAATGAATCAAAATATTAACTACTTTATAGTCAATACAGTTTATAAATTTTAACTTATTCTTGATGAAAATCATAAAATAGATTAATCTTCTTTAGTATAATATTGATAATAATTATAACCATCAAGGATATAAATGATAAAAATAGATAATCTAACCAAAAAATTTGGTTCAACCTTATCATTAGATAATATAAATATAGAGTTTAATAAAAATGACTCTATAGCTCTAATGGGAGCAAATGGAGCAGGAAAAACTACACTTATTCGCTCAATTTTGGGATATTACCATCCAAATAGTGGTGCTGTTAGAGTCAATGGATTTGACCCAATTAAGTATAGACAAGAGGTTTTGAATGATATTAGTTTCGTGCCTCAGCTTCCACCTCCTATCAAGCTTAGTATAGATGAACTTATGAGCTATATTGAGGGGAGTTCAAATATCAAAAAAGATACCATTTTAGACTATGCAAATGAGATGAAGCTAGATATAAAGAGTAATATCCATAAATCTTTTTTCAAACTTTCAGGTGGAATGAAACAGAAACTTCTAATTGCAATTAGTTTAGCAAGGCAGAGCAATATTATGATATTTGATGAACCTACAGCTAATCTTGACCCAAAAGCTAGAGATGATTTTTATAGACTATTAGATGGTAAACAAAAAGATAAAGTTCTACTCTTTGTAACCCACAGATTAGAAGAGGTAAAAGATTTAGTAAATAGAGAAGTTTATATGGATTTAGGTAAAGTAGTATCAGATGAAAAAATTTAAAAAATCACTCATATTATTTATTATTCATTATTCACTAATCATTATTATCGGTTGTGGAACAACAACTAATAAACAAATATGCCCAGAGTGTCATATGCCTTTACCCAAAAATTCAAAAATTAATACAGCTTATTTAAATAAAACATATTTTGATGATATAGGATGTATGATTTTATGGATAAAAAAACATAATAGTAATGTAGTAGATGCAAAAGTATTCGCTAAAGATAGTCAAAAATATATCAAAGCTATAAACGCACACTATACAATCAATGAGAGAACCCCAATGGGATATGGTTTTACAGCTTATGAGAAATTTCAAAAGGGTAGTATAAATTTCAAAGAGATGAGACTTAGAATGTTAAGAGGTGAGACTATGCAAAATCCCAAAATTAGAAAACAGATATTAGGAGAGTAGATGAAAAATTTATGGTTAATAGCCTATTTAGACCTTAAAGAGTCAATTCGAGCAAAATGGTTTTTGGTTTATTCGTTAGTTTTTGGAGGACTCATTGCTCTGTTTTTTATAGCAGGGGTAACAGAGTCTCAAGTTATGGGATTTAGTGGACTTAGCCGATTATTATTAATGTATATTCAGATTACTATTATTATTTTACCTATATTTATACTTATTACTACTGTTCGTTCTATTTCTGGTGATAGAGATAGTCATGTATTAGAGTATATGTTATCTTTCCCAATATCTCTTAAAGAGTATTATTGGGGTAAGGTTGTTGGTAGATTTATAACAGTTTATCTGCCTGTTCTTTTTGCTATGGTGATTGCTATTATATATGGAGCATTTAAAGGAGCTGATATTCCGTGGGCTATATTTTTCTTATATACTGGGCTTTTGTTTGCTTTATCATTTGCTTTTTTGGGTATAGCTTTTTTCATCTCTTCATTTGTCAAATCATCTGAAGTTGCTTTGGGGATAGCCTTTTTTATATGGATATTTTTATTGGCATTTATAGATATAGCTTTGATTTCACTTATGATGCAAAATAGATTTAATGAGGAGTTGATTATTACAATTGCTTTGCTAAATCCTATGGAGATATTTAGAGTAGCAGCAATTTCACTATTTGACCCTGAACTTACAGTTATGGGACCTGTAGCATTCTATATTTTGGATAATATTTCACAAATTATTTTTGTTTTCTTATCTATAGTTTATCCTATATTAGTTGGGTTAGGATTTGCTTTTTTAGGATTTAAAATATTTACCAAAAAAGATTTAGTTTAGTGTGGGTTTTATAACCCACAAATTGATGCTGTTTATTGTTCACCTTGATGCTCATCTGAAACTTTAATTGCGTTATTGAGAGCGTTATCTGTTGAATTCACCTCTTGAACTTGATTGTTTAGTGGATTATATTCTGGGTGTTCAGTCACAAGAAACATCAATCCCAAAACTACTAGTACAATAAATATTAATAATTTACTCATAATTTTCCTTTTTTTAGTGTATATTATTATATATGTTTTATTATTATAATATACTAAAAATATCTATTTTCTAACCAATATTGATTAATCTCAATTAAATTTTATAAAAAATCAAATATACTATATAAAAAAGGATAAAAATAATGAGAAAAATAATTATAGGATTTTTTTTAGTTTCTTTATGTATATATGCAAATAAAGATACAAATGATACTACTTGGCAAACAAAACCAATAGCAAAGAGTTATACACTAAATTATGATAAAAATACAACTGGTTTAGTTAGAAATTTATTAATTTACAAAAATCCAAAATGGATATCTAAAATAGAGATACGAAATGGGAAAATAGTATATTTTTGTAGTCCAAAATCTATGTTTGAGTTCTATTTTTACCCAGGACGATGGTATGAAATGGGTGTAAGAAGTGAAAACGATTTTAATCAAATTGTAGTAACTGATTTTAATACACTAAAACCAATTGATGCAAAAAAAGCTTTTTTTGTTTATGGTAGTAAAGCTATCTCTCCTGCTGGTGATGATTTACCTGCTTTTGAAACTAAAGATGAAGCTAAAAAATTTGTAGAAAGTTATGGTGGTTCAAGAATTTTTACATTTAAAAATGTCTCTAATGGATTAATTAAGCTTTTAAATAATAGTATTTAATAACAAAAGTTTCTGAAAAAATTATAAATTTTAGGTTTATTTCCTTATAAAAAGGAAATAAATTTTCAAAAAAAAGTATTCAAAATAAAAAAACACTCTACAATAAAAGCTAATCAAGGTACAATACGACTCCAAATTTTAGTTAAGGAAGCCATGTGTTATGGTAAACTTAACGAGTTCTTTATAAGGTAAAATAAATGGAAAAAATTAGATTAAAGCTAAAAGCTTATGATCATCGTGTTTTAGATAGATCGGTTGCTTCAATTGTAGAAGCTGTTAGACGAACAGGTGCAGAACTTATTGGTCCAGTGCCAATGCCAACTAAAATTAAGAAATATACTGTTCTTAAATCTCCTCATGTTAACAAAGATAGTCGTGAGCAGTTTGAGATTAGAATTCACGCAAGAATGATTGATATTATTTCAGCTACTTCAGATACTATAGATTCGCTTATGAAACTAGACCTAGCTCCTGAAGTTGATGTTGAAATTCGTTCAATGGACAAATAGGAGTAGAGATGGAATTTATTATTGAAAAAATAGGTATGAGCAGAACTATTGGCGTACCAAGTGTTCCTGTAACACTTTTAAAAGTTATCGAGACTAAAGTTTGTGAAGTTCGTGAAGATGGTAAAGCATTGGTTGCTTATAATTATAGTAAAAAAATGAATAAAAGTATTGAAGGTCAACAAGCTAAATTTAGCATTGATAAAGAGTTCAATAAATTTATGACCATTCGTGTAGCAGAAGGTACAGAGACTGGTGCTTATAGTACAGAGGCTTTAGTAGATGCAAAACTAGTAAAAACTTCTCTAAATACTAAAGGTCGTGGTTTTTCAGGTGGTATGAAACGACATAACTTTGGTGGTGGTCCTGGTTCTCATGGTCACAGAATGGGTAGAAGAATTGGTTCAATTGGTAATGCTGAGTGGCCAGGTCGTGTAATGAAGGGTAAAAAAATGCCTGGACATTATGGAAACACACAAGTTACAGTTAAAAATGATGTAATATCATTTGATGCTGAAAATGGAATATTAGTATTAAAAGGTTCAATCCCTGGTCATAATGGGGCTAGAGGATTGGTAAGGATTGTTAAATAATGAGTACAACAGTAATTAAAACAAGTGACCTTCCAAAGTCATTTTTAGAAGTTAATCCACATAATCTTTACTTATATTGTAAATCTTATGCTGCAGGGCTAAGAGCCAATACTGCACAAGCTAAAAACCGTTCTATGGTTCGTGGTGGTGGTAAGAAGCCTTGGGCTCAAAAAGGTGGTGGACGAGCAAGAGCTGGTTCAGTTCGTTCTCCTATTTTTGTAGGTGGTGGTGTTGCGTTTGGTCCTCAAAACAACAGAAATTATAATCAAAAAGTAAATAAAAAACAGAAAAAATTGGCTCTATATCATGCGTTAGCAGAACTTGCTACAAATGAGAGACTTTTTGTAGTTGAAAATGTTACTATAGAATCAGGTAAAACAAAAGATGCTAAAGCATTTGTAGATACTCTTGAACAGAGAGATGTATTGGTAGTTAAAGAGTTAATTGATGACCAAACATTCCTTGCTTTTAGAAATCTTCAGAATGCATATTTGGTAGAATCTAACGAGCTAAACGCTTACCTTGCGGCTGCTTATCACTCTGTGGTAATTGAAAAAGCTGTTTGGGACAAATTGACAAAAGAGAGCTAAGATGGCAGATATTACAGATATTAAAGCAATTATGTACACAGAGAAATCTCTTGAACTTCAAGAAGATGGTGTTATTGTTGTTCAAACTAGCCCAAGAATGACCAAAAGTGGTCTAAAAGCAGTTTTCCAAGAGTATTTTGGTATTAAACCTTTGAGAGTAAATTCAATGAGAGTTAATGGTAAAATCAAGAGATTTAAAGGTATCGCAGGTAAAAGACCAGACAGTAAAAAGTTTTATGTTTTTCTTCCTGAAGATGCAAAAATTGAAAGCTTAGCAGTATAGGAGAATTAGATGGCAATTAAATCATATAAACCAACCTCTGCAGGTCGAAGATATATCACGAACCTTGATAGTGGTGATATTACTGCAAAAGCAAGTGTACGAAGTCTATTAAAGAAACTTCCAAGAAGTGCTGGTAGAAATCATAACGGTAGAATTACATCTCGTCATAGACAAGGTGGAGCTAAAAAACTATATAGAATTATTGATTTCAAAAGAAATAAGTTTGGTGTTGAGGGAATAGTAGCTACTGTTGAATATGACCCATATAGAACTTGTAGAATTTGTCTTGTAAAATATACAGATGGTGATAGAAGATATATTCTTCAAGCTAAAGGTATGAGTGTTGGTGATAAAATCATGTCAGCAGAGTCTGGACTTGATATTAAAATTGGTAATGCAATGAAACTAAAAGCAATTCCTGTAGGAACTTTAGTACATAATATTGAACTTAATATTGGTCAAGGTGGAACTATAGCAAGAAGTGCTGGTGGATATGCTCAAATTATGGGACGAGATGGTAAATATGTTTCACTTAGACTTCCATCAGGTGAGATGAGATATGTTCTTGGTGAGTGCTTGGCAACTATCGGTACAGTTGGTTCAGAAGATTGGTCAAATGTTGTTTTTGGTAAAGCAGGACGACAAAGACACAGAGGTATTAGACCACAAACTAGAGGGTCTGCAATGAACCCAATTGATCACCCACACGGTGGTGGTGAAGGTAAAACTAACTCTGGACGACATCCTGTTACACCATGGGGTATGCCTACAAAAGGTTATAAAACTCGTAAGAAAAAAGCTAGTGATAAATTAATTATCTCTAAGAGAAAGAAGTAAGGGTAAGAGATGGCAAGATCAACTAAAAAAGGTCCATTTATAGACGAACATCTTAAGAAAAAAGTTCTTAAGGCAAAAGAAGAAGGTTCTCATAAACCAATTAAAACTTGGTCAAGACGCTCTGTTATTTTTCCAGAGTTTATTGGTTTGACTATCAATGTTCATAACGGAAGACAGTTTATTCCTGTATATATTACAGAGAACCATGTAGGTTATAAACTAGGTGAATTTGCACCAACTAGAACATTTAAGGGTCATAAAGGCTCTGTGCAGAGAAAAGGGTAGTTATGAGTAGAGCATTATTAAAATTTACAAGAGTAGCACCTAACAAAGCAAGAATGATTGCAAGAGAAATTCAAGGTATGAATGCTGAATTGGCACTTGCTTCATTGGAGTTTATGCCAAATAAAGCAGCTAGACTTATCTCAAAAGTTGTCGCTTCAGCAGTAGCAAATGGTGACTTTGAACCAGAAGAGGTAGTAATTACAAGTTGTAGAATTGACAAAGCATCTGTAATGAAAAGATTTAGACCAAGAGCTAGAGGAACTGCAAGTAGAATACTCAAACCAACAGCTCATATTTTGGTAGAAGTAGCTAAAGTAGAGGAGGCATAATATGGGTCAAAAAGTTAATCCTATTGGTCTAAGACTAGGAATAAATAGAAACTGGGAATCAAGATGGTTTCCAAAAAAAGAGAGAACAGCAGGATTTATTGCTGAAGATTATCAACTTAGAAAATATCTTAAAAAAGAGCTTTTTTACGCAGGAGTTTCTAATCTTATTATAGAAAGAACTGCTAAAAAAATTAGAGTAACTATTGTAACTGCACGACCTGGTATTATTATTGGTAAAAAAGGTGCAGATATTACTAAACTCAAAGAGACTTTGACTCGAAAATTTGGTAAAGATATTTCTTTAAACATCAAAGAGGAAAAAAGAGCTCAAGCTTCAGCTCAATTAGCTGCTGAAAATGTTGCTACTCAATTAGAGAGAAGAGTTGCATTTAGAAGAGCTATGAAAAAAGTTATCCAAGGTGCATTGAAATCAGGAGCAAAAGGTATTAAAGTATCAGTTGCAGGACGACTAGGTGGTGCTGAGATGGCTAGAACTGAGTGGTATTTAGAAGGAAGAGTTCCTTTACATACACTTAGAGCTAAAATTGATTATGGTTTTGCAGAAGCACAAACTACTTATGGAATTATCGGTATCAAAGTATGGATTTTCAAAGGTGAAGTTCTTGCAAAAGGTATTCAAGCTGAGCCAAAAGAAGAAAAACGAGAAAGAGGTGGAAGAAGACCATCTAATCGTAACAATAGAAGAGGTGAATAGTTATGTTAATGCCTAAAAGAACAAAATATAGAAAAGTTATGAAAGGTCGTAACAGAGGTAAATCTTTTAGAGGAAACAAGATTGAATTTGGTGAATTTGCATTAAAAGCAACATCAGCAGGTCGTCTAAACTCAAGACAAATCGAAGCTGCCAGAATTACTATGACTAGAGAAATGAAAAGACATGGTAAAAGTTGGATTAGAGTTTTTCCAGATAAGCCTTTGACAAAAAAACCTCTTGAGACTAGAATGGGTAAAGGTAAAGGTGCTGTTGAAGAGTGGGTAATGAATATCAAGCCAGGTAGAATTATATTTGAAGTTGCTGGTGTTTCTGAAGATATAGCTCGTTCAGCTCTCACATTAGCTTTACATAAGTTTCCATTAAAATGTAAAATTATCTCTGCAAAGGATAGTAATGAAATATACTGATATTCAAGATAAAACTGTAGAAGAGTTAACTGCAATGTTAAAAGAGAAAAAGTTAGAGCTTTTTACTTTAAAAGCAAAGCAAAAAACAATGCAACTTACTAATACTAGTGAGTTAAGAGTAGCGAAAAAAAATATCGCTAGAATTCAAACAGCTATTACAGCTAACGCGTCAAAGTAAGGGGTCAGAGTATGCCAAAAAGACAAATAACTGGTACTGTGATTAAAATAGCAGGTGAAAAAACAGCTACCATGGTAGTTGAGAGAAAAGTTATTCATCCTCGTTATCACAAGACTGTAAAAAGATTTAAAAAATATCTTATTCATGATGAAAAAGGTGTTGCTAAAGTTGGAGATATGATTTCTGCAATTGAGTGTCGTCCATTATCAAAAACAAAAAGCTTTAGATTGCTTAAAATCCTAAAAGTAGGTGAAGAGTAATGATACAAGGTTTTACAAGATTAAATGTGGCTGATAATAGTGGTGCTAAAGAGATTATGTGTATCAAGGTTCTTGGTGGTTCTAAAAGAAGATATGCATCAGTTGGTGATGTAATTGTAGCTTCTGTAAAAAAAGCACTTCCAACAGGTAAAGTTAAAAGAGGTAAAGTAGTAAAAGCAGTTGTTGTTAGAACTCATAAAGAGATACAAAGAGAAAATGGTTCTCTAATCAGATTTGATGATAATGCAGCCGTAATTATTGACGATAAAAAAGCACCAATTGGTACTCGTATTTTCGGTCCTGTAGCTAGAGAAGCTAGATATGCAGGGTTTATGAAGATTGTATCATTGGCTCCAGAGGTATGGTAATGGCAAAGAAATTCAAAATCAAAAAAGGTGATGAAGTATTAATCATCGCAGGTGATGATAAAGGCAAAACAGGTGAAGTACTAAAAGTACTTACTAAAAAAGATGCTGTAATTGTTGCAGGTTGTAAATTAGCAAAAAAAGCTGTAAAGCCAAGCGAAGAGAATAAAGATGGTGGGTTCAGAGATAAAGAGATGCCTATCCATATTTCCAATGTAAAAAAAGTAGAGGCGTAATCTATGAGTAGAATGAAGCAAAAGTACAATGACATTACACCTTCACTCAGAGAAGAGTGTGGGATTAAAAATGTAATGCAGACACCTAAGCTTGAAAAGATAGTAATATCTGTTGGTGCTGGTGAAGAGGGTAAAGATAATAAACTTATCCAAAATATGGCAGATACTATCTCACTAATTGCTGGACAAAAAGCAGTTATTGTAAATGCAAAAAAATCAGTCGCTGGTTTCAAGGCAAGAGAGGGTAGTCCAAGTGGTATTAAAGTTACTCTAAGAGGTGCTAATATGTATAACTTTTTTGATAAACTAGTATCAATTGCACTTCCAAGAGTAAAAGACTTTAGAGGAACACCAAGAAAAGGTTTTGATGGTAGAGGTAATTATAACTTCGGTCTTCAAGAACAGTTGATGTTTCCAGAAGTTGAATTTGATAATATTATCAAAACTCATGGTATGAATATTACAATCGTAACAAGCACAGAAAATGATAAAGAGGCATTTGTTTTATTAGAGAAACTTGGTATGCCTTTCGCTAAAGGAAAGAACTAATGGCTAAAAAATCAATGATAGCTAAACAGCAGAGACCTGCTAAGTTTAGTTCAAGAGCATATACAAGATGTAACATTTGTGGGCGACCACACTCTGTTTATAAAGATTTTGGTCTTTGCAGAATTTGTTTAAGAAAAATGGCAAACGAGGGTCTAATCCCTGGTATGAAAAAATCAAGCTGGTAAGGAGAAGTAAAAGATGATGACAGACATAATTGCAGACTCTCTTACAAGAATAAGAAACGCTGCACAAAGAAGATTAGATGTAACAACACTTCTTCATTCAAAAACAATTGAGGCTACAGTTGCTATTTTAGTAAACAAAGGTTACCTTGAAAGTTTCAAAGTAAAAGAAAATGGAAATAAAAAGACAATTAAAGTTGTATTAAAATATGATGAAAATGGTCACAGTGTAATCAATGAACTTAAAAAAATTTCTAAACCAGGACGAAGAGTATATCAGAGTGCTGCAGAAGTTAGAAGTTTCAAAAATGGTTACGGAACATTAGTAGTATCTACCAACAAAGGCGTAATTGCGAATGATGAAGCATTTAAGCAAAGTGTTGGTGGTGAAGTTATCTGTAGTATTTGGTAAGGGAAAGATATGTCAAGAATAGGAAAAAGACCAGTAACTGTTGCAAGTGGTATTGAGGTATCACTCGATGGTACGACTCTTGTTGCTAAAAAAGGCAAGTTAGAGAAGAGATTAGAGACTTATGGACGAGTTAATATTAATATTGACGGTTCAGAGGTTACATTTTCAAAAGTAGGTGAAAACAAAGAGAATTCTGCTTTTTGGGGAACTTATAGAGCATTATTCAATAACATTATTATAGGTCTTGATAAAGGTTTTGAAAAATCTTTAGAGATTAATGGTGTCGGTTATAGAGGGGCTGTTCAAGGAAAAGTACTTAACCTACAACTTGGTTTCTCTCATGATATTAACTTCGATATACCAGAAGGTATAGATATTACTATTACAAAGAATATTATTACCATCAAAGGTAGTGATAAACAGACAGTTGGACAAGTTGCTGCTGAAATTAGAAGCTTTAGACCACCAGAACCTTATAAAGGTAAAGGGGTTAAATATACTGATGAGATAATCATTAGAAAAGCTGGAAAATCAGCAAAATAGGAGTCATAGATGTTAAAAAGTATTCAAAAAAGAAAAAACAGAGTTAGAGCAAAAAGAAAAGCAAGAGTAAGAGCTAAGATTTCAGGTACAGTTACACTTCCAAGAGTCTCTATTTTTAAATCTAATAAACATGTCTATGCTCAAGCTATTGATGATATTGCTGGTGTAACTCTAGCTTCTGCTGATGGTAGAGCAATGGGTCTAAAAGCAAATATAGAAGATGCAAAAAAAGTGGGTGAGGCTATGGCTGAAGCACTAAAAGCAAAAAATATAGAAGCTGTAGTATTCGATAGAAACGGTTATCTCTATCACGGTGTTGTAGCATCTTTTGCAAACGCTTTGCGAGAAGCTGGAATTAAGTTATAAGGAATAATCTATGCAGAATATAGATAGAGAAAAATTTGAAGAGAAAATTGTAAATATCGGAAGAGTTACCAAAGTTGTAAAAGGAGGGCGAAGATTTAGATTTACGGCCCTTGTAGTTATTGGTGACAAAAATGGTACAATCGGTTATGGTACAGGAAAAGCAAAAGAGGTTCCTGATGCTATTAAAAAAGCTGTTGATGATGCATTTAAATCACTTGTAAAAGTCAATGTTAAAGGAACTACTATTGCTCATGACATTGAACAAAAAACAGGTGCTAGTAGAATTATTCTTCGCCCTGCTAGTGAAGGTACAGGAACAATCGCAGGTGGTGCGATGAGACCAGTACTAGAACTAGCAGGTATCCAAGATGTTATCGCAAAATCATTGGGTTCAAACAATCCAAATAACCTTGTAAGAGCAACTATAAAAGCTCTATCAAGAATTAAAGCATAAGGGAGTAAGATATGGGTTTACATAATTTACAACCTGCCCCTGGTTCAACTCGAAATAGAAAAAGAGTAGGACGAGGTCAAGGTTCTGGAACAGGTAAGACAGCAGGACGAGGGAATAAAGGTCAAAAATCAAGAACAGGTTATTCTAAAAAAAGAGGTTTCGAAGGTGGTCAAATGCCACTCTATAGAAGAGTTCCTAAAATTGGATTTACTTCAAGAGCTATTAAACCATATGCTATTAATGTTGAGAAAATCAAAGCAATAGCCGAACTTGAAGAGATTACTATAGAAAATATTAAAGCAGTTCATAAATTGCAAAAAACTGTAACAAAAGTAAAACTTATTGGTGCAGGTGCAAAAGACCTTGCATCTAAAATCAAAGATGAAGCCGTTACAACTAGTGGTAAATAACCATGAGTAATGCTTTAACTCAAAAGATACTCATTACTTTTGGATTTCTATTTGCATATAGAGTTTTAGCATATGTCCCTGTTCCAGGTGTCGATACATCTGTAATTGCATCATTTTTTGATGCACATTCCAATGGAATGTTGGGAATGGCAAATATGTTCTCAGGAAATGCGATTAGCCGAATGAGTATTATATCACTTGGTATTATGCCATACATTACGGCATCTATCGTTATGGAACTTCTAGCTGCAACTTTTCCTACTATTGGTCAAATGAAAAAAGAGCGAGATGGAATGCAAAAATATATGCAGATTATCCGTTATTCAACCATTTTTATTACAATTGTTCAAGCATTTGGTGTCTCTATGGGACTTCAAAGTATGACAGGAGCAAACGGTCAAAGTGCAGTAATGATTGACCCAATGATGTTTACATTTTTAACAACTATATCAATGTTGACAGGTACAATGTTATTAATGTGGATTGGTGAGAGAATTACAGATAGTGGTGTAGGTAATGGTATCTCATTAATTATCTTTGCAGGTATCGTTTCAGGTATTCCTCGTGCAATTTCAAATACTATAAATTCAGTAAATACAGGTGAACTTAACTTTTTAGCTGTGATTGCAATATTTGCTATTATATTAGTAACTATTTTTGTAATTATTTATGTTGAACTAGGAGAAAGAAGAGTACCTATATCATATTCAAGAAAAACTATTATGCAAAATCAAGATAAAAGAGTGATGAACTATATACCTATCAAAGTAAACCTTTCAGGTGTTATTCCTCCTATCTTTGCTAGTGCTGTTTTAATGTTTCCTCTTACAATGTTACAAAGTAGTACTAATGAGTATATGGTAGTTATTGCAGATGCTATTCATCCAGGTGGAATACTTTTTAATGTAATAACATTTATATTGGTTATTTTCTTTGCTTTTTTCTATGCGTCAATTGTATTTAATGGTAAAGATATTGCAGATAATTTGAAAAGACAAGGTGGATTTATACCAGGTGTTCGTCCAGGTAATCATACTAAAGAGTTTATAAATGAGGTAGCAAGTAGGCTTACAGGAAGTGGTGCTGTTTATCTAGCACTTATTTCGACTTTACCATTTCTGTTAATCAACAGTATGGGAGCCGCATTCTACTTTGGGGGAACATCTGTTTTGATTGTTGTTCAAGTAGCACTTGATACCATGAGAAAAATAGAGGCTCAAATCTATATGAGTAAATATGAAACACTAGGTGCAGTAGGTCTATAATGGCAATTGCACTTCGTAAAAAAAACGAATTGGACAAGCTAAAAATAGCTGGTTCAATCGTTGCAAAAACGCTAAAATATCTCCAAGAAAATATTACTGTTGGAATGACTTTAAAAGAGATTGATACTATGGGTGAAGAGTTTATTCGAGCCAATGGAGCAGAGCCATCTTTTAAGGGATTATATGGTTTCCCTGCTTCTGTATGTACCTCACTCAATGAGGTATGTATCCACGGAGTACCAACTGATACCAAAGTTCAAGAGGGTGATATACTTGGATTGGATTTAGGTACTAAAATAGATGGTTATTATGGTGATGCAGCCGTGACAATCCCTATTGGCAAAATTTCAAAAGAGGATGAGGAGCTAATAGCTTGTTCAAAAGATGCTCTATACTATGCGATAGAAAATATCAAAGTAGGTATGAGATTTAAAGAGCTCACATCTTTATTAGAAAACTTCATTTTGGATAGAGGTTATATTCCATTACGAGATTTTTGTGGACATGGAATAGGAAAAAAGCCACACGAAGAGCCAAATATCCCCAACTATTTAGAGGGCAAACCAAAACAAGGACCCAAGATTAAAAATGGAATGGTTTTTTGTCTTGAACCAATGATTTGTCAAAAGAGTTCTCGACCGATAGTTTGGGATGATAAATGGTCAGTGGTGAGTGAAGATGGATTAAAATCTTCACACTATGAACACCAAGTTGCAATAATAGACAACAAAGCAGTAATTTTAACACAATAGTAAAACAAAGGAGAAAACATGGCTAAAGATGATGTAATTGAGATAGACGGTAAAGTAGTAGAAGCACTACCAAATGCAACTTTTAGAGTAGAGTTAGAGAATAAGCATATTGTTCTATGTCACATAGCAGGAAAGATGAGAATGCACTATATCAAAATCTTACCAGGAGACAAAGTAAAAGTAGAGCTTACACCTTATAGTTTAGATAAAGGTCGGATTACTTTTAGGTATAAATAACCGTCTTTAAAAACACCATCATAACCCAAATATAAAAATGGTGTTGTGATGGCACAACATAAAAATTCACTTCTTACAACCAACCTAAAATCTTAACAGCCGATATTTTTAATAATATCCTGACTTAGCCCATCAAATCGCACTAAACCCCACAAAATAGGGATTTCATTTTTTTAAAAGGCACTATAAAATATAAGTCAACCTCCTAACAGGAACATCCATAAGCTTATAAATCTTAACAGCTTCAGGTGCAATAGCAGATGGTAAGGCAAATCTCATTTTAGTTTTAGTATTAACCTGAACATTAAGGAGAAGCTGTCTAATCCTTTGTGGTGATAGTTTAACATATTGAAGTCTAACTCTATGCTCTAAATGTCGAACCAAGGTGTAAGCCATAAAGCTAATAGCTAAATGAGCTTTAACCCTACTTGGTTTCCAATGATAGATTGGTCTAATTTTTAAATCATGTTTGGTTATACGAAATGACTCCTCAACCTGCCACAGATTAGTATATTGAGACATAATCTCTTCATTGGTAAGTTCACTATTATTGGTAATTATTCCTTTTAGTCCATCCCAAATAGAATCCTCTTTGATTTTATCCTCATCAATAACCAATTTAAATTCACAATTTGAGTTTTTGCTATCCTCAGCACTCTCTAATTGGAGATATTTTTTGTAACCACTATTAGAGAGATAATTTTTGGGGGATTTTTCTTTTTCAAATCTATCTCTAAGCTTTTGAATATTTTGTTCTCTATCATATTTATCTTTTTTAGCTCTTTTAATTGAGTGTGATACCAATAGCTTTTTACCATTATCCAAATCAAAAGTAGCCACTTTCATATCATCATTTAATTGAGTATAGTTATCTTTATTTGTAATTTGTTTTTTTAACTTATTACTCATATTTTTAATTCTAGCCCCCACAATATAGGTAACCTTGCTCTCTTTATCATACAGCTTCTCAAACTCTTTGAGATTATCTTTACTAAACATTCCAGCATCAGCTACAAATACCACTTTGTCTAAATCATACTGCTCTTTGACCTCTTTTAATATAGGAATAAGTGTATGACCATCAAAGGTATCTCCTTCAAATGCCTTGTATCCAATTGGCAATCCCTCTTTGGTAACCATTAATGCTAAAACAACTTGTGGTTGGTTAAATTTTCCATCTTTAGAGTATCCATTTTTCTTAAACTCATCTTCACTAAAGCTCTCAAAGTAGAGAGTTGTTGCATCAAAGAATATAAGGTCTATTTTCTCTTTAAATAGGCTTTTAGTCTCTTCATAAACCAATTTATTGAGC
>CAZNJD010000001.1:0-18984 GCA_964573285.1 uncultured Sulfurovum sp. | reverse complement strand
TCTATATCTTGTTGAAAATTTA
This sequence comes from uncultured Sulfurovum sp., assembly GCA_964573285.1. GTDB lineage: Bacteria > Campylobacterota > Campylobacteria > Campylobacterales > Sulfurovaceae > UBA1140. Next base: position 18,962 of record CAZNJD010000001.1, on the reverse strand, counting down.
TCTGAATAAAATTGCTAACATCTCCTTTTATTCCCTGAAAATAGTCATTTGTAGTTATTGGAAGATATATTTTTTGACCTTTTTCCAAAGTGCTTAATTTTATCCAATAATCGTAAGAGCTTTTTTTTCTCTCTTGCTCTTCTATATGCGTTTTTAGTTTTGGATTTCCACTTTTGTTTAAGATAAACTCTCCATTCTCATCTTTTAGCTTCTCAGATTTTTTTACTTTTTTAACTCCATTTGGTCTAATCTCCATCACTTTCGCATCAAGAGCCATATTACAAAATTTAAGATTTGGCTTTCTATTCTTTTTAAGTATATTTCTTATGATTATTCGTGATAATTTGATAATGTTTTGCTCTATCTCGTTGTTTTGCATTTTAACCGATTGATGAAACCATTTTTTATATCTGTTGATATAGTAGAGTTTAATTTTTGTCTCTTTATCAAAATTTGAATTTCTTAGATAAGCTTTAAAATCATTTTGCCGATTTCCAAGATAGCTCTCTAACTGTGCTACCACTTGATATTGTGCTGTTTGTCTATATCTTTGGCTTAGTTTGCTTTTTATTGAATTGACTTCTAAATCTCTGTTAAATCTTCTATTTTCATAAAAATATCTCCATTGTCTATTTGAAATTTTGGCTGATACTTTTCTGTACTCCTCTAAAAGGTTTAAGATTTTTTTCTGTTTTCCTTGGTTTATTGAGTGTTTTAGTTTATAGGTTCTTAGCATTTTTTGAATCTTCTTCTAGCAACTTAATAATTTTTTCTGTTTTTCTTTTACTTCTTCTTAATCCATACATTTTAGCACTAAAAGAGTAGATTATGGAGACTAAATCTTGCATTAAATCACTTTTTTCATCTTCTGCTATATTTACTACTTCTATTTTTCTGCCCTCTTTATTGAGAAGTATTTCAATATAATTAAATCCAAATCTAGTTAATCTATCTTTATGCTCAATAACAATAGTTCCCCAACTGTCAGACTCTAAGAGCTTTTTTAGTTTTTTTCGATTATCATTGACTCCACTTCCCACCTCTTTAACCACTTCTATAATTTGATACCCTCTAGCCATTGAATATTGCTTTAATCTAATCGCTTGTGTATCTAAATTTGCTCTATTTTCGTTGCTTGACACTCTCGTATATATTGCCACTTTTAATAAATCAATATTTTTCTCATTAATTACTTCAACTAAAATATTATTGTTCTCATCTTTAAAGCTATTTGGAATTTTACCTGCATGGAATCTATTCCATCCTGTTCTATATATTATTAAATGGTTCTTTACCTAATCTCGAAGTTGTATATATCTTTTCATAACGGCATTATAGCATAGTATTGTTTAATATTATTTTAAATAATTTTCTATTGTTTCAGGTACATGTTAGCAATACTAAATCATTGGGCATTCTTAATAATAGTTTAGAGCTATGCAAAAATGTTTAAATAAATTTTACTCTTCTTTTATCTATTATAAATTAACACTTTTGCATACATGCCAGGGAAAATAGTTTTGATTTTTCCTATAGTATGATAGTATCCTTTTTCAGATATTTTAATGTAATAACATTATAACAAATTATCTTTAATTATAAAGTTTCATCGATAAACATCATCTAATATCGTTAGTTATTTTTATCTTGTTTAAGTATTCTTTCAAATATTTATTGCTAAGATTGGATTATTAAACAATAAAAGGATATAAATGAAAAAAATAATTACAACATGTATAGCAGCAGCTGCGATAATCACAACTGTACAAGCTGATTTTAGCTTTGGAGATATGTTCAAAGATATGAAAGATGCAGCAATAAGTATGAGTAAAGATGCAAAAGATAGTGTAGCCTCTCTAAAAGATGGTGCTGTTGAGAGTACAAAAAGTACAGAAAAAACTGTTACTAATGTAAGTAGTGATGTAAAAGATAGTACTATAAAAGTATCTGATGATTTGAAAACTTCTAAAGTTTCAACTAGTAAAGATAGTAACAATTCTCTTGTTGAAGTGGCAAAAGATACAAAAGATTCTATTAGTAATACAACAAAAGACCTCAAAGATAATACAACTATTGCTTCAAAAGATATTAAAACAGTATCAAATGATACAAAAGACTCTGTTAAAGATGCTTCAGATAATATAAAAGACGCTACACAAGATAAAATATAGAAGATAAATTTAATTTATCTTCTAAAATAATTAGAGTTACTATTTAATTATCCTCTTACTCTCTACCAACTCTATAAATTACAGCATACATCAAAGGTACAAAATATAAATTCAAAATTGTAGCCCAAGCAACACCAAAACCTAAACTAATTGCCATTGGTTGCAAAATTAGAGCCTGACCTGATGCGAAAAACATTAATGATGATAAGCCTATCACTGTGGTGATAGATGTTAATAATATTGGTCTTAATCTTTGGGTAGCTAGAGCTATTAACTCCTTATAATTATCTCCTTTTTTCACAAAATCAAGCATAATCAACCCATCATTTACTACTACCCCTGCTAATCCTATAATCCCCATTACTCCTGGTAAGGTTAGATTTATTCCCATAATTTTAGTACCTACCAAAACACCAAATATAGATAATGGTATAACCAAAATAATAATAAATGGTTGTATTGCAGAGTTAAACATCCACACTAAAGTAATAAAGATTAAAAAAATAGCAATAAGTCCTGCTTCACTCATATCTCTTTTCATTCTACTATTTGCCTGTTCTTCACCTTTAATTAATACTTTTATACCACTCTTTTTTAACTCTTCTAATATTGGTTCTATTTTTTTCATAACCTCTGTAGCTACTATCTCTTTACTATCAACTCTAGCAAAAACTGAATATACTTTCTCTCCATTCTCTTTGAATATTCGTACAAAACTTTTTTGATAATAGAAGTCACATACATCTTTGAGTGCTACTACTTTGCCATCAGGTGTGGTTAATTTAAAATTATCAATAGCTCCTTGTTGGTCTTTATATCTATCTTCTACCTTTATTCTAAGTAATCCATCTTGATTAAAAGCTTTTGCATATTCACCTTTGAAAAATGAACCTCGCAAAGCAGAACTAATATAACCCTCACTTAATCCTAAAGATTGACCATACTCATTGACTCTAAGCTTTAACTCTCTCTCTCCCTCATTGGCATTATCTGCAACATCATGAACACCTTTGATTTTTGATAGATTTGCTTCTAGCATAGAGAGTGCTTTTAGCATTTGCTCTTGGGTATTAGCTACAAAACCTATCTCTATATCATGTCCTACTATTCCTGTTTGTTGAGCAAAGACATTGAACTCTTCAAAAATTTTTTTATTATCTATTTTAAGCTGTTCTACCTTGTTTATTACTCTGTTTTGAATATCTTTGACAAGCTCTTGGGATTTAATATGTCGTATCATATCACTACCATCATACTCTAGCGAAAATATGGGATTGATATATTTATCAAAAAAGTTTTCTGGTGCTTTCTCATGTAAGTTCACAAAGATTTGAAAGAGGTTCTCTCCTGACTCAACTGTTTGGTCAGCATTCATCCTAAAACCAATGACAGAGGTTATTGAGTCCACTGTTTCCTTATCTAATTTGGATAATAACTCTTTTTCTACTTTTGTTACAAACTGTTCGGTTTCTTCTAGTTTATAGTTTATATTAACTTTTCCATTTATATATACTTGTTGTACATCAAACTCAGGGAATAGTTGAAATTTAGTAATTTTTGACATAGCTATAGTCCCATAAATAATAGAACCAACTAATAAAAATAGAGATAACCATTTCCATTTCAAAAGAGTACCTAAAATTTTTCCATATATACTATACATAACTCCCCAAAATGAGTTCTCACCATTTTGCATCTTTGCAATCTTACCTATAGAAAATAGTTCTTTGGCATGAAGTGGCAAAAAGTAAAAAGCTTCAAAGAGAGAACTAAGAAGTAAGATTGAAATCATTACAGGTAAAACTTTCATAAAAACCCCCATTTTACCACTCATAATTAATAATGGTAAAAAGGCAAATACAGTTGTAAGTGTAGCAGTTAAAACAGCAGGAAACATCTCAATAGCACCATCTATAGCAGCTTCTCTTGGATTTTTACCCATCTCTATATGTCTATAAATATTCTCAGCGACAACAATAGCCTCATCTACCAACATACCTAAAGCTATTAATGCACCTAGTAGTGTCAGCATATTTAGGCTATATCCCACTATATTAGCAAATATAAGCGTAATCATAAATGAAGCTGGAATACCTAATCCAACTACAAGGGCTATACGAAAATTAAGACTCAAAAATAGTGAAAGCATCACAAGAATAAGTCCAAACATAATATTTGAGGAGACAAGATTTAAACGATTTTTAATCCAAACAGAGGTATCTGTATAAGCTTCAAAAACTATCTCATCTTGATACTTTTGATTATACTCTTTGAGTATTTTTTTTACCTTTTTTACTAGGGCTATTGCATTTCCCTCTTTTGTCTTTTTGATATCTAATGATAAATTTGGTCTGCCATTAAAATGTGATAGCTGTTTAGCCTTTGCTAAACCTATATATACTGAAGCTATATCTCCTAAATAAAATCGTTTTCCATTTACACTTAACATACTCTTTTCTAATTTATCTTTACTTTTTTCACCATTAATAGTAGATATATAGAGGTGATTACCCTGCTGTTTGACAGTTCCCACTGGAAATATAGAAGAGAGTGAAGAGATAGCTTGATATATAGATTGTTTGGATAGTCCATAAGCATCTATCTTTTTTTGGTCTAATGTAATAAGTATCTCATCATCAGACTCACCACGAATATCTATACCACTCAAATCTCCTACAAGAGCCAAACGACTTTTGAGTTCATCAGCTACCATTAAGAGTCTCTTTTTAGTTACATCACCTGATATTGCCACCATTACTAATGGATACTCTTGAATAGATACTTTGGCTATAGGTTCATCCATATCAGATGGTAAATCACGGCGAACATTTGAGATAATATCTTTGACATCACCTAAGACCAATTGAGGATTATTACCTCGTTTAATATCAGCAGATATACGAAAAAATCCATTTTGGATAGTGGTATCTATTGTATCAATTTCAGAGAGTGACTGTAACTCATCTTCTAATGTTTTAACTACCATTTTATCCAATACATTACCACTTGCACCTACATAACCACCTGTTATAGAAATTTGGTCTAACTGTGATGGAGGAAAAATCTCTTTGGGAATATTTCGATAAGCAAAAATGGACATAATAATCATAAAAATCATAAATATATGGTTTAGAGCAGGTCTATCTATAGCAAATTCTAAAAACTTTCTAATCATAATCTACTCCGAACTTTGATTTTCTATATTATCTTGATATTTTATAGCCTCTAATTTATGAAGTATAATAGTCTGCTCTTCACGCAAAGTTTGAGCAATATTTCGATAGTGTGCTATCTCTCTACTCTCATAATATATCTGATTGTCTAAATATATATTTGGCAATGTCAAAATTAAAACTAATGATATAGAAAAAATAGTAATTATTATCATACTCCAAGTTACACCGTTTTCCTGTTTAATAGGTTTTGTTCTATTTAGCATTAGTTATCCTTTAAATATAAAAGTCCGAAGTTTCGCAGAACGAGAACGATTATTTCTTTTTAGCTCATCTTTGGATGCTTTAATAGGTTTTCTACTCAATGGTTTACCTAGTTCATGGTTTTTACCACAAGTACATCTTATAGCATAACTACTACAAATACAACCCATTGACCATTTTTTATAACGGTTTTTGACCAATCTATCTTCTAATGAGTGAAAAGTAATAAGAGAGATTATAGTACCTTTGAGTTCTCCATTTTTAGCTTTATTTTCTAAAATATCTAATAACCCCTCTATCTCTCCTAATTCATTATTAACCTCTATCCTAATGCCTTGAAATGTTAGTGTAGCAGGATGTATTTTGCCTCCTTGAGGAATAACATTAGAGACAATAGTAGATAACTCTTTTGCACTCTCTATTGGTTTTTTGCTCCGTGCATCTATAATAGCACCTGCTACTTTACGATATGAACGGACTTCTCCATAATGATTTAAAATATACTCTAGTTTTTCTCTACTATACTTATTGACAACCTCATAAGCACTTAAAGTTGCATTACTATCCATTCGCATATCTAATACTTCACTCTCAAATCCAAAACCTCGCTCTAGTTTATCAAGTTGTAAAGATGATACACCAAAATCAGCCAAAACTCCAACGATAGGAGACTCTAGCAGAGTTGGCAAAATAGTAGCAAAAGTTCCTTTATATAGCTTACTTCTATCAAAAAATTTTACTAATCTTTTGGCTGAGAAAATTAAAGCCTCATCATCTCTATCTATACCAATATGTTTTATATCCTTATGAGCTTCTAATATCGCTTCAGAATGACCTGCATATCCTAATGTACAATCCACAAAATAACCCAAAGGCATATCAGAGAAACTATTTAGCACCTCATCTAGCAATACAGGAATATGTGGGATATCTATATTTTTCATTAATTTCACTTTTTTAATGATATGATACCAAAAAGATATAATACTACTTTGACCACTCCTTAATTTTTTCACTATAAGTCTCTAAAATAGCTTCACCTTTACTATTATTAGTTGCTTGGATATATAGATTTAGATTATCACTATACAAGTCAGGTATCATTAAAATCCAATCATTTTTATCTAACCATATTTTGACACCATCTAGTGTTGATGATTTTTTATCTTTGGCATCTTGGAGGAACATACGCATCATTTTACCTTTGAGTGCTTGAGAACAAGGTACTTGTGTTGTTTTATAATAAAAATCTGGAATATGATTAATTATCATAGAGAGCTTAACCTCATGAGTTAATATCATTTCAAGTATCTTTAATGTTGCATACATTGAATCTCTATGAGTTGAGAATTCTGTAAAGCTAAAATTCCCCTCACCCGTTGCTACTAAATCATATTTTATTAAATCTTCTGATTTGAAGTTTGCATATTGACCTCGTTCTATTTCTAAGTTTTCAAAATATACAATGTCTGCTGCCCATGTTGGCAAGAAAACTCGTTTTTTAACTCCTGCTCTTTTAGCTTCCATATTTAATAATGACAAAACAACATATAAAGAGGTCTGTTTACCCAATATTGTTCCTTTATCACATACAATATCTAATCGTTGACCATAAGGATAGAGTATAAATCCAGCATCAAGACTCAATGCTTTGATAATCGCACTCATATCTGTATTGGACTGATTGGATAGCATTTTAATATTAGATAACTTGGATACATCTTCATGAGCATTAAACATAATATTATCTATACCCAAATCATTTAATATATTGGGAAAAACCTCTGAAGCTATACCATGCATCATATCAACAGCAATACGGCAATCAACACATTTAAATTTATGCAATTGCAATAGTGCTTCTATCTCTTTTTTATAATTTTTATACTCTTCTTCATGAGTTAGTTCAGTAATCTGACCTATTTTTGAATAATCAACACGACGAAAGGACTCTTTAAAAAATGCTTTTTCTATTTTTTTGGATACATCACTGTTTAATCTCAAAGCTTCATTATTAAAAAAAGTAATTACTGTACTTGTAGGGTCATCTATTTTTTGATTAAAATAAACTCCTGCTACAAATTTATCATGTATAGAGATATTACAACGCATAATAGATGATGGAATAGCACTATAATCAATAACATCAATACCTGATGATAATATTCCACCTAAAAAAGCTCGTTTAAGCATTCGTGAGTTTTTATTATAATCTCTAGCTATTAAGATGGTAGAACCAATAGGCAATTGAGCTCCAAAAGCTTCTGCTAATTTAGTTGCCATCTCACATGAGAGTTCAACATTAGATTGACCTATTACTTTACCATGTTCAAAAATAGAATTTTTATATTTACTTCCTAAAATCAGACTATTACTTACTATAGAAGCATCCTCAATAACCTTATCTGACCATATAGTTACATCTTTTTCTATATTAACAAGCTCTCCAACTTCACACCCTTCAGCTAAAATCATTCCAGCTCTAGCAGTAACATTTTTTCCAATTTTATTATTATTACAAATTACACAACTATCAAATTTTGCATTTCGTCCAATAGTAATATCATTCCACAGTACACTATTACGAATATTGCTATCTTTTCCAATACTAACATTATCACCAATAACAACATTATTAAGTTTTATATTTTTTTTGAGTATAACGCCTCTACCTAATATAACTGTTCCTATAATCTCTATACTTTTATCCAATTTATAAGGCTCTGGGGTATAAAGTACTCCATCAGGAAAAATTTGTTTATATCCATCAATTTTAAACTTTACTTTACCTGCTAAAATATCTTCATATACCTCTCTATAACTTTCAGGATTACCAACATCACGCCAATACCCTTTGGCATATCCTGCTATAAGTTCTATACCCTCACGCATTAGACGAGGAAATAGGTCTTTGGCAAAATCATAATTTTCATGTGAAGGAATATAGTTTAAAATTTCAGGTTCTATAATATATATACCTGTATTAATGGTATCACTAAAAACCTCACCCCAACTTGGCTTTTCTAGGAATTTTTCTATTTTTCCCTCTTCATTGGCAATAACTACACCAAACTCCAAAGGATTATCAACAGAAGTAAGCGTAATAGTTAACTTGGAATTTTTTGATTTATGATAATCAAAAATCTTCTGAAAATCAAAATCTGTTACTAAATCACCACTAATTATAATAAAATTATCATCTCCGATATACTCTTGTGCTAACTTGACAGCCCCTGCTGTTCCATAATCATCATCAGGAACAACATAAGTGATTTTTATTCCAAAATCACTTCCATCTCCAAAATAGTCTTGGATAATTTCAGGTTTGAAATATAATAATACTATAAATTCTGTAATCCCTAAATCTTTTAAGGTCATCATAGTCTGTTCCATCATTGGTCTGTTTATAATTGGTAACATTGGTTTTGGTCGAGAATTTGTAAGTGGTTGGATACGAGTACCAAAACCACCTGCCATAACTACTGCTTTCATTTTATCTTCCTAATTGTTATATTTGGTTATATTCATATAAAGAATAATAGTGTGGAATACTTAAATTAAGCTTTTTTTAAAAATATTTTAAGATTAAATTCAAAATAGAAAAGATAAGAAACTATTGGAGTTGTACTATAGCATTATAAGCAGTATCTATTATCTTATCTATCTGTTCAAATGAGATAATATAAGGAGGCATAAAATAGATAATATGCCCCAAAGGACGAAGCAATACACCATTATCTAACCCATATTGATAAACTTTTAATCCAACTCTTTCATTAGGAGTATAACCTTGTAATTCAATTGCAGTTATCATTCCAGTTTGACGAATTTCTTTTACATTTGACAACACTTTAAACTTCTCTAACTTATCCAGAATATAAGCTGATTTCTTTCTATTATCTTTTATCACATCATTAGCCTCAAATAAATCCAAAGTAGCCAAAGCAGCACTACAAGCTAAAGGATTTCCTGTATAACTATGAGAGTGTAAAAAAGCTTTATATTCACTATAATCACAATAAAAAGCATTGTAAACCTCATTATTTGTCATAACTACAGCCAAAGGCATATACCCACCAGTAAGGGCTTTGGATAGAGTCATAAAATCAGGTGTAATATCAGCTTGTTCACAAGCAAACATACTTCCCGTTCGTCCAAATCCTGTCATAATCTCATCTGCTATTAGATGAATACCATATTTGCTACAAATCTCTTTTGCTTTTGTAATATATATGGGGTGATACATATGCATATATCCAGCACCTTGAACCAATGGCTCTATAATAAAAGCTGAGATTTCACTAGCTCTTTCTTTTAGTATTTTTTTAAGCTCTTCTATCGCCTTATTAGCACTTTTTATACTTTGGTCTTTTGGAACTGGAGTTTGGATACAAGATATAAGTAGAGGTGCATAAGTATCTTTGTATAACTCAACATCCCCTACACTTAAAGCTCCAATAGTCTCACCATGATAAGAGTTACTCAAAGATAAAAATAGAGGACGAGTTTGACCCATATTTTTATGATAATGAAAACTCATCTTCAAGGCTACCTCAACAGCACTAGAACCATTATCAGCAAAAAAGACTTTTTCTAAACCTTTAGGTGTAATACTCACTAATCTATTAGCCAAATCAACAGCAGGTTTATGTGTAAATCCTGCCAAAAGTACATGTTCTAGTGTATCTAATTGCTCTTTTACCTTGGCAGATATGTATTTATTTGTATGTCCGAAGATATTTACCCACCATGAGCTTATAGCATCGATATATCTATTATCTTCAAAATCATATAAATAAACCCCTTTTGCTCTTTGTATAGGAATTAATGGTAATCTCTCATGGTCTTTCATCTGTGTACAGGGATGCCATATATGGGTTAAATCCTCTTTTACTATTTCTATATTATTATCATTCATTACTTCTCTCTCCTTTTTTCCTAAATATACTACTATTATTATGATTAATTCATTAATAATTAATCACAACTAGACTAAAATTATGCAAATTTTTATATTAAGGTATATTTTACATGATAAGTTGGATGCAAAAGAACAATAAATTCCTGATAGTTACTATCTGGATAGCTACAATTTCGTTTATATTTACAGGAGCGACTTATGGATTTAAGTATGGAATTAAGAGTAGTAGTATCGGAAAGGTTGGAGATATAGAACTAAGTAGAGATAAGTTTCAAATGGAGTATAGAAACTTATATAATAGATATAATCAAGCATTCCAAGGTAAATTTGATGAAGAAAAAGCTAAAGAGATGCATCTTCAAGAGCAAGTTTTAAATAATATGGCAGTTCAAGCTATGATTTTAAATTTAGCAAAAGATTTTGGTATAATTGTTTCAGATAAGGAAGTTGCAGATAATTTAACTACTATTCCTAGTTTTCAAAAAAATGGAGTATTTAATAAAAGTATCTATAGTAATTTTCTTAAAAATAGTGGATTGAGTGCCAAAACATTTGAATTAAATTTACAAGAGAACTTAACTATACAAAAGACATTTTCAATGATGAATTTAAAAGGTTTGGAAGAGGAGTATAAAGCATTTGAAATAGCTTTCCAAGCTGCTGATAAAATCAAATATATTACACTCTCTTCTAGTGATATGAATGTATCTATAGATGAGGCTAAACTAAAAGAGTTTTGGAAAGATAGAAAAGAGCAATTTCAAACATCTAAACAGTACTCGTTTGATATAGTATGGACAAAAAGCAAAGATATTAATGTAACAGATGCAGAGGTAAAGAAATTCTTTAATGAAAATAGTTTTAAATATACCTCTTCTGATGGAAAGTTACTCAAATTTGAAGATGCAAAAAAAAGAGTAATCAAAGATTTAAAAATCAAAAAATCAAAAAAGAGTGCTAACAAAAAATATATCGCATTTAAAAAAAATAAAATTAAAAAAGATGAAACAATATCTTATGATTTAGGAGATTTTAGATTACCCAAAGAGATATGGGATGAAATAAGTAGTAAAAATATAAATGATTTACTCAAACCAAAAGTAGTTGGTGATAGATATGCTATTATAAAAATAGTTGATATAAAAGAACCAGTTGTAAAATCTTTTGAAGAGGCTAAACCATTGGTTATACCTCAATATAAATCCAATCTAGCCAAAGAGTTATTAGCAAAAGAGTCAGAAAACAAATTAAAAAATATTGATACACAAAAGACAAAAATTTCTGATTTCATAACACTAAAAAACGCCGAAAAACAAAAATTAGGATTAAATCAGCAAGGAAGTGCAGATTTTACTACTAAACTCTTTACTTCTAACCAAGAAAAGAGTATTATATCTATAGGAGACAAAGTTGTTGTCTATAAGATAATTGAACAAAAATTGGTATCACTTGATAAAAATGAAACAAAGGGTTTACACCAAAATGTTGACAAACTCAAAAAGCAATCATTTGAATCAAATATAATCAAACAGTTAGACAAAAAGTATCCTACAAAATTTTATAAATAATAAAACCAAGGATTGAATTTGAGTACACCTATCTTAGCAATTGATATCGGCTCTACAAAAATATGTGCAATTATTGGAAAAAAACGAGATGGCAAAGTTGAGGTTAGTGGTCATGGTATCGCTAAATCTCAAGGTATAAAAAAAGGTACAATTACCAATATAGAACTTGCTGCAAAATCTATCAAAAAAGCAGTAGATGATGCCAAGAGAGTCTCAGGTATAAATATTACAACAGCAACCATATCTATATCTGGTGTATATACCAAAAGTATAAACTCTACAGGTGTTGTAAACATCCCTAATAATGATATATCTATCAATGAGATAAATCGTGTAATGCAAACAGCACTATATAATGCCAATATTCCAAATGAATTTGAAGTCTTACATGTACTACCATTTAAGTTTAAGATTGATGAACAAGACTATATAGAAGACCCCTATGGTATGAATGCTAGTCGTATGGAGGTTGATACTCATATTATTATGACAGCCAAATCAAGTTTAGAAAATCTAAAAAAAGCTGTAAATGCTGCTGGAATTGAGATAGGTAAAGTAGTTCTTAGTGGTTATGCCTCGGCAATTGCTGTAATAAATGAAGATGATAAAGAGAGAGGTATTGCAGTTATTGACTTAGGTGGACAAACTAGTAATTTAGTTATTCATGTTGGTAACTCTATTCAATATAATGATTTTTTAGCAGTAGGTTCAAATCATATTACCAATGATTTATCTATTGCACTACATACACCTTTAGATACAGCCGAAGAATTAAAAATATATAAAGGAAGTCTATTAAATACAGGTTATAATGAGAATATTGAACTTCCTATTATAGGTGATGACCATAATTTAAATATTGTATCTATGGATATTGTTCATAATATTATTCATAGTCGTATGGAAGAAGCACTTACTATTTTAGCAACTTCAATTATAAATAGTGGTCTCAAAAATCAAATTGGTGCAGGTATTATGCTTACTGGTGGTATGACTCATATTGAGGGTACTAGAGAATTAGCACAAGCATTAATGCCTAACATTCCTATTCGTATAGGACAACCAAAATATATAAATAAAACCTCTAATGAGCTATTATCAGTAGAATATTCTGTGGCTATGGGTCTTTTATTATATGAAGCAGGATATAATACAGAATATGAACTAGAGAGACATAAACAGATGTTACACTCAAAAGAATATAAGCCAAAAGATTCATTAAGAGATATAGCTATAAATAGTGAATCTGAAATGAAACCCAAAATTTCAGTTTCAAAACCATTATTTACAGAAAAAAGTGAAAATGAACTTTTTGCTGATTTACGCAAAGAACCAGTTAAAGATAATAACCCTGTACATAGTTTTGTAGAATGGGCAAAAAAAATATTTTAAATATGAGAATAGAAATAGGCAATAAAGGAGGAATGAATGAATGAATTTAATATAATAGAGGAAAACGCTACAACAGGGGTTCATGGAGCAAAAATAAAAGCTATCGGTGTTGGTGGTGGTGGTGGGAATATGATTAACCATATGATTAATGAGGGTGTAGGTGGCATTGACCTACTTGTAGCTAATACAGATGCACAAGCACTAGATGCCTCATTAGCACCATACAAAATGCAATTGGGTATGAATGTTACCAAAGGTTTAGGGGCTGGTATGAAACCAGAAGTGGGTAAAGCAGCAGCCGAAGAGAGTTATGATAGTATCAAAACTATGCTAACAGGTGCAGATTTAGTATTTATATCAGCTGGTCTTGGTGGTGGAACAGGAACTGGAGCAGCTCCAGTTATTGCACAAGCAGCCAAAGAGATAGGTGCTTTGACTGTTTCTATTGTTACTAGTCCATTTGCTTTTGAAGGTAGAAAAAGAAGAAGATTAGCAAAAGAGGGTCTTGAAGAACTTAAAAAAGAGAGTGACTCAATTATCGTTGTACCAAATGAGAGACTTCTATCAATTGTAGAAAAGAACCTCGGAATGAGAGATAGTTTTAGACTTGTTGATAATGTATTATCTCAAGCTGTAAGTGGTATCTCAAATGTAATTTTATCTCATGGAGCTAATGATATTAACTTAGACTTTGCAGATGTCAAAACAGTTATGAGTCATAGAGGTTTAGCACTTATGGGTGTAGGTGAATCTACAGGTAATAGTGCAGCATATGATGCTGCCAAAACTGCTATTGAGTCTCCACTTCTTGATAACCTCTCTATTGATGGTGCTATGGGAATATTGGTACATTTCCATATTCACCCTGATTATCCATTAGCTGAGATTTCAGAAGCTATGGATATAGTAGAAGAAAATGCTGATGAAGATGCAAATATTATTTTTGGTACAACTACAAGTGAAGATATTCCTATTGATGAAGTTAAATTAACTATTATCGCAACAGGTTTTGAAGATCCCTCAGATATGGAAATAGAAAAACCAAAAGAGAGTACTAAATCTAATCATCCAAGTAAACCAGAACTAAAAAAACCTGTACGAGGAACTCTACTTAATAGTATCAATAATGCAAAAGTAGTTGGTGGATATAATAATAGTCATGATGACTATTTAGATACACCTACATTTTTGCGAAAGCAGATGGATTAATAATATATGAGAAAAGTAAACTTACTATTTTTTCAACTTCTTCTTTTGTTACCTTATATTTTATTTGCTGATGGACATATATTTGTCTATCATCGTTTTGATGATAATAGGTATCCCACTACAAACATATCTACAAAAACACTTAAAGCAGAATTTAATTATCTCAAAAAGCATAATTACAAAGTTGTACCTCTTATTGATATTGTAGAAAAAATCAAAGCTAAAGAAAAAGTACCCCAAAGTTGGGTAGCTTTTACTATAGATGATGGATTTAAAACATTTTATACAAATGGTTTACCTCTATTTAAACAGTATGGTTATCCATTTACACTATTTATAGCTGTCAAATATACTCAAGAGAAATATCGAGACTATGTATCATGGAAACAGCTTAAAGAGATTTCAAAATATGGTTCGGTGGAATTTCATAGTTATGGACATGGTCACTTTGGTAGAATGAGTGATAATCAAATCAAAGCCGATATGGAAAAAGGTCTAAAATTTATGAAAGAACAGCTAAATTATAAGCCAAAACTTTTTGTATATCCTTATGGTGAATATAATAATCGAGTAGAAAAAATTGTCAATAGTTATGGTTTTGAAGCTGTTTTTAACCAAAATATAGGTGCTGTTAACGGTGAGTGTTCTAATCAATATGATATTGACCGTAGTGCTGTAGTAGGAAGTAATTCCAAAGACTTTAAGTTATATCTAAAATTCAAAGAACTTTGTGGTGTTCATTTCCATAAACCATTATCTTTTCCAAAAGATAAAATAATAAGAACTGTTGAAATAACTCTTGATGATAAACAGATAACTAGTGCCGATATTTTTATATCCAATCATGGTTGGCACAAAGTCAAAGTCAAAAATGGGAAAATAATTTATCATGCAAATAAAAAAATAAACCGTAATCGTATTAAAATAGGAGTGAAAGTCAAAAGCAAAATTAAGCTAATGGTTCTATCAAAATAGTTATACTTTTAAATAATTTACTTAGGAGATAAAATGAAAAATAGATTTTACACAGTTGTATTTGCACCTTTACTTTTTGTAGCATGTAATTCACCAGAAAGTTTAACACCAATTGCAGTAGCACAAACAGAAAAAGTGATACAACCAGTAACTAAACCTATATCGACAGAGGTTAAAAATACTACTACCATAAAATATATAAGTAAACCAATAGTTATAGAACAAGGGATGCTCAATATAGATGGTTTTATGGGAACACTACAACCAACACTCAAAAGTGCATTAAAACAAGATAAAACTCAAGAAACTGCAATGGGTGCATGTACATCTATGGCAATTCAGATGACAAATGATTATAATAATATCTCTCCTAATGTAAAGGTAAGAAGAACTGCTCTGAAATATCGTAATCCTGCAAATAAACCAGATGCTACAGACAAAGAGGTTATGTATAGACTCCAAGTTGTAAATGATGGAAAACCTGTTGCTGTTGATATGGGTAGTACATATAGAGTCTATAAACCATTAAAAATGAAACAATCTTGTCTATTATGTCATGGTGATACAACACAAATATCTCCAAAGACACTTAAAATGATTAGAAAAAACTATCCTCATGATTTAGCTACTGACTTTAAATTAGGTGAATTTAGAGGTGTTGTTATTTCTGAATTTCAAAAATAGATATTTTAGGATATAATACTACCCAATAAGAACTTGGGAGTATTATATGGATAATATTATAGAATGGTTAAAAGAAAACGGTAATTTAAAAATTATAGATGAGCTACTAGATGTAGAGTTAGAAATTCCTCATATTGCTTATATAGAGGTCAAAAAAAATAATTCACGACCACTACTATTTACAAATCCTATCAATAAATCAAAAAATATAAAATATGATATACCAATATTGATGAATATATTTGCAAATAAAGAGGTAACTGAAAAAATATTTGATAAACACCCCGATAGTATTGCACAAGGAGTCGAAAAACTACTTAAACTCAAACCACCCAAAGGTTTTATAGAAAAATTAAAAATAATACCTCAACTATTTGCTTTGAAAAATATATTTCCAAAACGACTTAAAAATTCTGGTGAATGTCAACAAGTTATTATATGTAAAGATAATGTTAATTTAGACAAATTACCTATACTAAAAACTTGGGAAGAGGATGGTGGAGCATTTATTACTATGGGACAAGTATATACCCAAAGTTTAGATGGTAGTATGCAAAATCTTGGAATGTATCGACTACAACAATATGATAAAAATCATCTAGGAATGCACTGGCAAATACACAAAGATGCTTCTCATTTCTTCGACCAATATCAAAAAGTAGGGAAAAAGATGCCAGTAACTGTAGCTATTGGTGGTGACCCTTTATATATTTGGTGTGGTCAAGCACCTATGCCTCATGGTATGTTTGAGATGTTGTTATATGGTTTCGTAAGAGGTAAAAATGCCAAACTAGTTAAATCTATAACAAATGATATATACATCCCAAAAGATGTGGATATAGTTATAGAAGGATTTGTTGACCCAACTAAAATGGAAATAGAAGGACCTTTTGGTGACCATACTGGATATTATACTCTCAAAGAGCCTTATCCTGTTATGGAAATTGAGACTATCACAATGAAAGAAAATCCAATTTTTCAAGCTACAGTTGTAGGAAAACCCCCATTAGAAGATAAATATATGGGTTGGGCAACAGAAAGAATATTTTTACCAATGCTCAAACCAATGGCTCCTGATTTAATTGACTACTATATGCCTGAAAATGGGGTCTTTCATAATCTGATTTTGGGAAAAATGAAAACTCTATATAAAGGTCATGCACAACAATTTATGCATGCTTTTTGGGGTGTAGGACAGATGAGTTTTGTCAAACATGCTATATTTGTAAATGAAGATGCTCCAGCACTTGAAGATACTAAAGCTATTACAGAATATATCTTAAATCGACTTGACCCTACTAAGATATTGATTACACAAGGTATTATTGATGCTCTTGACCATACAGCCAATGAATCTTTGGTAGGAGGAAAACTTGGAATTGATGCTACAGACAAAGAGATAAAAAATGGAGTAAAAAATTTAATTGATAATAAAACCTTACTCCAAAAATTTCAAGAGATAGACAGTAGCATAATAGAACTCAAACAATATTTCACTCATACTAAAAATCCTATAACTATAATTGCTCTAAATAAGACAACTTCTGTTATAAGTAATATAGAAAAATTCTATCCACTAAAGGAGCATATTAAACTATTAATTATAATTGACAAAAAAAATAATGATATAGATGAACCATATATGCTTATATGGAGAGTTGTTAATAATATTGATGCTAATAGAGATATACTTCTAAATCCATTTATAGTTATTGATGGAACTAATAAAAGCAAAGTAGATGGATTTAATAGAGAGTGGCCAGGGGATACATTTTGTACAAAAGAGATATTAGATAGTCTGCAAGAGAGAGGATTAATAGATATAGATGATAAGTTTATTAAAAAATTTGGACTATTACCATTTTGAGATAGAGAGAATTAATCTCTCTTCTCAATATCTTTTTTTATTAAACTCCAAAATTACCTTGTTGATAACAACTACTATCTGAAGATTGCTCTTTATTTAACTCATCTATAAACTCTTGTTGTGTAAAAGTTTTAGTTATATTATCTTTTGTAATAGTTACATCTACTCCACTATAAACATATTTAATATTATCAACAGTCAAAATACCAGAAGAGTAATAATTACTATTGGTACTATTTTCGACCAACCAGTTATTATTATCTGTTTTAAATGTATGGTCTTCTTGGAAACAACCTGATTTATAATAATATCTACCATTAAAATAAGATGCTCGTTTAAGGTTATCATACTTCAAAGTAAAATTATCAAACTTTATATCCTCTTTTAATATATTATTATCATATGTTTGCATAGAAATATCTAAATAACTCTCTTCTATATCTCCATTTACATAATAAATTACTTTTCCATCCATATATGTTCCTGTAGTTGGATAATTCTCAGCATCAGGAATATCTGTAAATTGTGTTATTGTCAGTGTATTCCTGTTATTAACCCTGATATTATCATTATCATAATCATAGGAAGAGAAAATAATATAGTATCTTTTTCAATAGAAAATTATAGTAATCACAAAAATATCGAAAATGATTATCAATCTATAATGTAATAATATTCTATCTACTTCAATTTCACCTCACTAGCTATATATATGTAATATATAACTTTCTTTTAACA